>CAWFHN010000024.1:0-20384 GCA_963815665.1 uncultured Solirubrobacterales bacterium | reverse complement strand
GCGTCGACAGACGTAGTCGGTCGGCGGGCCAGCTTCGCCATCAGATCGTGGCACGCAAGGCCGCCACTAGCATGCCGCGCCCATGTCCGAACTGGAGGCCCTCCTTCTGGGGATCGTCCAGGGCCTCACTGAGTTCCTGCCGATCTCGTCCTCTGGGCACCTGATCCTTGTCCCCTGGCTGCAGGACTACACGTTCCTGGAGGACCACGAGAAGTTCAACAAGACCTTCGACGTCGCCCTGCATATCGGGACCCTGGCGGCGGTCGTCACGTACTTCTGGGCCGATCTCGGCCGGATGCTGCGCGGCTGGTTCAGAACCCTTGGGCGGCGACGGATCGAAACAACGGACGAACGACTGGCCTGGGTGGTGGTGGTCGCCACGATCCCGGCGGTAATCGTGGGCGGTCTGGGTGAAGATTGGATCGACAGGAACCTTGGGGATCCGTGGATGATCGCGATCTCGCTGATCGTCTTCGGCCTGCTGCTCGGCGTCGCCGATCGTCGGCCCCAGGATGAGGCCGTCGGGGATATCAGCCTTCGTCAGGGGCTGATACTCGGAATCGCCCAGTCCCTGGCGCTGTCCCCGGGAACGTCGCGGTCGGGAATCACGATCACGACGGCGCGATTCATGGGGATCGACCGTGACGGCGCGGCGCGGATCTCCTTCCTGATGCTGGTCCCGGTGACCGGGGGCGCGGTGGTCGTGAAGGCCTACGGAGCGATCAACGATGGGTTGCCAGACGACGTCCTCGGTCCGATCATCGTCGGGATCCTCGCGTCGGCTGTGTCGGGCTACCTGGCCATCGCCGGGCTGCTTCGTTTCGTGCGGACGCACGACTACGACGTCTTCGTCGTCTACCGGGTCGTGATCGGGATCCTGGTACTGGGCCTGATCGCCACGGGGGTGCGGTCGGCGACGTTCGGCTAGTGGGGCTCGATCTGCAGTAGCTCGTCACCGGGCTCGTGCTCGACCTGCAGGGTCGAGTGCTCGACCCCGAAGCGGTCGGCCAGCAACCGCGCGGCGTTCCAGCGCGCCTGGTGGCAGTCGGCATCGCTGCCCACGATGATGTGGGCCGAGATCGCCGGCATCCCGGAGGTCACCTCCCAGACGTGCAGGTCGTGCACCTCCACGACGCCCTCGGCGGCGGCCAGCGTTCGCCCGATCTGCTGCGGATCGAGCCCGGGCGGAGCGGCCTCCATGAAGACACGGCCGGAATCCCGCAGCAGCCCGTAGGCGGACCAGAGCATCAGAGCGGCGATCAGCAGCGATGCGATCCCGTCCGCGCGGTCAAACCCCGAGATCAGGATCACCGCGCCCGCGACCGCGGTGGCGATGAACGCGAAGAGGTCGGTGACCACGTGCCTGAAGGCGCCCTCGACGTTGAGGCTGCGCCTCTCGGCGGCGGCGATCATGCGGGCGGCGACGAGGTTCACCGCGATGCCGACGATCGCGACGATGAGAACCAGCGCCCCCTCGACGGCCGGCGGCTCGATCAGCCGCCGGATGCCCTCGTAGACGATCCAGATGCCGAGCAGCAGGAGGGTCAGGCCATTGACCTGCGCCGAGAGGATCTCCGCCCGTTGCAGGCCATAGGTGAAGCTGCCGGCCGGAGGCCGCTCGGCCAGCCGCAGAGCGACGAGCGCCAGGCCCAGCGCGATGGCGTCGGTGAGCATGTGCCCCGCGTCGGAGAGCAGTGCCAGCGAGGAGCCGACGATCCCGGCTGCGACCTCGGCCACCATGAAGGCGACGATCAGCGCGAAGGCCCCGCCCAGCCGGCGAGCGTCGGCGTCGGTCGTTGGGAGGTGGCCCTTGGCGTGGGGATGGTCGTGCATGGCGCCAATTACACACGGCTTCGCCGTCAGATCGGGGCCACAAGCGGCCACCCGACATAAGTCGCTTCGGGCTTCGCCCTTCGCTCCGACAGAGAGTGGCCTGGTGGCCCCTAGGCAAAAAAAAGCGCGCGACCCGGGGCAGGGAGGGGTCGCGCGCGCTGACGAGAGAGGAATCTCGAAAGTGAGCGAGAGTCTGTCCGCGATGACCCCCTCCGGTGTGAACATCCGGATACGGGCGAACGACGCATTTATGCGCCATTTGCTTGTGAAAAACCGGTGAACCGGATTCGCGAGGCGGCCGCCGCGCCGACCCCGCCCGTATTATCCGAATCGCCTCGTCAAGTCGCCCGGGGGTAGGGCGAGTCCAAGAGAGGGCCTCGATGAACAATCAAGCAGGCATACGACTGGCGGTCATAGACACCGACAGCGCTTTTCTCACTGTCCTGGGAAAGCGCCTCGACGGCGCAGGCTGGGAACACCGCGTCCTCGCCGGCAGCGTGCCCATCGAGGAGCTGGTCGCGATGAAGCTCAATGCCCTGCTCGTGGACCTCTCCGTGCTCGGCCCCCAGGGCTGGGAGTTCCTCGAGAAGGTCTGCGGGACGATCCCGGGGCTCGGGGTGTTGGTCTGCACCTCTCGGTCAACCGTCGCCCAGCGCGTCCGAGGGCTGCGGCTCGGTGCCGACGATTGGATCGGCAAGCCCTCCCATCCAGAGGAGGTCATGGCGCGCATCGAAGCCGTCGTTCGCCGGCGAAAGCGAGCGGCGGCGCGCGAGGACGTGGGCCCGTTGGTCTCGGGCGAGCTCGAGATCCGTCCGGACCAGTACCAGGCGTTCGTCAGCGGCCAGAGCATCGGCCTCACCCGGCGGGAGTTCGAGCTCCTCCAGCTCCTCGCCGAGGCCCACGGCCAGGTGATCGAGCGCGAGGAGATCTACCAGAAGGTCTGGGGCTACGCGATGGCCCACGGCGACCGCTCGGTCGACGTCTTCGTCAGGAAGCTCCGCCAGAAGCTCCAGCGCAACTCGGCCAACTGGCGCTACATCCACACCCACTTCGGCATCGGCTACCGGTTCGATCCGGAGGCGGTCGGAACCTCCACCGAGCTTCCGGTCGACCTCTCGATGACTGCAGAGGAGCCCGCGGAGCGGACGGAAGCCGTGGGAGCCGAGCTGGCCCCCGAGAGTCCGTAGCTCGGCTTGCCGGCAGCCACGCCGGTGCTGCCCTTCACATCGCGTTTACCGGAAGTTCACTCGACCGTAACTACTTGAGCGCTCCAAGCGGCGAAGCTCCGGCGCCATGGAAGGCGAGAACGGCGGCGCCGCGACAGAATCCGCGATCCCCCTGGCCGGAGAGGACCAGACCCCGGTCTATGCCGGGCGGCTGGAGATCCGGCCGGCCGATCACGCGGCCCTTGTCGACGGCAGGCCGCTGATCCTCACGGTGCGCGAGCTACAGCTTCTCACCCAGCTCGCTCACAACGCGGAGCGGGTGATGACGCGGGAGGAGCTCTACGAGACGGTCTGGGGGCGCTCCTACAAGAAGAGCGATCGCTCCGTGGACGTCTACGTCGGCCGCCTGCGGTCGAAGCTCAACCGGGCGCTGCCGGGGAGGCGATTCATCCACACCCACACCGGCATCGGTTATCGCTTCTCGCCACAGGCCTGACAAAGGTGCACGCGTGCGGGGAAAGCACGGGGATTTACATCCTTTTTACAAGTGCGCCACACGAACGTAACAAGCTGCGCCCTACCCGCTGACAGGGTGCGCGGCCTGTAAAGGATCCGAGGGAGGCGAGCCGTTGAGCCGCCGTCCCTTTTCGAAAAAACGAAAAAGGAGCGACTCAATGAATAGGAAGTGGTGGCTCGTTGGTGCCGCCTCGGCCGTCCTGGCTCTCACCGCTGCAGCCTGCGGCTCGAGCAACAACAACTCGTCCGGCGTGTCCGGCGACCTCGCCGGCGCTGGTTCCAGCGCTCAGCAGGCCGCCCAGGAGGCCTGGACCGCGAAGTTCGAGGACCAGAACTCCGGCGCGACCGTCACCTACGACGCGATTGGGTCCGGAGGTGGCCGCGACCAATTCATCGCCGGCGGCAAGACCGCCTTCGCCGGCAGCGACTCGCCGTTCGACACCACGGAGCTGCCGAAGGCGACACAGCGCTGCACGCCCGGCGATCTGATTCAGATCCCGGATTACATCTCGCCAATCGCGGTCGCGTACAACCTGCCGGGTGTCAGCAACCTGCAGCTCGACCCCGACACGATCGCGAAGATCTTCAAGGGCGAGATCACGACCTGGGACGACCCGGCCATCAAGGCCACGAACCCGGGCGTGAACTTGCCCAGCACGAAGATCACGCCAGTCCATCGCTCGGACGAGTCGGGTACGACGGCGAATTTCACCGACTACCTGCACTCGGCTGCCCCGAGCGTCTGGACCTTCGATCCGGACGGCAACTGGCCGCTGCAGACCGGTGAGTCGGGCGCCCAGACCTCCGGCGTCGTGCAGGCGCTGAAGGCCGGCGAGGGCACGATCGGCTATATCGACGACAGTCAGAAGGGCGATCTTGGCACCGCCAAGGTCAAGGTCGGGAACACCTACGTGGCGCCGAGCGCACAGGGTGCTGCCAGCGACTTTGACAAGTCGACGAAGGACCCGGAGCTCAGCCAGGGCACGCACGTGTTCGCGTACAAGGTCGAGCGGACACCGACCAGCCCCAGCGACTATCCGGTGCTGCTGGTCAGCTACCTGATGGGCTGCACGAAGTACTCCGACACCAACACGACCGATCTGGTGAAGGCGTACTTCAACTACATCAACAGCTCGGACGGCCAGCAGGCCGCGGCGCAGAACGCAGGCTCGGCCCCGCTGCCGCCCGGTGTCACGACGACGAATCAGTCCACCATCGACGCGATCGGCGGCTGATCCAGAGGTAATCGCGGAAAGGGGGCCCCGGCCGAAAGGGCGCGGGGCCCCCGAACCGCTCAACAAACTGACTGATGGAAGCCCACCCCGACACGACAACCCAGGCGGGGCAGATCCTGGCCTCCGCGAGCGGTGGCAAGCGTCGCCCCGGAGACCGGATCTTCTCGAACGCCGCGGTGATCGCTTCGGTGACCGTCCTTGCGCTGCTCGCCGGGGTCGCGATCTTCCTGATCGTCGACTCCGTTCCGGCGATCACCGCCAACACCGCTGACCTGCCCGACGGCAAGAACCTAGTCGACTACATCGCGCCGCTCGCCTTCGGCACGATCCTCGCGGCGGCGGTCGCCGTCGTCATCGCGGTGCCGCTCGCCGTAGCGGTCGCACTCTTCATCAGCCACATCGCTCCACGGCGGATCGCCAATCCGCTTGCCTACATCGTCGACCTGCTCGCGGCGATTCCCAGCATCGTCTACGGCCTCTGGGGCATCTTTGTTCTCGGCCCCGCAATGGTCCCGATCCTGGACTGGCTGGTCGCCCATCTGAGCTGGATCCCGTTCTTTGCGGGACCGGCGTCGGTCACCGGCCGGGTCATGCTCACCGCCGGGCTCGTGCTCGCCGTGATGATCCTCCCGATCGTCTCGGCCGTCGCACGCGAGGTCTTCTCGCAAACGCCCCGGCGACTCGAGGAGGGCGCCCTCGCCCTGGGTGCCACCCGCTGGGAGATGATCCGGATGTCGGTCCTCCCGTTCGGCAAGTCGGCGGTAATCAGCGGCTCGATGCTCGGTCTCGGCCGCGCCCTCGGCGAGACGATGGCGGTGACGATCATTCTCTCGGTGTCGGGAATCGTCACCTTCAATCTGGTCAGCCAGGAGAACCCGACCCCGATCGCGGCCAACATCGCCCTCAAGTTCCCTGAGTCCTCGGGGGTTGACGTGAACGCGCTGATCGCCTCCGGGCTCGTCCTCTTCGGGATCACCCTGGTGGTCAACATGCTCGCCCGGCTGGTCATCTCCCGCTCGAACGTCCAATGAGGGCCCCGGATGGCTGAACAACCCCCCAGGGAAGACCCGGCGGCAGCCTACGACCCAGCGAACCAGGTCGCAACCCTCGGTGGGCCTTCCGTCGGCGGCGGCTCGCTGCCGTCCTGGTTCATGTGGGCGGTCGGCGCGGGCTCAGCCGTGATCGCGGCGGCCATCCTGCTCGCGACCGGCAGCTTCACGGTCGTGGTGCTGCTCATCCTGACCGCCGTCTTCGCGCTGCCCACGGCCTACATCTGGTCGCGGATCGCCGAGAACAGGCGGCAGGCTTTGGACCGCCTGGTGACGCTTGGCATCGTCACCGGCTTTGGGCTCGCCGTCACCCCGCTCTTCTCACTGCTCTACGAGGTGATCAAGAAAGGGACGGCCCGGTTCGACGGCTCGTTCTTCACCGAATCGGCCCGTGGCGTGATCGGCGCCGGCGGCGGCGCGCAGCACGCGATCGTCGGGACCCTCGTGATCACGGGTGTCGCCACCCTGATCTCGGTGCCGATCGGGATCATGGCTGCGGTCTACCTCAACGAGTACGGGAAGGGGCGGCTGCGGAAGGCCCTCACCTTCTTCGTCGACGTGATGACCGGAATCCCCTCGATCGTGGCGGGCCTCTTCGCCTACGCTCTCTTCGCCGCGTTCCTGGGACCGGGCATTCGCCTGGGAATCATCGGGTCGGTCGCCCTCTCGGTGCTGATGATCCCGATCGTGATCCGCTCGGCGGAGGAGATCCTGAAGATCGTTCCCGATCACCTTCGCGAGGCTGCCTATGCGCTGGGGACGCCGAAGTGGAAGGTGGTGACGCGAATCGTGTTGCCCACGGCACTGGCCGGGTTGGTCACGGGCGTCATGCTCGCCATCGCGCGGGTGATCGGCGAGACGGCGCCACTGTTGGTCACCACCGGCGTGATCGACTCCGTGAACACCAATCCGCTCAGCGGGCGGATGCAGAACCTCGCCGTCTACGCCTACAGTGAGTACAAGGACCCGGGGGTCGATGTGCAGGCCTCGTACGACAAGGCCTGGGCCGCGGCGCTCACGCTGATCCTGATCGTGATGATCCTCAGCTTGCTGGCGCGCTGGATCTATCGCCGCTTCGGAACCGAGCTCCGCTAGCCAACGTCGAGACTTCCAATGCCCAGGGACAGGAGGAAGATGCCCGAGACAGCCGACAAGACCACGAACCAGGGGAGCGCGATGGCCGCCGATCTCGCAGAGACCGCCACCGCGGCCAAGAAGCGGGGTGCCGATAAGGTCGAACGCGTGGCCAAGCGCTTCAACGTCAACGGCGTCAACCTCTACTACGGGGACTTCCACGCCGTGGAGGACGTGACCATGACAGTCGAGCCGAATCAGGTCACAGCCCTGATCGGTTCCTCCGGGTGCGGCAAGACGACCATGTTGCGGTCGCTCAACCGCATGCATGAGCTCACCCCCGGCGCCCGAGTTGAGGGCAAGGTAGCCCTCGACGACCAGGACATCTACGCGCCCAACGTCGACCCGGTCGAGGTCCGGAGAATGGTCGGCATGGTCTTCCAGGCCCCCAACCCTTTCCCGACGATGTCCGTCTACGAGAACGTTGCGGCCGGCCTGACGCTGAACCGCAGGGGAATCTCGAAGTCCGAGAAGCAGGAGACCGTGGAGCGCTCGCTGCGTGGAGCGAATCTGTGGGACGAGGTCAAGGACCGCCTGGACCGCAAGGGCTCGGATCTCTCCGGCGGACAGCAGCAGCGGCTCTGCATCGCGCGCGCGATCGCGGTGGAGCCCGAGGTGCTGCTGATGGACGAGCCCTGCTCGGCCCTCGATCCGGTGGCGACCCTTGCGGTCGAGGACCTGATCGAGGACCTGAAGTCGAGCTACACGATCGTGATCGTCACCCACAACATGCAGCAGGCAGCGCGGGCCAGCGACGTCACCGCCTTTTTCAACCTCGAGGCTTCGGGCAAGCCCGGCCGCCTCGTCGAAATGGACGCGACGGACAAGATCTTCACGACACCGTCCAAGAAGGAAACAGAGGACTACGTCAGCGGGAGGTTCGGCTGATGCCCGAGGCACGAATGCATTACCAGGACCATCTCGACGAGCTCGAGCGGAACGCGCTCGGCGGGCTCGACCTGGTGATCGCCTCCCTGGACCGCACCATGGAGGCCGTCCAGCACCAGGACATGGAGCTGGCGGAGCTGGTGATTGCCGACGACGATCGCATCGACGGCCGCTACCTCGAGGTGCACCAGGAGATCCTCACAATGCTGGCGACCCAGGCGCCGGTTGCCACCGACCTACGGCTGATCTCGGCGCTGCTGCACGTCATGCACTCGATTGAGCGGATGGGGGACCAGTGCGTGAACATCTCCAAGGTCATTCCGCTGACCGGGCATGACGCCCCCGTCCATGACGAGATGATCGACCGCATCGTGCTGATGGGCAAGCAGGGGCGCTCGATGCTCTCCCAGGCGAAGAAGGCGTTCGAGGGCCGTGACGTCGAGCTGGCACGCGACCTCGTCCGGCAGGACGACCTGATCGACAACCTGAACAAGGAGTGCTTCCAGATCGCGGTTCAGGTCGGGGAGGACAAGGACACCCGCGAGTGGGCGATGACGATGATGCTGGTCGCCCGCGCTCTCGAGCGGATCGGGGACAACGCCGTCGACATCGGCGAGCAGGTCGCCTTCGTCGTCACGGGTCTCTTCCGCGAGTTCGAGGACGCCTCACACCCCGGCCAGGCGCCGCTTCCGTCGACCTGACCGGGTCAGGTTCGGCTGGGCGCAGGTTGCTCCTTGTGGGGCAGCATGATCTCCGCAGCTTCGTCAGACGTGATGTCGGGGTAGAGCGTCCTGATCACGCCGATGGCCACCAGCCCCCCAACGAGCTGCGCGACCACAAAGGCGGGCACCGATGCCGGGGCGATCCCGGCGAAGGTGTCGGAGAACATGCGCCCCACACTGATCGCCGGGTTGGCGAAGCTCGTGGAGCTGGTGAAGAAGTAGGCGGCACCGATGTAGGCGCCCACGGCAGCCGGCGCGATCGAGCCGCGCCGGGTGCGGGCCAGGGAGAAGATCACGAGGATGAGGCCGAGCGTCGCGACGACCTCGGCGAGCAGATGCGCCTCCGAGGCGCGGTGCTTGGTCGAGATGCTGATCGCCGAGAGCGCGAACATCGCGTTCGCGGTGATCGCCCCAGCGATGCAGCCCACGACCTGCGCCGGGATGTAGGCCAGGGCCTCACGCCAGCGCAGCCCGCCGAAGCTCGCGTCGACGAGTGAGACGACCGGGTTGAAGTGAGCGCCCGAGACAGGGCCGAACATGAGGATGAAGGTGAAGAGGCCCGCCGCGGTCGCCGCGGCATTCTCGAAGAGCTGGAGGCCGACATCGTCAGGCGAGAGCTGAGCGGCCGCGATTCCGGAGCCGACCACCGTCGCGGCCAGGAAGGCCGATCCGAGGAACTCGGCGAACAGGCGCCGGCTCAGGGGAACGTTCACGCAGGCAGGGAGCCGATCAGGGCGTCGACGCGCTTCGAGATCTCGTCGCGGATCGTTCGGACCGTCTCCAGATCCTTTCCGGCCGGGTCCTCGAGATCCCAATCCTCGTAGCGCTTGCCGGGATAGATCGGGCAGGCGTCGCCGCAGCCCATGGTGATCACCACGTCGGACTCGCGGACCATGCCGTCCTCGAGCTTCTTCGGGCGCTCCGCTGAGATGTCGATCCCGAGCTCCTCCATCGCCTCCACCACCGCCGGATTGAGCGAGTTCGCGGGCTCGCTGCCGGCGGAGATGACCCTCACCCGACCACCTGCCTTGCGTTCGAGCAAGCCCGCGGCCATCTGGCTGCGACCCGCGTTGTGGACGCAGACGAAAAGGACCTCAGGGTCGCGATCACTCATGGGCCGATCCTAAGGGTTGACAGTCATCTATTCAATCGATATACGTATATCGATGGCGGTCGATCTGGAACTCGCCCCCAAGCAGAAGCGCCCCGTCGGCGAGCCGTGCTGCGAGCCCGTCGTCTACCCGGACATCGAGCGGGCCCAGGCCGAGCGCATGACCAAGGTCGCAAAGGCGCTCGGCGACCCGATCCGCATGCAGCTCGTCGACGTCCTCAGGAAGCACGCCGGCAAAGTCTGCGTCTGCGAGCTGGTCCCGCTCTTCGACCTATCCCAGCCCACTGTTTCGCACCACCTCAAGGTCCTGCGGGAGGCCGGCATCGTCGGCTCCGAGCGGCAGGGGCTGTGGGCCTACTACTACGTCAACGCCGAGGCACTGGAGGAATTGAGCGGATGGCTGAGCTGACCGACAAGGACACGATCCGGGAGGCGGTACGCAATCGATACGCGGCCGCGGCGACTTCGGTTGGCGAGGGACGCGTGGCCTGTTGCGGACCGTCGAGTGTCGCCGAGGCGGCCCAAGACTCGGTGACGTCTTGCGGTTGCGGCACGGATGTGCCGGACGCCTGCGGCGGGGATACGTTCGGTTCGGGGCTCTACGAGATCGCGGACCAGGATTCGCTTCCGGACGCCGCAAAGCTCGCCTCCCTCGGCTGCGGCAACCCGACCGCGGTCGCCGAGCTGCACGAGGGAGAGGTCGTGCTCGACCTCGGCTCCGGCGGCGGGATTGACGTCTTGCTCTCGGCGAGGCGCGTCGGCCCGAATGGCACGGCCTATGGCGTCGACATGACCGACGAGATGCTCGAGCTTGCGCGCGCGAACCAACGCGAGGCTGGTGTCGAGAACGTCGAGTTCCTGAAGGGAACGATCGAGGACGTCCCACTGCCCGACCGCTCGGTGGACGTGCTGATCTCGAACTGCGTGATCAACCTCTCTGGCGACAAGGCCGCTGTGTTCCGGGAGGCGGCGCGGGTCCTGCGGCCCGGAGGACGGTTTGCGATCAGCGACATCGTGGCCGACCCTGACATGGACGACGCCACGCGTCGCGACATGGCCCAGTGGACCGGCTGCATCGCCGGTGCGCTCACCGAGCAGGAGTTCCGCGCTGAGCTGGAGGCAGCCGGCTTCGAGGATGTGCAGCTCCGCGAGACCCACCGCGTTCACGACCAGGCCGGCTCGGCGATCATCCGGGCAAAGCTCCCCGCATGAGCACTTCCGAGACGCTCACCCTCAAGGACCCCGAGCGGCTCTATCTCGACTGGGAGCACGCCCACTGGGCCGCTCAGGACGTCGACCTCTCCCGCGATCCGGCCGACTGGGAAGGGCTCGAGGACGGGGAGCGCAACCTCCTCTACTTCGCCCTCAGCTCGCTGATGGTGGCCGAAGAGCGGATCTCGACCCAGTTCGTCGGCCTGGTTCTGGCCCAGGACGATGAGGAGGAGGGCTCATACCTCTCCACCCAGCTGGTGGACGAGGTCCGCCACATGCAGTTCTACAAGCGTTTTCAGGACGAGGTGATCGCTGATCCGGCGACAATCGCCGCCCACGTCGCCCGCTCCCGGGAGGTCCTCGGCGAACCGTTCAAGAAGATCTTCGACGAGGCCCTGGTCCAGGCCCACGATCGACTTCTTCGCGATCCGGCAGACAGGGAAGCAAAGGTCGACTTCGTGACGATCTACCACATGGTCCTCGAGGGAACCCTCGGCCTCGTCACCTCCCACTTCCTTCTCGACCTGCTCCGCGAGCGCGATCTCCTCCCGGGGTTCGTCGACGGCTACTCGAGAATCGCCGCCGATGAGCAGCGCCATATCGCCTACGGGACCTGGTTCCTGCGAGAGGCGGTGACGGCCGACCCGCAGATGGCGGACGTGATCCGCGATCAGATCAAGGAGCTGCTACCCGCCGTCGCCGAGTCGATCTCGCCACCCAGTGAAGGCGCCTGGGACGTGCTCGGGGTGGAGCACGGAGCCCTGGCGGAGTTCGCCCTCGGCGCCATGAACCGCCGTCTGGCGTTGATCGGGGCGCCGCTCTGACGGGAGAAGCGATCGCACATCTCCACGGCGGCCACGCCCATGCTCATTGGCATACAGGCCCACACCGACACCTGCTTCACCCACGCCGCTCGCGTTCGGTGCACGAGCCTGATGGGCATGAGCACGGGCATTCTCATGGGCTCGTTGACGATGAGATCAAGCGGTCTCGCGCAGGGCTAGAGGCAGTTGGCGTATCGCTGGTCGTGCTCGCAGCGACTGCCGCGATCCAGGCAGGGATCTATGTGGCGACCGGCAGCGTCGCGCTGCTTGCTGATCTGATCCACAATTTCGGAGATGCGCTCACCGCAGTGCCGCTCGGTATGGCGTTTCTGCTTCGCTCATCTCGGGCTGAGCGTTATGCAGGCCTCGCGGTTGTGTCGGCGATCTTCATCAGCGCCTGTTTCGCGGGATTCTTCTCCGTCGAAAAGATCATCAGCCCACAGCCGCCCGATCATCTGCTGGCCCTCGGGTTGGCGGGCGCCCTCGGCTTTGCAGGGAACGAGCTTGCCGCTCAGGTGCGTATCCGGGCTGGGTACCGCCTCAACAGCTCCGCGTTGATCGCGGACGGCTACCACGCCCGTACTGACGGCTTCGTCAGCCTGGGCGTAGTGGCGAGCGCCGCGCTGGTCGCGATTGGCTTCCCACTGGCCGATCCGGTGATCGCGATTGGGCTCACCGCCGTCATCTTGCAAATCACGTGGCAGTCCTTGATGACCGTTCGAGGCCGGTAGAACGCACCGAGATCAACGGATTGTCCCGGGTCGTCTAGCAGCAGCCGTCGGCGCAGCCTTCGCCGCGCCAGGCCTCGCGTCCCTCGTTGATCGCAATGCCGGCGATCAGCAGGGCGGTCGCTGGGTCGGCCCACCACCAGCCAAACGCTGCATTGGCCCCGAGGCCGACGAGCAGTGCAGCGGATAGATACCCACAGAGGAGGTTCTGCCGCCCCTCGCTGCGAGTGGCGGCAGAGCCGAGCTGGTTGGCGACGTTCGCCTTGGCCGCAGCGAGAGGTGGCATGGTCACGAGCGTCACGGCGGCAAGACCGATGCCGACGTAGCTGACCGATGGCTCATCTCCGCCGAGCAGCGAGCGGATTGCCTCGATGCCGATGTAGGCGGCGATCAGCCAGAAGGTGAGCGCGATCAATCGCTGGGCCCGGCGCTCAGCCTCCTCCGATTGAGCGCGCCGCTGGCCGAGCCGCCAGAGAAGGACGACGCCGGCCATCGACTCGACCAGCGAATCGGCGCCGAAGCCGATCAGCGCGATCGAGGACGCAGCCACCCCGGCGCCGATGGCGACCGCCGCCTCGATGGCGTGCCAGGCGAGCCCGAGACGAGCGAGGAATCTGGCCCGACGGATCAAGGGCTCGCGAGGAGGGGATGCCACGGGCAGTGAGGGTGTGCGAGCTTCCATCGAGATCGAGCGTACCGGCGGCTGGCGGCTCGCTGCGGGGATCGCCGAGCGAGTCCTTGCGCGCAAAGTCCGCGGTTGATGCCGCCTGCTTATCCGGTTCCCCTGAGAGAATCAGCTGGAAATGCTCTGCGGGGCGATCGATATCGGCTCGAACACGACACGACTGCTCGTGGCCGAGCCGTCGGATGGTCAGCTTCGTAAGGTGATGGAGCAGCGCGCCTACACGCGGATCGGCAAGGACGCGTCGAAGAACGGAAAGATCACGGCCGAGAAGGTCGCCGAGGTGGCCGACGTCGTGAATACTCAGGTGCGGCTCGCGCAGGAGATGGGAGCCCAGGAGATCAAGACTGTGGCGACGGCCGCGATCCGCGAGGCCAAGAACCGCGACAAGGTCGTCGAGGAAATCGAGGAGATCGCCGGCGTCCACGTCGACGTCCTCGACGAGGAGGAGGAGGGCCGCTTCGCCTTCATCGGGGCGACGAAGTCACTCGGGCATCCGGCCGAGGGCACGGTGGCGGTCGTCGATGTCGGCGGCGGCTCCTCAGAGGTGATCTACGGCACCGCTCCCGACGGGGTGAACGAGGTGAAGTCGTTCAAGATCGGCTCCGGGTCGCTGACCGAGGATCACCTGGAGTCCGATCCGCCATCGGCGGGAGAGATCCGCGGCCTGCGCGACCACATCTCCGATTTCTTCGAGGACGTCGAGCTGGATCACCCGGAGCAGGCGGTGGCGGTCGGAGGGAGCGCGACCTCGCTCCGCACCCTCGTCGGCGCCGTCCTCGAGTACGAGACGCTGGAACGGGCGGTACGCGTGCTTTCCAGCGATGAGATCTACGAGGTCGCGAAGCGCTTCGAGCTCGACTCCCGCCGGGTCAAGCTGCTCCCGGCCGGGGTGCTGCTGCTCGAGAAGTTCTCGCAGATGCTCGGTCAGCCTTTGCAGATCGGCAAGGGCGGCCTGCGGGAGGGGATCATCCTCACCCTCCTGAACGGGAACGCGAACGGCTCGCACGAGAAGATCGCGGCCTGAACACGGCGCACAGGATCGCCGCGGCGCCCAGCAGAAGCGAGATGTGGCCAGCTGTGGCCGAGACCTCGTGCCAGGCAGTGCCGGTGAGGAGTCCGGCGTAGACGAAGGCGACGCTCCAGAGCGCGCACCCGGCCACCGTCATGACGACGAAGCGGGGGAGGGGGACCTGCGCGTGCCCCGCCGGCAGCGAAACGAATGTCCGCGCCAGGGGCATGAGGCGCGACAGGAAGACGGCGCGCTCCCCGCAGCGGTCGAAGATCGCCTGGCAGCGCTGGACGACAGCGCCGCCCCGTCCGGGGAGCCTCTCGAGCCTGCCACTTCGCCCGATCGCATAGGCGATCAGAGATCCGATCAGGTTGCCGGCGGTGGCCGCCAGCACTGCGATCGGGAAGCTGAACAATCCCTGGCCGACGGCGAACCCGGCCGCCATCAGAGTCACTTCGCTGGGGACCGGAAGGCACGCGCTCTCGGGAATCATCAACAGCAGAATCCCCGCTGGGCCGAGGTGGGTGACGGCCCAGATCATGCCAACCGCCGGAGGGGTAGGCTTCGACTGTTCAGCACGCTTAATAGTTAAGCAAACTGAACAATTATGCCGCCCCGGCCCCCTCGACCCCGACCCCATGAGCAGGCGCCTGCCGTGCTGGCCCGAGTCGCGCCCCTGGTGAGCCGATGGGTCGAGCGGGTCCTGGCGGAGGGCGATCCTCCCCTGACGGTTGCCCAGTATCTGGCCCTCGAGGAGCTGGCATCGGGAGGCGTACTGGCGACTGACCTGGCCGCGGGCGCCGGGGTCTCGCGATCGGCGGCTTCGCAGCTGGTGGGCTCGCTCGAGAACGCAGGTCTCCTGGAGCGGACCGAGGCGAGCGAGGACCGCAGGCTGCAACCGCTGATCCTCACAACCACGGGTAGGCGGGCCCTGCGAGCGAGCAGGAGGCTGCTGGGGAAGCGCCTCGATCCTCTGCTCGCAGAGTTTCCGCGTCCCGAGGCAGATGCCCTCGCCCGATCGCTGGGCCGGCTCGAGGAGGTCATGAGCGGCAAGGCGCCGCCCCGGCGGCCACCGCGTCCCCCTCGTCACGGACCTCCCCGATAGCCTTGCCACGCCGATGGCCAAGGCCAAGCCGATTCCAGATCTGAGCGCCGAGGGCAGCTACGCGGAGGCGGCCGCGAAGGTCGTTTCGGTGCGAGCGAGGGAGCTGAACGAGCACGCGCAGGGGGTTCTGGACACCGGCGACATCGAGCGGGTCCACGACATGCGGGTGACCACCCGTCGCCTCCGTGCCGCCCTCGAGATCTTCGAGCCGTGCTTCCCGGCAAAACAGCATGGCGAGGCGCTCGATTCCGTCAAGCGCCTGGCGGATGCCCTCGGCGAACGGCGGGACCGCGACGTGGCGATCGCCGCACTCCACAACTTCAACGACCAGATGGCGGCGCCCGACCGGCGTGGCGTCGCCTCGCTTATCGAGCAGCTCCGCGGCGAGCAGGAGGAGGCGAACGAGGAGCTCGCTCCTCTGGTGGCCGAGGACAATTTGAGGGAGCTGCGGGAGACCATGGAGGACCTGGTCGAGGGCGCTCGAGGTGCCCGGGCGTGAAGGCCCGGCCCGTCAAGAAGCTCGACCCATCACGCCCCCTCGGGGAGAACGCCGCCCGGATCATCCAGGTGCGGCTCGATGAGATGCTCGCCTTCGCGCCGCGGGCGCTCGACGGCAAGACGAAGGCCCAGCACGACATGCGGATCGCGGCGAAGCGGCTCCGCTACGTGCTCGAGGTGACCGGCTTCTGCTTCGGCCGCCCCGCCGACACCGCTCGGCGGCGCGCCCGCGACCTGCAGGACATCCTCGGCGAGATCCACGACTGCGACGTGATGCTGCCCCGGGTTCGCGAGCACCTCAAGCAGCTGCAGAGAACCGATGCCGCGGCCGTTCGAGAGAGGGCGGGGCGGGCTCCCGACCTCGATCCCCGGTTGGCGGCCCACGCACCACACCGCACCGCGTACCGGGGGCTCGACGTGCTCGCCGTCTACCTGGAGGCTCGCCGCGAGCTGCTCAGCAATCGCTTCGCCGCCTTCTGGCGCCGCCAGGAGGAGACCGGAACCTGGCTGCGGCTCGAGCGAGCCGTCGATGGCTATTTGGGGCGAGCACGCGAGGCGCGCCGCACCGCCAAGGCAGCGGAGCGCGCCCGCCGCGAGGCCGAGGCCGCCGAAAGGGCTGCACGCCAGGCGGAGGCTCAGGCCGCGCAGGCGCGTCTCGATCGCGAGCGCGCCAGCCGCGAGGCCGAGGAGCGAGCCGATCGCCACGAGCAGGCGCAGCGACGCACGAGTCCCGTGCCGCGCCGGCCGAGCTAGGTGCTGCCGGGGCGGGGCGTTCTCGCTCCGTAGATCAGCCAGGTAGCCAGCGCCAGCCCGGAGGCGGCCAGCAGCGGAAGGACGAGACTCGTCTTCAGCAGGAGAGCGCCGACGAGCGCTCCACAGAACATCGCCACGACGGCTGCGGTTCGTCTCACAGAGCCCTTCCCCGACCCGCCCGTGACCGGAGAATCGGCAGCGAGCCCGGTGAGGGTCATCGTCAGCACCGTGGTGGTCAGGTCGGGTACCCCGAGGCGGCGAACGGTGGCGTTCCTCGATCCCATCGCCAGGGCGAGCAGGGCGATGACGACGTATCCCGAGAGCCGGCCAGGGTCGACGTCGACCGCGACCGCCACGGCCGCCGCGACGGCGACGAGCGCCGTCTCGATTCCGAGCGCCCTCGTCAGGTGGTCGGGGTCTCGCTCTTCCATGCGCGTCGCCACCGCCGCACCGGCCGCGGCCCCGATGAGGAAGGCAACGAGCGAGACGATCGGCGCGACCACGGGCAAGCCCGTCCCGCCGGCGATCCCGAAGCCAAGGAAGACGACGTTCCCGGTCATGTTCGCCGTGAAGACATGGCCTAGCCCCAGGTAGCTGACTGCGTCGACCAGACCGGTGGTGAAGGTGAGCACGAGGAGCGCCCGGGCGAGCGGATGCCGCAGCGAGGACTGGGTCATCCGGGGTCAGGGTGCCTGGAGCACCGGACGCCTTACGCCGAACGTCCCGGCGTCACCGCTACGGGCGCAGTCGCGGGAAGTCCGGGTTGGACCGCTCGAAGGTGACCGGGCGGTCCGGCGAGACCGACCACTCGCCGTGGCGCCAGCCGATCCGGGTGCCGTCGGCGAGCCTCGCAGCGGTGTGGCCGAGCGGCGGCTGGCCCCAGATGGTGGCTTCGAGGGGGCGCGCAGGGTCTTCTTCGCCCAGGCCTCGCGCCACCTCGCCGGCGGGATAGGTGACCAGCAGCGAGCCGGCGCGCACCCAGAGCGGGATGCGCTCGAGGGGCGCCTCGGCGTCGATCCAGCGGCCACCGGCCAGGCGCTCGCCGGTCCACCAATCGAGCCAGTCGCCGCGAGGGAGATATGTGCGACGCCCGGTCGCCGCCTCTTCGAGCACCGGCGCGACCCAGAGCGATGGCCCGAAGAAGTACGAGTCCGCGATCGCCCAGCCCTCGGGGTCCTCCGGGTCCGCCAGGCAGAGCGGCCGCATGATCGGCAGCCCGGTGCGCGACGCCGTGGCGGCCGCCGCCCTGATGTAGGGGACGAGGCGCTCGTGCAAGAGCACGGCCTCGCGGTAGAGGTCGAGGATGCGCCCGTCGTAGGTCCACGCCTCCTGCTCGAAGCGCCCGTGGGCCTGCATCAGCGGAGTAAGGGCCCCGACCTGTGCCCAGCGGACGAGCAGCTCGGGCTCGCAGCGCTCCGCCAGCCTGCGGCCGAGGTAGCCCCCGACGTCGTGAGAGAGGTTCGAGAACCCGGTCGCCGCGCATGTGAGCAGCGAGGTGACCAGCGCGCGCAGCGACCAGAAGTCGGATGCCTGGTCACCGCCCCAGAGCATCCCGGTCGACTGCTGACCGGTCCAGCCGGAGCGGCCGAAGAGCACGCCACGACCCTCGCCGTGGACCGCGTCGAGGGCCTCCTGGGTCGCCTCCCGATAGAGCCGACCGTATTCCCAGGCCGCCTCGGCGCCCACCCGGCCATCGGCGAGCCGCGCATCCGGCGGGAAGTAATAGCCCTCGCCGTCATCGGCCTTGACTCCTTCGACGCCAAGCTCGAAGACGTTGCGGGACAGCTCCGCCCACCAGTTGCGCGCACCAGCGGAGGTGAAGTCAACGATCGAGCCGGTGCCCATCCACCAGCGGCCGACGTAGGGCCGGCCATCGGCGGCGCGGACGTAGTGACCCGCATCGGCGCCATCGGCGTAGTTCTCCGCCGGCTCAGAGTGGAGTCGCTTGGACTCGGCGTCGGGAGGCCGCTGGCCGTCGATCGACTCGAGGTTGACCCAGGGCGTCACCCAGACGACGGTCCGCACGCCGTCATCTCGCAAACCGCTGACGAGACCCGCCGCATCGGGGAACTGGTTGGGGTTGAAGCGCCAGGTGTTGTATTGCGTCTCCCAGGGCGAGTCGATCACGATCGCGTCGAGCGGGAGATCCGCTTTGCGGTAGCCGCGCCAGTCGTCCTCGACGTCGTCCTGGTGCTCATAGACATCACGGCTCTTCCAGTGCCCGTAGGCCCACTCCGGCATCAGTGCAGGCATGCCTGTCTCGCGGAGGAAGGCGCGGAGGCGCGCCGTCGGCGTCGACCCCGTGAAGAGATGGAGGCGGAGGGGGCCCGCGGCCGAGCGAATCGAAACGGAGACGGCATCGCCGCTCAGGTCGATCTCAGCCCCCGGGCCGGAGGTCTCAATCCAGGCGGCCCAGCCGGCGGAGGAGAGCAGCCAGGGGACAGGGGAGTAGTCCCCCTGTGGGATGCCGCCGTCGGCGAGGAACTCCGGCGGGCAGTCGGGCCCCGTGTAGCGGCGGTCGGCACCGAGGCGGATGCAGCGGCCACGCTGGTCGAAGTCGAGGCCGTGGCGCGCGCCGAGGCCCGTGATCCGCTCTCCGTCGATCAGAGGCCAGCTCACCCCGAACCGCAGCCAGGGCGCGTCGGAATCCTCGATCTCGATCAGCAGCCTGCCCGGAGATGGCGAGGAGATCTCGAAATCCTCGTCTCCGAGAGGCACCGGATCCCCCCGCTCCTCGTGAACGAGGACACCCTCGGTGAGCGTGATCAGCTGGTCACGGGCGACGCCACGGCAGGCCCAGGGGCGAAGCCCGGCGAGCAGCCTCGCGGCGACCTCGTCTCCCCTCCCTGCCGATGTCTCGGGGCCTCCCCTCTCGAATGCGATGCCCAATGGAGCCCAAGTGTGCCAACGGTCGCGTTCACGACCTCTTTACGTCCCGGACACCACCTCGTAACGGGATTTTCCCTGCAAACAGGCACTCTGCAGATGAAAGGGAGAACGAGGAAAGGGTCAACGATGAACCCGATTGCCACCACCCGGGTGGACCTGCACTGTCACTCGACCGCGTCCGAGGTCTCGAAGCTCGGTATCCAGCGCAGCCTCGGCCTTCCCGAGTGCGCCACACCGCCGGAGGAGGTCTATGAGCTCGCCAAGCGGCGCGGCATGGACTTCGTGACGATCACCGATCACGACACGATCGACGGCTGCCTCGAGCTCGCCGGGCGGGACGACGTCTTCATCTCCGAAGAGCTCACAGCCTGGTTTCGCGGCGAGCCGCAGGCGGTCCACCTGCTCTGCTTCGGGATCACCCCGGACGATCACTCGTGGCTGCAGGCGCACAACGGCGACATCGAGGCGTGCGCCGAGTACCTGCACTCTCACGAGATCTCCTGCTCGTTGGCACACCCTTTCTACGCGGTCGAGGCGCCGCTGACGCCGGCGCACCGCAGACAGCTCGCGGAGTTGTTCCCGGTCTGGGAGACCCGCAACGGCTCCCGCGCCCGCGAGCTCAACATGCCGGCCGCGATCTACATCGAGACGCACGGTGGAACCGGCACCGGCGGCTCGGATGACCACGCCGGCGTGGACATCGGGCGGACGTTCACCGAGACGCCCCCCGTGGCCACGCCGGAAGAGTTTCTGCGCCACCTCCGGGAGGGCCGTGCCGAGGCGCGCGGGGAGCAGGGCAGCGCCGCCAAGTGGGCCCACGCGGCGATGGCGCTGGGCACGCGCGCGCTCCTCATGGAGGATCGAACGCCATCCCTGGCTGATGGGGAGGAGATGCGGGCGGATGCGGTCCTGAAGATCGCCGAGCGCGTGATGACCGAGGGGGACAAGCGCCGTGGTGAGACGGGGGGTGACCTTGGTCCCGAGGACGCCCGCGCCCTGCTCAACGCGTTCGTCGCCGCGGTCGGCA
>CAWFHN010000023.1:0-243434 GCA_963815665.1 uncultured Solirubrobacterales bacterium | reverse complement strand
TCGCCTATTGCTGGCACAGCAAGAAGCCGCTGCTCACCGAGGTCTCCGCGTCGACCTCGGTGGGAACCGGCGAGTTCGCGACCGCGACCACCCCCTCCTGCCCGCGCGGCAAGCTCGTCTTCGGCGGGTTCAGCACGTCCCCCGCGGGCTCATCGTTCTTCACAAACGGGTTCATCAACACCAACGGCAGCTGGCAGGCGTCGGCCTACGACCGCTTCGGACCTGACGCGAGCCTCATCGCCTACGGCTACTGCCTGAAGCTCTAGAGCCGGGGTCGCCCTCAAATCACCGCTAGCTTTGCTCGCGTGGAGCAGACGGCGGCCATAGCGACTCCCACCGCGAAGGAGACGACCCAACCAGCGATCGAGCTGGCCGGGTTGCGCCGGGACTTCGGCGATCGAACGGCCCTGGCGAGCATCCGCGCCCGCCTCGAGCCGGGCGAGAGCCTCGCGGTCCTCGGGCCGAACGGCTCGGGCAAGTCGACGCTGCTGAGGATCCTGGCCGGCCTGCTGCGGCCGAGCGGCGGCGACGTCTCCGTCCTGGGCTGCGCCCTGCCCAAGGAGACTCACCTGCTGCGCGGCCGCGTCGGCTATCTCGGGCACGCGCCCCTGCTCTACCGCGACCTCAGCCCCCGCGAGAACCTCAATCTGGTGGCGGCATTGCACGGGCTCGACCCGGTGGCCGCGTCGGCCCGGATCGACCAGCTGCTCGACACGGTCGGGATGGCGCCGCGCGCCGGCGATCGCGTCGCGGAGCTCTCCGCGGGGATGAAGCAGCGCATCGACATCTGCCGCGCCGTGCTCTACGAGCCGGAGCTGCTGCTGCTCGACGAGCCGGACGCCCACCTCGACTCCGATGCCCGTCGCGCGATCGAGCCGCTGATCGCCGCGGGCGAGGGTCGTAGCCGCGTCGTCGTCAGCCACGACCGCGAGGCGGCGACGGCGGGCGCGGACGTCGTCCTGGAGCTGCGATGACCCCGTTCAGCGCGCTCCTGCGGAAGGACCTGCGGGTCGAGCTCCGCACGCTGCGCTCGATGCCCGGCGATGGCGCTCTTCGCCGTCTCGGCCTTCGTCATCTTCCGCTTCGGGCTCGACCGCACCACGCTCGACGGCGAGCTCGCGGCCGGCGTCCTGGTGCCGACGCTGCTGTTCGCGGCGCTGCTCGCAATCAACCGGCTCTTTGTCGCCGAGCGCGAGGAGGGCGGCTTCGACCTGATCCGCCTGGCGCCGATCGACCGCACCGTCCTGTTCGCCGCCAAGGCGAGCGCGCTGGTGATCTACCTCGTCGTCCTGGAGCTGGTGGCGGTGCCGATCTTCGCCCTCTTCTTCCTCGACTCGGCCTCCGGGCTGCTCCCGTTCGCCCTCGTGCTGCTGCTGGCCAACATCGGCCTGGCGGCGACCGGGACGGTGATCTCGACGATCGCGACCATGTCAAGCGCCCGGGACCTGCTTGCGCCCCTGATCCTGCTGCCGCTGCTGATTCCCCTGGTGATCGCGGCGGCCGGCGCCGGGGAGCACCTGCTGGCCTCGGGCGGCCCTGATTATGGTCGATTCGGCACGTGGCTGGGATTGCTCGGCCTCTACGATCTGATCTTCCTCCTGGTCGGCTATGCGACCTTCGACTTCCTGCTCGAGGATTGACCCGGGGGACCTTGGAAATGGCCAGCGCGCTCCAATCGATAACGCTTCGCCGCCTCGCGATCGCCACGGTGGTCGTGATGGGGGCGGGCTACGGGCTGGCGTTCCTCTACGCGCCCCAGGATGCGACCGAGGGCTTCGCCCAGAAGATCTTCTACCTCCACGTGCCGCTGGCCGCCGTCTCGCTGGTCGGGTTCATGGTCGCGGCGGTGCACGCGATCCGGCACCTGCGGACCGGCGATCCCAAGCACGATGCCCGCGCCTACGTCTCGATCCACATCTCGGTGATCTTCGGACTGGCCGTGCTGCTCACCGGCGCGATCTGGGCGAAGAGCCAGTGGGGAGTCTGGTGGGAGTGGCGGGAGCCGACCCTGGTCAGCTTCCTGATCGTCTTCCTGCTCTACGCCACCTACTACCCCCTGCGCTACTCGATCGAGGACCGCGACCGCCAGGCGCGCTACTCGTCGGTCTTCGCGATCACCGCCGGGGCCTTCGTCCCCCTCAACTTCCTGGCGGTGCGGCTGGCGCAGCCGTACATACACCCGCGGACCTTCTCGTCGTCCGGCGGCCTGCCTAGCTCGATGCTGTTCGCCTTCATCGTCTGCCTGGCCGGCATGGCGCTGCTCTGGGCGACGCTGGTCTGGTTCGAGCTCGACGCCAAGGCGACCTCGGGGAACCTGAAGAGGATCCGGCGGGCCCTGGAGGCAACCACTTGATTCCGCCGCTCGCGATCGAGAACGGCGGCTACGTGGGCGCCGCCTACGTCGTCTTCCTGCTCCTGCTCCTGATCTACGTGGCGATCATGGCCGCGAAGCTCCAGCGCATCCAGCGCGAGCTCACCTCGCTCGCGGACCTCGCCGACCGGTCGCAGGGCCAGGGCACGGACCGCGGCGTCGGGACGGTCCGCGGCCGCGAGGAGGAGATCGAGGCGGTGCGCCAGGGAGGCCGAGGATGAGCGGCCTGCTCGCGCTCGGCGTCTCCCACCGCACGGCGCCGCTGGCGCTGCGGGAGCAGCTCGCCCTCACCGAGGGCCGGGCGGCCGGGGTTCTGAGCGCTCTCGTCACGGAGGAGCCGATCAGCGAGGCGGCGGCGCTCTCGACCTGCAACCGCACCGAGCTCTACCTGGTCGCCACCGACTCGGTCGAGGCGGAGGCCGCGGGGCTCGGGGTTCTGGCCCGGGAGGCGGGGATCCGGCCCACCGAGCTGCTCGGTCCGCTCTACTCGCTCCGTGGCCCCGAGGCCGCCAGGCACCTCTACCGGGTGACCGCCGGGCTCGAGTCGATGATCGTGGGCGAGGCGGAGATCCAGGGACAGGTGAAGCGCGCCTATGAGCTGGCGCTGGTCGAGGGGGCGACCGGTCCGATCCTCAATCGGATGTTCCGCGGCGCGCTCGCGGCGGGCAAGCGGGCGCGCACCGAGACCGCCATCGGCGAGAAGGGCGTCTCGATTCCGTCGGTCGCCGTCGAGCTGGCCCAGCGCAACCTCGGCGACCTCTCCGCCCGCCGCGTCCTGCTGATCGGCGCCGGGGAGACCTCCGAGCTCACCGCCCGAGCGCTCGCCGCCCGCGGCTCGGACGCCGTCTTCATCGCCAACCGCGGCTATAACCGCGCGATCTCGCTGGCCGAGAAGTTCGGCGGCCGCGCGGTGCGGATCGACGAGCTTCCCCTCCAGCTGGCCGGCGCGGACATCGTCGTCTCCGCCACCAACTCGCCTCACCACCTGATCGAGCGCTCCGAGCTCGAGGTGATCATGGATCAGCGCGAGGGCAACCCGCTGCTCCTGATCGACCTCGCCGTGCCGCGCGACATCGATCCGGAGTGCCGCGAGGTCGAGGGCGTGAGCCTCTTCGACGTCGACGAGGTGCAGGCGATCGTCGAGCAGAACGCCTCCGGCCGCGAGGCGGAGGCCCGCCATGCCGGCGGGATCCTGGACTCCGAGCTGAGCCGCTTCGAGCGCTGGCTCGGCGCCCAGGAGGTGATGCCGACCGTCGCGGCCCTGCGCGAGCGCGCCGACTCGATCGTCGCCCAGGTCCTCTCCGAGAACGCCACCAGATGGGAGAGCCTCTCGGCCACCGATCGCGAGCGGGTCGAGCAGCTGGCCCGGGCGATCGCCAACCGGCTTCTGCACGAGCCCACCGTGAGGATCAAGGGCATCGCCGACCGCGAGGACGCCTACCTCCAGGTCAGCGCTCTCCGCGAGCTCTTCGGGCTCGATGCGGGCACCGAGCCGGATGCCCCGGAGGGCGCCGACGTCGCCTCCCTCGACGAGAGGCGACGTCGGAGCGAACGCAGCTGAGACGGCAGGGCGATGGCTGAGCCACCGCTTCGTCTCGGTACGCGCGGCAGCGCGCTGGCCCTCGCGCAGGCGAAGCTCGTCGCCAAGCAGCTGGGGGGCGCCGAGATCGTTCCCATCAAGACCTCAGGGGATCAGGGCTCACAGAGCCCCGGCTCCGGCGGCGACAAGGCACGCTTCGTCCGCGCGATCGAGCAGGCGCTGCTGATCGGCGAGGTCGACCTGGCGGTGCACTCCGCGAAGGACCTGCCGATCGACATCCCCGAGGGCCTCGAAATCGCCGGCGTGCCCGAGCGGGCGGACCCGCGCGACGCCTACGTCGGCCATGTCAACTCGCTCGGCGAGTGCCCCGAGGGCTCGAGGATCGGCACCTCGAGCCTGCGGCGCCGCGCCCAGATCCTGGCCCTCCGGCCCGACCTCGAGGTGCTCGGGCTCCGCGGCAACGTCGACTCCCGGCTCGACCGGCTGGAGGCGGGCGACTTCGACGGCCTGGTGCTGGCGGCCGCCGGCCTGCACCGGCTCGGTCGCGCGGAGGAGATGGCCTTCCCGGTCGAGCCCGACGAGCTGACCCCCGCCCCCGGCCAGGGCGCTCTCGTGATCGAGGCTCGCCACTCGGAGGACCGGCCCGTGACGGCCGCCGAGTCGATCACCGATCGAGGCGCCCTGGGAAGGCTCTCCGCCGAGCGGGCCCTGGTCGCGGCCCTGGACGCGAGCTGCAACACGCCGCTCGGGGCGATCGCGACGCTGGAGCACGGCGGCCTCATGCGCCTGCGCGCCTTCTGCGGGCTGCCGGACGGCAGCGAGTGGCTCCGCGACGAGATGGAGGTGGACGCGTCCGATCCCGAGGGCCTCGGCGGGCGCCCTGGCGGAGCGGATGAAGGCCGCGGGGGCCGGCGACATCCTCCAGCGCGCCGAGGAGATGGCAGTGGTCGGATGAGCGAGGGACCCGGAATCGTCTTCCTGGTCGGAGCCGGGCCCGGTGACCCGGGCCTGATGACCACCCGTTCCCTAGAGCTGATCGTCGCGGCCGACGTGATCGTCCATGACCGCCTGATCCCGGGCGGCGCCCTGGCCGTCGCCGGTCCGGACGCAGAGCTGATCTACGTCGGCAAGGAGCCGGGTGATGCCAGCGTCCCCCAGGAGGGGATCGCCGAGCTGCTGATCGATCGCGCCCGCCAGGGCAAGCTGGTGGTCCGGCTCAAGGGCGGGGACCCCTTCGTCTTCGGGCGGGGAGGCGAGGAGGCGGAGGCGCTCGCCGAGGCCGAGATCCCGTTCGAGGTCGTCCCCGGCATCACGGCGGGGATCGCGGCGCCCGCCTACGCGGGCATCCCGGTGACCCATCGCGACGACGCGTCCGCGGTCGCCTTCGTCACGGGTCACGAGGATCCGGACAAGGAGGATTCCTCCCTCGACTTCGAGGCCCTCGCCCGGTTCCCGGGAACGCTCGTCTTCTACATGGGCGTCAAGGCGCTGCCGCGGATCGCGGAGAGCCTGATTGCAGCGGGTCGCGAGCCGTCGGAGCCGGCGGCGGTCGTGGAGCGCGGCACGCTCCCCGGGCAGCGCACCGTCAGCTCCACCCTCGACGGCATCGCCGCCGCGGCGGAGGAGGCGGAGATCCGGCCGCCCTCCGTAACCGTCGTCGGCCCGGTCGCCGCGCGGCGGGAGCGAATCGCCTGGCTCGAGCGCCGGCCGCTGCACGGCAAGAAGGTCGTGGTCACCCGCGCCCGCGCGCAGGCGAGCGAGCTCGCACGCCAGCTCGACGCCCTCGGAGCGGAGCCGATCGAGCTGCCCGCCATCCGGATCGAGCCCCGGATCGACTCGAGGGAGGTCCGGGCCGCGGTCGAGAGCCTCCACACCTACGCGCTGGTCTGCGTCACCAGCCCCAACGGCGCGCGCCTTCTGTTCGAGGCGATGGCGGAGCAGGGCCGCGACTCTCGCGCGCTCGCCAACGCGAGCGTCGCGGCGATCGGCTCCGGCACCGAGGCCGCCCTGGCCGCGGGCGGCATCCTCGCGGACATCGTCCCCGAGCGCTTCGTCGCCGAGGAGCTGGTCGAGGAGCTGAACAAGCTGGAGCTCGACGGCAAGCCGGTGCTGATCGCGCGCGCGGCGGAGGCCCGGGAGCTCCTCCCCGACGCGCTGCGCAAGCGCGGCGCGAAGGTCGATGAGGTGGCGCTCTATGAGACCGTCGCCGAGTCCCCAGACCCGGATGCCCTGGAGCGCGCCCGGGACGCCGACTTCATCACCTTCACCTCCTCCTCGACGGTCCGCAACTTCATGGAGGCGAGCGCCAACGGGATTCCCGAGGGCGCCAGGGTCGTCTCGATCGGCCCGATCACCAGCGAGGCCGCCCGAGAGGCTGGTCTGACCGTCGACGTCGAGGCCGAGCGCCACGACATCGGCGGGCTGGTCGAGGCGCTCATCGCGGCGGCGGGCTGAGCTGCGCCTCGGCGTCATCTAGGTGGTGAGCCCGGAGTCGATTCCCGTCGCCACCACGGATTGGGCGCGGGTCGTCTGATGCTTGGCTTTGATTGCAGATGGCCCACCGCACCCGCACAGTTCTCTTCTCTGTCGCGCTGGCGACATTCGCGCTGGCGGGGAACGCGGCAGCCTCGACCGTCACCTATACGAGCCTCAAGTCGGTCACGGTTCCCGACAACACGGGCGTCGACGGGATTCCCAGCACGATCAAGGTTGACACCGGCAGACCCCCCGTCAAGTCCCTGGAGGTGGGGGACCTGCAGCCGGTCTGGCTCACGAATGGAACCGACTTCTCGGCGTGGCTCAACGATCCAAGAGGGGACCAGATGTACCTGATGACCGTCGGATGCTCCAGCATGCCGGGGGCCACCCACTTCACGATCACCGACAGCGGCCCCCTGTTCGCCGACGGCAGCGGCGCCCACGGCTCCGCGTTCTGCTCCACTGAGTTGGAGAACGGCATTGGCAAGCCTCACGACTTCAACGAGGGGACCCTGCTCGGGACGTTCGCGGGAAAGCCGAGCGCGGGACTGTGGACGCTGCACGTTCGCGACGCGGGCCTCCTCAGCGGCGGAGGGACCTTCAACGGCTGGGACCTGCGGATCACGCATGATCCGCTCAGCGTTCGCGCCTCGGCCGAGCGGCAGAAGAAGCCGGGGAAGTCGGCCCGGATCAGGGTCAAGTGCAACGCGGACTGCTCGCTGACGACGGGCGGCGCCGCCAAGACGAAGGTGTTCGAGCTGCTGCAAGGCCAGCTTCGTGCACTCCACGTCAAACTCACCAAGAGAGGGCGCAATCGACTCGAGGACCGGGGCGTGGCGAAGGTCACCCTCGACGCGACCACCGTCTACGGGGACTCACACCGAGAGGTCGTCAAGGTCAAGCTCAGCAAGAAGTAGGGGCCATAGGATCCGGCCGTGGCGACTCCGCGGCCGATCACGTTCCTCTCCGACTACGGATACGAGGACGAGTTCGCCGGCGTCTGCCGCGCCGTGATCTCGCAGATCGCGCCCGGCGCGCCGTTGATCGACCTCACTCACGGAATCGCCCGCCAGGACATCCGCCAGGGCGCAATCGCTCTCGCCAACGCGCTGCCCTCCTGCCCCCCGGGGGTCCACCTTGCCGTGGTGGACCCGGGGGTCGGCTCCGCCCGACGGGCGGTCGCGGTCGCCGCCGCGGAGGGGCGCTTTCTCGTCGGACCGGACAACGGCCTGCTGTCGCGGGCTCTCGACCGGCTCGGGGGCGCCCTCGACGCGGTGGAGCTCTCGCGGTCGCCCTTCAGGCTGGAGCCCGTCTCGGCCACCTTCCACGGCCGGGACATGTTCGCGCCGGTCGCGGCCCATCTCTCCCTGGGCGCGCAACTCGAGGAGGCCGGAGAGTCGATCGACCCGAGCTCCCTCGTGGCGCTCGACCTTCCGGCGCCGAGGATTTCGGACGGCGAGATCGTGGCCCACGCGATCCACGAGGATGGCTACGGGAACGTGACGCTCGACGTCGACGGGTCGATGCTTTCCGACGGGCCTATCCGGCCGGGGGATGCCCTGGAGGTCAGAGCGCCCGATGGCCGCTTCGAGGCGGTCTGGGCGCGCACCTTCGCGGACGTGGGCCCGGCCGACGTGCTGCTCTTCGAGGACTCCTCGGGCGCCCTCGCCCTGGCCGTCAGCGGCGGCAGCGCCGCCGGGCTGATGGACCTGACGCCGGACAGCGAGGTCACGCTGCGGCCGGTCAGGTAGCTGTGGGTTTCGGGGCCCCCCACCGCCACTACCGGCGCACCGACTCGACCAACGAGCGCGCCAAGGAGCTGGCGATGTCCGGGGGGCCTGGCGGCCTCGTGGTGACCGCCGCCGAGCAGACGGGCGGGCGGGGGCGGCGCGGCACCGCCTGGTTCGGGCCACCGGGCTCGTGCCTGCTCTACTCCGCGCTGGCGCGACCCTTCGCCGCGGATCGATCTCCGCTGCTGCCCCTGGCCGTCCCGATCGCCGTCTGCGAGGCGGCCGAGGCGGTCGCCCCCGTGCGCTGCCAGGTCAAGTGGCCGAACGACGTCTGGATCGATGAGCGCAAGGTCGCCGGCGTACTGGTCGAGGCGCGCCCGGACGAGGAGTGGGCCGTGATCGGCGTCGGCCTCAACGTTGCGATCGCCGGGGACGAATTCCCGCCGGAGCTCCGCGAGACGGCCGCCTCCCTGCTGCCGACCGAGGCCGAGGGCGGCCTGCCTCCGGGCGGTGCGCCGGGTGTGGCCCGCGCCATCTCCGCGCTGAACGAAGCGCTCGGGCGCTGGGTCGACGCATCGGATGACGAGGTCCTGAGCTCCTACAGGGCACGGGACGCCCTCTGCGGCAGGCGAATCTCCTGGGACGACGGCGAAGGCGTCGCCGAGGAGATCGACGAGCGCGGCCATCTCGTGGTGGAGAAGGGCGACGGCGAGCGCGTGTCGCTGGGGGCCGGCGAGGTCCACCTCGCCGTCGAGTCCTAGAGCTCAGCCCTGCGGCCGGCGGCGGGTCGGCGCGCCCCTCCATCACGTCCAGAAAGCCCCTGACGGCCCACGGGCCTAGGACTCGTCGGCGGCCTCGGCGGCCTCGGCGGCCTCGAGGTCCTCTTCGGACTCCGGCGCCGAGCCGTTCTCGCCTTCGGCGAGCTCGAGCTCCTCGATCTCCTGCTCGTCGGCGTTTTCACCGTTGGCCTTGGCCGCGGCGCCGTTCTTCCGCGAGCCATTCTGCGAGCCGCCGCCCTTGCGCTTGCGGCGCCGGCGGCGGCCACCGCCGGCCTTGGGGAAGTTGCGAAGCAGCTCTCGGGCGACCGCGGAGGGCTTGCGGGCGGCGCGCATCTTGGCGCCGCGCAGGACCTCCTCGCCCTCGGGCGTGTGTGCGACGCCCGCGGCGAGCAGCGCGGCGGCCAGGCGGCGATCGTGGTTGCGGGCGGCGTGGACCAGCCGGCGGGCGTTGCGCCCGTGTGCGCGGCCGGATGAGTTGACCAGCAGGCCGAGCAGGCGCTTGGTCTCGGGCCAGCGCTGGACCGCGTACTCCTCGTGCAGGTCGCGCGTGTAGTCGGCGAGCCGCCAGACCCAGGCCTGGGCCTGGTCGCGACGGCCGATCCGCCGCTCGGCGAGTGCCTCGAGCAGGACCTTGGTCCCGGCCCGGCGGTCGTCCCGGGACCAGGTCCCCACGGTGTCGATCGCGTCGTCGAAGGCGTCCGCGTCGCGGAGTGCGGCGATCTCGGCGAGCGCCTTGATCCGCAGCTGCTGGTTCCGGTTGCGCTGCACGCAGGTGAGCAGGAAGCGGCGGCGGAGCTCCTTGGTCTGGTCGTGCTGGAGCATCGCCTTGGCCCGGCGCCAGCCGGAGGGGCTGACCCGGGCGCCCGCGAGCGCGGCCCAGACGTGCTGCTCTGAGTGGTTCAGGTTCTCGACCGCGATGCGCCAGAGCTCGCGCTCCAGGACGTGGAGGCGGCGCTCCGACTGGTCGGACACCGGCACGACGCGCTTCTCGACCCGGACCCGGCGCCCGCGGCCGCGCCTGACCGGGCCGACGACGATCGCGCCGCCGCGGTAGACGTCGCGGTCGAGCAGGCTGTGGAGGGTGACGATGGTCTCGTCGTGCGTGGTGGCCGGGTGGACGAGGTCGATCACCAGGCCCGCCTCCTTGCCGGGGTTGCGACGGGTGACGCGGCCGACCCGCTGCTGGTAGACGCGGCGGGAGGCGGTGGGCGCCAGGTGCATGCAGATCGTCGCCCGCGGCGAGTTCCAGCCCTCGGCGAGCAGCATCGCGTTGCAGAGCACGTCAACCTCGCCTCTTTCGAAGCCGGCCAGGATCTCGGCCAGCTCGCGCTTGGGCGTTTCGCCGGAAACGGCGCGGGCGTTGATGCCCGCGTCCTGGAAGGCCTTGGCGACGTTCTTCGCGTGCTTGACGCCGGCGGTGTAGACCACGCCGGGCACGCGCCGGAACCGCGAGCGGTAGAGGTCCGCGATCGCCACGTTGAACGGCGCCTGGTCGAGGAGCTTGGCCAGCTCCTCCTGGTCGAAGTCCTGGTCCACCTCGCCCTTGCGCAGCGGGACCTTGGCGATCGTCCGCACACCCGGCCCCGGTGGAATCCGGACGCAGCGAAGCGGAGCGATCACGCCGCGGCGGGCCGCCTGGGCGAGGTCGAAGCGGGAGGTCTGGGTCGGGAAGAGGTCGGCGACGTGGCGCGCGATCAGCGCACCGGTGGCGGTCATGCCGATGAAGACGGGTCCCACCCAGGCGCGGATGCAGCCGCTGGTCTTCTCGCCGAGCGCGGTGTGGGCCTCGTCGCAGATCACGATCGAGTACGCGTCCGAGATCCGGCCGGCGTTGCGGACGAACCACTGGTAGGTCTCGACCGTCACCGGCCCGTAGGGGTGGTCGGCGCCGTCGAGCAGCGGCGGCGACAGGCGGTCGGCGTAGCCGCGATCGGAGATCTCGCCGATGAACTGGTCGACGAGGTTGCGGCGGTGGGTGAGGATCAGGATGCCGCCGGTGCGCGAGGCCTCGATGAAGCCGACGGCCGCGACGGTCTTGCCGGACCCGGTGGCATGCTCGAACCAGAAGCGGCGGTTCGCTCCGGGGTCCTCTGGGGCCTCCTCGACGACCTCCTCGTCGACCTGCTCGACCCAGTCCTCGGCCTCCTCGGCCTCGGTCGCCTCCTCCTCTTCTTCCTCTTCCTCTTCTTCCTCCTCGGCGGCATCGGCCTCCTCCACCGCTTCGGCGCCGTTCTCCGAGGGCGCCTCCTCTTCCTCTTCCTCGACGGTCGCGGCGGCCGCGCCGTTTCCGTTGCCGGTCCAGGCGTGGCCGTTGAGCCGCTCCTGGATGTCGGCGATCAGCGCCGCGAGGGTTCCGGAGAGCGCGTCGACCTGATGGGGATCGAGCTCCGCGCCATCGGCGAGATGAGGCTCCTCCTCGGAGAGCAGGCGCTCGAGGCCAAGGAGGAGGGAGAAGTCCCGGCGCCACTCGATCGAGGGCGCCTCCAGTCCCTCGTCGATCTCGGCGAGGGCGGCGTCCAGCGCCCTGCGGCGGGGGGTCCCGGACGCGAGGTCCTTCGGCTTCTCGCCCTCGAGCAGGAAGGGCTCGCGCGCGAACTCCCGTGCACGCTCGATGTCGGCGCTCGTAGGCGCCTTTGCCGCTTTGGCGGCCGGCTTGGTCTCTTCAGCCATCTGAGGCTCTCTGATCCGCCGTTGCCCGCCACACGAAAGGATGGCGAGGCGAAATTGGCCTGATCACGGAAGACACCCGAGATACGGCTGTCCGCTCCGGGCTCTCCCTGGGTCCAGGAACTTGATGGACCGGTAGGAATTAAAGCACTCTTGATCGTCGACACGTATTCCCTAAATGTGAACTTCCGCTCATCCAGGCGTGGGACCGCCCGCGCGCTGCTCGGCGTCGCCGCCCTGGCGGCGACGCTGGCAGTCGCCGGCTGCGCGGGCGGGAGCGGCGGGAACCCGGATTCGCGGCTGTCACTCGACCAGGCAACCCAGCCGCTCAGCGGCGCGCCTCCCCAGCTCGCGGAGATCCGCGGTCAGGCCAACCAGCTGCTGGACGGCGGCAAGGACGCGTTCGACCAGCGCCTGCAGGCGCTCAAGGGCACGCCGGTGGTCGTCAACGACTGGGCCTCCTGGTGCGGGCCCTGCCGCTTCGAGTTCCCGTTCCTCCAATCCCAGGCCTCGAAGCACGCCAAGGACATCGGCTTCCTCGGAGTGGACTCCGACGACTCGAGCGGCTCGGCCAAGACGTTCCTCGGCGAGCTGCCGCTGCCATATCCCTCCTACCGCGACCCCGACAAGTCGATCCGCCAGGAGCTGCACGGGATCGGCTATCCCGCGACCGTCTTCTACGACCGGGCTGGGAACGTCGCCTACACCCACCAGGGCGTCTACCAGAGTGAGGACCAGCTCGCCGCCGATATTCAGCGATACGCGCGCTGATGGGCGGATAATGAATTCATGACCGAGCTCGCCATCGCACTCCTCGTGGTCGCGCTGCTGCTGTTCATCGCGGAAGCGCACGCGCCGACGACGGTGCTAGGACTGCTCGGTGTCGGCTGCCTGGTCGGCGCGGGCTTCGCCTGGCGCGGTGCCGGACACGATCTGCCGGTCGCCGCGATCGTGATCGCGGGGGGGATCCTCGCGGGCTTCATCGTCTTCGCCAGCCGCAAAGCGCTGGCAGCCCACCGCGACCAGCCCGTTCGAACCGGGTGGGAGGAGCTGGTCGGCTCGGTGGCCGAGGTCAGGGAGCCGCTCGACCCTGAGGGTCAGGTGTTCGTCGCCGGCGCTCTCTGGCGAGCTCGCGCGAGCGGCGAGGGCCCGATCGGCCTAGGCACTAGAGTGCGCATCAAGTCGGTGGACGGCCTGACGCTGGTGGTGCAACCGGCGGCTGAGGGCCAGCCGGCAGTCGCAGAGAAAGGGACTTAAAGGATGGCCATAGCGATCGGCGTCGTCGTAGTCGTTGCGTTCTTCGTGTTGATCTTCCTCGGCTCGGCGGTGCGGGTGCTGAGGGAGTACGAGCGCGGAGTGATCTTCAGGCTCGGCCGGCTGATCGCCCAGAAAGGCCCCGGGTTGATCCTCCTGGTCCCGGTGATCGACCGGATGGTCCGGGTCGACCTGCGGACGGTGACGCTCAATATCCCTCCACAGGAGGTGATCACGCGCGACAACGTCCCGGCCCGCGTGAACGCCGTCTGCTACTTCCGGGTGATCGACCCGAACAAGTCGATCGTCGAGGTCGAGAACTTCCTGCTCGCCACCTCCCAGATCGCCCAGACCACCCTGCGCTCCGTGCTCGGCAAGGCGGACCTCGACACGCTGCTCGCCGAGCGCGAGCGGCTCAACGAGGACCTGCAGAAGATCATCGACGACCAGACCGAGCCCTGGGGCGTGAAGGTCAGCACCGTCGAGATCAAGGACGTCGAGATCCCCGAGCAGATGCAGAGGGCGATGGCGCGCCAGGCCGAGGCGGAGAGGGAGCGCCGCGCGAAGATCATCAACGCCGAGGGCGAGTACCAGGCCGCCGAGAAGCTGGCGCAGGCCGCGGACATCATCTCCAAGAACCCGGCCACCCTGCAGCTGCGCTACCTGCAGACGCTGCTCGAGATGGGCGTCAACCAGAACACGACGATCGTCTTCCCGCTGCCGATCGAGTTCATCGACGCCTTCCAGCGATTCACCAAGAAGCCGGGAAGCTGACCGCCCACAGCCGCCTCACCGTCACGGTGCGCTCAACCCGTGACGCCAAGGAGATCGAGGCCGCGATGGACCTCCGCATCCGGGTGTTCTGCGACGAGCAGGGCGTCGACCCCGAGCTGGAGGTGGACGGGCTCGACGACGAGGCGACCCAGGTGGTGGCGCTGGACGAGTCCGGGATCGTCGCAACCTGTCGATTGCGGTATCCGGGGGCCGGTGTCTGCAAGCTCGAGCGGATGGTCGTCGATGCTCGCCATCGGAAGCTCGGGGTGGGTGCCCGCCTGCTGGACTGGTGCGAGGAGGAAGGGCGCGCCGCAGGCGCGGAGACGATGGTCCTCAACTCCCAGCTGCGCGCCCAGGATTTCTACGGCTCCCACGGCTATGAGCCGGAGGGGGAGACGTTCATCGACGCTGACATCGAGCACATCCGGATGACCAAGTCCCTCTGATGGCCGATCGGAAGCCGACCCCCGAGATCCGCATCGACCAGCTGACCGGGCTGCGGACGATCCTCTCGCCCGCCCGGGCCGATCGCCCGTTCGACTTCGGCGGAACGCCGACCCAGGAGAACCCCGAGGCCCGCGACAAGTGCCCGTTTTGCGAGGGCCGCGAGGACCGCACCCCGCCCGAGGTCTGGGCGGACCGCCCGGGCGGCGGACCCCCGGACAGCGCGGGCTGGCGGGTCCGCGCCGTCCCCAACCTCTATCCGGCGCTGGCTCAGATCGCCGAGGACGACACCGCAGGCGCCGAGGCCGATGAGGGCCTGACGGCCGCCGGGGACCCGCTGCGGGCGTCATCCAGGGGAAGGGAACCGGACCTCTTCAAGGCGACCGTGGCGACGGGCTTCCACGAGGTGATCATCCACTCGCCCCGGCACCGCACCTCGCTGGGCCAGCTCGACGACTCGGAGCTGTCCGCCGCGGTCGCAGGCTGGCGGGAGCGGATGAGCGCGCACGCCGAGCGCTCCGGCTACGTCCAGCTGATCGTCAACGAGGGCAAGGAGGCAGGCGCCTCCCTGGAGCACAGCCACGCGCAGCTCTATGCGCTCGGCTTCGTCCCAGCTCAGGTGGCGCGTGAGCGGGAACGCTTCGCCTCCTACAACCAGCACACGATGGGAGGCGACCTGCTCGCCGAGATCGCCTCGGAGGAGGTGCGCCGCCAGGAGCGCCTGGTCGCGATCGACGACGATGCGCTGCTGATCTGCCCCTGGGCCTCCCGGTCGCCCTTCGAGCTGCGGATCATCCCCAGGCAGCCGGCTCCCAGCTTCGAGCGGGACGGCGAGGTCGGTCTCGGGATGCTCCGCACCGCGCTGCGGGCGCTGGAGGCTCGCTTCGACGGGGCACCCCAGCTCAACGCCTGGACGCTGACGGCTCCCCGGGGCGCCGAGCCGTTCCACTGGCATCTCGACATCGCTCCCCGGATCGGCATCCGCGCCGGCTTCGAGATGTCGACCGGCGTGGAGCTCAACGTCTTCCCTCCCGAGCGCGCCGCGGCCGAGCTGCGCGAGGCGCTGGACAGCTAGGGTCCGCGCCCGTGCCACCGGTCCGCCAGCCCATACCCCGCTTCGTCGCCAACGCGAGCACCGAAGGCCTGCCCTATGGGCGCTGGGGCCAGCGGCTCCGCGACGAGTTCGCCAAGGCGTGCGAGCCCTACATCCCCGAGGCGGGCGGGCCGCCGGGCGAGGTGACCTGGTTCCCCGAGCGTGCCTGGGGCGGTCGCGTCTACGTGCCGGCCGTCGCACCCGTCGAGGGCGCCCAGGAGCCGAGCGAGTACTTCGGCTTCGTCTCCTTCGTCCGGCCGGACGAGGAGGAGACCGGCGAGGCGGGCGGCTTCGAGGCGAAGGCCGACTTCACCGACGTCACAGCGGACCAGAACCCGGATTGGCTGATCGACCTGAACGAGGAGGTGATCGGGGCATGGCGCGGCGAGAGCGACCGGCGCGGCGACGTCACCCTCGTCTGGGGGACGCCGCTGGTCCGCGGCGCGACGGCCGCCACCGCTGAGCTCGACGCCGAGGTGGTCGACCAGACTCCGGTGACCGACGAGCGGTTCACCCTGGTCGCCCTCGACGCCGTCAAGGGCTTTCCGGACGAGCTCTACCTGGAGGTCAAGGTGTGGAGCTCACAGGGCCAGCAGCTCGCCGTCGAGAGCCTCTACGACGAGCCCGAGTAGCTAGTGACCGGCGACGAAGCGCCGGATCCAGCGCACCGCCGGCGAGCGGTGTGGGTAGTACAGATCCGAGACGTGCCCGCGGTTGGGGACGATGCCAAGTCGCGATGAGGGGTAGTGGCGCGCCACCTCGCGGGCCTCGGTGACTGTGGTGATGTCGTCGAACTCGCCGGAGAGCACCAGGACCGGCAGCCCGGCGGGCTGCGTCGCGCCGCTCGGCACGGGCGGCTCCATCGACGCCGTCGGCGGCGGCCAGGAGAGGCAGCCCGTGAAGCCCGTGGACGGGAGGGTCATCCACTGGCTCACCGTCAGCGAGGCGAACAGCCTGCGGCGTGGGAACGCGGCGATCGACTGATCGAGCTGCGCCGTGCGCTGGGCGAAGCCGGCGGTGTTGCGGTTCCACGCCACCGGATAGTCGTTGCACTCGACCGCGGTGCCCATTCCGGTGGAGAAGTAGTGGAAGTCGCCGTCGCCGGGCCGCCCCTCGCGGGCGATGCGATCGAGGCGCCCGGGGTCGCCCGCCAGGTACTCGGTGACCGCCCGGTTCAGCGCCAAATAGGAGTTCGGCGACCAGGTCCCGGCCTCGAGCAGGAATGAGAGCGTGCCGTTGAGCGGGCCGCCCGTGCGCTGGATCCGGGCGAGCGCATGACGGAAGCGCTGCTTGCCGTCCCACGAGCACCGCAGCCTCTTGCCGCCACAGAGAGACGCGGCCCTGGCGCGGCAGGATGAGCTTCGGGCGCAGCTGAGCTTCAGCGCCCGCATCGCCGCCGGATAGATCGTCCTCCAGAAGGGATCGTCGGCCGGGTAAGCCGAGGAGAGCACCATCGAGCGCAGGCTGGAGGGGTAGCGGACCGAGTACGCCTGGGCCAGCAGGGTTCCGTACGAGTCTCCGTACAGGGTGATCGGCCCCAGGCCGAGCGCGGTGCGGACGGCCTCGATGTCGGCCGCTGACTCGGCCGAGGTGAAGCCCTCGTAGCGAGCGCCGAGCTGATTCGCGCAGGAGGCGGTCGCGACCACCTCCGGGACCATCCCACGCTGCAGCTGCGGGCAATTCACCGCCTGCGAGTGCCCGGTGCCGCGCTGGTCGATCAGCACGAGGTCGCGGCGGCGCAGCAGAGGCCCGAAGACGGCCTTGTACGACTTCGCCGAGTCGAAGTTGGTGCTCGCGTAGCCGGGGCCGCCTTCAACGGCGACGATGGTCCCCACGGCGGGCTTCCCCGCCCGCTCCCGCGGCAGGACCGCGAGGAAGATCGACTGGTCTCCAAGGCTGGGGTCCGCCCGGACCGCCGGGACCGTGATCCGGCCGCAGCGAAATCGGGGGCCGGCATTCAGGTCGCACGGGCTGAGGGCCGCCGAGCCGCTCGCCACGGCCCTCTCGGCGCGGCCGGCAAGGGCCGATCCGGGCGCGCCCAAGACCAACCCTCCCAGCATCAACGCGAGCAGCAGGCCAAATCGCAGTCGAGACACGGGAGCAGCCTAGTCCTACATGGCCATCATCACGTCGGACTCGGGCAAGGTCCCGTGGCGTACGGACCAACGAGGTCGAGCTCACCACCACCGCCCGCAAGTCCGGCAACGAGAGCTCCCGCCCGATCTGGTTCGTCGAGGAGGGCGACAAGATCCTGCTGCTCCTCGTCAGCGGATCGAAGAGCGACTGGTACCGGAACGTTGAGAAGACGCCGACGATCGGCTTGGCGGCGGACGAGACCGAGCTCGAGGTGGAGGCGAAGCCGACCGAAGACCCTTCCACCGTCGACCATGTCGTCGAGGCCTTCGGCAACAAGTACGGCGCGGACCGGGTCACGGAGTACTACCCGGGCGTCGACGCCGCAGTCGAGGTCCCGCTGGCGTGATCCCGGCGCACTAACCTCAGCCTCGGCCCCGATAGCTCAGCTGGATAGAGCGACTCCCTCCTAAGGAGTAGGCCCCAGGTTCGAATCCTGGTCGGGGCGTTCGTGGTTAGCAGGGGATTCTGTGAAGTACGTCTTCCCACGCTGCCGCTCGAGGGTACGAGAAGGGTACAAACGCGGATCGCTAGCTGCCGATGGTGAAGTCCGCGACCTCGATGGTGCCGCCGGTGTAGGGCCGGACGATCTGGCTCGCGACCGACACCGGGCCCGCCTTTGATTCACCGGCTGGGAACTCCATCGCATCTCTCGTGTCGATGTCAAGCCTGGTCGGCAGAGCGCAGATGGAAAACTCCTGAAGGGCTTCGACGATCTCATGGACGATCTCGCTGATCGGCCAGTCCTTCGTGTTCGGCGGCACGTTCGACCGCTCGTAACTGAGGTGCGCCACCTCCTGCCCGAACCGCCGATCTTCCGTGAGCGAGGCGAGCGTCGGGGGCAGGTCCTCCCAGGTGAAGTCCCAGCCCCCCTCGTCGCAGAAGTCCGAGGCGAACGCATCCATGTGGTGGCTCCGGCGGCGACCCCAGAGGAACTCCATCAGGCAGCGGGTGTGGACGGCGAATGCTTCGAGGAGAACGTTCGACGCATGGTCTCGGGGTCGGTCCCGGATCTCGTCAAGACGCAGCGCCGCGTAGGCGAACATCCGCACCTCGTAGACCAGGTGCTCCCGCGCCCAGCGGGTGAGCTCCTCATCCGGGAGCGGCGGCACTAGCCGCGGGCGTTAGTCACGACGGCTTCTCGATAACGAACCGCACACTCGCCGGGTTCACGAAGACCGGCCGTGTTCCGCGTCCGCTCATGTCCTGGGTGAGTTGCGGCCACGACCCGTTGGCGGTCGCGAGGGTGTGCGCGACCTCGCCCGTGTCCTCCATGACGGTCATCTGATCCTCGTGCGGGCCGAGGTCCATCGTGTCGGTGGGCGGCTGTGTTGGTCCGAAGTTGATGATGGTCGCCATGACGGCAACCCTCCTTCTGTCGATTCGATAGCCCGCATACGCTAGTCACCGTCCATGACGGAACCCGCCGCAACGGGATCTAGGATGCGGCAATGGCCCTCACGCCCGGAGAGCGGATCACCCTCATCAAGCTGATCGGCCAGGCGATGGAGACCCAGCCGCGGGCAGATATGGATCTCGCGCTAGACCAGTTCGGTGTCGAGGGACTATGGGATACCGACCGGGTGGACAGCGACTACGAGTACGTCACGAAGCGCATGGGACGCGCGACGGACGACGCCGTGGTCGGGCTGCACGCCCACATGTACCCGGACGTCAGCGGGGGGCCATCAACGGGGACCGCTGGACCGTGGCGAGCGGGGTTCTTCCGGCTCTTCCTGAGCCACACCCATGCGAACAAGGTCCTCGCCGGGGAGCTGCGCAGGCTCCTCCTCGACCGCGGGATCGACACCTTCGTCGCGCACGACATGATCGAACCGACGAAGGAGTGGATGGACGAGATCGAGTCCGCGCTCGGCACGTGCGACGCGCTCGCGGCGATCCTGACCGAGGACTTCATCGGGAGCAAGTGGTGCGATCAAGAGGTCGGGTTCGCTGTGCATCGCGGGGTACTAATCGTCCCGATCCGGCAAGGCGCAGACCCGCACGGGTTCATCGGGAAGTACCAAGCGCTACCCGGTGACACCACCGACAGGGCCGCATACACGCTCGCACGGGGCATCTTCGACACCCTCGCGACGAACGAAATGACCAAGGCGAAGATGGCACCCGCGGTCGCGCACGCGTACGCGAACAGCCACAGCTTCGATGACGCCCGTGCCAACCTGAACATGTTGAAGACGATCCCCGCCGCGTTCTGGACGGACGAGATGGTCGAGCGCGTGGAGAGTGCGGGCACCACCAACTCCCAGCTGATCGACGGCAACTTCGACGGCCGGCCCATCCCCGAGCTGGTGACGGAGCACCTGGACGAACTGCTCGAACGAGCCGATCAGGTGACGGTGGACGACGACATTCCGTCCTAGTTGGCCGGGACGAGTGGCGGATGAGCTCATCCGATTCTGATCCGCGCTCCGCCTCGGAGGTCGAGTCCGACATCGCGACGATCCGCAAGTTCGCGTCGAGCTACCGCGCCTACTGGGGCGTGACGGCGGACGGCGAGGAGTCCGAGCCGGTCAAGGATCGGGACGGCCTCCGCAGTCGGCTGCACCGTCAGCTTCCGGCCGTGGAGAAGATCATGGTCCGGGCGGGGACCAACGGGTTCGGTTTCGGCCCGCCGCCAATAGCTCGCGGGAACCCCCCTCGGATCGGGATCGTCGCAGTCGCATTCGCCGATGAGGACCCTGTCTATGGCATCGGTGGTGGCCCACCGTGCCACGACGAGGTGCTGAATCGGCTGGAGATGACGCTGGGCGTGCTTGACGCCGAGGTGGAGGAGACGAAGAAGGGTCCGCCCCCGGCCCCGCCGCCCGTCAAGCCTCAGCCCAAACACGAATCGGCCGACGCCGAGCCCGCCGCAGAAAGCGGGAGGGACGCGGTCCCCGTGGAGGTCGTCGAGGCACCGCCCACCGGGAGTGGTCCGGTCCGGGTGTTCCTGCATGGCGTGGGGAAGGCGTGGACCGATGCCCGTACCGCGGGCCTCTCGATCAAGGAGGGGATCTACGTCGGTGCGGCCCTCGCCACCATCGTCGGGACCCTTGGGCTGGCTTTCGGCTGGTGGGGCTAAGACCGCGGCTGTGCGGAACGTGCGAGAGCGATTAGCGTCTGTCTACCCCTCCGGCATGCGAACGGAAAGCGCCAGCCACAGCGCGATTGGTCAAGTTGAATCGGTTCGGGCCGTCGAACGCGGACTACCGGCCATCCTTGCCTCTCGGATCGCGTCCTCCGCTGGCAGCTGCGGCCGGTCCTCGAGCTCCTCGATCACGTGACCGTAGACGCGCATTGTCAGCTCGGCTCCGTGGCCGAGCTGACGGGCCACGTAGATGACGCTCCGGCCCTCGTGCAGGAGCAGCGAGGCGAAGGAGTGGCGCAGGTCATAGGGCCGAGTACCCTCGATCCCGACCTTGCGAAGCGCTGGGTTGAACACTCGGTTCCGCCACTTCTCGAACGCGTTGGCTGACCACTGCGTGCCGTCGGCCGCAGGGAACTATCCAGCCCTCCGGTTGCGGGTCGGCCGACGCGGCTCGCCAGTCGTCGAGGTCCGCCCGCAGCGGCGACAGCAGGCGCACGTTCCGTCGTGCGCCGGTCTTCTCGGCGTCGACCAGAAGCGTCCGCTCGCCGAGGTGCCGCCATCGCAGCCCGCGGAGCTCGCCCGGGCGCAGGCCGGCATAGGCGAGGACCGAGACGATCGCGTTATCCCGCGGCGGGAGCACGGACCGGATCGCCTCCACCTGGCTGGGTGGGAGCGGGCGGACCTCTTCGCTCCGCGGCAGGCGCGCCTTGCGGACGGCGCGCTGCGGGTTGAACGGGATCCGGTTCGACTCGGCGGCGCGCTGAAGGATGCCGCCAAGCAACATCATCGCCTTGCGGATCGCGTGTGGGCCAACGCCCGCCCGGATCAGGTCTCCTTGGAAGGCGGCGATCGCCTCCGCATCGATCGCGTTCAAGCGCATCCCGCCAAGTCGCGGTGAGATGTGCCTGTCGTACGTCGAGGCGTAGGTCTGGCGCGTCCGCGGCGCCAGATGCGCGGCGTGCGCATGTGCCCAGGTGCTGGTGACGTACTCGTCGAGCGCTTCCCGGCCGCCCTCCATCGCGGCCAGCTCGCCGGTGCGCTTCCGCCGAACGACCTCGGCATCGAATGCCTCCGCGTCGCGCTTCCTCCCAAGCACCCGGGCCCGGTTCCGCCCGCGCGAGTCGCGCCACCGGACCCGCCAGACCACGCCACCCTTTCGCTCGATCCGCTCGATGCTCACAGGCATCCGCTTAAGGGCGACCCGTCGCGATGTCACCCCCTCTTGTGGACTGGCAGGCGCAGCTGAGCGGACTCTGAGAGTGCGTCCGCCAGGGGTCTTCGGTGAGGAACCCGCGCCGGCTTGACGGTCCGTCGGGGGGGTCCCGGCTCCGGGGCCGCTGTATGCAACCAGGAGTCCGCGGCGTCGACGGTAATCAGGAGTCGCGAACCGTTCGCTACCCGGGCCGCGTGAAGCTCGCCGCGCTCGATCGCCCGGTAGATCGCCTTCGCCGAGAGCCCGACCAGCGCCGCGAGCTCGGCTGGCCGATAGGCGATTCGGCGGTCAGGCGGGTGGGCGGCTCGATAGGCCTCCATGTCCACATAGACGCTCGGCGTCAGGAAACCCCCCACCGGATTTCGGCCGAAGCTGCCCCACAACTCGTTGTGATGGTCTGTCTCCGTGGGTGGTTGTTGGTTGCGTTGTCTTGCTGCCTGTGTGATTGATGCGTTGATGCTGAGGCTTAGTCGTGTGACGGCCTTGTTTGTGGCTTCGGTAGCTGGTGTTTCGGTGGTTGGAGCTGTATTTCAAAATATGTCGTATATCTGCAATATGCTCTTGGCTACATGAGTTTTATTGCTGAACGGCGGAGCAAAGGAGTGGGATGGCCGACCTAGGTACACGAGCCGGCTCATTCGTGAAACAAGGCGACGGCTACGAGGCCTTTATTCCAACGCCTCTGCCACCCGATCCTGCCGTCGAGGTCGACGAGGAGATGCTCGCGATGCTCTCCGACGCGGACCTGGCGCTCGGTCGGCTCGACGGAGCCATCCAGACGATCCCGAACCCGGACCTGTTCGTGGCGATGTACGTGAGGCGCGAGGCGGTGCTCAGCTCACAGATCGAGGGCACCCAAAGCAGCCTTGAGGATCTTCTTGCTGTAGAGCTCGAGCCCGCCGCGCCGGGAGTGCCGGACGACGTCGAGGAGGTCGTCAACTACGTGCGCGCGATGAATTACGGCTTGGAGCGCCTCTCCTCACTGCCCCTGTCGAAGCGACTCATCCGCGAGATCCATCGCGAGCTGCTCAGCAGCGGCCGCGGCGCGCACCGAATGCCCGGCGAGTTCAGAAAGAACCAGAACTGGATCGGCCCTGAGGGCGCCCCGATCGAACGGGCGACCTTCGTGCCGCCTCCCGTCCCCGAGATGCAGGGAGCACTCGACGACTTCGAGCGGTTCCTCCACGACAAGGACCTGCCCGTCCTCATCCAGGTCGGGCTCGCACACGCTCAATTCGAGACCATCCACCCGTTCATCGACGGGAATGGACGAGTCGGCCGACTTTTGATCACGTTTCTACTGGTGCACCGCGGTGCCCTAACCCGCCCACTGCTCTACCTGAGCCACTACCTCAAGCAGAACCGCGCCGAGTACTACGACAGGCTCACCGCGATCAGGCGCCGCGGGGACTGGGAGGGATGGCTTCGCTTCTTCCTGAGCGGCGTCGGCGAGACCGCGAGCGAAGCGACGCGGACCGCCCATTCGATCCTTGAGCTCCGCGAACGACACCGCGAGCTAGCGCAGCAACGCGCTGGGGTAAATGGGATGCGGTTGCTCGATTTCCTGTTCGACCGCCCACTCGTCAACGTCAACCTGGTGAAGTCTCAACTCGAGATCGCGTTTGGAACCGCGAACCATTTGGTGGCGGAGTTCGAGAGCGCGGGGATACTCAGAGAGATCACGGGTGGGCGGCGCCGACGGGTCTTCCGCTACGACGCCTATCTCTCGCTACTCAGCGACGAACCCACGCGGCCTGGTCCGGCGATTCAGACAACGGAGTCGACCTGAGTCCGTCGGAGTCGCCGGAAACCCTCGACGCTGAAGTAGAGCGTTGCGTGACCGCACTCGACCCGTCCGCGGGGCGCGTCGAGCTTGACGAACTCCCGGATCGACCTGGCCTCTATACGCTCACGGCGCCATCCCGGGAAGCCCTCAGCGAGCTCGGTCTGGAGGATCACGTCGGCCAGTCGCCGCTAGCAACTCGCGTCCTGTACCTGGGCAAGGCCGAGGAAAGTCTGCGCGTTCGCCTCCAGAGGACTCACTTCGCTGTTGGCAAGACCGGTCATTCGACAGTGCGGCGAACACTCGCGGCGTTGCTCGACATGCACGTGGTTCAGCGACCAAGTCGCCTGCCGAGTCCGAGTCGGAAACAGCTGATGACGATGAGTGCGAACTATGCGCTACCGACACCTGCGGACGAGACGCTCAGCGCGTGGATGCGAAGGAACCTGGTCGTGGGTGCAGTGGCGTCGCCCTGGACCCCGCTTGCAGACCTCGAGCGCTCCGTTGGTGCGGTTCTCAAACCACCACTCGATCAAGAGAAGGTTCCGTTCTGGGCCCCGAACCCGTGGCGCACTCAAGTGGCGACAGCGCGGGAACGCAAGCGGAACGAAGTCCGCACGCGTATCGGACTTATCTGACAAGCCACCTGTTCGGCGGCGCGGGTACAAAACGGGTACATCAGGTCGGGATCGAGCGGGTTCTTACGGGTAAGCAAATCGGGCGGAATCCACCGTATTACAGGACTTTCTTGCCCACGCGTACCCGGCCGGTTTCCGCCCAAGAGCCCTCCTAAGGAGTAGGCCCCAGGTTCGAATCCTGGTCGGGGCGTTGGTAGGGGTCAGCTCCGGGACTCGATCCGCACGCGGACCAGCGCGTCGAACCGGATCAGCCGGCGGGCTCATGGCCCGCGATATGTTGCCCGCCTCGCATGGAGGGCGACCGAGCAAGCGGGCGGCTGGTCGACTCCCATGTGCACCTGCTCGACTTCATGCAGGAGACGGACGGGGCGGCGGCGCTGATCGAGGCGATGGACGGCGCCGGCGTGGGGCGGGCGGTCGTCTTCGGGCTGCCGGTGAAGAAGAAGTGGGACGTGACCGAGCCGGGGCGCCCGGGCTACTACATGGACGACATCGCCCGCTGCTACTACTACTCGCTCACCGACCGGCTGCTGCTCGAGGAGCTGGATCTGCTCCCGGAGCGCGACCGCGACCGCCTCGCTCCGCTGGCCTGCGGGATCAATCCAACCGACCTCTCGGCTGTGGCCGAGCTGGAGCGCCTGTTCGATCGGCATCCCGGCTCCTGGCGCGGCGTCGGAGAGGTCCTGCTGCGTCACGGCCCGCTCTCCTCCCGGCTGATCAGCGAGCTGCCGCGCCCCAACCACCCGGGGATGCTCCGGGTCGCCGACTTCTGCGCAAAGCGCGATCTTCCGCTGCTCGTGCACAGCAACGCGAGTGCCCAGGGGCACGAGCCCGAGGCCTACGTGGCCGAGTTCGAGCAGCTCCTCCGCCACTATCGGGGACAGGCGATCGTCTGGGCGCACGCGGGCATCTCGGAGATTCACCGCCGGCACGACCACCTACCCACCGTCGCCCGGCTGCTCTCGGAGCACGAGGCATTGCACGTGGACCTCTCCTGGATGGCCGTGGGCGAGGTGCTGGACGGCTCCGGGGTACTCCGGCCGGATTGGGTGGAGCTGATCGAGCGCTTCTCGGATCGCTTCACGATCGGCAGCGACGTCGTCGGTCACTTCGACGACTACGAAGAGCCGATCCGGGGCGCAGCCCAGATCCTGGCCGGGCTAAGCGACGCGGCGCGGGAGCGGGCCGCGCACCTGAACGCCGAGCGGCTCTGGTTCGCCTGATCGGGGCGCTCAGCCCTCGTGAGCGTCGGCCAGGGTGAACTGCGCGGCGATCACGAGCAGGTAGACCGATGTCGCCACCAGGCCAACTATCAGCCACGCGATCACGTCCTTGACGACCGCGTTGACGAGAGCGGCGGCGCCGATGGCGAGCCCAACCGAGATGAGGTGGAAGCCGCCCCAGAGGCGAATGTTCCCGTGCTCGCGGGAAGCCAGGATCTCGCCGGGGCGTCCGTAGGCGAGTGCCGCCGTCACGCCGAAGCCGAGCACGGCCCCGGCCAGGAAGATCAGGGCCTCCCAGGCCGTGGGGATGCCGCGCGAGTGGGTGGTGACGGCGCCCGAGGTCCAGATCGTCAGCGTGTAGCCGTAGGGAGCGGCCGAGGTGGCGACCGCCGTCTTCAGGTGTGATCGATATGTCCGCCGCTCCGCAGCCATCCTGGGCACGTTATTCCCCGGCTCTAAACGCCACGCCACCTGCAAGTCAGGTGGCGAAGCTGGCCAAGCAGCCCCGCGATTGCTTCCATACCCGGTGGAGGAAAACCCGGTGTCGTCCGAGACCACCAAGCGTCTCCCCTATATGCCCGGCCTGGATGGCCTGCGGGCCATCGCCGTGCTCGCCGTCTTCGTCTACCACTTCCACAACGGCGGTGGCTGGCTTCCGGGCGGGTTCCTCGGCGTCGACGTCTTCTTCGTGATCAGCGGCTACCTGATCACGTCGCTGCTGCTCAGCGAGTTCCGCAAGGAGGGGCGGATCGATCTCGTCCGCTTCTGGCTGCGGCGCGCGCGGCGGCTGCTGCCGGCGGTCGGGGTGCTGATCGCGGTCGTGATGGTCCTCGGTGCCTTCTTCGACTTCGGCCAGATCTCCACACTGCGTGGCCAGGCGCTTGCGTCGATGGCCTATGTCACCAACTGGGACCTGATCCTCAGCCACCAGTCCTACTTCGAGGAGTTCGCGCGCCCATCGCTGTTCCGCCATCTCTGGTCGCTGGCGGTGGAGGAGCAGTTCTATCTGCTCTGGCCACTCGTCTTCGCGGCCTGCATGACGCGATTCGGCCACAGGCGCGTGGTGTTCGGCGTGATCGCCGGCGCGATCGCGTCCAGCCTGCTGATGGCGATCCTGTTCGACCCGGGCAACCCGAACCGCGTCTTCTACGGCACGGACACGCGGGCGACGCCGCTGCTGATCGGGGTGGCGCTGGCGTTCTTCTGGCATCCGGAGAAGCTCAAGCCGACGACGGGGACGCTGGCGCCCATCGCCCTGAACGCGATCGGGGCGATCGGGCTGTCGATGGTGGTGATCACCTTCCTCACCGTCCACGACTACGAGCGCTCGCTCTACCACGGCGGCTTCCTGCTGCTCTCGATCTGGACGGCGATGCTGATCGCGGCGCTCGCCCATCCGGCCGCCAGCATCGGCCGGACGCTCGGCAATCCCGGGATGCGCTGGCTCGGCCTGCGCAGCTACAGCTTCTACCTCTGGCACTGGCCGGTGCTCGAGCTGACCCGGCCGGGGATCGACGTGCCGCTGCACGGCCCCGTCCTCTTCGCGCTGCAGCTCGGGGCGACCATGGCGCTCGCGGACCTCTCCTACCGCTACGTCGAGCAGCCCTTCCGACGCTCGACCGACTGGCAGCAGCCCGACTGGCTGCGCATCGGTCGCGTCGGGATCGCGGTCGGCGTGACCGCCGTCGTGATCGTGGTGGGCTGGAGCGGCGTGGTACCGAGAGGACATCACGGACAGCTGCAGGTCGCCTCCGCGCGGATCACGCCGAAGAAGAAGTTCGTCGTGCGCCCGGTCTCGGTCAGCGCCGCGGTCTCCGAGCACTCGGGCGGCGCCGTCCCCGTCAAGGCGTCGACCGCCAAGGGCGGCAAGGCGAAGGCGCTGCCCGTGCTCGCCCTGGGCGACTCCGTGATGGTCGACGCGCGTGACGGGCTGGCTCGACTGCTCGGACCGCGGCTCACGCTGAACGCCCAGGTCGGTCGCCAGGCAAAGGAGCTCATCGACCTGCTCCACCGATACGCGGGGCATGGGGGACTGCCCGACAACGTCGTCCTTCAGCTTGGCAACAACGGGCCGCTCTACAGCGACGACCTCCAGCAACTCCACGACGCGCTTCATGGCGTGCCCCATGTCTACCTGGTGAACGTCGAGGTGCCGCGCAGCTGGCAGGGCGAGGTCAACTCCGCCCTCTCCGATGCCGCGCGCAACTGGGGACAGGCGCGGCTGGTGGACTGGCACTCGGTCGCGGACTCGCACGGCGGGATCACCACCGACGGCATCCACCTGACCAGCAAGGGGATCGAGCTCTATTCGCGGCTTGTCGCCTCGTCGGTCCGGACGGCCAACGGCAAGGGCCCGTAGGAGCGGACCAGGGCGCTAGTCGCCGGCGGGCTCGGCCTCCGGGAAGGCCTCGGCCGGCTCGAGCGTGGGCGGCGCGACCTCGACCCTGGTGCCGCCGTCCGTCTTGGCCGTGTAGAGCGCGACATCGGCCCTCCGAAGCAGCTCGTCCAGGGGCTCCTCGCCGTCCCAGGCCGCGACTCCGGCGGAGAAGCTCCCCAGGTCCGGGGTCACCTGGACGAGGCGCTCGACCGCCGCCATGGCCTGGCCGTCCGCGGTGTCCATCAGGAGCGCACCGAATTCGTCACCGCCCAGCCTGGCCAGTATGTCTCCGGCGCGGAGCTCCGAGCGCATCCGGTCGGCGGTCTCGACCAGCACCCTGTCTCCCTCGTCGTGTCCGCGGGTGTCGTTGATCTCCTTGAGGCTGTCGAGGTCGAGCAGGAGGAGGCCGACCGAGGTCTCCTCGCGAGTTGCGCGGGAGAGCTCCCGCTCCACGGCCGTTCGCCATCCCCGGCGATTGAGCAGGCCGGTGAGGTCGTCGACCGTCGCCTCCTTGAGCAGGCGGGCGTTGAGGGTCTGGGTCTCGCGGCTGACCGCCCGCAGGGAGAACGCGACGCTGAATCCGATCAGCAGGAGCAGGGTGGCATGGCCCCATTCGACCGGGTACGCGGGGGGTCCAAAGATCAGCATCGGCAGGAACGAGCAGGCCGCCAGGACGCCCATTGCGCCAACGAGCTCCCGGTCGGTCGCCTGCACGCCGAACCAGATCATCGCCATCATCATCAGCACCGCGTAGCCGGAGGCCGCGCCGCCGGAGTAGGCCTGGAGCATGGTCAGCGCCAGGATCCCGCCGTAGGCGGCCGCGTAGAAGGGGACCGGGTGGCGGCGCGTCATCAGGGTCACCACGATCGGCGCCGCACACGCCCCGATCGCGCCGATGAAGAAGATCGTGTGGTGCGAGCCGAAGTCCGTTGCGGTCGCCACCGCGACGGGGATTACGTTGCCCACGACGGCGAAGCGGAGAGCTCGCCTGCGTTGCCTGGAGCTGTAGCGCATCGGTACTGCCATCGGCAGGTGCGGGGGCCGACCGGAGCTCTAGTCGAGACAACCCGGACGGCTGACCCTAGCCCGCGGTACCACCCAAAACATCCATAGAAATCGCGCAGATTGTCCATTCCGGACTAATGGCCAGGCGTAGGCCAGGCACGCTCGGCGGCGGTGAGAAACGACTCGAGTCGCCCGTTGTAGGGCGCCCCCGTCGAGGGGACTGTGTGACCGCGGCCCGGTATCACGGCGCGGTCCGCCGATAGGGCGCCCGCCAGCGCATCGCAGACCGCCTCGAAGGCGGGCGAGTGATCGCCGGAGACCACCAGCACCGGGAAGCCGGCCGCCGCCAGCCGCTCGAGCGGGATCTCGGCCTCCCAAGAGGGCCGCTCCCGCTTGAGCAGCTCGACACCATGGAGGAGCTGATCAGACAAAACCTCTGGTGTCTCGTATGCGGAGCCGGCGCCGCCGCGGAAGAGCCGCAGGAAGTCCTCGGATGGGATCTCGGACGCCTGGCCGAAGAGGCGCTCGCCGTTGGCGATCATCTCGTCGACCACCGGCGTGCCCGCTGCGACCCGAAGCGAGCCGGGCTCCGAGACGGTCAGCGAGCGGACGGCCTCGGGCCGCTGCGCCGCGGCGAGCAGGGCGATCACGGCCCCATAGGAGTGGCCGACCAGGTGCGCGCCATCGCCGAGGAGCTCGGCGAACATCGGCGCCTCCACCTCGAAGTCGTTGCGCTCCAGCGGCGTGCTCTCCCCGAAGCCGGGCCGGCTGGGAATGATCAGGCTCCAGCGCTCGGCGAGCTCACGCTGCTTGCGCCAGGTGGTGGGCGCTCCGACGATGTCACCGTGGACGAAGAGGACCGGCGGGCCCTCCCCGAGCCGCTCAACCTCGAGCATGCCGTCTCAGCTTCAGCAGGTGATTGCGGAACCCGATCCCGAATCCCGTGGGCTTGCCGCGGTAATTCTGGATCAGGCTCGGGCCGGCGTGGCAGGTCCAGCCGCCCTTGGTGTCCCAGGCCCAGCCGAAGTAGGAGATCCCGTGGCGATCGGCCCAGCGCATCCACCTGTCGATGTAGTCGTGGCGGCAGTCGGTCTGGCCGAGCTCGCCGACCACCACCGGGACGGAGGCGGCCGTCGTCGCAATCGCCGCCTTACAGCCACGGAGGCAGGGCGCGAGGTGGTGGCCGTAGTTGTGCTCAGACGCGACCAGCTGGCCGAGCGGGTCGACGGGCTCGTGCGCGAGCCAACCGGACAAATCGCGGGCGTAGTCGCGTCCGCCGAGCATCAGCGGCTGTGTCGCCCCCGTCGAGCGAACCGCGTCCACCAGCCGCTGCATCCCGGTGGCCAGGTAGGCGGGGTGGCGCTCGGAGAACCGGCCGCCCGCCGGGACCTCGCAGCCCGCGAGCCAGCAGTCCCAGCCGATGTCGTGGGGCTCGTTGTAGAGGTCGAAGACGAGGGAGTGATTGGAGGCGAAGTGCGCCGCCACGGAGCTCCAGAACGCGGGTGAGGATTCCGCGTCGGGCATCGGGATGATCCCCAGCGCCAGGCGCCCGGCGGGCGCGGCGACGTGCTCGTCGATCACGACGTAGAGGCCCGCCCGGTTCAGGCGGGAAACGAAGGCGTCGATGGCGTCCCGGTAGGGCTGGCCGCCGAGGGCGGGCTTGACGCCGTCGGTCCCGAGCCAGCAGTCGGGGTTGAGCGGCAGGCGGACCGCGTTGATCCCCCACCTCTTCATCGCGCGGATGCTGCGGGCGCCGGTCGGGCCGTCGAAGAACCCGTACCCCTCGGCGCACGCGTACTCCGAGCCGCTGCGGCTGACGCCGAGAAGCCGGATCGTCCTCCCCGACTCGTCGGCGACGTGGTTTCCGGACACGGTGAGCCCGAGCGCGGAGGCGCCCGCGGGCGACGAAACGGCACCCAGGCAGAGCGCGAGCGCGACGATGCGGAGAAACCACCTCATCTCCGAACAAACCCTACGATCACCGCGATGAAGCTGGTCATCCAGATCCCCTGCCTGAACGAGGAGGAGTCGCTGCCGCAGGTGCTCTCGGAGCTCCCCCGGGAGGTGGCGGGCTTCGACCAGGTGGAGTGGCTCGTCATCGACGACGGCTCCACCGACCGGACCGTCGAGGTCGCCAGGCGCCACGGGGTCGACCACCTGGTCCGACTGACCAGCAACAGGGGGCTGGCGACCGCCTTCCAGGCCGGCCTCGACGCCGCGCTCAAGCTCGGCGCCGACGCGATCGTCAACACCGACGCCGACGGCCAGTACAGCGCCTCCGACATCCCCCGGCTCGTCGAGCCGATCCTCACCCACCGGGCCGACATGGTCGTCGGCGACCGCCAGGTGCAGGACGTCGAGCACTTCTCCTTCACGAAGAAGCTGCTGCAGCGAACCGGGAGCTGGGTGGTGCGCCAGGCGTCCGGGACCAAGGTGCTCGACACAACCTCCGGCTTCCGCGCCTACAACCGGGAGGCGGCCCTGCAGCTGATCGTCGTGTCGCGCTACACGTACACGCTCGAGAGCCTGATCCAGGCAGGCAAGATGTCGGTGGCGATCGAGGACGTCGCGATCTCGCCCAACCCGACAGAGCGCGACTCCCGCCTCTTCGGCTCGACCTCGGCCTACGTCCGCCGCAACGCCTACGCGATCTTCCGCGCCTACACGCTGTACGAGCCGCTGCGGGTGTTCATGATGCTCGCCGTCGTCTTCAGCGTGCTCGCGCTCGCCGCCTGGTCGCCCTTCCTCTTCGACTGGATCGTCAACGGCGACCGCAGCGGACACATCCAGTCCCTGATCCTCGGCGCCGTGTTGATGCTGGCGGCGGTTCAGATGTTCGCCCTGGGGATCATCGGCGACGCGCTCGCGGGCCAGCGGGCGATCGCGCAGCGCGTCTATGAGAGGGTCAGGCGCCTGGAGCTGGAGGCGGGCGTGGAGCCCTCCAATTACGAGCGCGGGGATCGAGACACGGCCCGGCCGCTCACCATCGCGACGATCGAAACCCCCCTCGCCCGGTGACCGCCGAGCCCGGCGGAAACGTCTACGACAAGTACGGCACCTCGAATCCGGTCGCACGGCGGCTGATGGCGGGCTTCATGACCCGGCTCGACGAGCTGGTCGAGCTGACAGGGGCCACCGAGGCCCACGAAGTCGGCTGCGGGGAGGGAGAGCTCGCAATCCGCCTCGCGCGGCGGGGGATCCGCATGCACGCCACCGACGTCTTCCCGCGGGTGCTCGACGAGGCGAGCCGGCGGGCGACCGCGGCGGGCGTCGAGATCGACTTCGAGGCGACCGCGGTAGAGGACCTTGACTCGGCCGCGCACGCCGCCGAGCTGATCCTCTGCTGCGAAGTGCTCGAGCATCTCGCCGACCCCGAGGCGGCGCTCGACGTGCTCGCCGCGCTCGCCGGTCCCTGGCTGATCGCCAGCGTTCCCCGAGAGCCGCTCTGGCGGGCCCTCAACCTGGCTCGGCTCTGCTACGTCGGGGACCTGGGAAACACTCCAGGGCACCTGAACCACTGGTCCAAGCGGGAGTTCGTGCGGTTTCTCACCCGCCGTTTCGAGGTAGTCGAGGTGAGAAGTCCGACCCCGTGGACCATGGTCCTCTGCCGCGTACAATCGCCGCCCTCATGAGGCGCATCCAACAGGCACGTGAAACGGGTTCCCCATTGCGGAGGACCCTCGCGTCTATCCGGACGCGCCCGGGCGTCGCCGCCGTGGTCGCGCTCGGGCTCGCCTGGGGCCTCGTCATGCACCAGCAGGGATGGGCCCAGATGGGCCACTTCGACCAGGTTCAGGCATTCTCCAAGGGCCAAACCCAGATCGACCAGTGGCATTGGGACACGAACGACAAGGCCTGGGTCGACGGGCACTTCTATTCCGTCAAGAGCCCCGGCGTCGCCGCCCTCACCACCCCCCTGTACAAGGCCATCGAGAGCCTCGGCGGGGACAAGCTGGCCCGGGCCGCCGTGAACAACGAGCGGCAGACCGCCCACCCGAAGTGGTACCCGCGTAGCGTCATCCCGCTGGAGAACTTCGGCTACAACGTGGAGCGCGGCATCCGGGTCCAGCACGCGGTCGAGGAGTCGACGCCGATCGTCTGGGCGCTCACGCTGCTGGCGGCGGTGATCCCCGGGATCCTGCTGCTGCTCGGGGTGCGCTGGGCCGCCGACCGCTTCCTGCCCGGCTACGGCACCGCGGCGGCGATCACATTCGGCCTGGCGACGGTGGTGATGACCTTCGCCGCCGAGTTCTTCTCCCACGTGATCTCGGCCGGCATCGGCTTCGCGGCCTTCTGCCTGCTGATGAAGGAGAGGGACGGGCCTCCGAGCCTCCGGACGGTGGCGGGCGCGGGCCTGCTCGCGGGGCTCGCGGTGACCTTCGAGTTCCAAACCGGTCTGGTCGGGGTGGTGCTGTTCGGCTACGCGCTCTCCCGCAGGAACCAACATGAGACGGGTCGCGCTGGCGCGCGCCCTCGCATCAAGCGCGCAACCGCGTATGCGGGCGGCACCGTGCTCGGGGCGCTGCCGATGCTCGCCTTCAACCTCTGGGCCTTCGGCAACCCGCTCAAGCTGGCCTACGGGGACGCCGTCGCCTTCCCCGGGGCGAGCGGCCACGACGTGCTCGGCCTCAACAGCCACGGCTTCTTCGGGATCACGGCGCCGCGCTTCGACAGCGCCGTCAGCCTGCTGCTCGCGGGTCGGGGCCTGCTCGTCCTCACCCCGATCCTCGTCATGTGCGTCGTCGGCGTGTTCATGATGCGCCGCGACGGGCACCGGGCCGAGGCGAACACGATCCTCGCCATCGCCGCCGCCTACTTCATCTACAACAGCGGCTACTGGCTGCCGTTCGGAGGCGGCACCCCGGGCCCGCGCTTCCTGATCCCCGCCCTGCCCTTCGTCGCGCTCGGGCTGCCCTACGCCTACAAGCGACTTCCCGCCCTCACACTTGGGTTCGCGATCCCGTCGGGGCTGCTGATGTTGATCGGGACCCTGACCTACCCGCTGCTCGGAAAGCAGGGAACCGGGACCTGGGCGGACTGGCTGGCGGAGGGCAAGCTCGAGCACACCGTGCTGACGGCGTTCGGCGTCACGAACGCGTGGCTCGCGGTCGCCCCTTTGCTGGCGGCGGTGCTGACCGCGGTCGTGCTCGCGGTCCGGGCCACTCCATCGACGTCACTGACCGACTTCCGCTTCGCGGTGCCCGCCCTTCTGACCTGGGCATGCGTCTCGGCGGTCGGCCCCGGGATCGCCGGCGACGACATCAGCCCGCTCTCGCGGGGCAACATGTCGGCGCTCTGGCTGGTCGCCTCGGCGCTGCTGCTATCCCTCGCGACCCTGAGCGTGATCCGGCTCCGCGAGCGACGCGCTCAGTCCGGCCCCGAGGTGCCTCCGGTGCGAGAGCCGGCGCTCGGGCCGGTACCGGCGTTCGACGAGCCCACCTCGTAGAAGACCAGCCCGGGGCGATCCGCCAGCCGGTAGCGCCTCAGCGCGAGCCCGGCGATGGGCCTACGCACGGCGCGCGCCTGGGGCGTCCCGTTCGTCAACCCGGGGTGAAGGACCACGGTGCGCACGCCGTAGGTCTGCAGCTCGCGGACCGTCGCGGCGTCGGGGAAGTTGGCCATGTCGCGGACCAGGTTCAGCACCACGGCGGGATTGGTGCTGGCTCTGCCGTTGACGATGTCGGGAAAGCCCTGGGCGGACTCCAGCTGATACGCGCGGTTCTCCTTGGCGGTGAGCGCCGGCAGGTGCAGCTGCGGTTGCGGGATGTCTGCGGTGGAGGCGAGTGCGGGTGGCACCTCCGGCTCCGCCTGGTTGTCGAAGGGATCAAACGGCAGACTGCGGCCCTCGCTGACGATCGCGAGGGCCAGCACGCCGGCGATGGCGATCGCGGACCAGGCGGGCCATCGCTTTCGTCCGGCCGCCCGGATCGCGGCCTCGGCGCCGGCCGCCGCAAGCAGGGCAAGCCCCAGCGATGAGAACGTCGCCAGGCGCCCGGGCGTCCGGATCGCGTCCCATCCCGGCAGCGCGTCGTAGAGGACGCGATAGGGCCAGAGCAGGCCGCCCGACTCGCGGAACCCGAGCTCCAGCACCATGATCGCCACGACGGCGACCCCCAGCCCGACGCGCCATCGCTTGCTCAGGCTGCTCGACCAGAGGCCGACGACGGCGAGCACCAGGATCACCGCGCCGGGGAAGAGCGCCTTCTCCTGCCAGGTGGTGAGGGTGTCGCGAATGCCCGCCGTGGCCGCGCCCCAGACCCAGTTCTCCTCGGGCGCGGTGAGGAAGACCTTGAGGGGACCGGAGAAGGCGGCGACTTCGTGTGGGCTTCGCTTCGCGGCCGGGAAGTTGTCGGCGATGTAGAGGTACGGGTGCGCGATCCAGTAGGAGACCGCGACGAAGACGAGGGCGCCGGCCGCCCCGGCGACGACCATCCGGCGCGGGACGGGCGGCCTGGCGCGGACCAGCCACGCGACCACCGCGACCAGGACGATCCCAGCGACGCCGTAGGCGAAGGGCAGGCCGAGCACCCAGCCGATCGAGACCTGCCAGGCCGCCACCAGCCAGGCCCCGAACAGCCACCAGGGCCGCCTCAGGCGGATGCTCCGTAACGCAAAAGCCGCCGCCAGGGGGATGCCGCCGCTCGAGATCACCTGGAGGTGGCCGTCCTGCTCCAGCCGGTAGGGCGCGTAGGCGAACGCCGCGCCGGCGATGACGGCGCCAACCGGGCCCAGGCCGAGCTCGCGGGCGAGCAGATACGCGCCAAAGAATGCGAGCGCGTAGGCGAAGATGAACAGCAGGTCGTAGCGGACCATCGCGGCGTGGGGGCCGGTGCCGATGATCCCCGACGGCGCGTATCCGATCAGGGCGTCGCCGAAGGCCAGCGAGTCCTTGAGCGGCCAGAAGCGGTTCGCGTCGAAGTAATGCAGCGGCTGGTGGAGCAGGGCGTGGCCGCCCCAGGCCGGCTGCCAGGCCTCGGCCAGCGGGTCGCCGATGTCGCGCGGCACCGTGCTCCCCAGGTGCAGGACCAGCGGCCAGGTCATCACGAGCGCAAGGAGAACGGCGCCGATCGCGGCGAGCCCCACCTCCCGCCAAGTCATGCTCCCCGAAACGGGTCGCGCTCGCCCTTGCACAGACATGAGCCGGGCATCCTCGCAAAGCCGCCAGGAAAGCGATCCTGATCGGCAACAAATCAGCGGTCCGGGCGCTCCGGGTAGAGCTCGTCGATCGTGACCAGCGGCCGGTAGGGCGCTCCGCCCGCCTCCTCGATCGCCTCGCCGCCCCCGGCAAGCCGGTCGACCACCGAGACCACGCCGGCCACCTCGTGGCCCTCCTCCAGGATGCGCTCGATCGCGCGCACCGTCGAGCCCCCGGTGGTGACGACGTCCTCGACCACCAGGCAGCGGGTGCCCGCTTCGAGCACCGGCCCCTCGATCCAGCGCTGCAGGCCGTGCTGCTTCTTCTCCTTGCGGACGAAGAAGGCGATCAGCCCGTCGCCGGCCTCCGAGCCGATGGCGGCGCTGGCGAGCGGGTCGGCGCCCATCGTCATCCCGCCGACTGCGGTCGCTTCGCGCTCGGCCGCCTCCGCGGCGATCAGCTCGCCGGCGGCGCGAAAGGCCGGGGGTCGCAGGATCGCCCGCTTGGCGTCGACGTAGTACTGCGCGGTCTGGCCGCTGGAGAGGGTGACCTCACCGATCACCAGAGCGTGCTCGCGCAGCTCCGCGAGCAGGGTGTCGTGCGCGCCCTCTAGATCCGCCGGCATCGGGGCATCCTAGGATTCCTCCGATGCGGACGGGGTACAGGCTCGCGGTGGCCACCGCGAGCATCACGATCGTCGTCGCGGTCGTGCTCCTGGTGGTGGAGGCGGTTGGGGCCAGCCGCGACGCCCATGCCTACGGCCAGGTCCCGGTTCCCGGACGCGAGTCGGTGAACCTGCCGGCGGGGGACGTGATCATCTTCTACGGGGAGCGAACGGGCAGCTTCGAGCATTCGCCGCTCAGCGTCCCGTCGAATCTGAGGCTGCGGGTGCGCACCACCAACGGGCAGCTGCTGCTCGGCTCCACGCCATATGCCTTCAACCAGTTCAACGACGGCGACTACGTTCGGCGCTCGATCGCCAAGCTCAGGGTCCCGGAGGCCGGTGACTACGAGGCTGTCTCGCCGACCAGCGTTCCCGGCGCCGTCCAGCCCGTGATCAGCTTCGGCCGCAACGGGACGAAGGACTTCGTCTACGTCCTGTTCGTGCTCGCCGGGGGCCTGCTGCTCGCGGCGATCCTGGGCATCGGCACGGCAACGGTCGCGCGCCGGGAGCGCGACTAGCCCAGCGCCTCGGCGAAGCCCTTGCGCCAGCTCGGGTACTTCGGCCGCCAGTCGAGCTCGCGCTTCGCCTTCTCGTTAGAGGCGCCCTCGAGCGAGGTCGACATCGCGGCCGCCTGCTTGCCTGCAACCAGGCTCGCCAGCCAGACTGGGACCCGCCTCGGAGGCTTAGCGCCGAGCGCCTCCGCGTAGACGGGGAGCCACTCCGACAGCGGGGCCGGATCGTCGTCGCAGACGTTGTAGATGCCGGCTCCGCGGTCGAGCGCCGCAATCGTCGCCGACACCGCGTCGTCCATGTGGATGTAGGAGAAGATCCCGCTGCCCTTGCCGACGATCGGGAATCGCCGCTTGCGTGTGTCCTCGGCCCAGGCGCCGTCGCTGGCATAGGCCGAGCCCGGCCCGTAGAAGAAGCCATAGCGGAGAACCACGCCCTCGATGCCGGGCGTCTCGGTCGTCGAGCTCTCGAGTGACTCCAGCGCGATCACGCCCTGCGCGGCGGGGGTCCCCGGGGGCAGCTGGATGAGCGGGTCGTCCTCGGCGTGAGCTCGCTGGCCGGTCGAGGCGTAGAAGAAGCAGACGCTCTGCGCGATCAACCGCCGCGCTCCTGCCTCTGCCGCCGCACCGGCCAGTGCGGGGCCCACCCTCCCTCGGAGCTCGGTTGTAGCCCCAAAGGTCCGCTCGGCCTTCCGGTAGTTGAGCCGGGATGGCAGATTGGTGAGCTGGTTGATCACGACCTCGGGCCGCGCCTCGACCACGGCGCTCCGCAGCGCGTCGGTGTCCAGGGCATCCACGATGATGGGGTCGGCGCCCAGCTCGCGCACCGCTTCGGGGCGGGACCTCGTCGTCCCTGCGACGTCATGCCCCGCCTCACGAAGCTGCTTGACGAGCGGCCGGCCGATCACGCCGGTCGCCCCTGCGACCAGAACCCTCATACCTCCGAGGATAGGGAGGGGCTACTTCCTACAGATAGACGTGAATCGCGTCGCCGAGGTTGATCCAGTTGTAGATGTACGTCGAGAACGGGATCGGGTTCCTGACGCAGCCGTGGCTCGCGGCCTCGTGCATCGGCACCGGGTTGTAGCCGTGGGTGGCGTACCCGCGGATGAAGTAGACGGAGTAGTACATGCCCTCCGAGTTGTAGCCCGCGTCCTTGCGGTAGAAGTGGTAGGTCCCCCGGACGGTCGGCGTCGAGGGCTTCCCGGTCGAGACGTGGAAGGTCGCAACGACGTGGCCGCCGTTCACCAGCGCCATCACCTGGCGCGAGATGTCGACCTCGACGTGGTGGCCCGAGTGGTAGCGGGGCCGGAACCCGCCCCTCCCCATCAGCAGCTTGCGGAAGATGACCGGCTTGTACTGGTAGTTCCTGGCCATGTTGTTGACCTTGCGATAGGCGAGGGTCGCGAGCTGAGACCCGAGCCCGTAGTGGCTGCCGACGTTGCGGCCGACGTAGTAGCCCTCATCGACCAGGGACTGGTTGTAGAGGCGGGTCACCGCTCCCTTGTGGAGGTGCTTCGGGACCCTCACGGTGAACCGCTGCGCGGGCGAGCTCTGGCCTCCGCTCGTGGCCGTCACCTGATACTTGCAGCAGGAGTCGACGATGAACGGGAAGGAGAACTTGCCGTCCCCGCCGACGGAGAGCTGCTTCTTGTCCACGGTCCGGCCGCTGGCCTCGACGGTGATCGTCACCTGAGCGCCCGCCGTGGCTCCGGGGATGGCGCCGTTCGCGGTCACCTTGCTGAGCAGCCCGGGCTTCTTCGGGCCGTTCAGCGCGAGCGTCGGCGGACCGGTCGCGGCGCTCGCCGCGGCAGCGGGAAGCGCGAACGCCGCGGCGGCGGCGATCAGAGCGACGAATATCCCTCCCCTTCGAATCACGAGGCGGGATTGTGCACGATCGGGCGGCCAGATGCGGTTGCGCGGAGCTCAGCCCTGGCGATCCGGACCGGCCCGCTCGAGCTCGATTCGGATCAGCACCCGCCGTTCACGTTCCATCCGAGCCCGGTAGTCGTCCCAGTCCGGGTTCTCATCCGGGAATCGCTGGTAATAGTCGATCAGCGGATCCATCGCCTCCGGCAGCGAGAGCACCTCGGCAACGCCCTCGACGAAGAGCCACTGGCCGAAGAACCGCTCCGTGAAGACGCAAGCCTGGGCGCGCGGATCGCGGCGAAGATTCTTGACCTTGTAAGCGGTCTCCCTGCTGGAGATGATCGCCCGCCCCTCGCCGTCCAGGTTCACCAGAACCGGGCTCTGCTGAACGCCGTCGTCCAGCCGGCGGGTGACGAGAACGCCGCGATGATGCTCGCGGAGGAAGGCACGCGCCGCGTCGAGATCCACGGTCAGGACTCTAACCGTGGCGCTCCGACGCCCGGGGACGGCTGCTAGGCGACGAGCTTCTTGCGCAGCGCCCTCACCGGGATCGTGAAGAGGATCGCGCTGACGATGGCTAGCCAGGCCGCGTTCTCCAGGATCGAGGCGAGCTCCGGGCCGGTCGCCAGTCCCCTGGTGATCTCGACCAGGTGGTAGAGCGGCATGAACCAGGCCACCACGCTGACCCATTCCGGCAGCTGGTTGAACGGGAAGAAGATCCCCGAGAAGAGGAACATCGGGGTGATCCCGAGGGTGAAGAAGTAGGAGTAGAGGTCGATCTTCGGGATCAGCGTGGTGAACGTGTAGCCGATCACCGAGAAGCAGAGGCCGCCCAGGATCACGAAGGGCGGGATCAGCAGCGCCCACCAGGAGGAGACCAGCCCGAAGCCCGCCACCACCGCGAGCACGACGCAGCCGTAGACCGTCGCGCGGCTCGCGCTCCACGCCAGGTCGCCGGCGACCACGTCCTGGACCTCTACCGGGGTCGAGAGCACGTTGTCGTAGAGCCGCAGCTCGTTCATCCGGAAGTAGACGTTGTAGGTCGTCTCGAAGGCCGAGGACCACATGGCGGCCGAGGCGATCAGGCCCGGGGCGATGAAGTCCTTGTAGGGGATGCCGTTGATGTGGGCGACGTAGGTTCCGAGGCCGAATCCCATCGCGAGCAGGTAGAGGAAGGGATCGAGGAAGGTCGGCAGCAGCGCCCCGCGCCAGAGCTTCGAGAAGACGCGGGCGTTCCGGAGCCAGACGGCGCCGGCGAGCCGAGGGACCGGAACGAGGTCGCGCAGCGGGATCCTGGGCCCGAGGCCGGCGTATCCGGGTTCCTCCAGCGCCATTACTCCCGCAGGCTCCTTCCGGTCAGGCGCAGGAACACGTCCTCCAGGGTCGCGCGCCGGACGAGCGCGGACTCGGTCGGGAAGCTCTGGTGGTCGAGCCCCTCCAGCAGGCCCTCCGCGTCGTCGGCGTAGAGCATCAGGGTGCGCTCCGAGAGGTCGTGGCCCTGGATGCGGCCGTCGAGGGAGCCCACCAGCCGGTCCGGATCGCAGCCCTCCTCCAGGCGCAGCTCCAGGACCTCCCGGCCGACGTGCCGGAGCACCAGGTCGGCGGGCCTGCCGTCGGCGACGATCCGGCCCTCGTCCATGATCACGAGGCGGTCGCAGAGGCGCTCCGCCTCCTCCATGTAGTGCGTCGTGATCAGCAGGGTGACGCCCCGGCGCCGCAGCCGGTCCAGCGCGTTCCAGACCGCGAGGCGGGCCTGCGGATCGAGCCCGGTCGTCGGCTCATCCAGCACGACCAGCTCCGGATCCCCCATCAGGGCGCGGGAGATCAGCAGGCGCCGCTTCATCCCTCCCGAGAGCGCGTGGATCCGCTCGTCGGCGCGCTCGGCGAGCAGCGAGAAGTCGAGCAGCTCGTCGGCGCGCTCCGCGGCCTTCTCTCCGTCGATCCCGAAGTAGCGGGCCTGCTGCAGCAGGTTCTCGCGCACGGTCAGGTCGCCGTCGAGGTTGGTCTCCTGGGGCACCACGCCGAGCCGGCTCTTGATCTCACGGCGCTCGCGGGCCGCGTCCATGCCGAGGACCTGGAGCTCGCCGCCATCCACCGTCGCCAGGCCGTAGATCGTCTTCATCGTCGTGGTCTTCCCGGCGCCGTTCGGCCCGAGGAAGCCGAAGCAGATCCCGGGCTCGACCTCGAAGTCGATCCCGGCCACGGCGAGGCGGTCACCGTAAGTCTTGCTCAGATCGCGGGCGCTCACCGCGGGGGCCGGGCCGTCGCTCAGCATTTGCCGATCACGATGCTGATCGCGAGCGCGTTGTTGAGGAAGTGGGCGAGGATGCACGGGTACAGCGACCCGGTCTTGTTGTAGAGCCAGGCGAGCCCCACCCCGAGCCCGGCGAGCGGGATCGCGGCTGTCGGCCCGGTGGGGGCGTGCACCAGCCCGAAGACAGCTCCGGAGAGCAGGGCCGAAGGCCACAGCGACCAGCGAGTCCGCAGGCCGGCGAAGAAGAAGCCTCGGAAGAAGATCTCCTCCGCGATCGGGGCCAGCACGATGATCGCCATCACGGCGAAGATCGCAATCCCGATGCCCGGGTTGCAGACCCCGAGCTCCTTGCCGATGTCCTCCTGGTCGGGCTGCAGCACCAGGGCCGAGAACGCGATCGCTCCGGCGTAGTAGGCGCCGAGCACCGCGAACATCCAGCCGAGCGCGGAGGGCTCGAACCGCCTCAGGCCGAGCCGCCCCAGGGCCTGCTTCAGGCTGAAGTGCCACCCCGACGCCATCCCGATCGCAACGGCGATCAGGAACCCGTCGAAGATCGCCTGGGTCGCCAGGATCCCGGCGTCGCTCGCCTTGTTGGGATCGGCGATGCTGGGGTCGAACGGCAGGACCAGCAGCGGCGGCACGATCACCACCAGGATCAGCCCGCCGATCAGCCCCCAGATGGAGTCCCCCAACCCCCATGGGATCTCGGGCAGCTGAGGCTCCTCCTTCTCCGGCGGCTTGGCGGGCGCCGGGGCGGGCGGAGCCGCCGGCTCCGCTCCGCCGGAGATCGGGGGCGTCTTGGCCGAAGACACAGGATTCGCGGCTCTCGTCAGCTCGAGCTTTCGCCGTACCACCACCGTCTTCGCGGCCTTGTCCCCGAGCCGCTGCTTGCGCTCCAGCGAGGCGATCATCAGCTCGCCGACCAGCCAGAAGTCGACGAGCCGGAGCAGGTTCCGGATGCTGGCTTGCCCGAAGGTGAGGCGCTCGGCGCCATCCACCGAGCGCACCTCGATCCCGGCGGCGTTCTTGCCGACGGTCTGGCCCCAGCGCCACTCGCAGAACGCGAAGTAGTTGAACCACAGCGAAACGACCAAGACGAGGGCGATCCCCGCCGCCAGGTCTGAGACATGGTCGGGGTCGATTGGGAGCCACCCCAAGATCAGGAAGACCACGATCAGCCAGGTGGCGTTGTCGATGAAGATCGCGAGTGCCCGCGACCAGAATCCGGCGTACGCCTTGCCCTCCATCTCAGAGATGCTGATCGATCTCCCGCAGGGAGGAGATGTCGCCGCCGGAGCCGTCCCGGTCGATCAGCAGCGGGCGGATGCCGGCCGCCCTGGCGCCCGCCACGTCCTCCTCGGCGGTGTCCCCCACGTGCAGCGCCTCGGCGGCCTCGCAGCCGGCCAGCTCGAGCGCCGCGGTGAAGATGGCCGGGTCAGGCTTGCGAGCGCCGGCCTCGGCCGACGTGACGACGCCGTCGAGCATTCGCTCGATCCCGCAGCGCTCCAGGACCCGGGGCAGCGCGCAATCCCAGTTCGACACGGCGATCAGGCGCAGGCCTCGGTCCCGGAGCGCGCCGAGCGCGGGCGCCGCGTCGGGATAGGCGGAGAACCGGATTGCCTCGACCAGCTCGTCGACCGTGATCTCGAAGCCGAGCCTCTCGGAGACGATCGCAGCGCAACGCTCGCGCAGCTCCGCGAGCGAGGCCTCGTCGCGCCCCTCGTGCGCGTGCTCCTTGTAGTAGGCCATCTCGGCCCTGAGCGCCTCGACCAGCCGCTCGTCGCCGACCTCGGCGGGGACCATGTCGCGCAGCGAGATCCACGGCGGCTCGAGCTCAACGAGCGTGCCGAGGGCATCCAGGAAGACAGCGCGGGTCATTGAGTGAATACTGCCCGACGTCATGGTCATGGCCGCAGATCAGAGCTTCTGGCAGGCCCACGGCGACGAGGTCTCGGCGGCGATCACGCTCCTGGTGGCGATCGCCGTCGCGATCATCGTCGACCGGCTGCTGATCGGACGCGCGGTCCACGCCGCGACTCGCCTCGAAACCGGCGAGCTCTCACGCGGATCCCGGACCCGGTTGCGCCTGATCCGCCGCCTGCTCTTCCTCGCGATCATCCTGATCGGGGTCGCCCTGGCGCTCAGCCAGTTCGCGTCGATCAAGCGATTCGCGACCGGGGTGCTGGCCTCGACCGCCGTGCTGGGAATCATCATCGGCTTCGCGGCTCGGCAGGTGATCGCCAATCTGGTCGCCGGGGTGGTGGTGGCCTTCACGCAGCCGATCCGGATCGGCGACCTGGTCTCCATCGGGGACGAGGTCCATGGGCGCGTCGTCGACATCTCACTGACGTATACGAGCGTCGACGGGGGCGACGGCAGCCTGATCATGGTTCCCAACGAGAAGGTCACGACCGACTCCGTCGTCAACCACTCCGCCGGCAACGAAAGCGCGCCGGTCACCGTCGACCTCTGGTTACCCCCCGACGCCGACGTCGAGGGCGCCCGAAAGGCCCTGGAGCACGGCGAGGTGACCTCCGCGCACCTGATCGAGCTCACGCCGGAGGGGGCGAGGCTGCAGGTCAAGGCGGCGATCGACGCCGGATCGGACCGCGAGGCGCACGAAACGGACCTCCGTGAGCGGGCGCAAGGCGTCCTGCGCGAGGCGGGGTTACTTAGATCCCCCTGAACCCCCGCTGAGTACCCTCTTCAGGCTATGTCGCAGAGATCGCGCAGACGACGCCGGCGCCTGCAGGAGTCGGGCAGGAAGAAGCTCCTCCTGGGCATCGGCATTCCCATGTCCTTCGTTGCGGTCGGAGTCCTCGCGGGAGCCCTGTGGCTGGTCAACACCTACAACTCGGCGCCCTCGCTGGCGACGCTGAGGCCGATCACCAAGGGCACGGTGTCGAAGGTCTACGCGGCCGATGGCTCCCTGATCGGGGTGATCCATTCCGACACGATCCGGCAGCCGATCGGCGCCAACAAGATCCCACAGGACCTCAAGGACGCCACGGTCGCCATCGAGGACAGGAGGTTCTACGACCACGGCGGGATCGACCCTTCGGCGATCGTCCGCGCCGGCTGGGAGGACCTGACCGCCGGGGGCAAGCCGGTGGAGGGTGGCTCCACGATCACCCAGCAGCTGGTCCGCAACCTGTACATCCCGGATCCGGAGCACACCCTCAAGCGCAAGATCATCGAGGCGCACCTGGCCAATGAGGAGGAGGACCAGCACACCAAGGACTGGATCCTCACCGAGTACCTGAACACCGCTCCCTACGGGACGAACTACGGTGCCACCGCAATCGGCGTCGAGGCCGCGGCCGACACCTACTACTCGAAGCACGCGGAGGATTTGACCCTGCCGGAGGCGGCCATGATCGCCGGGCTGCCGCAGGCGCCGTCCCAGTACAACCCATTCCTCAATCCGCGGGCGGCGCTGGCTCGGCGCAACGAGGTGCTGCAGGCGATGAACCAGCAGGGCGACATCACCGGAAGCGAGCTCGAGGACGCGATCAACCAGCCCCTCGACCTCCACCCCGGACACAAGTACAACCGGATCAACCAGCCGTACATCTTCGACCTCGTCAAGCAGGAGCTCGAGGACCGCTACGGGCTGAACACGATTCAGAACGGCGGCCTCAAGGTCTATACGACGATCCAGCCCCGGCTCCAGGACGCAGCGCAGAGTGCGGTGGACTCCTGCTCGGTCTGCTACTCGGGCGGCGGCCCGGCGTCGGCGCTGGCCTCCGTCGACCCCTCGAACGGAAAGATCGTCGCGCTTGCCTCGACCCAGCGCTACTCGTTGGGCAGCCAGTTCAACTTCGCCGCGCATGCTCAGCGCCAGCCGGGGTCCTCGTTCAAGGCCTACGACCTGACGACGGCGATCAAGCAGGGCATCGACCCCGACACGACCTACTACGACGGCAGCTCGCCGGCGACGCTGGAGACCCCCGGCGGCTCGCCCTGGACCGTCAACAATGCGGAGCCGGGTGGCGGCACCATGCCCCTCAACGTGGCGACCTGGGATTCGGTCAACGTGATCTTCGCGAAGCTCGGCCTCGACGTCGGCCCGGAGAACATCGCCAAGACCGCATACGAGATGGGGATCACCTCACCGCTCGGAATCAAGGGCTCACGCGAGATCCCGTGCAAGCTCGGCCCGAACTGCTTCATCCCGCCGGCCGACGCGATCGGCGGGCTCAGCGTCGGCATCACCCCGCTGGAGCAGGCCGATGCCTACGCCACTCTCGCCAGCGGCGGCGTGCATCACGACGCAACCGCGATCGACAGGGTCGTCTTCCCCGGCGGGAAGGTCGACGAGCCGGGCTCGAACGACGGCAAGCGCGTTCTCACTCCCGGGCAGGCCTACGAGGTCACCAAGATCCTCGAAGGCGTGATCACCAGCGGCACCGGCGCCGGCTACACGAGCATCGGCTGTTCGTCGGAGGCCGGCAAGACCGGCACCAGCGAAGGGCTGTCGGACGCCTGGTTCGTCGGCTACACGCCGCTCTATTCGACCGCCGTCTGGACCGGGCACCCGCTCTCGCGCGACTACACCGGCTACGGTGGCCCCACCTCCGGGCCGATCTGGCGCTCCTACATGGAGGCCGCCACGGGGGGCAACTGCCCCGACTTCCAGGTTCCCTCGAGCCTGCCCGACCTGACGGCGTATCACGGGGCCCACACGTCGTCCAGCTCGAGCTCCTGCAGCAGCAGCTCGTCGACCTCGAGCAGCTCCTCGAGCTCGTATTCGTGCGGATCGTCCACCTCCACCCAGACCACGACGACCGACAGCGGCAACAACAACGACAACAACAAGGGCGCCTACGCGCCCGGCGTGGGCCAGAAGCCCGCCCCGACGCCCAAGCCGAAACCGACTCCGACACCGGAGCCGACACCCACCCCAGCGCCGACACAGGAGCCACCCCCCAGCGGGGGCACTACCCCGTAAGCCTGTCCAGGAGCTCGGGTCCCGCGCCCTCGATCTCGATCCGCTTGCGCCGGCCGCGCGCCCCCCTCGCGATCCTGACCCGGCTGGGAGCCACGCCGGCGCGCTTTGCGATCAGCTTGACGGCGGCCCGGTTGGCGGCGTCATCCACGGGCGCCGCGGTGACGCGAATCGCGAGCACCCCGTCCCGCATCCCGGCGATCTCATCCCGGCTGGCCCTGGGCGTGACCTTGATCTCGATCGTCAGCAAGGGCCTAGCCTAAGTCCATGTCGGCCACCGAGTTCGACCTGATCGCCGCGATCAACAAGCGGCTGCCGGAGCACGGAGACCGGGTGCGCGTGCCGAGCGGGGACGACGCCGCCGTCGTGGAGCCGAGCACGGCGAGCGCCGTGTCGGTGGACGCCATCGTCGACGGGGTGCACTTCCGGCTCGAGGACTTCCCCGCCCCGGCGATCGGCCGCAAGGCGCTGGCCGCCGGGCTCTCCGACCTGGCCGCGATGGGCGCCTCGCCGGGAGAGGCCTACGTGGTTGTCGCCGCACCCTCGGAGCTCCCGGACGAGTTCCTGCTGGGCATCGCGGACGGGCTGGCCGAGGTCGCTTCGCGAGAAGGGGTCACGGTGGCGGGTGGAGACCTGGTCTCTTCCGGAGTCCTGGTCGTGTCGGTCACGGCGGTCGGCTACGAGCCCGCAGGCGGCGGCCTGATCACCCGAGGCGGCGCCCGTCCCGGCGACGTGGCGGCGGTGACCGGGGGGCTGGGCGGCGCCGCGGCCGCACTGGCCCTGATGGACTCCGGCGGCGAGCCCCCGTCGCTCTCGCCGGAGCTGAGGGAGGCCCTGCTCTCCCGTCAGCTGGACCCGGCGCCGCGCCTGCGGGAGGGGCGGGCTCTGGCGGACGCGGGCGCAACGGCGATGATCGACGTCAGCGACGGCCTCGGGGCGGACGCCGGCCACCTGGCGCGCTCCAGCGGCTGCCGCCTGGAGATCGACCTGGACCGGATCCCTCTCGCGGAGGGAGTGGAGGAGGTCGCCGGGGGGCTGGGCGCCGCCCTGGAGCTGGCGGCGACGGGGGGCGAGGACTATGAGCTGCTCGTCACCCTGGCGCCCGGGAGAATCGGCGCCGCCTCGGAGGCAGTCGCCGAAGCCGGGGCCGGATCGGCGCTGACCGAGATCGGCTACGTGGCGGAGGGCCGCGGCGTAGCGCTGCGCCTTCCCGGCGGCGGCGAGATCCAGCCAAGCGGCTTCGACCAGAGACGGGGATCCCTCTCGGGCTCGGGCTGAGGCTCGGGCTCCGGGCTCGTCTCGCGCTCGTCCTCGTCCTCGGGTTCGTCGGCTGGCCCTGAACCCTCCTCGCGGACGCTCGGCTGCCTGCGCACCGAGATCTCGCCGCCCCCCTCCGGCGTCATCTCGGCGGGCGGCCGAGCGGGGCCACGGCCTGCGACCGCGACGAGCGCGACCCCCGAGCCGGCGAGAACGCAGAAGAGCAGCGCCAGGGTCGCGCCGATCTGACCGTCCGCGAGCATCAGCACCAGGTCGTGCCAGACCCCGAGGCCCGCATCGAATCGGCCGGCGAGGTTGGCGACCAGCGCCACGAACGGCAGCAGCCCCAGGAGGACGAGCCCGGCGGCGGCGAGCCGGCCGCCGGCCGGCCGGGTGGCGGCGGCCAGCCACGCCTGCAGCCCCAGCGCCACCAGGAGCCCCATATACGGGTTGACCGCCCACACCCCGAGGGCGGCCAGGCAGGCGGCCGAGAGCGCGGCCGGCGCGGCGCTGCTCACCGCCGGCGCGGGCGGGGGTCGCAGCGGCCGCAGGAAGAATGCGATCGCACCGTAGCCGAGCACCGCCGCCACCACCGAGATCGTTCCCCCGGCGCCGAGGGACTCAATCCGCGGATCGAAGGGGAACTCCGGGCTGGGCAGCAGGCCGACCAGCGCGGCGGCGAGAAGCAGCAGCAGCGCGCCGAGGAACGGCACTGCCCGCAGCGCGGTCCAGAGGAAGCCACGCGCCGCCTCGATCGGGCTTCGCGCCCCGGACGCGAGCCCGGAGCCCGCGGCGACGCCGACCGGCAGGAGGAGCGAGAGCGCCAGCATCGCGATCGTCCATCCGGGCAGCAGGTTTCCGGCCAGCCCGATGTAGCCGCTCGGCCCGTGCTCGACCGCGCGCGGCGACGAATCGAGCGCGAGGATCAGCGAGAGCGCGGCGCGGCCGAAGCGAGCGAAGGTGTCCGTGCTGAACTCGTCGGAGATGTCCCGCGACGGATCGAGCGGCAGCTCGCCATCGGACGAGAGGCGAACGGCGGGCAGACCCGCCTCGACCAGTGGGCCCTGCTCCCCCAGTCCCGCCGGCAGGGCGAGCCTGAACAGGTCGGCGAGCGGCCCCTCGTCGCCGGCCGGCGTCCCCAGCTCCTTCGAGACGGTCGAGTTCGCCGTGTCCTCCAGCTGGCTGGCGGTGCTCTGCGGGCCGGTGGACCATGGGATCACCAGGGGCACGGCGGGGTGCTGCACGGCGGGCTGGCTCAGGACGATGGCGGCGTCGAGCAGCGGGGCATCGCTGTAGTCGCGGATGAAGCGCTTCACCCCCAGCGCTCCGATGCTCGATCCGTCCGTGGACACGAAGACGAGGGTCTTGTGGTGGGAGGAGCCCGAGAAGCTGTTGGCGATCTCGAGCATCGCGGCGGTCGACGCGGCGCCGGTCAGCGCGCCGCTGCCCTGGGCGACGTCCCGCGGCGCGATCAGCGCGATCTGGCGGTCGGAATCGCCCGGAAGGGTGGCGATCAGGTTGCGCAGGTGGACGTCGTGTCCGTGGAAGGAGCCGTCGAAGCGCTGCTCCGAGACCGCCGCCCCGTCGATCCCCGAGAACTGAGTCTTGACCTGGTCCGCCATCGCGTTGTCGGCGGCCGAGCCGGGCGTGGGATAGGCGGACGCGTCGGCGAGCTGCTTCGCGAGCGGGGCGGCGCTCGACGGGTCGAAGGCGTCCGGGGGGACCCCGCCCGAAAGCGGAGAGGGCACGCCCTGTAGCGAGAACATCGCTATCACGGCCGCGACCGGCACGGCGAGCAGCGCGAATCTGTAGAGGCGCAAATCGATCACTGGCTTGCCTTCTAACCTTCAGGCATGGCACGAGGACAGGCGCGGATCCTGCTCGTGGACGATGAGCAGGCCGTGCAGACGCTTCTCACCTACCCGCTCCGCAAGGAAGGGTATGAGGTGGTGGAAGCAAAGGACGGGCAGGAAGCCCTGGATCGCTTTGGCGAAGAGCGGTTCGATCTCGTGGTTCTCGACATCATGCTCCCGAAGCTGGATGGGATTGAGGTGTGCAGGCGGCTGCGCACCCGCAGCCAGGTGCCGATCATCATGCTGACGGCGAAGGGGGACGAGGTCGACAAGGTCGCCGGCCTCGAGATGGGGGCCGACGACTACATCACCAAGCCGTTCTCGGTGCGCGAGTTCCGAAGCCGCGTCAAGGCGGCGCTGCGCAGGGGCAACATGGCGGGAGCGGGGGCGCCCCCGGACAGCGAGCCGATTCGCGCCGGGGGTCTCGAGATCGACTTCGAGCGCCGCTCCGTGCTGCTCGACTCCGAGCCGGTTCAGCTGACCTACGTCGAGTTCGAGATCCTCGCCACCCTCGCCGCGGCTCCCGGCCGCGTCTATACGCGCGAGATGCTGTTGGAGCACATCTGGGGCGACTCCACCTATCGCGACCCTCGCACGGTCGACGTCCACATCCGGCACCTCCGCGAGAAGCTGGAGTCCGACGCCAAGCAGCCCGAGTACCTGTTCACGGTGCGCGGCGTCGGCTACCGCTTCCGTGATACGGACCGCGATTGAGACTCAACACGCTCCGTAATCGGCTGGTGGCGCTGATCACGCTGATCACGGCGGCGGCGATCGGGTTCGTCTACCTGTACGTGGTCCCGCAGCTGGAGTCGAGCCTGACCGCCGAGAAGCTTCGCCGCCTCGAGAGGCTCGGCAACGAGCAGGCGCCCCGGCTGGCTCAGGCCCTCGAGTCTGGAGCCTCGCAGCGGCAGGTTTCAGAGCTGGTCCGCACCACAGCGCAGTCCACCGAGAGCAGGGTGACCCTGCTCGCCGTCCGGGACGTGTCCGGCGGCCCGGCGCCGGCCTTCGTGGTGGCCGACTCCGAGGCCGAGGCCACCGCGATCCAGGGCCGCTACCTGACCGCGGATGCGGCGATCTCCGACGGGAACATCGCGTCCGGTGTGGAGCATGTCGCGGGAACGCGTGTCGCCACTTCAGCCGTCCCGATCGACTGGGGCGGCCAGACGCGCTGGGTCCAGGTGCTCTCGACCCCGCTGGCCGAGGTGAATGACGACGTTGCGCTCGTCCGCCGTCAGATCCTGATCGCGGGAGGGATCGCCCTGATCGCCGCTTCACTGATCGGCTTCTGGGCATCGGGTGCGGTCTCGCGCCGGCTCCGGCGGATGCGCCAGGCGGCGGAGGCGGTCGCGGACGGCCACTTCGACCAGCCGATCCCCGTCGACTCCTCGGACGAGCTCGGTCAGCTGGCGCGCAGCTTCAACGACATGCAGCGGCGCCTGGCCCGCCTGGACAGCTCCCGGAAGGAGTTCATCGCCAACGCCTCGCACGAGCTGCGCACCCCGATCTTCTCGCTGGGCGGCTTCGTCGAGCTGCTGGAGACGGAAGATCCGACCGCGGCCGAGCGGAGGGCCTTCGTCGCCGAAATGCGCGGGGCGATCGAGCGGCTGCAGAAGCTCACCATCGACCTCCTGGACCTCTCCCGCCTCGACGCGGACGTGATGGAGATAGGGCGGGAGCAGGTGGATCTGAAGGAGGTCGCGCGTCAGGTCGCCAACGAGTTCCGTCCCGCCGCCAAGGCAGGAGGGTCAACGCTCCAGGTTCGCGGGCGTGGCCAGGTGGTCGCGCTGGCCGACCTAAATCGAGTCTCACAAATCATCCGTATTCTCATCGACAATGCCATCACCCACACCCCGAAGGCAACGAACGTGACGGTCACGGCCGTGCGCGGCAGCGACACCGCGGAGCTGATCGTCGGCGATGACGCCAAGAAGGGCATCGACCCGAGGGCGATCGACAAGGTCTTCGATCGCTTCTACACGGGCGACACGGCCGCGGGCTCGGGCCTCGGGCTCGCCATCGCGGACGAGCTCGCGCAGCGCATGGACGGCCGGCTCGCGGTGGTCTCGCGTCGGGGACACACCGCGTTCACCCTCAGCCTCCCCGTCGCCGAGCGCCGCAGCCGGCAGCGGGAGCCCGAAGGGGTCGCGGCGTGAGGCTGAAAAGCCTGATCCTGGCGGCCGTGGCGACGGCCCTCATCGCCACCGGCTGCGGGGGCGGCGGCGACAACTCGAGCACGGAGGCGGCCGCCACGCCGACGACCGCCCAGCAGGTCGTGATCCAATCGAGCAGCGGCAGCTTCAACCCCGCCCAGATCTACAAGGACGTCTCTCCCGGCGTGGTGACGATCACCTCCGTCTTCAACGGCGGCGGGAGCTCGGTCCTCGGCAGCAGCGGCAGCTCCGCCGGCCAGGGCTCCGGGTTCGTGGTCGACAAGGACGGCGACATCGTCACCAACGCACACGTGGTCACCAGCGGCGGCCACCTCAACGGCGGCGGGACTCCGCAGGAGGCCAAGCAGGTCTTCGTCGAGTTCGGCGACCGCAACCGGGTCCCGGCCCAGATCGTCGGCTTCGACGCCGATGCGGACGTCGCGCTGATCAAGGTGGACCCGGACGGCCTGAACATCGTGCCGGTACCCCTGTCCGACCGCTCGGCCTTCGCCGTCGGCGAGCCGGTGGCGGCGATCGGCAGCCCCTTCGGCGAGACCCAGTCCCTCTCGGTCGGGGTGATCTCGGCGACCAACCGCACGGTGGAGGGCCTCACCAACTTCGGAATCGACAACGCGATCCAGACCGACGCGTCGATCAACCCCGGCAACTCCGGCGGACCCCTGCTCGACTCGAAGGGAGAGGTGATCGGCATCAACGAGCAGATCGCCTCGAGCTCCGGCAGCAACTCCGGCGTCGGCTTCGCCATCCCGGTCACCTCGGTGCGCCACTCGCTCGACCAGCTCCGCAACGGTGGCAAGGTGGAGTACGCCTTCCTCGGGGTGACCAGCGAGTCGCTCTACCCGCAACTCGCCGAGCACCTCGGCCTCGATACCAAGAGCGGCGCCATGATCACCGACGTCGTCGGTGACAGCCCCGCCGACAAGGCCGGCCTGAAGGGATCGACGGGCGAGACGACCTTCCAGCTGCAGCACGTCAAGACCGGCGGAGACGTCGTGATCGCGGTCGACGGGAAGCCCGTCTTCCAGAACAACGATCTCTCCAAGCTGGTCGCCCTGCACAAGCCAGGCGACACGGTCAAGCTCGACATCATCAGGGGCGGGCACCCCGCCACGGTCGACGTCACGCTCGGCTCGCGCCCGGCCGACGTAAACCAGTAAGAAGGACCGCAATGCAGATCCGCGAGCTGGTTACAGACCTCGCGTCGACCCTGCGCGAGGAGGTCCTCCCCCACCTGGGTGCGCACGCCGGTCGCGTCCACTCGGGCGAGGCGGAGGGCGGCGACGTCACCTTCGGGATCGACGAGCGGGCCGAGGCGAGGATGGAGGCATTCCTGGCCGAGCGTGCGCCGGAGGTCTCCTTCTACTCGGAGGACCGCGGCATGGTCTCCCCCTCCGGTCCCGCGGCCGAGTGGGTGTTGATCGTCGACCCGATCGACGGCACCCGCCCGGCGCTGGCCGGCCTGGAGTCGTCGTGTGTCTCCGTGGCCGCCGCCCGGCTCGACGGAGAGCCGACCATGGCCGACGTGCAGGTCGGCTGCGTCCTGGAGCTGAAGAGCGGAGCGAGCTTCGTCGCGGAGCGGGGGCAGGGACTGGAGCCGGCGGCGCAGCTCTCGCGGAACACCTCCCTCGAGCGGATGTTCTGGACCTACGGCTTTCGCGGCCGCCCCGCTCGGGCGCTGGTGGAGGTGCTCGCGGGGCTGATCGACACCTCGTCGGTCGGCGGCGGGACCTTTGACCTCGGCTCCGCCACCTTTGACATGACGAGGATCGTCACCGGCCAGCTCGACGCCTATGTCGAGCCCGGGCCGCGCATGGTCGACGACGTCCCGGGGATGCGAGCCGAGTTCGAGCGGGTGGGCGGCGGGGCCGTCCTCAACAACTCCCCGTACGACCTGGCAGCGGCGACGATCTGCCTCCAGGAGGGCGGCGCAATCGTCACGGACGCCTACGGGAAGCCGCTGGCCGACCGGCCGCTGCTCGGCTCGAGCCACGAGTTCCAGATGTCCTGCGTCGCAGCCGCCAACGCTGAGCTGCACTCCGCGATCTGCGCCGAGCTCGACGCCGGCATCGAGCGGCTCCGCGCCAGCCTCGCATGATCGGGTTGCGCTAACGCGCACCCTCCCGTCACCGAGTACTTTTCCGCCCTTGCGCAATCAAGCGATCAAGGCAGGCGCATGCTGCAAGAGGTAGCGCTGGGGACCAAGTCCCTGGCCGACTACACGCATCTGGCCGGCAGGGGACTGGTCGACGAGATCCGCGAGCTCGCGGAGAAGCTCGAGGGGAAGCGCATCCTGCACGTCAGCGCGACGGCCTTCGGCGGCGGCGTCTCCGAGATCCTCTACACGCTCATCCCGCTGATGCGAGACGTCGGCCTGGACACGCACTGGCAGATCATCATGGGCCGCGAGGAGTTCTTCAACGCGACCAAGCTCCTCCACAACTCCCTCCAGGGCGACCCGAACACGCTCACCCCCAACCAGTGGGAGCTGTTCGACCACTACAACAAGATGAACGCCGACAGCCTGGAGGGCGAGTGGGACGTGATCATCGTCCACGACCCCCAGCCGGTCGGGATGCGCCACGACGCGACCGACCACTCGAAGAACTGGGTCTGGCGCTGCCACATCGACCTCTCCGAGCCGAACCCCGAGCCGATCGACCGGATGCTGCCGCTGATCTCCGAGTACGACGTCACGGTCTGGCACATGGAGCAGTACGTGCCGAAGGGCCTCGACGGCCACGGTGGCGTACGCATCGTCCCGCCGGCGATCGACCCCCTCTCCCCGAAGAACATGGCCCTGTCGCCCGACGACGCCTCCTACGTCTGCAACCAGTTCGGGATCGACGTCGACCGGCCGCTGATGACCCAGGTCTCCCGCTTCGACCCGTGGAAGGACCCGATCGGCGTGATCGACGCCTACCGCCAGGTCACCAAGGAGATCCCGGAGGTGCAGCTCGCGCTGGTCGGATCGATGGCGACGGACGACCCGGAGGGCTGGGAGTTCTTTCACCGGACCTTCGAGTACGCGGGCTCCGATCCCGACATCAAGATCCTCAACAACCTCAACAACGTCGGCGCGATCGAGGTCAACGCCTTCCAGTCCCAGTCTGACCTGGTTCTGCAGAAGTCGATCCGCGAGGGCTTCGGCCTGACGGTGGCCGAGGCGCTCTGGAAGGCGCGGCCGACGATCGGCGGGGACGTCGGCGGCATCCCGCTGCAGATCGTGGACGGGGAGGATGGATACCTCGTCTCCACGCCCGACGTGGCCGCCGAGCGCGCCATCGGGATCCTTCAGGACCCCGAGCTGGGGCGAAGGCTGGGCCGAGCCGGCAAGGAAAGGACCCGCGAGCGCTTCCTCACCCCCCGCCTGCTGCTCGACTGGCTGCGGATCTTCACCGACCTCGATACGTAGGGGTCTTGAGCCGTCCCTGATACAAACGTCGGGTGGGCGACTACCCCCTGACGATCGTCTCCAACCGCGGTCCGGCCGAGTTCGGCCGCGACGACCGCGGCGAGCGGATCGTCCACCGCGGCGGGGGCGGGCTGGTGACGGCGCTCTCGGGCCTGGTCTCGCACAGGCAGGCGCTCTGGGTGGCGTCGGCGATGACCGAGGAGGACGTCGTCGTGGCCAGCGAGGAGGACGGCCCGGTTTCGATCGAGCTGGACGGAATCTCCTACGACGTCCAGATGGTCGCGTCCAACCCCTCGGCGTACGACCGCTTCTACAACGTGATCGCAAACCCGATCCTCTGGTTCATCCAGCACTACCTCTGGGACCTCTCGAACGCCCCCGACATCCGCCAGGCCGAGGTCGACGCCTGGAAGGAGGGCTACAAGGTCGTCAACGACGACATCGCCGACGCGGTGATCCGGGCGATCGACGGCCAGGAGAACCCCGTCGTGATGCTCCACGACTACCACCTCTACACCTGCCCCGGGTTGATCCGGCAGGCCCGCCCGGACGCGTTCCTCCACTACTTCGTCCACATCCCCTGGTCCCAGCCCGACTCCTGGCGCATCCTGCCCAACCGCTGGCGCGAGGAGATCTATCTGAGCATGCTCTCCAACGACATCATCGGCTTCCACACGACCGCCTACTGCCGCAACTTCCTGCAGTGCTGCCGGGAGCTGATGGAGCTGGAGACGGACTACGAGCGGATGGCGGTGATCCACGAGGGCCGCGAGATCTGGGTCCGTGCCTACCCCCTCTCGATCGACACCAAGCGGCTCTACCGCGCAGCGGAGTCATCGGAGGTGGCCTTCTACGAGAAGGAGCTGCTGCGCAGGCGACGCGACCACCTGATCATCCGAGTCGACAGGGCCGACCTCTCCAAGAACGTCCTGCGCGGGTTCACCGCCTTCGACGTCTTCCTGGAGCAGCACCGCGAGTTCAGGGAGAAGGTCACCTTCATCGCCCATCTGCAGCCCTCCCGGCAGGACGTCCCGGAGTACGCCGAGTACCTGGAGCGGATCGAGGCGCTGGTCGCCGTCGTCAACCACCGGCACGGCACCACCGACTGGATGCCGATCGACCTGAGGATCTACGAGAACTTCGCCGAGGCGGTCGCCCGCTACAAGCACTTCGACCTGCTGATGGTCAACTCCCTGTTCGACGGCATGAACCTGGTCGCCAAGGAGGCGCCGGCGGTCAACACCCGGAACGGCGTGGTGATGCTCTCCGAGAACACCGGGGCACACGAGGAGCTGGGCGACTGCGCCCTCTCGGTCAACCCCTTCGACATCCAGGAGCAGGCCGACCAGATCCACCGCGCCCTGACGATGGAACCCGAGGAACGGGCGCTGCGGGCCCGCCGCCTGAAGGAGATCATCACCGAGCGCGATCCGGGCGACTGGGTGGACGAGCAGCTGGCCGACATCCGCGCGAAGCGGGCGCCGGCCGAGGTCGGCTGACGGTTCCTAGCGCTCGAACTGGAACTCGCCGGGCAGCAGCGGGGGCGGTGAGTAGATCGGCGCGGGAACGTAAGCCGGGCCGGAGGGTTCCGCGGCCGCCGGGGTGCCGGGCGACCGGCCGCGGCGATGGTGACCTTGGTGGTGGTGCGCGGGCCGATGGTTCACCGGGCGGTGGTGGGACGGCCGCTTCCTTCGCCGTGGAGGGGGTTGCGGCGCGGAAGGAGCGACTTCAGCCGGCGCCTGGGTGATCGCCGGCGGCGCGGAGGTCAGGCCCACGTCCGGCGGGACGGGAGGCGGCCCACCGCCTCCCAGCAGGGCCGGAAGGGAGACGATCCCCGCGATCGCGGCCGCCACGATCGCCGCGGCCCGGCCCACACTCGCCCATCTGATCTGCCTTCCGGACATGCCCGTGTGAGGGGCCGCCGGGCTCGGTTCTCCCCTATAGTCGCTCGCCGCTGTGAACCGAAGCTACGAACTCGTCCTGATGCTCGACCCCGAGGCCGCCGATGAGGCACGCGCGAAGGTAGCCGGCGACGTGCGCCAGGCGATCGAGGGCACCGGCACCCTCGACCGCGCGGACGAATGGGGCGTGCGCGAGATGGCCTACGAGATCAGCCAGCGAAACGAGGCGGACTACCGCTTCTATCGCTTCCACGGCGAGCCCGAGCTCCTCGAGCGCCTCGACCACAGCCTCAAGATCACCGACGGCGTGCTCCGCTTCCGCATCTTCAAGGTCGATCCCGACGCGCCGGCGAATCCGCCCCCTCCGGTCGAGCGGCTGGCCGTCGCCTCGGATCGGCCCGATCGCGATCGGGGCCGCGGCCGTCGCGATCGAGATCGCGACGACTAGACCTCACTGAGCGGCCGTGGCGGTCCCCTGGGACTGAGGCTGCAGCAGCTGCTGGCACTTCTGGCTGGCCGACTGGAACTTCGGATCGTCGCGATTGACCTTCGACTCGTCGAAGATCGGCCCGTTTCCGGACAGGTTCGGGGCGGGCAGGTCGTAGCCGTTCTGCTTGACGCAGGCGGCGTAGCGACTCACCGACTGGCGGAAGGCCGCGCTGTTGACGCTGGGCGGCGATCCCGTCGACGCTTGGCTCGGCGGCTGAACGCCGCACGCCTGGAAGGCCTTGCGCACGTTCTCAGGCATCTGGGTGGGCCCCGAGCCGCCCTGCGGCCCGATGACCGCGCCGGATGGCGGGGCGCCGTAAGTCTGGGTCGTGCCGGACGCGCCGGCCGGCGGCGCCGCGTTGGTACCCGTAGGAGGCCTACCGCCCGCAGAACCGATCCGGAGGTTGAGGCCGTGCTTCTGCAGGCACTCGCGGTCCGAGGCGCTGAGCTGCCCGCCCGGGCCGAACGCGGCCGCGTTGGTCGTCCCGCCCCCGGCAGAGGACGATCCCCCGCACGCCACCAGGCTGCCTGAGAGCGTCAGAAACGCCGCCCCCGCCAGCAGCCGGCGGATCGTGAGCCGACCGCCGAATCGTCGTATGGACCCTTTCATCGTCACTTCCTCTTGTTCGTTGTTTGCAAGCAGGACCGGGCTACTTCCCGAAGAGCTGATCGACGGCTCCCGCGCCACCCGCCGATTGAGACGAGGCGCCGCCGGCTGCCGACGTCTGCGGCGCGGCACCGCCGAGCAGGGCCCCGCCGCCGCTTCCCGCCTGCGACGCGCTGATCGACTGGGCCTTGACGGTCCCGCTCCTTCGCGACTGCCCCTGGATGACCACGGTGTCGCCGGGGTGAATGTCGCCGACCTCCGAATCGGAGGAGCGGGTCACGGTCGAGCCCTTGGTCGTCAGGACCTTGACCGTGTTGCCCTGGGCGTCGGTGACGTACAGCGTCCGGCCGCTGACGTTGGCGACGGTCCCAAAGGTCGCCCCGCCGCCGGACTGGGCGTCCGGCAGGCCCGCTTGCCCGCCGCGCGCGGACGTGAGCCCGGCGGGCAGGCCGCCGCCGGTCGCCTCGGACCCGGTCTGGCCCTTCTCGATCAGGACGCCGCCCACGAACCCGGCCGCCGCGATCGCCAGGGCGAGCAGCCCTCCGGTCACGGGCGTGAGACGGGACGCCCTCTTGCCGACCGGCACCTCGGCCGCGGCATCGGGCCACTCGCCGCCCTCGATCAGGGGCTCGTCGACTGCGGGCTCGGTCTCACTCAAAGCGCAATGCCTCCATTGGTCGGAGCCGGGCGGCTCGGCTGGCGGGATAGGTTCCGAAGAAGAGCCCCGCGGCGGCGGCGGCGCCAAAGGCGAGAAAGACCGAGTAGGTGGCGATCACCGGCTGGACCCCCGCGATCCGGAAGCGACTGGCGACGATGCCGGCGGCCACCCCGGCGATCCCGCCGAGCACGGAGACGACAACCGCCTCCGTCAGGAACTGGGCGAGGATGTGGCCACGGCGGGCGCCGACGGCCTTGCGGATGCCGATCTCGCGGGTCCGCTCCGTGACGCTGACGAGCATGATGTTCATCACGCCGATTCCGCCGACGAGCAGGGAGATCGCCGCGACGGCGCCGAGCAGGGTGGTGAACACGTCGCTGGTCGAGCTCGAGGCCGCCAGGATGGATCCCTGGTTGATCACCTGAAACCCGGGATTGGTCGGGTCGGTGACGTCGTGGCGCTCGTAGAGGATGGACGTAACCTCGGCCTGAGCGGCGTCCAGCTGGTCGCGCGAGCGAGCCTGGACGGTGATCGAGCCGATGTCGCCGTAGCCGGTCAGCGTGTCCTGCGCCGCCGTCAGGGGGACGATCACGACGTCGTCCTGGTCCTGGAACCCGTTCGACCCCTTCGACTTCGTCACGCCCTCGATCTGGAAGTTGGAGCCGTTGATCTGGATCGTCTGACCGACCGGGTCCTGGCCGCCGAACAGGTTCGACACCACGGTCGGGCCGACCACCGCTACCCGGTTGCGGCTGGAGAGGTCGCGCCCGCTGATCAAGCTGCCGGTCGCGGCCTCGTAGTCGTGGGCGGTCGCGTAGGAGGGGGTCGTCCCGACCACCTGCGATGGCTGATAGCTGGTGCCGCCGTTGACGAGGGTCGCGCTGGCGACGTTGACGACCGGCGAGGCGCTGGCGACGTCGGGGGCCTGGGCGGGGTCCTGGATCGCGTCGGCATCGTCGGTGGTGAGGGGCTTGGCGCCCGAGCCGCTGTCGGCGCCGGCCGCGCCGGGGCCGCTGGGACCGCTGGTGCTCATCACCAGCAGAACGTTGGTCCCGAGCCTCTCGATGCTCGACTGCACGGCCGCCGAGGAGCCGTTGCCGACCGCCACCAGGACGATCACGGAGGCGACCCCGATCGTCATGCCGAGCACCGTCAGGGCGGAACGAAGCTTGTTCGCCCCCAGGCTCGCGACGGCGGATCGCAGTGTCTCGCCGAACATCAGGCAGCGACCCTGTTGCCCGCGGCCTCGACGACCTCACCGTCGGCCAGGTGGACCACGCGGTCGACCCGGGCCGCGACCTCCGGCTCGTGCGTGATCAGGACGATCGTCTTGCCACGGTCGTTGAGCGCCTCGAAGATCCGCAGGACCTCGTCGCTGGAGCGGGAGTCGAGGTTTCCGGTGGGCTCGTCGGCGAGGATCAGGGCCGGGTTGGTGACGATCGCGCGAGCGATCGCGACGCGCTGCTGCTGGCCGCCCGAGAGCTCGGAGGGAAGATGCGCGCGGTGCCCGAGCATCCCCACGGCCGCCAGGGCCGCCTCGGCACGCTCACGGCGCTCGGTACGCCCAACGCCGGCGTATCCCAGGGGCAGCTCGACGTTCGCCATCGCGCTGGTGCGCGGCACGAGGTTGAAGCTCTGGAAGACGAACCCGATCTTCCGGTTGCGCAGGTCGGAGAGGCCCTCGTCGTCGATCCGCCCGACGTCGATGCCGTCGAGCAGGAAGCGGCCCGAGGTGGGCGCATCGAGGCAGCCGAGAATGCTCATCAAGGTGGACTTGCCGCTGCCCGAGGGGCCCATGATCGCGATCAGCTCGCCCCTCTGGATGCTCAGGGAGACACCGCGGAGGGCCCTGACCTCGGATCCCGGGAGGTGATAGGTGCGGACGACGTCCTCGAGGCGGATCACGGGCCTCCGCACCGCCTTCGCGCCGCGGGAGGAGCTCATGGCCCGGCGCCCGGCGGGGAGATGAACACGCCCCCGCCGCCGCCGGCGGGACCGCCACCGCCCCCGATGGCTTGCGAGATCGCCCCTCCCCTTCCGCCGAGCGCCTGAGCGGCGGCGCTGCCCAGGCCGGAGGCGCTCGGGAGGACAACCTGCGCCCCGGCGCGCAGCCCGCTGACGATCTCGGTGGTGCTGTCTCCGACCAGGCCGGTCGTGACCTGCCTCTGGATGTCCTTGCCGCCCTGCTTGACGGTGACCGAAGTGCCGCTGACAGCGCGGCTCGGAACCGTGACCACCCCCTGAACCTGAGCGATCACCACCTCCGCGGTCGCGGTCATGCCGGGCCGGATGCCGGCCGCGGTCTGCTTGACGACGATCGTCACCGGGTAGCTGACCACGCCGTTCGAGGTGCTGGAGAGGAGACCGATGTGCGTCACCCGCCCGGCAAGCTTCTCGTCGGGCACGGCGTTGACGCTGACGGTGGCGGGCTGGCCCACCTTGACGTCGGTGACGTCCGACTCGCTCAGCGAGACCTGCATCTTCATCCGGTCGAGCTGCGCGAGGGTGATGAAGTCCGGTGAGCCACTGTCGCCGATCGAGGCGACGATCCCGTCCATCGAGGCCCTGAGCTGGGTGGCGCGCAAAGCCCGTTGTGCGTTGCCGAGGGAGATCTTGGCGTTGAGCAGGCTCGCCTTGGCCGAGCTGACGCCGGCCGCGTGACTGGCCGCGCTCGTCCCGTTCGAAGAGGACCCCTCGGACGAGGGAGACGACGAGCTGGGGCTGCTCGAGGAGCCTGCCCTGGCGCTCGCGAGCTGGGCCTCGGCCGAAGCGAGCTGGGCCTCGGCCTGCTCCAGGCCGCGACGGGCGGCGGCGGAGTCGAGCGTCGCCAGCAGCTCGCCCTTGTGGACGCGGTCGCCCTCCTTGACGTAGAGGCGGGAGACCGTCCCCGGATTGCTGAACCCGACGGTGTCCTCGCGCGCCGGCTGCAGGGAACCGGCGCCGGACACGGTCTTCTGGACCACGCCGGGCTGGGCCGCGACGGCGGTCTCGGGAGCCTCCTTCGCCGACGCCGGCCCGATCACCGCGATGGCGGCAGCGACCGCGGCCGCGCAGATCAGGCCCAGTACGGGCACCGCGAAGCGGCGATCGCCGGCCCACCTAGACATTTCCCGATGAAATCCTCATCTCCCGATCTCCCCGGACCCTGCCGGGGAAAGCTGAGAGCCTGCTGGGAATCGGATGAGAATCCGGTAGTTCCGCGTTTATGTGCCGACGGGGGAGAGAACCCGCCGCGCGGCGACTTAAGATCGACGTTCGGAATCGAAGGAAGAGGAGCTGATCAACTTGGCTGCGAGCAACATCAATGTGGTCGCCGTGACCGGGAATCTCACCAAGGACCCCGAGCTGCGCTCGACTCCCAGCGGAACCTCGGTCTGCAAGCTTCGCGTCGCGGTCAACAGCCGCCGCAAGGACGGCGCCAGCGGCGAATGGGTGGACAAGCCCAACTACTTCGACGTCACCGTCTGGGGAGCGCAGGGAGAGAACTGCGCCAACTACCTATCCAAGGGCCGGCCGGTCGCGGTCGAGGGACGGCTGGACTGGCGCGAGTGGGAGTCTCAGGACGGCTCGAAGCGACAGGCCGTCGAGATCATCGCCAATAGCGTGCAGTTCCTGGGCTCCCGCTCGGACAACGCCGGCGGCGGCGAGGGTGGCGGAGGCAACGGCACTTTCAAGCCGAGCTCGGACGTCCCGGCCGATACCTCCGACTTCGAGGGCGCCACGGTCAGCTCCGGCGGCGGCTCGGACGACGACATCCCGTTCTAGCCCGCGCCACTGACCCACAACCGCATCCGCAGCGCGCGCAGCGGAGAGCTCGATCTGCTCCGTGAGATTCACCGTCGTGCGTCATACGTCTGGCCCGAGGACCGGCCCGACCTCGACGCCAACCCCGGCGTCTTCGGCGTCGACGTGGGCGCACTCTCCGCCGGCCGCGTCCGCGTCGCGGTCGATCCCGGCGGCCATGTCCTCGGATTCGCCACCTGGCGATCCACAGGGAACGACGCCGAACTCGACGACCTCTTCGTCGAACCACACGCGATGCGACATGGCGTCGGTAGCGCACTCGTCCACGATGCGGCGCGCCGCGCGGCTCGGGCCGGGCATTCACGCCTGATGGTCACCGCCCACCAGCGAACGCTCGCCTTCTACGAGCGTGCAGGATTCGTCGAGGAGGGCCCCGCCACCACCGAGTTCGGGCCGGCGCTCCGACTCGTGCGGCATCTGCACGGCGCCGACTAGGGGAGCTGCTGGGCGCACGCGTCGCGACCCGGTGTCGATCGGGGCGCGGCCGCTACCATTCGCGCCCGTTCATGGCCCGACAGCAACGACAGCAGACACCGACCGGCCGCGGCAGGCGCCGCGGGCTCACCGATCGCGGGCGCCCGCGCAAGTACACGCGGATTCCCGTCGAGCAGATCGATTACAAGGACCTCGGGCTGCTGCGCCGCTTCATCTCCGACCGCGGCAAGACCCGGTCCCGCCGCGTCACCGGCCTCTCGCGGAAGCACCAGCAGCAGCTCGCGCTGGCCGTGAAGCGCGCGCGCGAGCTCGCGCTGCTGCCCTACGTCGGCGAGCGCTGAGCCGCCCGATGGCCCAGGCTGTTCTGCTCAAGGACGTCGACGGCCTCGGCGAGGCCGGCGCCGCGATAGACGTGTCCCCCGGGTACCTGCGCAACTACCTCGTGCCGCGCAAGCTCGCCCAGCCCGCCACCAAGGGCTCGCTGGAGGAGGCGCAGCGCAAGCGCGAGCGGGCCGAGGAGGCCGAGAAGCAGGCCGCGGAGCGCGCCGGCGAGACCTCGGCCCTGCTCGGCAAGACCGTGCTGACGATCAACCACCGCGCCGGCGAGGACGGCAAGCTGTTCGGCTCCGTCACCTCGGCCGAGATCGCAGGGGCGATCCAGGCCGCCCGCGGCATCAAGGTGGACCGCAAGAAGATCCGCCTCGAGGAGCCGATCCGCGAGACCGGCACCTTCATGGTCGAGATCGAGGTCGGCGGCGGCGTCACCGCGTCGGTCAAGACGATCGTCGCCGAAGCGAAGGAGTAGGGCGCAAAGACCGCCCTTCTGCGCCAGGCACGATTCGTGCCTGAATAACCGGGCCCGCAAATAGCCCGAACTTGACTGCGGGGAAGGGCCTCCTGTGATTTTCTAGCCTGGCTCGCGCGGACGGTTCAACCCAACGGGGCGAAGGGAATCCGCCGGGCCCTTATCCAGACTTGAGTGTGAGTTCCGGCCGGCGGCCGGAGCGATCTGCCGCGCGAAAGAGGACCAGTTGGCGACCAACGGAAAGACCATCGTCCCGCCCCAGAACCTGGAGGCAGAGGAGTCCGTGCTCGGGGCGATGATGGTCTCCGAGTCGACGATCGAGCCCGTCCTGCTCGACGTCCGCCTCCACGCCGAGGACTTCTACCGCGATCGCCACCGGACGATCTACGAGGCGATCATCCACCTCAACGAGAACGCCGACCCGGTGGACGTCCTGACCGTCTCCGAGGCGCTGGCCAAGCACGGGCAGCTGGATGCGATCGGTGGCCGGGACGTCGTCGCCAGCCTGGCGGCCAAGGTCCCCGCCCCGGGGAGCGCCAAGCACTACGCGCAGATCGTCAAGCAGAACTCGCTGATGCGGCGCCTCGACCTGGCCGCGAAGACGATCCAGCAGTCGGTCGCCGAGCGCGACGGCGAGCCCTCGGAGATGGTCGAGCAGGCCGAGCGGCTCCTCTTCCAGGTCGCCCACGAAGAGCGCGCCGTCGACTTCCGCGAGATCGGCGAGATCCTCCACGACGAGATCGACAAGCTCGAGGCGCTCGCCAGCGGCACCTCCGACATCACGGGAACAGCCTCCGGCTTCCGCGATCTCGACGACAAGACCGGGGGTTTCCAGCCGGGCAACCTGGTCGTGATCGCGGCGAGGCCCGCGATGGGGAAATGTCAAAGCGGGAGGACGCTCGTCTATGACGCCCACTCGGGCGCACGTCGGCGGTTGGACGAAGTCGTCGCCGCTCACGAGGCAGGTGAGGAGATCTGGATTGCCGCGACGGCGTCTGATCTCAAGCTGCGGCCAGCGCTGATCTCGCACGCGATTCGTAGTGGCAAGCAGATGGTCTATCGCCTCACCACCAGGCTCGGGCGCAAGGTGGAGGCAACGGCAAATCACCCGTTGCTGACCATGGGTGGATGGAAGCCGCTAGACGAGCTGGAAATCGGGTCTCGTATTGGCGTTCCAAGGTGGCTGCCGCGGAGAGCCCGTGGCAAGCCGATGGACGATCACGACGTGGTGCTTTTGGCGGCGCTTATCGCCGACGGCTCCATCATTCGCGGCACCCCGATGTATTGCTTCGGGTCGGATGGGACAAGCCTCGTCGAAACGGTGCGGGAAGCCACCACGAGCGCCGGAGCTCGCTTCAACGTGGGCACGAAGGGTCGATACGCATATTTGAGCTCTGCTGGGTCTGGTCGGGCGAACCCAGTCACCACGCTGTGCAAAGACCACGGTGTCTACGGAAAGCGCTCGGAGGACAAATTCATTCCCGACCCGATCTTCCAGCTGCCGGACGAACAGATCGCCCGTTTTCTCTCGGTTCTCTACGGGTGTGACGGTCATGTCCATTGCACGGACCGACTCGCTCAGATCGGCTACTCGACAATCAGCGAGCGGCTCGCACGGGACGTCCAGCATCTCCTGCTGCGCTTCGGGATCAGCTCATGTATCCGGACTCTGAAGCGGAAGGTCTACGAGGGCACTGACAAGGTCGCTCGCGAGGTGCGGATCACCGACCAACGCTCTCTCGCTCGTTTCGCCATGGCGATTCGCATCGTTGGCAAGGAAGGGAAGCTCCGAGAGGTTCTCGACCGGCTCGTCACGGCAAGCTCGGAGACCAACGTTGATACGGCCCCGGTCGAGGTTTGGGAGGCCGTCCTGGGCGCGAAGGGCGATCGCAGCTGGGCTGATGTCAGTGAGGCCGCCGGCTACCCGCGCAACCACAACTGGCATGTGGGCAAGCGTGGGCTTTCCCGCTCACGAATGCTTCAGATGGCCGACGTCCTGGAGGCTCCTGAGCTGGAGGAGCTCGCGGACTCGGACATCTGGTGGGACGAAGTGGCCTCCATCGAGGAGATCGGCGAGGAGGAGACGTACGACCTCACGGTCCCCGACCACCACAACTTCGTCGCTGACGACGTGATCGTCCACAACAGCACCCTGGTCTGCGACTTCGCGCAGAACGTCGCCGTCAAGCACAACAAGCCGGTGGCGCTGTTCTCGCTGGAGATGTCCGAGATGGAGCTCGCCCACCGCTTCATCGGCTCCCAGTCCCGGATCTCCTCAGACCGCCTGCGCAAGGGCAAGGTCGCGCAGAAGGACTGGCCGAAGGTCGTCAAGGCCTGCAACCAGCTGGAGTCCGCTCCGCTCTGGATCGACGACTCCTCCGACCTCGGGCTGCTCGAGCTGCGGGCCAAGGCACGCCGGCTCCAGGCGCAGGAGAAGGGACGCGGCAGCGACGGACTTGGGATGGTGATCGTCGACTACATACAGCTGATGCGCAGCGACGACTCCCGGGCGAACCGAGTGGAGCAGGTGTCGCAGTTCAGCCGGGGCCTCAAGATCCTTGCCCGGGAGCTCCAGGTTCCCGTGGTCGCCATCTCGCAGCTCTCCCGCGCACCCGAGCAGCGTCCCGACAAGCGCCCGATCCTCTCGGACCTGCGCGAGTCCGGAGCGATCGAGCAGGATGCCGACGTGGTCGGCTTCCTCTACCGCGACGACTACTACAACGCCGACTCCGAGGACCCCGGCGGCGCCGAGCTGATCCTCGCCAAGCACCGGAACGGACCCGTGGGGACCGTTCGCCTCGTCTTCCTCGAGCACTATCCGAAGTTCGCGGATCGCGCGCGCGGCGAGCAGCCCGTCGAGCAACCGGCCGGCGAGGGCCCACCGGTCGAGGACTTCGCGGCCGGCAACGGCGCGGACGACGGCTTCGCTGACGCCGGGGAGGCCTGAGTTGGCGGCCCGGCCGTCAACTGACGAGCGCCAGCCCTGCCGGCTCGGCATCTGCGACGGATCCGGCTGGATCCTCGGGCCGGAGGACGTCGCCAGGCCCTGCGAGTGCCGCTCCCGCATGGTCGCCAAGGCGAGACTGCGCGGCGTCGACTCGGTGATACCCGCCAAATACCGCGGCGTTTCCTTCGATCGCCCGCCCGTGACCCAGATAGATGGCTTCGTGGTCAAGCGGGTCCGTGACTTCTGCGAGAACCTCGACGACAACCTCGATAGCGGGCGAGGGATGTGGTTCTTCGGCAATTCCGGGACCGGCAAGACCACGCTGGCGATGCTCATCTCGCGGGTGGCGCTCGGGGCGGGGCGATCCGTCGCGATCTACTCGCTCCCCAAGCTGCTGAGCCGGATCCGCCAGACCTACGACGCCGAGCTCGGCGAGCAGTCCTACTCCGAGCTCTTCGAGCGCCTCGCCACCGTCGATCTGCTTCATCTCGACGATCTCGGGACCGAGAAGCAGACCGAGTGGGTGCTCGAGCAGCTCTACGCCCTGGTCAACGAGCGCTACGAGCGCCAGCGCTCCCTGCTCCTGACCAGCAACTTCGAGGACGACGAGCTCGAGCAGCAGCTCGGAACGCGGATCGTCTCTCGCCTGATCGATATGTGCGGAGACCCGGTCCTGCTGTTCGGCGAGGATCGCCGCATGCGCGTCTCGGCCGATATGGCCGGCGGTCTCGGCGAGAGCTCCATGGGTGGGGGGACCGGCGGCGGGTTGGGCCCCCTAGACCACTGAGGAGCGGGGTCAGATCTCAACCGGCTCCGCGGTCAGGTCTCCGCCGCTGTCGCCGGTGTTGACAGTGCCCCGTGGCTCGATCACGAGCACATGCGCCTCCTCGTCGGCCTTGGGGCAATGCTCGACGCCGCGGGGCACGACGAACAGCTCGCCAGGGCCGAGCTCAACGTCGCGATCGCGGAGCTGGATCGTCAGCCGCCCGCTGATGACGAGGAAGAAATCGTCTGTCTCGTCGTGCTTGTGCCAGACGAATTCGCCGCGGACCTTGACGACGATCAGCTTGTAGTCGTTCAGGTATCCGACGATGCCCGGCGCCCAAAGGTCCTGCAGCATCGCTAGCTTTTCCTCGAGATTGACCCTGTCGTCCATATACGCCTCCTTTCGTCGGTTCACGCAGCCTACGGCTCACTCATAATCCTCTGGTCATGCCCGGCATCGTCATAGTCGGCGCCCAGTGGGGCGACGAAGGCAAGGGGAAGGTCACCGACCTGCTCGCGGAGCAGGCCGACCTCGTGATCCGCTTTCAGGGCGGCAACAACGCCGGCCACACCATCATCCGCGACGGCGAGACCTTCAAGTTCCACCTGATCCCGTCGGGGATCCTCTACCCGGGCAAGACCTGCGCGATCGGGAACGGCGTGGTGATCGACCCGGCCGTGCTCACCCGCGAGCTCGAGGAGCTGCGGCACCGCAGGATCGACGTCAGCGGGCTGCGGATCTCGGCCAACGCGCACGTGATCATGCCCTACCACGTGAAGCTCGACACGGCCGGAGAGCTCAAGCTCGGCAAGCTCGAGATCGGCACCACCCGGCGTGGAATCGGCCCCGCCTACTCCGACAAGGCGGCCCGCCTGGGGATTCGCGTCCAGGACCTGCTCGACCCGAAGATCCTCCGCAAGAAGATCATGACCGCGATGGAGCCCAAGCAGCAGATGCTGCGGCCCTTCGCCAAGGACCCAGAGCTCGACCTCCACACGATGGTCGAGACCTACGCCACCTACGGCCACCGGCTGGAGCCGCACATCACCGACACCGCGAAGCTCTGCTGGGACGCCCTCGACGCGGATCGCACCGTGCTCTTCGAGGGCGCGCAGGGCACGATGCTCGACCTCGACCACGGGACCTATCCCTTCGTCACCTCGTCGAACCCCGTGGCGGGCGCGGCCTGCATCGGTGCCGGCGTCGGCCCGCGCGACATCGACGAGGTCTGGGGCATCGCCAAGGCTTACGCGACGCGCGTGGGCGCGGGCCCGTTTCCCAGTGAGCTCGAGGACGGCCTGGGAGACACCCTGCGGGAGCGTGGCGGCGAGATGGGGACGACGACGGGCAGGCCCCGCCGTTGCGGCTGGCTCGACCTGGTCGCGCTCCGATACGCCGTCCGGCTGAACACGATGACCGCCCTCGCCGTCACCAAGCTCGACGTGCTCTCCGGCATCGACCCGCTCCGCGTCTGCGTCCGCTACAGGCATCCCGAGGGCGCGGTCTTCGACGAGTTCCCGTATCACCAGTCGATCATCCACACCGCCGAGCCCGAGTACGAGGAGCTGCCCGGCTTCGAGGGCGACATCGGCGACTGTCGGCGCGAGGAGGACCTGCCGGCCGAGGCGCGGGACTATCTCGCCGCGATCGCGGACCACATGGGCATTCCCGTGCGGCTCGTCGGGGTCGGCCCGGGCCGCGACCAGGTGATCTGGATGGGCCAGGAGGCCGAGCCGCGCCTCCGCGCGGCCGCCTAGGCGAGCGCCCCGGTCGCGCGCATCCCGTGCTCCTCCGTGTTGGGGATCACGCCCTCCTCGACTCCCCTCTCCTCGCCGCGGCGGAGCATCCGCAGGCCGAGGATCGTCGCCGCCAGGGTGGCGGTCACGCCGAGGCTGACCTGCACGCTGAGCAGCCCCTGCCTGGTCCAGTAGACGTCGCGCAGGTCGAGCAGCAGCGCCGCCTCGTCCATCGTCAGGCCCATCCCGACGCCGAACGGGATGGACAGCGCCGACTCCACTCGCTCGTTCCGCGTCGTCAGCGCCCCCACCGCGGAGCTGAAAGCGAGCACGATGCCGGGGACGAAGTGGTGGATGTGACGGCCGCTGACACGGACGTTGCCGGCCGGCCACCAGCCGCTGCGAATCCCCCAGGTCGAGAAGCGGGCGAAGGCGAAGCCCCCGAGGAAACCCTGCAGGATGTTGAAGAGCACGGACTCGTGGTGCGGGGTCGCGATGATCCCGCGGCGGGCCACCGCGAGGGTGTCCCGAGTCGCATAACCGGCGGCATCGGCGAGGGTCGCCGGCGTATCGGCCTCGCCGCTCTCGCGCCGTCGCCGCGCCATCCGCAGAAGCTCTCCCGCCACCAGCGTCCCGAGTGAGCCCGCGGCGAACACGGCGAGGCCGATCGTGACCCTCTCGGCCTTGCGCTCGGTGAGGCGGCGCCTCTTTCGTCTCGGCCTCCGCATGGGTTGGGCATGCTAGCCGCGCCCCCTCGACATCCCGCAAAGGCGCGTCAGGATCCGGCTTTGGACCGCAAGATCAGTGGGATCTACGGAGGCCGGGGTCCGTTGCGCCCAATAGGATTTCCCCAATGCGCAGGTTGCTCTCACCGGTCAATGTCGGCGTCAGCGCCGCCCGCCACGTCCTCTGGTACCTGAGCTACCACGCCGCGCCCCGCCAGCGCTAACGAGCGCGTCCTCCGGCCGATAGGGTCCCGGCCCGATGGGAATCATCGCCTGGATCATCCTGGGGCTGTTCGCCGGAACGATCGCCCGCGCCCTGATCCCTGGCCGCACGGAGCCGGGCGGCTGCATCGGGACCACCGCGATCGGCATCCTCGGCGCGCTGCTCGGCGGGTTTCTGGCCAGCGCCCTCGGTGTCGGTCACATCCACGACTTCTTCAACCTCGGAACCTGGCTGATCGCGATCGGCGGCTCGGTGATCCTGCTGCTGATCATCCGCGCGGTCGCCCGCTAGAGCGTCGCGGTGGGATGGGTAGTGGGCCGTGCAGGGATCGAACCTGCGACCTTGAGATTAAGAGTCTCCTGCTCTACCAGCTGAGCTAACGGCCCTGGTTGGGGGCGGCATTATAGGAAGGAGCTAGAGGCCGCCCGTGCCGGACCCGCCCAGGCCGAGCCCTCCGAGCGGGTTACCGCCGCCGGCAGCTCCGCCCGCCGCGCCCTGCGTCTTCTGCTGCTTGGTCAGCTGCTTGATCGCCGCCTGAAGCTGCTGGCCGAGTTGCTGGACCTGCTTGAGCTGGCTGTCGATCGCCGAGGCGTTGGCCCCCCTGGCCTGCTTCGCCTTCGCGGTGGCCTGGTTGGCGGCCTGGGTCTCCCCGGCGAGGTAGAGGTACTGGGCCAGCGTCGCATATGAGTTGGAGGTCGCCTTGTTGGGCTGGGCTTCGATCAGGACCTGCTGGGCCTGGGCGGCGGACCTCCAACTGCTCACCGCCGAGTTGATGTCTGCAAGGGCCTCACTGGAGGTGGTGTCGCCTCGGGCGGCGGTGAAGTCCAGCCTGGCCAGCAGGTCGAAGGTGTTGAGCGCGTAGACGGCCGCCGACGGGCTGAGCTTCCCGTTGCTCGCCTTCACGTACTTGTTCCAGGCGTCGGCGGCCTGGCGAAGATGCTGCTCCCCGTCGCTGGTGGGGGCGCCGTTGCTGTCTGTGTTGGCGTTGGCGGCGGAGTACTGGAGGCGCACCAGGCTGGCGAGTGCCGTCGTGTCGCTCGGATTCAGCTGAAGCTGCTTCTGGGCTGTCTCGATGTCACCGTCGAAGGCGGTCGAGCTGCTGCCGCCGCCCCCGCCGCCGAAGAGGTCGCTGAAGCTGAACCCGCCGCCACCGGTGCCCACGCCGAGGAACACGAAGCTGATCGCGAAGATCAGCGCCAGGCCGCCGAAGACGACTCGGACCACGCGGCGGCGACGCGGGGTTTGCAGGTCGAACAGCACGGGCGGAAGCGTAGATGAACCCGGATCCGCGCCTACGCCGCCCCGCTGGGCGGTGGCTCGGAGACGGTGGTGTCGCGGTCGGCGGGGCTCTCGCCAGGCCTGCCGAACATCCTGGCCAGGATCAGGCTGCCCTCGAAGAGCAGGAGCAGGGGCACCAGCTCGATCAGCATGCTGACCGGATCGGTTCCGGGCAGCAGCATGGCGAGAACCGCGAGGATGATGATCGCGTACCGGCGGTTCTGCGAAAGCTGCTTCGGGGTGACGATCCCTAGCCTGGTGACGGCGAGGATCCCTATCGGTAGCTGGAAGATCAGGCCCATGATCCCGAGCGTCAGCGTGAAGAAGGCGTAGTAGTCGCGCGCCCTGATCTGGATGTTGAATTGGCTGTCGTTGAAGTTGAGGAGGAACTTCGTGGCGGCGGGGATGACCAGGAAGTACCCGAAGAGGACGCCGGCGACGAACAGGAGCGGGACCCCGATCAGGAATGGGACGACGACGCGCTTCTCCCGGTCGGTCAGGGCCGGCAGGACGAAGGAGTAGGCCTGGTAGAGGATCACCGGCAGGGAGATGACGAGGGCGGCGTAGGCGGTGATCGTCACGGTCGTGGTGAACGGCTCGGCGACGCCGAAGGTGATCGGCGTCTTGTCGCCGGGCAGGGGCGCGTTCGCGATGTCGAGCAGGCGGCTGTTCTGCCAGAAGCAGAGCGCGAAGGCGGCGCTGAACGCGACGAGCGAGATGACGATGCGCGAACGAAGCTCGTCGAGGTGCTCGACGAGCGTAAGCCGGTCCTCGAAATCGACCGGCCCTAGCCGGGCCATTGACTAGGCCTTGTTCTCGGAGACGACCTCGCCCTCGACGGGCTCCGCGGTCTCGCTCTCGGCGGCGCTGGGGGCGGGCGTGCTCTCGGCAGCGCTGGGCGCGGCCTGGCTCGCCTCCAACTCGCGACGCTTCTCCTCGGGGGACTCCTTGTCATCGCTGCTGTCCCCGGAAATGGAGTTCTTGAACTCGCGGATACCACGCCCCATCGACTGGCCAAGCTCAGGAAGGCGCTTCGGCCCGAAGATGATCAGGACGATGATGAGAACGACGGCTATCTCCAGCGGTCCCACGTTGGGCATCGCGCCGCATGTTAGCGGCAGGCGGGCGCTTCGCCCCCATTCCTTATGCGGCGCTTACCGCCGGTCGAAGTTGAGGTAGAAGCGGCTCGCCGTCGGCTCCGCCTGTCCCTGGTACTTGCTGCCGGCCTCCTTGTCGCCGTAGGCGTGATCGACAGGCCCGTCCATCCGCATGAAGGAGATCTGCCCGATCGGCATTCCGTGGTAGATCGTGATCGGCAGGGTGGCGAGATTGGAAAGCTCGAGGGTGAGGTTCCCCTCGAAACCGGGATCCACGAACCCAGCCGTGGAGTGGATCACCAGCCCGAGCCGCCCGAGGGAGCTCTTTCCCTCCAGGCGCGCCACCAGATCGTCGGGAAGGGCGACCCGCTCGAGGGTCTGGCCCAGGACGAACTCACCCGGGTGGAGGACGAACGGCTCGCCGTCCTCGACCTTCACAAGCTCAGTCAGGTTCTCCATCGGCTCCCGCACGTCGATGTACGGGTAGCGCGAGTTGTTGAAGACCCGAAAGCTGCGATCGACGCGCATGTCGACGCTGGAGGGCTGCACGAGCTCCTCGTCGTAGGGGTCGAAGACCAGCCTGCCGGCCGAGATCTCCTCCTTGATCGTGCGGTCGCTGAGAACCATCGAATCAGTCTATTCCGGGGTTGCGAGGGCGAAAACGCGAGAAGTCGCTGGATGCGGGGTTATCCGCAGACGTGAAAAAACCCCACTTTTTGCCTAAAGGTGGCGGGCGCCCAGCCCGATATGTCACACACGATGGGAGATCCGAAGCGGACAGACACTCAGCCCCTGACGCACACGGGCACGAAGTCCGCCGAGGGCATGCACGCCTGCCCGATCTGCTCATCGACCCTGGTTCAGCCCGCCAATTGGCACGAGCAGGGAGACGGGTACTGGCACGTCGAGCTCCGCTGCCCCGAATGCGAGTGGTGGGCCCGGGACAGCTACTCACAGTCGGAGGTCGACGCCTACGACGAGGAGCTGGATCGTGGCGGCCAGGAGCTGATCGAGGATCTTCGTTCGCTCACCCGGGCGAACATGGAGGAAGAGGCCGATCGTCTCGCCATGGCGCTGGCGAGCGACAGCATCCTCCCAGAGGACTTCTAGCGCGAAGCACCACTCCAACGAGTCACCTCCCTGCGCTGCGAACGGCGGCCCTCCGGGGCCGTCGTTCTTATGAGTACCGCTCGACGACCCCGTCGGCGATCATCGCGAGTAGCTGGCGCTCCTCGTCCGAGAAGTCCTCGGACTCGAGGGTCCGCTTGGCACGCTTGATTCCCTGCTCGGCGCGACCACGCACTTCCTCGAGCGCCCCGGTCGCCGCGATCCGGTCGCACATCCGCTCGGCGCCGGCCTGATCCAGGACCCGCAGCTCGGCCGACTCCAACCCCGGATCGCGCTCGCGAGCCAGGATCAGCGGCAGCGTCACGGTGCCGTCCAGCAGGTCCGTCCCGCGAGCCTTCCCCGTCCTCTCAGGCGGCCCGGTGACGTCGAGGACGTCGTCGAGCAACTGGAAGGCGAGGCCGATCTCCCGTCCGAACGAGGCGAGCTCCTCGGTGCCCGAAGCCCCGGAGGCGAGGCGGCCGAGCCGGCAGGCGGACTCGAAGAGCCGGGCCGTCTTCAGTGAGCAGCGCTCCAGGTAGCGCTCCTCGGTGACCGAGATGTCGAAGGCGTCGTGACGCTGGGCCAGCTCCCCGGAGGCCAGTGCGACCGAGGCCGCGCTGAGCTCGGCGACCTCGGCCTCCCCGCCGTCAACGGCGAGCTCGGCGAAGGCGCGCGAGAAGAGCAGGTCCCCCACCCCAACGGCCCTGTCCCTGCCCGAGCGAGCCACGACCGTCGGGCGGCCGCGACGGACCGGGGCGCCGTCGAGCACGTCGTCGTGGACGAGCGTCGCCATGTGGACGAGCTCCACGGCCGAGGCGGTCCGGACAGCTCGGTCCCCGGCTCCCTCGCCGGCGGCCATCAGGACCAGCAGGGGGCGCAGCCGCTTGCCGCCGGCGGTCAGGGTGGCCTCGGCCTCCTCGCCCAGCCGCGGCCCGTAGCCCGCGGAGAGGCTGGCCAGCCGGTCCTCGACCTCGGCCATGCGCGCCGGGAGCCAGGCGCTGGCGGCGTCCATCACGGCGGTCACGGGCGGTGGAATGGAGGAGCGGGTCATCAGGCCTTGGTGCCGCTGTGGATGGCGATGATCCCACCGCCCAGCAGGAGCCAGCGGATCTCCGTGAAACCTGCGGCCTCCATCATCCCCGCCAGCGTCTCCGGCGCGGGGAAGGTGCGGACCGAGTTCGGCAGGTAGTTGTAGGCGTCGGAGTCGCCGGCGAACGTGCCGATCACGGGAACGACGCGGTCGAACCAGAGCGAGTAGAAGCTCGCGAGCGGCTCGCGCTGCGGCCGCGTGATCTCGAGGATCACCAGACGGCCCCCGGGCCGCAGCACGCGCGCCATCTCGGCGAGGCCCCGGTTGAGGTCGGCGAGGTTGCGCGCGCCGAAGCCGATCGTGACCGCGTTGAAGCTCGCGTCCCCGTAGGGCAGGTCGAGTGCGTCCGCCCAGCCGAACTCCACCGGCAGGCCCTCGTCGCCGCTCTTGCGCCGCGCCAGCTCGAGCATCGGCTCGGAGAAGTCGCTGCCGACCACCCGGCCGTCCGGCCCGATCCGCCGCCTCAGCTCGAGGGCGAGGTCTCCGGTGCCGCAGCAGACGTCGAGGGCGTCCGAGCCGGGGCCGACCTGCGCTCGATCGACCGCCCGCTCCCGCCACTGGTGGTGGAGCCCGGCGGTCATCGCCGAGTTCATCAGGTCGTACACCCCGGCGATCCGGTCGAACATGCCGCGGACCTCCGTCGCGAACTCCTCCGAGTCGCGCCGCGGGACGCCGCTGCCGGCCTCGGTGCCGGACGAGACACTCATTACGCCGAGGTTAGTCCCAGACTCAGTTCAGCGAGGCGATGTAGGCGGTCAGCGCCGCGAACTTCTGCGGCGGCAGGCCCGAGTACGACGGCATGATGCTCGGCCCGACCTGGAGCGAGCGCGCGATCGCGTTCCTGGGCAGGCGGGCGCCGATGTGCGTCAGCTCGGGCCCCGGCCCGTCGTTGCCGTTGTCCCCAAGCTTGTGGCAGGCGAGGCAGCCCGATTGGGCGACGACCTCCTTGCCCGGCTCGAGCGCGGCGGTCGTCTTCAGGTCGATCTCGCTCGGCGGCCCCGCGGTGGCGCCGAGGAATGTCAGGTAGGCCATCGCGATGACCGTCAGGATTCCCGCTGTCAGGGCGATCGGCCTGCGCTCCGGTCTTCGCTCCGAGTTGCGGTCATAGAACGGCAGCAGGAGCAGAAGCACCATGGCGATCGTCGGGATCCCGATCGTCGCGATCGGGACCGCCCACGGCGGTTTGATCACCCGCAGCAGCTCGAAGAGGAAGAAGAAGTACCACTCCGGCCGCGGCGTATAGGTGGTCGTGGTCGGGTCGACCTTCGGGCCCTGCTCGGCGCCTAGGACGATCGACAGCGCGACGATCACGAGCGCGACGATCAGCATCATCGTCGTGTCCTTCAGGACGGCATAGGGGAAGAAGGGCTTGCCCTTCTTCTTCAGGGACTCGTACCCGCGGAGGTATTCCTCCTTCTCCCGCCTGTTCACCCGACCTCCTCCTTGCGCAGCGACTTCGGCCGCTCGCCCTTGAGCCACGGCGGAGCGGTGGTGCCCAGCTTGACCACCAGGTACAGGTGCGCCCCGATCAGGGCGATGATCAACCCCGGCACAAGGAGCATGTGGATCGCGTAGAACCGCGAGAGGGTCGTGGCGCCGATCTCGGGGCCGGCGCGCAGGAAGTCAGCGAGATACGGGCCGACCACGGGGCCGGTCCCGGTGATGTTGTTGGCGACGATCGTCGCCCAGTAGGAGCGCTGGTCGAAGGGCAGCAGATAGCCGGTCAGGCCCATCAGCATGGTGAGGATCAGCAGCACGACGCCGATCACCCAGTTCAGCTCCCGCGGATACTTGTAGGCGCCGAAGAAGAAGACGCGGCCCATGTGCAGGAAGATGCAGATGATCATCACCGAGGCGCCCCACTTGTGCATGCCGCGGACGAACTCGCCCATCCAGACGTCGTTGGTGAGGTGGGTGATCGAGCCGTAGGCCTGGGTGGGCGACGGCGTGTAGTACATCGCCAGGAAGACGCCGGTCAGGGCCTGGAAGGTGAAGGCGAAGAGCGTCGCCGATCCGAGCGTGTAGAACCAGTTGGTGCCCTTCGGCACCTTGCGGTAGAGCATTGCGGTGAGGAATCCCGTGGCGCCGGTGCGCTCGTCGACCCACCCCAGGACGTCGCCGCCCGCCTCCTTGGCGACCTCGGCGGGGCCGGCGCCGTTGCCGTTCGCGCCGTTCGCGCGCTCGCCCGGCTTTGCCGGCCGGCTCAGTGGACCTGGCTTTGGAAGCTTCGGCATGATCGCCCCCTACGGCGGCGGCGGCACCGAGGGCCGCGGCGGGTAGAGGTAGTTCCAGACGCCTCCGGTGAACTCGCCCGGGTCCCGGGCACGCACCGGGTCGAAGTGATTGGTGACGCTGTAGCGCGGACCGACCTCGACCTGCCCGTCGTTGACCCGAGTCTGGAAGCGATCCAGCGGACGCACCGGCGGGCCGCCGATCCGCTCCCCGAGGAAGCCGTAGACGCCGCCGTGGCACGGGCAGATGAAGTTGCCGGCGGCCTCGACGAAGCGCACGGGGCAACCGAGGTGCGCGCAGCGGGTGGTGATCGCGATGTACTCGTCAGAGGTCTCGGGCTCGTACCCCGAGGGCAGGCCGGTGAGGCTGGGATCGCCCCGGCGCACGTAAACGGTCGTCTTGCCGGTCTCGCCGATGCCCTCAACCGCGGTGATCACCACCGTCCGGTAGGTGTCGGGGGTGAAGTCCGAGGTCTGGCCGACCGCCTGCCAGGGCTCGTCCTCCTGCTCGAAGAGCGGAGCGGCGGCGAAGCCGATCGCGGGGAGCACGATCGCGGCCCCGGCGATCCCCCCGATCGCCTGGACGCCGATGGTGAAGGCGGTCCGCCGGTTCATGGACTCGCCCTCGAAGTAGCCCGCGGGGTCGGGGCTCGGTAGGCCCTTCGGTGCCCCCTGCTTGTCGTTTCCCTGATCAGCCACGTTTCGGGACGTCCTCGGCGGCGAACCCTATCGCCTCGGCTGCGCGAGCCAGGGCGTCGGCCATGCCCGATCGGCGGGCCGTCTCGGTCGCGTTTTGGACGAGCTTCTCGACCGCGCCGGGCTCGTCACGCCGCAACGCCTCCTTGGCCTTCTCGTGCTCGTCGGTGGCGCCGGCGCCCACCGCAACCATCGACGCGAGCCAGAGCGCGGCTGAGCGTGGGTCGTCGGAGCCGTCCCCGTTCTCCGCGTGGACCTGCGCCGAGAGGCTGATCAGGTCGGCCAGCTCCCGCACCGCGTCGAGATCCCCCCTGGCGGCGAGCTTCTCGAGGCCCAGGGCGTAGAGGTAGTCACCCGCGAGCAGCCGCAGGTCCGCGTCCGCCCCGTCGATCAGCCTCGGGGTCTCGTAGTGCAGCAGGTACCCCTCGCGGATCGCCTCGACGAGCAGCGTGTACTCGTCGGGCGCCTCGCTTCCGCGCGGGCCGGCCGCCGCCAGCGAGCCCAGCGTGGGCTCGTCATCCGAGTCGCGGACATAGGGCGAGATCACGTTGTCGCCGTCGCGAAGGAGGGCCGCAAGGGCGGCGAGAGAGGTGACGGTCGAGGCCATTCCGATGCGAGATTAGAGCGAGGCGTCAGAGAATGGCGTGCTCGAACGCCTCGCCGGCGGCCGCGATCGTGCGCTCGATCGACTCGTCGTCATGGGCGAGGGAGGGGAACCACGCCTCGAACTGCGAGGCGGGCGGATAGACGCCGCGCTCGAGCATGGCCCGGCAAAAACGGCCGTATGCCTTGGCGTCGCATGCCGTTGCGCCGGCGAAGTCCCGGACCTCCTCGGCGCTGAAGAAGACCGTGAGCAGACCGGGAACGCTCGCCACCTGGATCGGCCGGTCCCCGGCCGCGCGCCGCAACCCGGTGGCGAGCCGGGTGGTGATGGACTCGATACCGACGTAGGCCGCCCCGTCCAGCTTGCGCAGCGTCGCAAGGCCGGCGGCCACCGCCAGCGGGTTGCCGGACAGGGTCCCGGCCTGGTAGACGTCGCCGGCGGGGGCGATCCGCTCCATCAGCTCGCGCGAGCCGCCGTACGCGGCAGCGGGAAGCCCGCCGCCCAGGATCTTGCCCATCACGGTCAGGTCCGCGTCGAGGCCGAGCAGCTCCTGGGCGCCTCCCCGGGCCACCCGGAAGCCGCTGATCACCTCGTCGAGGATGAGGAGCGAGCCGACCTCGGCGGTCGTGTCCCTGAGCATCTCCAGGAAGCCCGGATCGGGTGGGACGACGCCCATGTTGGCCGGGATGGGTTCCGCGATCACGGCGGCCGGCCGGCCCCTAGAGATCGCCTCGGCGACCGCGTCGGCGTTGTTCCAGGGCACGATCACAGTGTCCGAGGCCTGGGCCTCGGTGACGCCGGGGCTGGCGGGGACTCCCGCCGTGGCCAGGCCGGAGCCGCCCTCGGCCAGCAGGCCGTCGACGTGGCCGTGGTATGCCCCCGCGAACTTGAGGATCGTGGTGCGACCGGTGGCGGCGCGGGCGAGTCGCAGCGCCGACATCGTCGCCTCGGTGCCCGAGCTGGTCATGCGACTCATCTCCACGCTCGCGAAACGATCGGCCACCTCGGTCGCCAGATCGATCTCGCCGGCGGTGGGAGCGCCGTAGCTGGCGCCGCGACCGGCCGCCGCGCGGATCGCCTCGACCACCAGCGGGTCCGCGTGGCCCAGGATCAGCGGCCCCCAGGAGGAGACCCAGTCGACGTAGCGATTGCCGTCGACGTCCCAGATATAGGGACCGTCACCGCGGTCGATGAAGAGCGGGTCGCGGCCGATGGAGCCCATCGCTCGCACCGGCGAGTTGACCCCCCCGGGAAGGACCTTGAGCGCTCGCCGGTACAGCTCCTCCGACCGGCGCCCTATAGGTGCTCAGCCTCCCAGCGGGCGTAGTCGTCGGTGAAGTAGTGGAGGCGGATCTTCTTGAACTCGGTCGAGGAGTAGAGCACCGCGCGGTCGTCGCCATGAAGGTCATGCGTGTCGGCGATCCCGTCGAGGACCGCGTCACACTCCTCCTTGGAGCGGCCGTGGGCCATCGTGAAGACGCTGTACGGCCAATCCGCGTAGGTCGGGCGCTGGTAGCAGTGGGAGATTCCGCGGACGGCGGCCATGCGCGCGCCGACCTCCATGATCCGCTCCTCCGGCACGCGCCAGACGCCCATCCCGTTCGCGGAGAAGCCGGCGCGGCGATGGAAGAGGATCGCTGCGACCCGGCGCAGCAGCTTGCGATCGGTCATGCCCCGCAGGTGGTCGAGGAACGCGTCCGTGCCCATTCCGACCTCGGCGGCGGCCGCGTCGTAGGGCCGGTCGGTGACCTCCATCGGGCCCTGCAGCGCCCTGATCACGGCGATATCGGTGTCGTCGTAGGGCTGGCGCTCGAGCTCGCGAGGCGGCGCCGCCTCGATGGCGGCGGAGAGCTCCTCGGTTCCGCCCTCCATCTCCAGGTTCATGTTGATCTTGAAGAGCTGGAGCGTCGGCAGCTGGCGGATCGACTCGGCCCCCGTGAGGCGCTGGAGAACATCGAGGGTGCCCTGGAGCCCCAGCTCCGAGTCGGGAGGAGTGGCGATCGTGAACCAGAGGTTGAACTCGTGCGTCCGCAGATAGTTGTGGGAAACGCCGGGGTGGGAGTTGATGATCTTCGCCGCCCGATGCGGGTTCTCCGAGTCGACCTTGGCCGCGACCAGCATCGAGCTGTACCCGAGGGCGCGCGTATCGAAGATCGGGGTGATCTCGCGAATGATCCGCTCGTCGAGCAGGCGCTGGGCGCGCGCCTTGACATCGTCGGGCTCGAGCTTCGCCTCCGCGGCGATCAGCTCGAACGGCTCCGGCTCCAGCGGGTAGCTCGACTGCAGCAGGTTCATCAGCTGCCTGTCGGTGTCGTCGAGCGGGACCGCCGCCCCGCCCGCACGCGAGCGGAGCTTGGGCTTCGCCGTCGCGGTGGTGATGCCGTCGGTCGGCTTGTTCACCGCCGGGCCGCCTCTTGCATCAGCCAGCCGGCCGCGTCCTTGGCGAAGTAGGTGATGATCATGTCCGCGCCGGCGCGCCGGATCGCGATCAGCGACTCCATCGCCGCGGCGCGCTCGTCGAGCCAGCCGTTCGCCGCGGCCGCCTTCAGCATCGAGTACTCCCCGCCCACGTGGTACGCGGCGAGGGGAGCACCGGTGGCGTCCTTGACGCGCCTGATCACGTCGAGGTACGGGAGCGCCGGCTTCACCATCACCACGTCGGCTCCCTCCTCGAGGTCGAGCTTGGCTTCCCGCACGGCCTCCTCGGCGTTGGCGGGATTCATCTGGTAGCCGCGGCGGTCGCCGAACTCCGGCGTGGAGTCCGCGGCCTCCCGGAACGGGCCGTAGAACGCCGATGCGTACTTGGCGCTGTAGGCGACGATCGGCACCGAGGAGTGGCCCTCCTCGTCGAGCTGGCCACGGATCGCGCCGACCCGGCCGTCCATCATGTCGCTCGGCGCCACGGCGTCCGCGCCGGCGTCCGCGTGGGAGATCGCCGTCTTGGCAAGCAGCTCGAGGGTCAGGTCGTTGTCCACCTCTCCCCCGCGGACGATCCCGCAGTGCCCGTGCGAGGTGTACTCGCAGAGGCACACGTCCGTGATCACGACGACCTCGGGGTGGGCCTCCTTGAGCGCGCGGACGGCCATCTGGACGACTCCTTCGTCGTCGTAGGCCTCCGACTCCGACCTCGTCCTTAGTCGCGGGCAGGCCGAAGAGCAGAACGGCCCGAACTCCCGCGGCCGCGATCTCGGTGACTTCCGCAACGGCCTCGGAGATCGAGAGCCGCTCCATGCCGGGCATCGTCTCGATCGGCTCGCGGATGCCCTCGCCCGCCGTAATGAACAGCGGCTGCACGAGGTGGTCTGCGGTCAGATCCGTCTCACGGACGAGATCACGGAGGGGCTCGGTCCGCCGGAGGCGCCGGAGGCGGGTCGCGGGAAAGGTCATGGGCCTGATTCTAGGGCGGTGCACTAAGCGCTGACCGGGCGGGTGGCGCCGCCCGCCGAGCGCTTACGCGAAACGCCTTAGCGCCAGACGGGCCAGCACCAGATACCCGATCGTCAGCAGAGCCAGATGCAACATCGGCAAGCCAAGGTTCGGGCCAGACGCAGACAAGGCTCCCGAGAGCGCGTCGACGGCGGCGCGGAACGGGAAGATGCCGGCGATCACGTGGATCACGTCCAGGAGGCCCTTGCCCACGGTTCCGGACGGGACCAGGGAGATGAAGGCGACCGGCAGGGCCAGGGCGAAGGCGAGCAGCGCGCTGGCGCGAACCTCCTTCGCGGCCGCGCCCGATCGCCAGGCCGAGGCCCGAGGAGGCGGCGCCGGCCAACAGGATCGCCGGGACGATCAGGTAGATCCGGCCCCAGGAGATCGACTCGAACGGGCGTGATCGCCGCCAGCAGCAGCAGCGTGACGACCAGTGCCGCGCCCGTACCCAGCGTTGCCTTCTCGACCAGCAGGCCCGTGCGGCTGACCAGTCCGCGGGTGAGGCGGGTGAAGGTGTTCTCCTCCCGCTCGAGGGCGAGCGAGCCCGAGACCAGCAGCACCGTGACGAACAGCAGGGTGATCGCTGCCGCGACGGCGACCGCGAAGGTGTCGAGTGGCGGAACGCTGCCGCCGATCAGCTGCTTGTCGACGGCGATCGGCTGGCGGACCGACGACAGCAGGCTGTCGGCGAGCGCGAGGTTCTGGCGCGCGAGGCGGGCGAAATCGCTGACGCGGGTGACCTGGCGGCGCTGCGCTGGCGGCAGGCTGGCCGCGACGGCGGTGAGGGCCTTCTCGGACTTCTGCAATCCGAGGATGTGGACCGTCTGGCCGAGGAACGGGATCGTGAACTCCCCGCCGTTGGCCAGGATCTTCTCGTAGTCGCCCGCGACGTTGCTGATCTTGGACGAGAGCAGCAGATTTGCCTGGGTGAGCAGCGAGCTGATCCGGTCGTCGACCACCTGGGCCTTGAGCGGATCGTCGTTGTTGACGATCACGTCGACGGTCGCGGGCTCCGTGCCGCTGGTGCCCAGCTCCGCCTGCAGCTTGCTGATGAAGTCGGGGGGCAGGATCAGGCCGCCGAGGACGTCGCCGTCCTTCACCTTCTGCTCGACCTCGGCGCGGCTCGAGACATCCACGCACTCGACCTTGGCGCAGAGCTGGCGGCGGGCCTCCTGCTGGCTGAAGCCCCCGGTACCGAGGCTGAGGCCGTGCCCGGCCGGGATCTGGTTGAGAAACGCGACCCGCGGCTTCTCCGGGCCGCGGGAGATCGCCAGCCCTATCAGGACGGCGAGCACGATCGGATAGACGATCAGCAGCCCGGTGACCAAGGGCGAGCGGCGCAGCAGCTGGAGGTCCTTGAGCAGCAGCCAGCGCATCAGTGGCCCATGCCGCGGAGGAAGCGGACGAAGTCGTTCTCGGGATCCGCCACCGAGCCCTTCGGTCGAGGCCCGGCCGCCCGCCGCATCTGGGTGAAGGTGCCGTCGAAGATCGTCTCTCCATCGGCCAGGACCACCAGCCGGTCCCCGTAGTGGCTGGCCTCCTCGATCTGGTGCGTCGAGTAGATCACCGTGGTCCCGCCCTTTGCGAGGCCTGCGACGAACTCCCAGAGCCGGACGCGCTGGCTCGGGTCCAGGCCCGAGCTGGGCTCATCTAGGAGGAGCACGGAGGGATCGCCCAGCAGCCCGATCGCGATGTTGATCCGCTGCTGGTTGCCGCCGGAGAGCGAGGAGACCTGGTCGTGGCGCCGCTCCTCGAGCCCGGTCTGATCGAGCATCCGCTCGACGATTCCCTCGACGTCCTCGGCCGCCTCCATCCGGGCGAACAGCCTCAGGTTCTCCTCGACGGTCAGCCTGCGATAGAGGCCGGCCTGCTGGGGCACCCAGCCCACCTCGCCGTTGGAGCGGTCGATCCGCCCCGAATCGGGCCTGGTGATCCCGGCCAGGATCGAGAGCAGCGTCGTCTTGCCCGCGCCGTTCGGACCGAGCACGGCGAGCAGCTCTCCGCGGCTGACGTCGAGGCTCACCTCCCGGAGGGCGGCCCGCTCGCCGAATGACTTGGAGAGGCCATCCACCTCGAGCACGGGGGCGGCCCGGCGCCGTCGCGCCCGCGCTGGCGTCTCGCTCATCGGCCGAAAGCTAGCGGGATGGTTGAAGGCGTACGTGCTCTACGCTGCGGCGCCTGATGCGGCTGCTGTTCATCGGGGACGTGGTCGGCAAGCCCGGCAGGGAGGGGCTGGCGGCCGCGATGCCCGGGCTTCGGGCCGAGCGGATGCCCGACCTCGTCGTGGTCAACGGGGAGAACGTGGCCGGCGGCGTCGGGGTCACCGAGGAGACCGCCGCCCAGATCTTCGAGGCCGGGGCCGACGTGATCACGCTCGGCAACCACGCCTACCGCCACCGCGACGTCTATCCCTATCTGGATTCCGAGCGGCGGATCATTCGTCCCGCCAACTTCCCTGCCACCAACCCGGGGAGGGGCCACACGATCGTCGAGGCGGCGGGAATGCGGGTCGCCGTCATCAACCTGAGCGGCCAGATGCACCTGCAGGTCGAGCGCAACCCCTTCACCGCGATCGACGAGCTGCTCGATTCGCTCGCCGGCGCCGCTGACGCCATCATCGTCGACTTCCACGCCGAGCTGACCAGCGAGAAGGTCGCGATGGGGTGGCACCTCGACGGCAGGGTCGCCGCGGTGCTCGGCACGCACACCCACGTCCCCACGGCCGACTACCGCGTCCTTCCCGGCGGGACCGCTCACATCGCCGACGTCGGCATGACCGGGTCTCGCTCCGGCGTGATCGGCGTCCGCCGCGAGCAGGCGCTACGTGCCTTCAAGACCCAGATGCCGGTCCGGTTCGACACCGCGGACGAGGACGTCTGGGTGATGGGGGTCGCGGTCGAGATCGGAGATGACGGGCTCGCTCGCGGCATCGACCAGATCCTCATCCCCATCTCTTCCTAAGGGGATCGTGCCGGTCGCCAGCAGGGCGATCAGGAGGAAGGGCAGGAACCAGGGGATGTAGAGGTAGAACCAGTGGTCGACGGTCAGCTGCATCCCGATCATCACCGCGGCGCCCAGAGCGGCGACGGTGACGTGGTCGCGACGGCGCGGCCGGAAGGCGACGAGCAGCGCCAGTCCGACGACGGCGGCCTTGACGACGGTCTGCAGCCAGCCGAGCGAATGCGCCTGGCCCCAGATGCTGAAGGGGGAGTCGCGGCCGCCCTGCTCCGCGATGGTGCGGTGCCAGTAGGTCGAGAGGCCCGGGTCCTGCAGGGCCTGGAAGGAGACGACCGCGACCGTGATCGCGAAGGCGATGGTGAACGGGATTACGACTCTGGCGTATCGGCGCGCGGGTCCTGTCGCCGAAATTGCCGCACGCGCGCGGGAGCGCGCGTGCGGGCCAATTTCGGCGCCACCCGCGCGAGATACGGTCGAGTCGGGATCCGCGGCGCCACCCGTGGCAGATACGTCTGTCTCGAGACTCGTTGCCCCGTAGGTCGCGAATAGCGGGCCTAGGGCAAGCGGGGCGAATTTCGTCATTGATGAGAGGGCCAGCATGATTCCTCTGGCTGGGGCTGACGTCAGGCATAAGAGGGTTGCTGCGAGCGTTAGCGATACCAGGGCGTCGTTGGTGTTCGATTCGAGGGCGAAGGCCGTGTACGGGCACGCCGCCCAGGCGAAGCAGAGGAGGATTCCGAACTCGGTTCCACGGCGGCCGCGCCGGAACCGGCGGCCCAGGAGGAAGAGGGCGCCCATCGTGCCCAGGTCGAAGAAGATCGAGGCGGCGTGGGCCGCGGGCAGGTCGTCCCAGGTCCCGCTCCAGGGCAGCGCCTGCTCGAAGGGGACGTACGCGTAGTACGCGACGGGCCCGTAGGTGTCCCCGGATTGGTCGTCCGACGGGAAGTTGCCGTAGAGCGGCTTGCCGTCCGCGATCCGGTCGGCGCCGATCACCCCGGAATAGCCGACGTCGATCACGTTCGAGTCGACGACGTTGAGCGTGATCCGGCCGGCGACCAGCACGACGGTCGCGACGGCCAGGACCGCGATCGGCATCGAAGGGCGCAACCCGGCTCCCTCCACCCGGCGGAACCCGAGCCAGAGCGCCCGACCGAGCAGGTAGAGCAACGGCGGGTATGCGAGGGGGACAGACCATCCGATGTTGCCCTGGTTGAACAGGTACTGGGACAGCCCGAAGCCGGCGACGATCACGAGCAGGTCGATGTGAGCGAGCCGGAGCGGGCGCCGCCAGTCGAGCAGCCCCAGCACGAAGATCGCGCAGAGAGGAAGCCAGATGTACGGGGCGCTGACCATGCGGCCGAAGGCGCCCGGGTAGCCGCGGGCCATTCGCCAGGCGATCTGGTACCCGGTCCAGGACTCGACGGTGTTGCCCCCGGAGGGGTCGATCACGACCTGCACGACCTCGTCGTTGCCCGCGAAGAAGCCCACCTCCCAGAGGCCCGTGGACTTGTTCCGGCTGGCCGACGACGTGAGGTTGGGGTGCTCCTTCGCCGCCGCGATCGCCTTCGGGTCCTGCTTGGCGAGCTCGATCGCCTTCGACTGCGTGATCTTCGGCACCTCGGCTCCTGCGGTGCCGGGCAGCAGCAGCGTGGCGGTGAGAGCTAGCGCAAGGGCGAGGGCGAGGCCGGGGACCCTCAGTCGTCGAAGGTCCACAGCTTGTTGCCGACGAAGTTGAACGGCATCGCGATGGCCACCGCGATGGCCTGGGCGGGCAGCTCACTCATTCCCCCTCCAACCAGGAGCTTGAGCGCGATCAGGTTGACCACCAGGGCCAGAACGCTGACGGTGAAGAAGCGCGCGGCCTGAAAGCCCGCGTGACCGTGCTTCGCGTCGAAGGTCCAGTGGCGGTTCCACCAGAAGTTGTTCATAACAGCCACGCCGAAGGCGAGGATCGCCGCGGCGATGTAGTGGATCTTCGCCGGTCCGTTCAAGAGCGCGAAGACCGCCAGGTTGATGAGGTAGCCCGAGGCGCCCACCAATCCGAACTGGAAGAGCTGGAGCCAGTTGCCGGGCTTCAGCGTCCCCCGTCCAATGCGTTTCGCCGTCCCGCCCGGGGTCATCCCTGAGGCCGTCCGCCGTCCACCCCGAAGTGCCCGAGGATCACCGGTGCGAGGTCCCGCAATGCCCATTGCGGCCGCTTACCCGGACGCTTCGGGCCGCAACCGACAAATATCGCCGGCCCGAGCGAGTCGCCGCGCCCGAGTGAGCCGTGGCTACCCCCGCCGGCGTGGCTGACCCCGCCCCAGTCGACGCACTCGTATCCCTCGGTGGCCGAGATCAGGATGTCCCCGGCATGCGGTGAGGTGAGGGCCGACCAGAGACGGGCGAGGGCGTCCGGGTACTCATCGGATTCGAACCGGCCGCGAGTGACGTCGCCCTGCAGCGACTCCGGCTCGCCGCTGACGGACCAGTTGTTGCCGCGCAGGTCGCGGAGCTGGCCGCCGGGGCGGAAGCGGAATTCGCGACCGGCACGCTCGACGACCACCTCGAGGCGTCCGGCGTCCGGCAGCCCGACGCCGGTGCGCAGGACCGGCGCCCCGTCGTCCCCGGCCAGCCAGGTCACCAGATCGACCCCTGCGAGCTCCCTGAGGCGAAGGCGGGCGCGCTCGTGGGTGCCGGGATGGCGCCGGCCGGTGTCGAGGATGTAGACGGCGCCCGCGCGGGAGGTTGGACTGACCGCGATCTCCGCCTCCTCGGGCCGATCGGTGTTCGGCTGGAGCACGGCCCAGTCCTCGGCCAGCTCGTCGGCGAGGGGCAGCGAGTGCTCCACGGCCGTCTGGGCGTGGTCGGAGGTCAGCACCACGGCGTGCTCGGAGAGAAACGAGTCCAGCCCGCCGCCGGCCTCGACGAGGCGGGAGAACATCTCGTCGGCCTTGGCGATCGAGTCGATGGTCGCCTCGGGGCCGTGACGGTGGGAGTGGAAGTCGTTGTCCGGCAGGCTGAAGAGGAGGAAGTCGTAGGCGCCCTCTTCGACGAGCTGCTCCGCGACGCAGGCGGAGTACTCATCCCGGGTTCCGGGCCGGGTGAAGCTCGGGCCGCAGCCGGTCGGGCGGCTGGCGTAGAGGTCTCCGTAGAAGAACTCGTCGGGGCCCCAGACAGCGTGGCGGAAGTTGGCCGCGGCGGCCGCCCGCTTGACGAGGCCCTCGAGGCCGAGCTGATGGCGCTGGCGCCCCCTGTAGATCAGAAAGGGCGTGGCGGCCGTGCGCACCCCGGCGTCGCCGAGGCGCTCGAAGACCGTCTGCGCCTGCCAGCTCAGGTGGTCGAGGTTCATGTTGTAGACGAGGTCGTACATGGCCCGGAACAGGCCGAACGTGCGGGTCGCCTCGAACGAGGAGCCGTACTCGATGTAGCGGCGCTCCAGGCGGTGGTACCAGTTCATGCCCATCACCCAGTGCCCCGCCGGGCCGACGCCGGTCATCATCTCCGAGCTCGCCACCGGCGTGACCGAGGGAAAGCTGGAGACGACGTCGGGGACGATCTGGCCGCGCTCGAGCAGCGCCCCGAAGGTCGGCGCCATGTCCTGGTCGATCGCCCGCATCAGCATCTCCGGATGCATCGCATCGACTACGACGAGGACGAGCTTCCGCGGCACGGCTAGGAGGTGAATCCGGGTGTCGGGGTCATCTAGCGGAGGACCCGCAGGCCCTCGTGTTTCCGCTCGGCGTGGCGTCGGCGAGAGGCCCAGAGCCAGATCAGGGCGACCAAAGCGAGCAGCGAGAAGGGCTTGAGCACCAGGCTGACCCCCGCCACGACCGCCGCCGCGAGAACCACGATCGCGGTCACGCCCCCCGGGGCCTGCGCCTGCGTCGCCGCCAATCCCCCCTGTTGGCGGCGGACCGCCCCGGACGCCACGTCGCGGGAGACGATCGCGGCCAGGCCCGCCCCGATCAAGCCAACGGGTAAGGCGGGCCAGAGCGCCTCGTCGGCGCCGTTCAGCGCGGCACCCGCCGCGAGGACTCCGAGCGGGGCGGCTCCGGCCACGGCTCCCCAGGCGGGCATGATCGGCGGGACGACGACGCCGATGATGAGCCCGACCGCAATGGCCAGGCCCAGTCCCTGGCAGATGGCAAGGAGCATGATCGGGGCGGGAGGCTACATTGCCGCTCCCGGCTGCCGCTTCCGCAACACTGTCGCGATGACCGGGCCGAGCGAGCAGGAGGGGCGGCCGCAGCGCTCGAGCGAGCCGCCGCGGCGGAGAAGGTCGCACACCACCTCGCGCGACCTGGAGCGATACACGGGCCTCTTCGCTCGCCGCACCCAGGTGATGCGGTCCTCCGCGATGCGCGACCTGATGGCGATCACGGCTCGCCCGGAGGTCATCTCCCTGGCGGGAGGGCTGCCCGACACCTCGACCTTCCCGGCCGACAGCTTCGCGGCCCAGATGACCCGCATCGCGCACGAGTCCTCGGCCGAGGCCCTCCAGTACGGGCCAACCGAGGGATTCGAGGAGACGAAGGCGTGCATCGTCGAGGTGATGGAGGAGGAGGGAATGTCCCCAGACGCCGACGACCTGATCGTCACGACCGGCGGGCAGCAGGCGATCGACCTGATCGCCAAGACCCTGGTCAACCCGGGGGACCCGGTGATCTGCGAGGCGCCGACCTATCCGGGCGCCGTCCCGGCCTTCTGCAGCTATGAGGCCGACGTCCACCAGGTGAGCACCGACGAGAACGGGATGCGGATCGATGAGCTCGAGGAGCTGCTCGCGGCGCTTGCCACCGCGGGGAGGCGCCCCAAGTTCATCTACTCCGTCCCGAGCTTCCAGAACCCCGCCGGCGTGACCATGTCCGAGGATCGGCGGCGTCGCCTGGTCGAGCTGGCGCGCGAGCACGAGGTCCTGATCTGCGAGGACAACCCCTACGGCCTGCTCCGCTACGACGGCGACCCACAGCCGACCCTCTACAGCCTCGACGGCGGCGACTACGTCCTCTATCTTGGCACGTTCTCGAAGATCCTCTCCCCCGGGATCCGGATCGGCTGGGTCGTCGCTCCGCCGCCGGTGCTGGAGAAGATCGGCCTCGGCAAGCAGGCGGCCGATCTCTGCACGTCCACCCTGACCCAGTACTTCGTCCGCGAGTACTTCGCGGAGGGCCGCTGGCGCGAGTACATCGGCGATCTGGTCGGGATCTACCGCGATCGCCGCGACGCCATGCTGGATGCGCTCGAGCGTCACTTCCCCGAGCAGGCCGAGTGGACCCGGCCCGAGGGCGGCCTCTTCATCTGGGCGACGCTGCCCGACTACATCGACACCACCGACCTGCTCGCCAAGGCGCTGCGGGAGAACGTCGCTTTCGTGCCCGGGCGCGCGGCCTACGTCGACGGCCGCGGCGGCTCCTCCATGCGGCTCAACTTCTCCGCTTCGGGTGAGGACGAGCTGCGAGAAGGGATTCGCCGCATCGGCCGGGTCGTCAACGAGCAGGTCGCCCTGTACGAGACGATCACCGGAGAGCACCGTGCCGAGCCGGCCCCGGATCCGGAGGACGACGATCCCGGCGGAGAGGTCGTCCCGCTACCGAAGCGATGAAGGTCGCGGTGCTGAAGGGAGGCAGTTCCCTGGAGCGCGGCGTCTCGCTCCGCTCGGCGGCGCGCGTCGAGGACGCGGTCTCCGCTCTCGGCCACCAGACGATCGGTATCGATGTGGGCAAGGACCTCGTGAGCCGGCTGCGCTCCGAGCGCCCGGACGTCGTCTTCATTGCCCTGCACGGACCCGGTGGCGAGGACGGCACCGTACAGGAGCTGCTCGAGATCCTCGACCTGCCATACACCGGGCCCGGCGTCGCTGCCTGTGCGCTCTGCATGGACAAGGTCGCGGCCAAGCACGAGATACGCGCGGCCGGCCTCCCAACCCCGGACTGGGCCGCCTTCAACGCGACCGCCTTCCGCGAGCTGGGGGCGGCCGACACCCTCGAGGAGATCGAGGAGCGGCTCGGCTTCCCGCTCGTCGTCAAGCCCGCCCGTGGCGGATCGTCGCTCGGGGTGGAGTTCGCCTCCTCCCGGGACGAGGTCCCCGAGGCGCTGGTGGCCGCCTTCAGCTACGACGACCGAGTGCTGCTGGAGCGGTACGTCAAGGGCCGGGAGCTTGCGGTCAGCATGCTGGGCGCGGAGGCGCTGCCGGTCGTCGAGGCGATCCCTCGCGAGGAGGACTTCTTCAACTTCGAGGCGCGCTATGAGATCGGGCGTACCGAGTACGTCTGCCCGCCCGACCTCGGCGATGAGGAGACCCGGCGCGTCCAGGAGCTCGCGACCGGGACGTACGAGGCGCTCGGCTGCAGCGGCTTCGCCCGGGTCGACCTGATGCTCGGCGAGGCCGGCCCTCAGGTGCTGGAGGTGAACGCGATCCCCGGCCTGACCGACACCAGCCTCTTCCCGATGGCCGCGGAGGCGGCGGGAATCGACTTCACGGCGCTGATTGATCAAATTCTTGCTTCAGCACGGCTTCGCCATCAGGTTGCGGCCACAAGCGGCCGCCCCGCATAAGTCGCTTCGGGCTTCGCCCTTCGCTCCGAAGTGCTGCGGCCTGGTGGCCGCTTATTCCTCGCCAGAGGCGAAGTCCTCGGGCGTGACGTTGTCGAGGAAGTCCTTGAACTTCTCGACGACCTGCTCCTGGTCCTCGACCTCCTCGCCCTCGAACTCGATCGCGGACTCCTCGATCACGTCGTCCGCGGCGAAGATCGGCGCCGAGGTGCGCACCGCGAGCGCGAGCGCATCGGAGGGACGGGAGTCGATCTCCATCTCGGAGCCGTTCATGGAGATCGTGATCGACGCGAAGAAGGTGTTGTCGCGAAGCTCGGTGACCGAGACCTTCTCGCACTTGGCCTCCATCTGATCGAGGACGTCGGAGAGGAGGTCGTGGGTCATCGGGCGGGGGGTCGAGGCGCCCTGGAGCTTCATCAGGATGGCCGCGGCCTCCGGGTGGCCGATCCAGATGGGCAGGAACTTGTTGCCGTCGACCGTCTTCAGCAAGACGATCGGCTGCTTGCCGACCATGTCGAAGCTGACTCCGTAGATGGTCATTCTCTGCACGCAGGTCTCCTCAGGGCGTCCGCACGGATTATAGGAGCGGCCGAAAGTCCTCCTTGGCGCGTGGGACAATCGGAGCGATGACGGAGTGCCGCCAACACGCGTTCATCGACGCGCCGATCGACGTGGTGTGGGAGCTCGCCTCCGATCCGAATCGCCAGACGGAATGGTGGCCCGACACGATCACGTTCGAGTGCATCGACGGCGACTTCGAACAGGGCTGCCACGTCCGGAACATCCAGAAGCGTCCCTGGCCCATGTCCGATCTCGAGAGCACGCTCGAGGTCGAGCAGATGACCCCCGGCAAGGAGCTCTACATGCGGTGCATGGACACTGGGACCTACTGCCGGTCCGTCTTGACCGAGGGGCAGGGAGGCACCTTCATCGAGATGGAGGCCGGCAACGACCCGCAGTCGCTCGCCACCCGCATCCAGGTCGCCGTGGCCGGCGAGCGGATGTTCCGCCGCTGGGTCGATCACGCGCTGGAGAGGCTACGCACCGCGGCCGAGCGGGGCGGCTCCTCCCGGGCATCCTGATGGCGGGATGAGGTGAGCGGACCCTCGGCCGGGAGACTCCCGTATCCCCCGCCGGAGCTGATGCGCTACGTCGGGCTCCAATCCGGCCAGGATGAATCCGCTTACGCGTGGGTGGGCGAGGAGTGCCGGCGGGCGATCCTCTCAGTGCTGCCCGACGGCTGGACCTTTACGGGCAAGCGCGTGCTCGACTTCGGCTGCGGCGCGGGGCGAGTGCTCCGCCACTTCGCGGCCGAGGCCCGGTCCACGGAGTTCATCGGCTGCGACATCGACGCGGCGAGCATTCGATGGGCCGAAGCGCACCTGAGCCCACCGTTCAGCTTCTTCGAGAACGCCCAGCGGCCGCCACTCGACCAGCCGGCCGGGAGCTTCGAGCTCGTCTACGCCATGTCCGTCTTCACGCACCTCACTGACACGTGGAGCGCCTGGCTGGTCGAGTTGCATCGCGTCCTGCGCCCGGACGGAGTCCTGATCGTCTCCTTTCTGGGTCCCGATGCGATCGAGGCGGCGACTGGCGAGCCCTACGACGAGGCTCGTGTGGGAATGAACGCGATCGACATCGGCAATCCCTGGGAGCATGGTGGTCCCACGGTCATGCACTCTCCCTGGTGGCTCCGAACCCACCTCGGCCGTGCCTTCCAGGTCGTCGACCTGTTGCCTGCTCGCCACCCTGCGGAGGGTCTCGCGCACGGGTTCATCTGTCTTCGCAAGGACAGCCGGCGGTCTCCCAGCACCGTCCAGTTGGAGAAGCCCGAGCCGGGTGAGCCGCGAGAGCTGTTCGCTCTGAGACACAACGCGGCTCAGCTCAGGAGAGAGCTCCGGCACCTGCGAGTCAACGCGCTTAGGCGGGATGGGCAGCGGCACATGGGCCGAGCGCCTCGCCTCGCCGTGAGGCTCTTGCAGTCCCTGCGACCCCTCCGCGCGCCGAGGGACCTCGACTCGCTTCAGGCCTACCTGGTGAGCTTGAAGGAGCAGATCATCATCGCGCGAGCGGATGTCGCGCGTCCCTAGCACCCCTCGAGCGTCTCCCTCGCGCAGTTCCCGGCGTGATGGGCGATCCTGGACTCGAACCAGGGACCTCGTCCTTATCAGAGACGCGCTCTAACCAACTGAGCTAATCGCCCGGGATCGCGATTCTAGCTACGCCGGCGAAGCCGGCGGGCGAGTGATTCCAGCTCGCCGAGGTCATCAAAGCGGATCTCTGCCTTGACGCCATCGCCGACCCGGCGGACCTTGACATCCTGCCCCAGCGCCGAGCCGAGGGTGTCCTCGGCTTCGGCCATCGCGGCCCTCTCCTCGGTCGAGATCCGGCCGCCACTGGTCGCCTTCTTCCGGCTCTGGCCGGCGCCGGCGTGGCGCTCGGTGTCGCGGACGGACCATCCCTCGGCGGCCGCCTGCTTGGCGAGCCTGGTCCGCCGGTCCTGGTCTGCGACCTGGAGGATCGCGCGGCCGTGGCCCTCCGTCAGCTCTCCGCGCTCGAGCAGGGAGAGCGCGGGGTCGGGGAGGTCGAGCAGCCGGATCAGGTTTGAGATCGCGGCGCGGCTGCGGCCGACGCGGCGGGCGAGCTCCTCCTTGGAGATGCCGAGGTCGTCAACGAGGGCGGCGCAGGCGCGGGCCTCCTCGACCGGGTTCAGGTCCTCGCGGACCATGTTCTCGATCAGCGCCGCCTGGAGGCGCTCGTCCTCCGGCGAGGTGCGGATCACGGCGGGGACACGGTCGATGCCGGCCTTCTGCGCCGCCCGCCAGCGGCGTTCGCCGGCGACCAGCTCGTAACGGCCGTCGTCGATCGGGCGGACGATCAGCGGCTGCAGCAGCCCGACGGAGCCGATCGAGCCGGCCAGGGCGTCCAGGGCGGCGGCATCGAACTTGGCGCGTGGCTGGTCCGGGTTCGGCTCGATCTGGGTGACGTCGAGCTCGCGGAGCTCCGGCCCGCCCGCGGAGCTCTCCGGCAGGATCGCCGCCAGCCCCCTCCCCATCCCGCGCTTGCGCTCAGCCATCCACCGCTCCCAGGGCGAGGACCTCGTCGGCCAGGGCGCGGTAAGCCCTGGAGCCGGTGGACTTCGGGTCGTGCTCCGAGACCGGGATGCCATAGCTCGGCGCCTCGGCCACCCGGACGCTCCGGGGCACGACCGTCTTGAAGACCCTGGCGGGCAGGTGCTCGCGCAGCTCGCGCTCGACGTCCCGGGAGAGCCGGGTGCGGTCGTCGTGCATGGTGATCAGGACCCCGGCCATCTCGAGCGAGGGGTTGAGGTCCCGGCGCACCAGCTTCAGGGTGTCGAGGAACTGGACCAGCCCCTCCAGGGCGAGATACTCGGCCTGGACCGGCACGATCACCTTGTCGGCAGCGACGAGCGCGTTGACGGCGACCGGTCCCAGCGACGGCGGGCAGTCCAGCAGCGTGTACGAGAATCGCGAGCGAACGGGCCCAAGCCCATCACGCAGCCTGGTCTCGTATCCGTCGAAGCGCGGCAGCTCCACCGCCGCCCCCGCCAGGTCCACATGCGCCGGAACCACCCACAGGTTGTCCGGGCCGGCGGGGCGGGCCGCCTCCGCTACGGAGACCTCCCCGGTGAGGCAATCGTAGGACGAGGGCGACGAGTCCTTGGGCAGGCCAAGCGCAACCGTGGCGTTGCACTGAGCGTCGAGGTCGACGATCAGCGTCTGCTGCCCGTCGTTGGCGACGCAGGCGCCCATGTTGACCGCCGTGGTCGTCTTGCCGACCCCGCCCTTCTGATTTGCGATTGCGTAGACGGTTCCCATTGGAGTTGTTCGGGTTGGAGCTATTCGGATCCGAACGGCCGCTTCGCCGCCATCCCGGGCCGGCGCGGCAATCCGTTCGGAGTCGGTCCATTCTTGCGGAGGAGGTGGATGTGTCTGTCGCGGCTTCCCGGATAGGGCTCCACGGGCCGCACCTCGACCACTTCCATCGCCACTCGCTCGGCCCCACGGGCGAGCTCCGCCTCCTCGGCCTCGGAGCGAGCTCCCCTCCAGGCCGCCAGCACACCGCCGTCCCGGAGCAGCGGGGAGGCGAGCTCCGCCAGGATGGGGAGAGCTCCCACCGCCCGGGCGGTGACGGCGTCGTAGGCCTCGCGGCCGGCGCCGGACGCCCAGGCCTCCGAGCGCTCGCAGACGACGGTCGCGTTGGCGAGGCCCATGCGCTCGATCGCCCGATGGAGGAACTCGCACTTGCGAGAGGTTGACTCGATCAGGTCGACGCGGGACTCCGGAAGGCAGGCGGCGAGGACGAGCCCCGGGAGGCCGGCGCCGCTGCCGAGGTCCGCGATCCGCCCCGCCGATCGCAGCGGCTCGAGCTCCAGGCCGCTGAGGGAATCGGCGATGTGAACCTCGCGGGCCCTGCGGACGCTCGAGGCCGACACGGGCGCCCGGGGCTCGGCCAGCATCTCCAGCAGCGCCCCCAGGGCCGGCTCGGCGCCGGCCGGGACGGCGTTCAATCCGAGACGAGGGGCGCGACGACCACGGAGCGATTGGGCTCGTCGCCCTCGCTGTAGGTCTCGATCTCCGGGCGGTCGCGCAGGTGCTCGTGGACGACGCGCCGGTCGTTCGAGCTCATCGGGTCCATCTCCACGGCCTGGCCGTGGCGAATCGCGTCCTCCGCGGCCAGATCCGCGCGGCGTCGCAGTGACTCTCCCTGGCGGCGCCGGTAACCCGCCGCGTCGACCGAGACGCGCTTCCGGTCCTGGCGGCCTCGGAAGGCGGCCTGGTAGGCGATCAGCTGGATCGCGTCGATCGTCTGGCCGTGCCGGCCGATCAGGAGGCCGACCTCCTCGCCCTCTATATCGGCGTGGATCTCCTCATCGCCCTCCTCGACCGCAACGGAGGCCTCGAGGCCGAGCTCCTCGAGAATCCGCTCGAGCAAGACACGCACTCGTTCGGCCGGTTGATCCGGCAGCACCGTGTGCTGCGCCTCTGCTCCTCCTTCAGCCACAAAGGGAGTCTATGGCCGGTGGACGGGGCCGGGGGCCTGACGATGCAACGTCAAAACGGGGTCAGTGTTGCAGCGGCGGGCCCCCGGCCCCGGCCGCCGCGTCCCTCACTTCCTGCGCTTGCGCTTGCGCGGAGGCGGCGGCGGGGCCTTGGTGGCCCGGACCTCCTCCGGCGTCGGCAGCGCCGGCAGCGGCCAGACGATCCTGATCACACCCTGCTGGCCCATCTGCCAGATGCCGCTGGCGATGAAGTAGACCGCGATGCCGGCCGGGGCGTTCGGGATCAAGAAGACGGTGACCAGTGAGAAGGCTCCCGCCATCAGGTAGCGCTGAGAGGCGCCGCCGGTGGTCGGCGAGGGGTTGAAGAAGAGCAGGGCGAAGGTGGAGAGCACCGAGAGCACGATCAGCACCGCGGCTTCCGCACCGGTCGGGTGCGTCGTCAGGTCGGAGACGAACAGCCAGCCCGTGTTGCCGACCTCGGTCTTGAACTCGCTGCTGCGCAGCAGCGCGTAGAGCGCGATGAAGACCGGGAACTGGAAGACCAGCGGCAGGCAGGCCGAGAGCGGATTGACGCCGTGCTCCTGGAAGAGCGCCATCTGCTCACGCTGCTGGCGCTGGCGGTCGTCCTTGTACTTCTCCTGGATCTCCTTCAGATGGGGCTGCAGCGCCTGCATCTCGCGCATCCCGTGCATCGAGCGCAGTGTGAACGGAAGCACGACCAGCCGTGAGAGCCAGGTGATCAGGACGATCCCGAGGCCCCATGCCAAGCCGACGTCGTTGTGCAGCCACTTGAGGACGTCGTTGAAGAGATCGATCAGTGGCTGCAGGATGTGGGCTTCTGGGATCACGATTGAGTTCTACGTCAGATCGGCGCTACTGGTCCACTCGGCCGTTGATCTCGGTCCCGCTCCGAGCGGGTCGGGGTGCCGCGAAAGAGCCGCCGGTCGGAGAGCTCGTCGACCCCTCCATGGCTGAACGGGTTGCAACGAAGCAGTCGCCAGACGGCCAGGATCAACCCGCGGACGGGGCCGAGCTCGCGGATCGCCTCCACGGCGTAGCTGGAGCAGGTCGGGTAGTAGCGGCAGCGGGGGGCGAACGCCGGGGAGATCCAGCGCTGGTAGAGGCGGATCGGCGCGGTCAGGGTGCCGGCGGCCAACCGTTTCACGACAAACGCTCCTGATCGGGTCCCTCCACCAGCTCGGCGAGTGAGGAGCGCAGGCCCTCCTGGCCTTCCCTCTCGAGCAGTCCCTCCACCCCCGGGCGCGCGACGATCACATAGTCGTGTCCTTCCTCGAAGCCCTCGGAGAGCTCCCAGAAGGCCTCCCGCACCGAACGCTTCACCTTGTTCCTGGTCACGGCCTTGCCGATCTTGCGGCCGACCGAGAGACCGAGTCGCGCGTCGTCACTCGAATCGTCATCCCGGCGAGCGAAGGAATAGAGGACCAGAAAGCGGTTTCCCCGCGAGTTGCCCTCCCGGTAGACGCGATCGAAGTCGCCGCTCCGCGAGAGGCGGCGCCGGCGCGCATCGGGGCGGCCCTTGGAGGCCAACGTCTACGACGGGGTGAGCCGCTTGCGGCCCTTCCTGCGCCGGCGGCGCAGGATCGCGCGGCCGGAGCGAGTCGCGCTCCGGGCTCGGAACCCGTGGGTCCGGGCTCGCTTGCGCTTCTTCGGCTGATAGGTCCGCTTCATCAGGAGGGCCCCAACCGGTCGGGTCGAGGGCACGGCAGTATAGGGCGTGACCGCCACCGTCCTCCCCAACCACCGGCCTCCGAAATCCCCTTCCCGGTTTTAGCCGCGTATTGCACGGAGGTCGCCCGCCGGCCCTTTCGAGGCGAGCGGGCCGAGCCTATGATCGCCGCTCTGCTCGGTCCACGTAATCGGGTCGCTCCTGCCGGAGCGTCCTCGTGTCAGAGGAAGGAGAATCAGGTTTCGGGGCAGGTTCGCGATGCTGGTCAGGACCTCGGCGGTCCCTGGCACGAGATCCAGCGTGAGCTGGCCGCCTCCGTGCACGAGGACACCTACCGCCTCTGGTTCTCGCCCCTCTCGCCGGTCTCGCAACGCGGCGCCACCCTCTATCTGACCGGGCCCCGCCGAGTCGTCCGCTGGGTCGGCCGGCGCTACATGGAGCTGCTCCGTGCGGCCGCCCAACGGGCCGTCGACGGAATCAGGGAGGTCGAGCTGGTCGGCGCGGACGACGCCCCCGCGGCGTCCGCGGCCTCCGAGGAGGCCGCCTCGCAGGTCGCCCTCAACCCCGACTACACCTTCGAGCGGTTCGTCATCGGCCCCGGAAACCAGCTGGCCCACGCAGCGGCATTGGCGATCGCGGAGGCCCCCGGCGAGGCCTACAACCCGCTCTTCCTCCACGGCCCTCCGGGGCTCGGCAAGACCCACCTGCTCGGCGCGATCGCCAACTACCTCCACCGCCACAGCCCGCAGCTCGCCGTCCACTACACCACCGCCGAGTCGTTCACCAATGAGTTCGTCTCCTCGCTGCACGGTTCCGGCATCGACGCCTTCAAGGAGCGCTACCGCCGCACCGACGTGCTCCTCATCGACGACGTCCAGTTCCTGCAGGGCAAGGCGCACACCGCCGACGAGTTCTTCCACACCTTCAACGCCCTGTATGAGGGCGGCGCGCAGCTCGTCCTCACCGCCGACCGGGTCCCGGCCGAGCTCTCGGCTCTCGCCGAGCGCCTGCGCGACCGCTTCGAATGGGGCCTCACCGTCCCCGTCGAGCCACCAGATCTCGCCACCCGCCTCGTCTTTCTCGGCACCCTCGCTCGCGAGCAGACCGAGCAGCTGCCGGCCGACGCCCTCCGCGCCCTCGCCTCAAAGGCCTCCGCGAACCTCCGCGTCCTCAAGGGGGCCCTAACCCGTGTCGTCGCTCTGTCGTCCCTGACCGCGTCCGACGTCACGCCCGCATCCATCCAAAGCGCCCTCCCCGCCACCGAGATCACCGCGCCTCCACCCGAGCACCCCGACCCTCGCGAGGTCCAGGAGGCGGTCGCCGCCCGTCTCGGCCTCAGCGTCGACACCATCCTCTCCCCCACTCGAACCGCGCCCGTCGCCAAGGCCCGCCAGCTCGCGATGTACCTCACTCGCGAGCTCACCGACCTCTCACTCCCCGCCATCGCGGAAGCGTTCAACCGCCGCGATCACACCACCGTCCTGCACGCCATCCGCAAGGTCGAGAGCCGCGCCCTCGAGGACGCGAGCCTGTCCCGCGCCCTCGAAGAGCTCACCTCAGAGCTTCAATCCACGGGCGCAATGGATCGTGACCGAACGGATTGACAGAATCGTCAGAGGAGGCTCTCCACATATCCACCTCATCCACAACCCTTACTACTACTAGGAATGCCGAAGACCAACAGGCCATGAAGATCAACACCACAAGGCAATCGCTTCTCGACGCTCTGCTCGTCGTCTCTCGCGCCGTCTCCGCCCGTGCCGCACTGCAGGCGCTCTCCGGGATCCTGATCACCATCGACGGGAAAGCCCGCATGCGCGCCACCGACATGGAGCTGGGACTCGAGGTCGGGCTCGACGGCGAGATCGAGGGATCGGGCTCGGTGGTGCTCCCGGGGCGGCTCCTCGTCGAGGTGGCCCGCTCGCTCCCCGACGGCCAGGTGACGCTCGCCCTGCGGGAGGCCGAGCGGGACATCGAGCTCAGCGCGGGTTCCTCACGCTTCCACCTGCGCACGCTCCCCGCCGATGACTTCCCCCGTTTCCCCGAGACGGAGGGCGACCCGGTGGAGCTGCCGGCAGCGCCGCTGCGGGATACGATCAACCGCGTTGCCCGCGCCGCCTCTCGGGACGAGGCGAGGCCGGTCCTGACCGGCGTGCTGGTCACGGTCGAGGCCGACGAGATGACGATGGTCGCAACGGACTCGTACCGGCTCGCCGTGAAGACGACGAAGCTCGAGATGTCGGTGCCTGAGCGGCTCGAGGCCAATGTCCCGGCTCGCGCGCTGCGGGAGCTGGCGCGGCTGATCGAGGCCGGCGGAGAGGACACGCTGAGCGTCTGGCTGACGCGCAACCAGGCGATCTTCAAGGTCGGCCCGACGTCGCTGAGCTCGAGATTGATCGATGGTCAGTTCCCGAACCATTCGCAGCTCCTGCCCGAGTCCTACGAGCACGAGGTCAAGCTGCCGCGTACTGACCTGCTGGAGGTGACCCGCCGGGTCTCCCAGTTGGCGCAGCGGAACGCGGCGCTGCGGCTCTCCTTCTCGGAGGGCGAGCTGGTGGTCTCGGCCGAGACGCCCGATCTGGGCGACGCCCGCGAGGCGCTCCCGGCTCCGTATTCGGGCGAGCTGCTCGAGATCGGCTTTAACCCGGAGTTCGTCCGGGACGGCCTGGAGAGCATCGAGTCCGACGAGATCGTGCTGAAGCTGATCTCGCCACTGCGGCCGGGCCTGCTCGAGCCGGCGGCGGAGGATGAGTTCCGCTACCTGGTGATGCCCATTCGCCTGAACGTGTGAGGCGATGGTCGTCGGCGCAGTCGAGTGCCGCGGGTTCCGCAACCTCGTAGAGGGGCGTACCGAGATAGCCGCCGGCGTCATCGTCGTCCACGGGCCGAACGGCGCCGGCAAGACGAATCTGCTCGAGGCGATCTACTTCGGCCTGACCGGCCGCTCGTTTCGGACCGGAAACGATCGAGACCTGATCCGCCACGGGGAGGAAGGTGCCCGGGTGGAGCTCGAGCTTTCGGATGGCGGATCCCTCTTGGCCGCGCTCGATCGCTCGGGTGAGCGCAGGCACCTGGTATCCGGCAGGCCTATCTCGGGCGAGCCAGGCGAGCGCCCCCTGGTGAGCGTCTTCCATCCCGACCGGCTGCAGCTCGTCAAGGGTGCTCCCGCGCACCGCCGGGCGCACCTCGACCGGCTCTGCGGAGCGATCTGGCCGGCCCGTGCGGACCTGCGCCGCCGCTTCGGCAGGACGCTCGCGCAGCGCAACGCGCTCGTGGCGAGGATTCGCGCGGGCCTCGGCAGCGTCGATTCGCTGCCCTCCTGGGATGAGCGCCTCGCCGCCGAGGCTGCTCCGCTGATCGCGGCGCGTGCCGAGGCGGTCGCAGCCCTGACGGCACCCTTCTCGGGGCTCGCGGGGAAGCTCGGGCTGCCCGAGGCCGAGATCTCCTACCGCCCTCGCGCCTTCGCCGGCGGGGAGGAGCTGGCCGCGGAGCTCGCCAGGCGCCGCGAGCAGGACCTCGGTCGCGCCTACACCTCCTACGGGCCGCAGCTCGACGAGGTGGAGGTCCGCCTGGGGGACAAGCAGCTGCGGCGCTTCGCCTCCCAGGGACAGCAGCGCCTCGCACTGCTCGCACTTCTCTTCGCCGAGCGAGCGGCCCTGCTGGAGGCCGGGCGCGCCGCGCCGCTGATGCTCCTCGACGACGTGATGAGCGAGCTCGACTCCGCTCATCGCGAGCTCCTGGTCTCCCTGCTCGAGGTCGAGGGCCAGTCGGTGATCAGCGCAACGGAAACGGCCCATGTCCCCTCGGCGAGCGCCCTTCGCATCGAGGTCAGCGACGGCGCCCTGTCGGCGAAGCCGGCGCTGAGGGCGGCGTGATGGGCCGGCGGGCACCCCGGCCGATCGGCGCGGCGCTTGAGACGGTGATGTCGGGGGTCGAGCCGGCGACGCTGCTGGCGGCCGTGCAGAGCGCCTGGCCCGGCGCGGTGGGGGAGGCCGTCGCCCGAGAGGCGGCGCCGGTCTCCGAGCGCGCCGGGGTAGTCACCGTCGCCTGCCAGTCGGCAACCTGGGCGCAGGAACTGGATCTTCTGGGCGCTCAGATTCTCGACCAGGTGAGGCAGAATCTCCCCGATTGGGCCACTTTGGAGGCTATTCGCTTCACCGCCTCCGGAGATCCAGGCTAAGTTTGCGGTTATACGTGCTTTGCAGGCCTTTTGTGCGCCTTTCCCGCAATTTCCGAGGCATGCGGCTGGTAAACTATGTCTACTTGTGTGAAGCCTCGACCCTCCTGTCCGCGAGGACGTTCCGAGCCGGGTCACGAAGGCGAGGCGTCCCCTGATGGAACCGAAAGGAAGCTGAGTGGCGAAGACCTCCCAGCGCGGAGGAGCGAGCAAGAAGGGCTCCTCCCGCACGAATGGTGCCCCCAAGCGCACCGCAACCAAGACCAAGGCCGCAGCGAAGGGCTCGTCCTACGACGCCAAGGACATCACCGTCCTCGAGGGCCTCGAGGCGGTTCGCAAGCGCCCCGGCATGTACATCGGCTCGACCGGCCCACGCGGGTTGCACCACCTCGTCTACGAGGTTGTGGACAACTCCGTCGACGAGGCCATCGCCGGCCATGCCAAGAGGGTGACGGTCACCCTGCATCCCGACAACAGCTGCACCGTCGTCGACGACGGGCGCGGCATCCCCGTCGGCAAGATGAAGAAGGCCAAGAACAAGCCGGCCGCCGAGGTCGTGCTGACGACGCTGCACGCCGGCGGCAAGTTCGGCGACGGGGGGGGATACAAAGTCTCCGGCGGCCTGCACGGTGTCGGCATCTCGGTCGTCAACGCCCTCTCCGAGAAGCTCGAGCTCGAGATCTGGACGGAGGGCGCCGTCTGGAACCAGTCCTACTCGCGCGGCAAGCCCGTGACCAAGTTCAAGAAGGGCAGGGCGGTGAAGGGCACCGGGACCACGATCACCTTCGTTCCGGATACTGAGATCTTCGAGGACGTCGAGTTCGACTTCGACATCCTCTCCGAGAGGCTGCGCGAGACGGCGTTTCTCACCCGCGGCCTCAAGGTCGAGCTGATCGACGAGCGGGGAGAGGGCCGCAAGGTCGAGTTCCTCTACAAGGGCGGCATCGCGGACTTCGTCAAGCACCTGAACGAGTCCAAGGACCCGCTCCACCGCAAGATCATCTACTTCGAGGGCGAGACCAAGGACGGTCAGGTCGAGGTGGCGCTGCAGTGGAACTCCTCCTACCAGGAGTCCACCTTCAGCTTCGCCAACAACATCAACACACATGAGGGCGGCACCCACCTCTCCGGCTTCCGGTCGGCCCTGACCAGGACGCTGAACGCGATCGCCCGCAAGCGCAACCTGATCAAGGAGAAGGACGAGAACCTCTCCGGTGAGGACGTGCGCGAGGGGCTGACCGCCGTAGTCTCGGTCAAGCTCGCCGACCCGCAGTTCGAGGGGCAGACGAAGGGCAAGCTCGGCAACCCGCCGATAGAGGGCCTGGTCAAGGAGGTCGTCAACCGACAGCTCGGTGACTTCCTCGAGGAGCACCCGGCCGACGCGCGCCGGATCCTTACCAAGGCTGTCGACGCCGCCCGCGCCCGCGACGCGGCCCGGAAGGCTCGCGACCTGACCCGGCGCAAGTCCGCGCTGGAGAACTCGATGCTGCCCGGCAAGCTGGCCGACTGCTCGGTCAAGGATCCCTCGCTCGCGGAGCTCTTCATCGTCGAGGGCGACTCGGCCGGCGGCTCCGCGAAGCAGGGCCGCGACCGGAACACCCAGGCCGTCCTCCCGCTTCGCGGCAAGATCATCAACGTCGAGAAGAGCCGCATCGACAAGGTCCTCTCGAACACCGAGATCCAGGCGCTGATCACCGCCATCGGCACGGGGGTCTCGGAGGAGTTCAACGTCGCGGACCTCCGGTACCACAAGATCGTGCTGATGACCGACGCTGACGTCGACGGCGCCCACATCCGCACGCTCGTCCTCACCTTCCTCTTCCGCCAGATGAAGGAGCTGATCGACGGAGGCTTCGTCTACATCGCCAAGCCGCCGCTCTACAAGGTGAAGAACGGCTCGAGCGAGATCTACGTCGAGCGCGAGTCCGAGCTGGAGGAGCTGTTGCTGGCGGACAAGATCGATGATTTCGAGGTGGCGGACGCGACAGGCAAGGCCAAGAAGCTGAGTAGCCGCCGCTGGCAGGACTTCAAGCGCCACTTCAAGGCGGTCGAGGGCTGGTCCTCGACTCTGCGCGCCGAGTTCGGGCACGAAGCGATCGACTTCATCTCGGACGCCCAGCTGCTCCAGTCGGGCGCCAAGACGATGGCGGCCGCGGCCAAGCTGTTCAAGACGAGGGACCCGAAGGACACGCCCTACGAGACCAAGCTGGTCGGCCAGAAGACGACCGGCCTCGTCGTCCGGGGCACCCACCGCCGCAGCGGCCTGGCGCGGGAGCACAACCTGCCCAAGGCGCTGTTCGAGTCCCAGCCCTACAAGGAGCTGGTCGACGCCTACGCCAAGGTCGTCTCGGTGATGGGCAAGCCGCCCTTCGTCATCTCGCTCGGTGAGCGGGATGGCGAGGCGGAGAACTTCTCCGAGCTCCGCCGGGAGATCCTCGAGCTGGCCCGCCACGGCGTCACCCTGTCGCGCTTCAAGGGCCTCGGTGAGATGAACGCCGAGCAGCTCCGCGAGACGACGATGGACCCGGAATCCCGGACCCTGCAGCAGGTCTCGATCGACGAGGCGGCGGCCAGCGGCCTGGAGCAGACATTCTCCGATCTGATGGGCGACAAGGTCGAGCCCCGCAAGGAGTTCATCGAGCGGCATGCCCGTGATGTGAGGTTCCTCGATGTCTAGTCCTCGCGGCGCCACCCGCGGGTCAACCGTCATGAAGGGACATCGAGATGCCTGACGACCGAACCTTGGAGCAGGCGTTCCACGGCAACATCGAGGAGCGCGAGCTCGAGAAGGAGATGCGCTCCTCGTATCTCGATTACGCGATGAGCGTGATCGTCGGACGGGCGTTGCCCGATGTGCGCGATGGCCTCAAGCCGGTGCACAGGCGGGTCCTCTACGCGATGCACGACCTCGGCCTGCAGCCGAACCGGGCGTACCGTAAGTGCGCGTTCATCGTCGGCGAGGTGATGGGCAAGTACCACCCGCACGGCGACTCGGCGATCTACGAGACGCTGGTGCGAATGGCGCAGGACTTCGCCCTGCGCTACCCGCTCGTCGACGGCCAGGGCAACTTCGGCTCGATCGACGACGACCCGGCGGCGGCCATGCGGTACACGGAGGCGCGACTCGACTCCCTGGCGACCGAGATGCTCCGCGACATCGACGCGGACACCGTCGACTTCGGCCCCAACTACGACGAGTCGACCCGCGAGCCGGTCCTGCTGCCGGCCCGCTTCCCGAACCTGCTGGTGAACGGCGCGACCGGCATCGCGGTCGGCATGGCGACCAACATCCCGCCGCACAACCTGCGCGAGGTGATCGGGGCCGTCAACGCCTACATCGAGGACCCGGACGTCGACATGAAGGGCCTGATGAAACACGTCAAGGGCCCCGACTTCCCCGGCGGCGGCACGATCATGGGCACCCAGGGGATCCGCGACGCCTATCGCTCCGGCCGCGGATCGGTCCGCGTCCGCGCCAAGGCCCACGTCGAGCCGCTCAAGGGCGGCAAGGACGCGATCATCGTCACCGAGCTGCCCTTCATGGTCAAGAAGGGAGGGGAGGGCGGCCTGATCTCCAAGATCGCCGACCTCGTCCGCGACAAGAAGATCAACGGCATCTCGGACCTCCGCGACGAGTCCGATCGCACCGGGATGCGCCTGGTGATCGAGCTGAAGCGCGGCGGCGACCCGGCCCAGGTCGTGCTCAACCAGCTCTACAAGCGCACCGCGATGCAGCAGGCCTTCGGCATCAACATGGTCGCGCTGGTCGACGGTGTCCCCAGGACGCTCAGCCTGCGCGAGATGGTCGAGCAGTACGTCGGCCACCAGAAGGAGGTCATCACCCGCCGGACCCAGCACCAGCTGGCCAGGGCGGAGGCCCGCGCCCACATCCTCGAGGGACTGCTGATCGCGCTCCAGAACCTGGATGCCGTGATCAAGCTGATTCGCGCCTCCAAGGACCCGGACACCGCACGCGACGCTCTGATCAAGAGGTTCAAGCTCACCCGGGCGCAGGCCCAGGCGATCCTCGACATGCGCCTGCAGCGCCTCACCGCGCTCGAGGCGGGCAAGATCAAGGAGGAGCACAAGGAGCTCACGAAGCTGATCAAGGAGCTCCGCGCGATCCTGGCCGACGAGAAGAAGGTTCTCGCGCTGGTCAAGTCTGAGCTCTCCGAGGTCGGCGAGCGCTACGGCGACGATCGCCGCACCGAGATCACCGCCGCCGAGGGCGACCTCGACATCGAGGACGTGATCGCCGACGAGCAGATGGTCGTCTCGATCACCGCCTCCGGCTACGCCAAGCGGACTCCGCTGACGACCTACCGCCAGCAGCACCGCGGCGGCCGAGGCGTGATGGGGATGAACATGAAGGAGGGCGACTACATCGAGCACCTGCACGTCTGCTCGACGCACGACTACCTCCTCTTCTTCACCAACCAGGGGAAGGTCTACCGGCTCAAGGTCTACGAGCTGCCCGAGGGCAGCCGCGCCTCCCGCGGGCGCGCCCTGGTCAACGTGCTGCCGCTGAAGGAGAAGGAGCAGGTGATGTCGGTGATCCCGACGCGGGACTTCTCCGAGGGCAAGTTCCTCGTCTTCGCCACCTCCCAGGGGATGGTCAAGAAGACGCCCTTCAAGGACTACGACACGCCGATCCGGGCCGACGGGATCATCGCGATCAACATCCGCAAGGGCGACGAGCTCGTTCGCGTTCGGATGAGCTCGGGGAAGGACGACCTCATCATGGTCTCGAAGTCGGGACACGCCATTCGCTTCAGCGAGAAGCTCGCCCGGCCCATGGGCCGTGGCACGGCAGGCGTCAAGGGGATGAACGTCGCAGACAAGGGCAACGAGGTCCTCTCCCTGGATGTCGTCGACCAGCAGGACAAGAAGGGCGAGCTCCTGGTGGTGACCGAGAACGGCTACGGCAAGCGGACCTCGATCTCTGAATACCCGATCAAGGGCCGTGGCGGCAAGGGCGTGCTGACCGCGAAGCTGACCGCCAAGAAGGGCGGCCTCGCCGGCGCTCGGGTGGTCCGCGAGGGCCAGGAGCTGATCTTCATCTCCCAGAGCGGCATGGTGCAGCGCAATGCCGTCGGCGGGATCTCGCGCATGGGTCGTCCCACGCAGGGCGTCCGCGTGATGAACCTGAAGAAGGGGGACCGCGTCAGCGCCGTCGCCCTGGTGGTCGAGTCCGCGAACGGCAACGGCAACGGCGCATCCGCGACCGCCGCTTCGGTAGAGGAGGACGCCCCGACCCTGGACAGCGTCGCCGATCAGGCGGCAGCCGCCGAGGCCGCCGGCAATGGCGAGGCGAAGGTCACCAAGGCGAAGCCGAGCAAGGCGAAGCCGAGGCGCTCCTCGGGTTCCTCGGCAACGGCACCCGCCAAGAAGGCGAAGGCCAAGCCGGCCGCCAGGCCGAAGAGCAAGGCGCCCGCCAAGCCGAAGGCCAAGTCCGCGTCGAAGCCGAAGGTGAAGCCGAAGCACACGGCGACCGCGAAGCAGCGGGCCGAGTCGAAGAAGAAGAGGCGCTAGGCGCTAACCCGGAATAGGCTCTCACGGTGCAGCTGAGGGGAGCGAACGCGCTGATCACGGGCGCCGCCGGCGGCCTCGGCGGGCACATCGCGCGCGCTCTATCGAGGGAGGGGTGCTCGCTAGCCCTCACGGATTTGGCGAGCGACGCCCTGGACGCCCGCGCCGGCGAGCTGTCCTCAGCCGGCGTCCGCGCAGTTGCGTTTGGGGCGGATCTCGCCGACCGCGATGAGCTCGGCGGCATCCTTGCCCGCGCCGAGGAGGCATCGGGGCCGGTCGACGTATTGGTCAACAACGCCGGAATCGAGCTGACCGCTCCCTTCGTCGACTACACCGAGGAGGAGATCGACAAGGTGATGGACGTCAACCTGCTCGCGCCGATGTCGCTGATCCGCCAGGCCGTCCCAGGGATGGTCGACCGTCGCCGCGGGCACGTAGTCACTATGGCCTCGCTGGCGGGCAGGATCGCCCCGGCCTATATGTCGACCTACGGGTTGACCAAGGCGGCTCTGATCGCTCTGACCCAATCCCTCCGGGCGGAGCACGTCGACGACCCAGTCGGCTTCTCAGCGATCTGCCCCGGGTTCGTGCGTGGCGCCGGGATGGTCCAGCCCCTGGTCGAGGCGGGCACCGAGTTCACCTCGAGTGTCCCGCTGACGCCGCCCGAGCTGATCGGCGCCGCGGTGGTCAAGGCGATCCGCAAGGACCTGCCCGACGTGACCATCGTCCACCGACGGCCGATCCGGGGTTTGCTCGCGATGTACGCGCTCGCCCCCCGTCTGACCGAGCGGCTCCTGATCCGCAGCGGGGCGCCTCACATCTTCAGCAAGACGACCCGCGCGCGGGGAAGGATCTAGGCCGTAAGCAGGTAGGGCTCCCACGCCTCCGGAGTCCGGGGCGCGGCGATCCTGATGAAGACCGTGGGTCCGGGCGGTCGCGGGTTGTGCTTCGGGTGCATCCGGATCTCGTGCGGAAGCCGGTTTCCCTTCCTGCGGTTGCAGGGAGCGCAGGACGCGACGATGTTCTCCCAGACCGATTCACCGCCCCGGCTGCGCGGGATGACGTGGTCGACCGTGAGGACCGGCTTGTCCGAGCCGCAGTACTGACAGGTCCAGCCGTCGCGGGCGAGAACGGCCTTCCGGGTGATGCGGCGGCGGTGGATGTCCCGGGGCACGCGGACGAAGCTGATCAGGCGGATGACCTCCGGGCGGTCGATCCGCATCGTCTCCGAGCGGAGAACGCCCTCGCCGTGCTCGAGGACTTCGGCCTTCTCCTTGAGCAGCAGGATCAGCGCCCGCCGCACGGTGCAGACGTTGAGCGGCTCGTAGCTCGCGTTGAGGACCAGCACCCGTCCGCGGGTCAGGCGGCGGGCGGCGGCTACCGCTACCTCGCCGTCGGCCTCCCCGTCCGGGGCGGCATCGTGGCCGTTGATCCCGGCGGTGGCGTGGCCGTTCGATCCACGGCCCCCCGCCGAATCCTCGTTGCCGGCCGCCACAAACACCGCGGCCGAATCATGCGCGGTGGCCCCGTTGCCCATTTCGCGGGCGATTGTAGAGGAGGGGTGAGCCGGTCCCGGCAATCAGCCCGGCACGCCGGGCGGCGCGGCAATCGGCCAGCTCCCCAGCACCCGCACGGTCTCCGCCTTGGAGCGGAGCGCGTCGATCGCGGATGAGAGCGCATCATCGGTTGAGGCCCCCTCGACGTCGAGGAAGAACTGGTAGCGGCCAAGCCCTCGCCGCAGCGGCCTCGACTCGATCCGGGTCAGGTTGATGGCGCGGTCGGAGAAGATCTGCAGGGCGTCCACCAGCGCGCCGGGATGATCCTCGCCGAGCTCCGAGAAGACCAGCGAGGTGCGCCAGGGGCCGGAGCCGGACGGCGTCGTCCCCTCCGGCGCGACCCAGACGAAGCGGGTGATGTTGTCGGGCTCGTCCTCCACGCCATGCCGGAGCACCGCCGCGCCGTAGAGGCGGGCGGCCGACTCGGCTCCGAGGGCGGCCCAGGGCTCGCTCGACTCGGCGACCGTCCGCACGGCCTCCGCGGTGCTCGGGGACGCTCGCACCTCGGCCTCCGGGAGGTTCTCCCGGATGAAGCGGGCGCACTGCGCGTTCGGCTGCGGGTGGGAGACCACGACCTCGATCCGATCGAGCGGCATGTCCTCCCGCGCGATCAGGCAGTGCCTGACGGGAAGGTCGTACTCGCCCACCAGGGTCAACCCGCCGGCGTCGAAGGCGAGGGTGTCGAGAGTGGCGGTGACGGCTCCCTCGATCGAGTTCTCGAACGGCACCAGCGCCCGGTCGGCGTCTCCCTCGCGGACGGCGAGGATCGCGTCGTACACCGAGGCCGAGGGGGCGGTTTCGACCTCCTCATCCCCGACTGCGGCGCGGAGGGCGTCCTCGCTGAAGGTCCCCCTCGGGCCCAGGTAGGCGATCCGCACTACGAGCCGAACACGACCGTATAGGTGGAGGTGTTGTTGTCGGTCAGCTGCTCGCCGGGAACGGGCGCGACGACCACCTGGACGGTCGTGTCGGTGCCCGGGGTCGGCTTGCTGGTCAGCGGGATCTTCACCGTCCCCGACTGGCCGGCGCTGAGGGACTGGAGGGTCCCGTTCAGGGAGGTGCCTCCGAGGGTGACGCTGACGCTGATCCCGGTCTCGTCGCTGTCCCCCGAGTTCGTCACCGCGATGTCGATCTCCTGCGAGTCGCTGGCCACGTTCGTCGTCGTGTCCGGGCTCAGCCGCGTATTTCCGATCGTCGTCGAGTCCAGCTGCAGGCCGTGGGTGCCACCCGTGGTCGCCGTCTGGCCGGTGATCGAATTCAGCTTGGTGACCAGGGTCGCCTGGTTGAGGAAGTCGGTCGCGTTCGCCGGCATGAACTTGCCGGGGGGCAGAGGCTGAGCCTCCACGCCCTCCTGCCGATCGACCCTCTTGATCTCGGGAGCGCCCAGCTGCGTCCAGAGGATGTCGCTGGCGTAGAGCGAGCCCATCGCGTTGCCAATCGAGGTGATCGCGTTGGTCGTCTGCTCGCGCGCGGTCGCCTGCGGGACGTTTGAGGCGATCGAGTCGAGCGCGTTCCGGCGCAGCGTCAGCGATTGGACCACGGCGCTCTGTGCGTCGTGCATCTGACCCGGGGTGCTCAGGTTGTCGGCCCGGTCGAGCAGCGTCGTGGCCGCGTCGCGCTGGGCGAAGATCTGGTTCCGGACGTCGATCGAGCCCGACCCGCTGGGGCTGTTGAGGAGATCGAAGAAGTCCTTGCCGCTCTGCTCGGACTGCTGCATGATCGTCGCCACGTCCGAGGTGTAGTTACGCAGTGCGCGGTCGGAGCGAGCCTCGAGGCAGCCGCGGAACGCGATCACGATCAGGATCAGGAAGGCAAGGCCGATTCCGACGCCGATCAGGCGTCGAACCAGGAACTGCTGGCGTCGCCGCTGGGGCCCCCCGACCCTCCGCCTCGGTCGTTCCGGCTCTTCGGCGGCGACCAGATCGTCGTCTTGTTCCTCATCGAGGAATGCCAAACCGGCCCAGAGTATGAACATCGCAGCGGCCACAAGGCCGCGCCACGTCGGAGCGAAGGGCGAAAGCCCGTAGCGACTTGTGCTGGGCGGCCGCAGCTGGCCGCGTTTTGTGGCGAAGCCATGTTGCGTAGGCGCAGGAAGAGGCAGTCAGGTACCGAACTAGGACGGGCCATGGTCGGTGAGCGAATCCTGGGCAGGTTCCGGATAGAGGAACGGATCGGTAGCGGTGGTTTCGGCACCGTCTACCGCGCCTGGGACGAACGGCTGCAGAGGCCCGTCGCGGTCAAGGTGATCGACCGGGAGCAGGGCGCGCCCCGGGTGACCCGCGAGGCGCAGGCCGTGGCGCGTCTTGCCCACCGGAATATCGCGACGCTCTACGAACTCGCCACCGACGGGGAGAGGGCATTCCTCGTCTCCGAGCTGATCGAGGGCGAGACCCTGCGCACCCTCAGGCGGCGTGGAGAGCTCACCGACCGCCTGGTCGCCCACGTCGGCGCGGACTCGGCGGCCGCCCTCACGCATGCGCACCGCGCCGGCGTCGTCCATCGTGACATCAAGCCGGAGAACATCCTGGTGGGAACCGGGGACGAGGCGAAGCTCGTCGACTTCGGCATCGCGCGAATCGCGGGGGAGCGATCCCTGACGGCCACGGGCGCCGTCGTGGGAACCCTGGCCTACATGGCTCCCGAGCAGGCCGATGGGCTGCGTCCGGGCCCGTCGGCGGACGTCTACTCGCTCGCGCTGACGCTGTACGAGTGCCTCTGCGGCGAGCATCCCCTGGTCCGCGAGAGCCCCGCTGCGACGGCCCGGGCGATCGGCGAACCGATCCCTCCGCTCTCCGCGATCCGCCCGGACCTGCCGGAGGCGATGACGGACGCGATCGACGCCGCGCTGGACCCCGACGCCGATCTCCGCCCCCTTGCCTCGGACCTGGAAGCCGTCCTGGCGGCGCACACGAGCGAGCTGGAGGGCGACCCGCTCCCAGCGGTGGAGGGCATCGACGCCTTCGACAGCGACGGGGACTGGAAGCCACGCCGGCTCCCGGGGCTGGCCCGCTTCCTTCCCGGGGCTGGGGTGGCCGCACTGGGCCTGGCGGCCTTGATCGCCACCGGGGCGCCTGCCCCGATCGCGCTCATGGCCCTGATCCCCGGCGTCCTCGCCATTGGCCGGCCGCGGCCCGCATACGCGATTCAGCTCGGCCTCGTCGTGCTCTGGGTCCTGATCGGCGCCGGCGAGCCGGGCGTGGCGGCTCTGATCGCCGTGCTCGGCGCACCGCTGCTCCTGCCCATGATCGACCCCGACGCGATCGCGCTGCCCGGCGTCGCGCCCCTGCTCGGACTGATCGGGCTGGGGCCTGTGTATCCGGCGCTCGCCGGCCTGACGCGTGGCGCCGCCGGACGAGCCGTGCTCGGCGCCGTCGGCTATCTCTGGATCGCCGCTTGGGAGGAACTGGCCCACCGCACCCTGCTGCTCGGCCCCGTGGCGGACCCGCCCGCGCACTGGAAGGGCTCCGCGAGCACTGCGATCTCCGATGTCATCGCGCCGCTGATCGACGGACAGGTCCTGGCAGGCGCAGGGATCTTCGCGGCGGCTGCCCTCGTGCTGCCGGTCCTGGTGCGCGGCCGGACGCCGCTGCTGGACGCTATGGGGGCACTGATCTGGGCAGCCGGGCTGATCACGACGCTGAAGCTCGTGGCGGGGAGCACGAGCCCGCCGGGGCTGTTGTTCGGGGCGCTGCTGGCGGCGGCCCTTGCGGTTGTCCTGTCCAGGCATGCCTGGACCCCTTCGGCATCAGGCGGGACAGCTGCGGCCGCCCCACCTGAGTCGCTTCGCCCTACGGCCTACGCTCCAAAGTAGAGCGGCCTTGCTGTCCCTTAGCATTTCGCCCCGGCTCCGCATCGGGAGCCGGAACCCGACCGATCCTAGGAGTCTGAAATCAGCGTTCTGCGCAACCTGGAAGCTCGCATCGAGGGCCTCGTCGAGGGCGTGTTCAGCCGCGCCTTCAGCTCCGGCGTGCAGCCGGTTGAGATCGCGCGCAAGCTCGCCAAGGAGATGGACGCTCACAAGACCGCCTCGGTCCAGCGCGTCTACGTGCCGAACGAGTACACGGTCTGGCTCTGCCCGGACGACTACGAGCGCTTCAAGGACTACGAGTCGTCGCTCGCCCAGGAGCTCAGCGGCCACCTGCTCGAGCACGCGCGTCACCACGACTACGACCTGCTCACGCGGCCGGTGGTGAACCTGGATCAGGACGAGCGACTGCGGCTCGGGGAGTTCGGGATCCAGACGCGACTGGTGCGGCCGCCGCAGCGCCAGGGCGCGGAGCCGACGCAGGGAGAGCACGGCCACACCATGGTCTACTCGGCGACGCAGGCGCAGAAGGCGAAGTCGAAGCGGCGCCCCGATGCCGCCTTCTCCGAGACTCGCGCGATCGTCTCCGTGGATGACCGCCGCTACGTCCTCGACGGGCCGACCGCCACGCTGGGGCGCTCCAAGGACTGCGACTGCATCATCGACGACCCCAACATCTCCCGGCGCCACGCGGAGCTTCGCCGCTCGAACGTGGGGGATTGGCAGATCGTCGACCTGAACTCGACCAACGGGATCAAGGTCAACGGCCGCCGTGTCGCCAACGCCCGCCTGTCGCCGGGCGATGAGATCACCCTCGGAACCAAGGTCTTCGCCTTCGACATCGAGCAGTGAACGATCTCGAGCCGCTAGCGGTAGCGCTCAAGTTCGGCTTTCTGGCCGTGCTGTACCTGTTCCTGCTGTGGGTCACCCGGATGGCGCTGCGCGACCTCAGGGGTTCGGCCTCCCCCGGCTATGAGACCGGCTACCACGAGGTGCTCGGCGGCGGGCAGGAGGCCACGGACGCCTTCCTCGTCGTCCAGGAGGGCGGTGGCCTGACCAGGGGCGATCACTTCGACCTCTTCGGGGGTGTCTCCCTCGGTCGCTCCGCCGATGCCGACATCAGGCTTGATGACCGCTACGCCTCCGGTTTCCACGCCCGCGTCTTCAACCGCTCGGGGGTATACGTCGTCGAGGACCTCAATTCGACCAATGGCACCCTGCTCAACTCGCGCGAGCTGCACGGCGAGGCCGAGCTCAGCTCCGGCGACGTGATCCGAATCGGGGACACTGAGCTTCGCTTCGAGGTCTCCTGATGCTCACCGTCGCCGAGGAAGCTCACAAGACAGACACCGGCCGCCAGCGGCAGGCCAACGAGGACTCGTACTTCGCCCGCGCGCCGCTGTTCGCGGTCGCAGACGGGATGGGCGGGGCCCAGGCCGGCGAGGTCGCCTCGCGGATCGCCGCCAGCGCCTTCGAGCGCCGCCAGCGCCTCAGTCGCGAGGAGCCGGCCGAGGGGCAGCTCGAGGAGATCGCCCAGACGGCGAACCGCGAGATCCATCAGCTCGCCCAGGAGGACTCTTCGCGAGCGGGCATGGGCACGACCCTGACCGCGGCGATGGTCCGCAACGACGAGGTCTCCCTGGGGCACGTCGGCGACAGCCGCGCCTACGTGCTGCGCGACGGGAAGCTCAAGCGGCTGACCAAGGACCACTCGCTGGTGGAGGAGCTTCGACGCCAGGGCCGGCTCACGGAGGAGCAGGCGGAGGAGCACCCGCAGCGCTCGATCATCACGCGGGCCCTCGGGCCCGAGCCAAGCGTGAACGTCGACACCATGACCTTCCCGGCTCGCGACGGCGACGTCTTCCTGCTCTGCAGCGACGGCCTCACCACGATGGTCTCCGACGACGAGATCCATCGGATCCTGGTCGAGTCGAGAAGCCTTCGAAGCGCCGTCAACGGGCTGGTGGAGGCAGCGAACCGAGCCGGCGGGCGAGACAACATCACCGCCGTCGCCTTCCGTCTCGCGGACGCCGAGGCGAAGGAGGGGGAGGAGAGCGCCACGCTGATCTCCCGCACCGCCGAGCAGGCGGGAATGACCGGCGAGCGGATGCGGGCCGCCGGCGATCGTCTCCGCGGCCGGGGCCCCATGCCGGCGCCGCCGAGGCGCAGGCGCGTGCTCGGATGGGTGGTGGCCGCCCTCGCCGTGGTGGTTGTGTTCGGCGGCGGGTTCCTGGTTGCCCGCTCGGTCTATTTCCTCGGCACCGACGACCAGGGCGACGTTGCGCTGTACCGGGGACTGCCCTACCAGCTGCCGCTCGGGATCAGCCTCTACTCCAAGCAGTCCTCGATCCCGGTGCAGGAGGGCACCCTCTCCCAGGAGCGCCAGAAGGCGGTTACCGGGCACACGCTGCGCGGCAAGGGAGACGCGTCGGACCTCGTCGACGACATCAAGCTGAGGCCGACGGAGGGGCTCCCGCCGCCGCCCGCCCCGCCGCCGGCCAAGAAGAAGAAGTCTGGGGCCAACTCCAAGGGCCAGCAGGCAAAGAAGACTTGAGCGCCCGCACCCGCGAGCTCTTTGCACTGATCCCGGTCGCGCTCCTGGTCACGGCGGGGTTCACGGCCGTGCTGATCACGAACTCGGCTCAGCTCGGCAACCTGAGCGTCTTCTACGGCGCGTACTTCCTCGCCGTCTGCGTCGCCACGCACATCGTCATCCGGATCCGCCTGCCCGACGCCGATCCCTTCCTCTTCCCGCTGGTGGCGTTGCTCGCCGCGTTCGGCCTGGTGATGCTTTACCGGCTCAACGAGGGCCTGGCTCGCGACCAGGCCAACTGGTTCGTGCTCGGCCTCGTCCTCTTCTCGGCCACGATCATCTTCCTGCGCGACTACTCGGCCCTCGAGCGGTACCGCTACCTGATCGCCCTCGCCGGGATCGTGCTGCTGATCATGCCGCGGTTCCTCGGTCACCCGACGAACGATGCATTCCTCGCGATCGACCTGGGCCCGATCACCTTCCAGCCCACCGAGCTGGCGAAGATCTGCATCGTCGTCTTCCTCGCCAGCTACCTGAACGAGCGCCGCGAGGTGCTCGTGATCGGAACGAGGAAGTTCCTGGGCCTGGTGCTGCCGCCGCTCAAGCACCTGGGGCCGCTGCTGGTCGTCTGGGGCGCGGCGATGGTGCTGCTGGTCTTCATCCGCGACCTGGGCAGCTCAGTGATGTTCTTCGGCGCCTTTCTGGCGCTGATCTACGTGGCGACATCGCGGATCTCGTTCGTGATCATCGGACTGCTGATGTTCGTTGCCGGCGCCTGGTTCTTCGCCCACACATCGGCGCACATCCAGCAGCGCTTCGACATCTGGCTGGACCCGTTCCACGACGCGGGGGGCAGCGGTTACCAGGTCTCCCAGTCGATCTTCGCCCAGGCCGACGGGGGGCTGTTCGGGAGAGGGCTCGGAGATTCGCTCGTGCAGCTCCCGGCCTGCCACGGCGGCTTTCCGGATCGGTGCGCGATCCTGCCGGCGCCGCACACCGACTTCATCTACGCCGTGATCGTCGATGAGCTTGGTCTCTTCGGCGGCGCCGCGGTCGTGCTCATCTACGCTCTGATCGCGGAGCGCGGATTCAAGACGGCGATCCTCGCCGAGGATGGGTTCTCGAAGCTCCTCGCCACGGGCCTGACGACGATCCTCGCCCTGCAGGCCTTCGTGATCATCGGCGGCGTCACCCGGGTGATCCCGCTGACGGGCGTCACCCTTCCGTTCATCAGCTACGGGGGGAGCTCGATCGTCGCCAACTTCATCCTGCTCGCGCTGCTGCTGATGGTCTCCGACAAGTCCCGGCGGCGCGTCCGGCTCGAGAACCAGGCGGAGGCTGCGCAGTGAACCGGCAGATCGTCAAGCTCTTCGGCGTCATCCTGGTCCTCTACGCGCTGCTCTTCGGCTTCACGTCGTACTGGTCCGTCTTCGACTCGAGCTCGCTGAAGGCGAACGTCGCCAACCGCCGGCCGCTGCTCGAGGAGCAGAGGATCCAGCGGGGTGAGATCCTCGCCGACGACGGCACGGTCATCGCGCGATCGAGGCCGCAGGGCAAGGGAAACGACAAGATCTACGTCCGCCACTATCCGCTGGGTTCGCTGTTCGGCAATCCGATCGGCTACAGCTTCGTCGACCGCGGCAGGGTCGGCTTCGAGCTCTCTCACAACGACGAGCTGGTCGGCAACAAGACGGAGTTCCTCTCCGTGCTGGACGAGCTCCAGGGCCACACGCAGGTCGGCGACAACGTGCAGTCCTCGCTCAACCTGGCTGCCCAGCGCGCCGCCGTCGACGGCCTCGCCGGCCAGCGGGGATCGGTCGTGGCGATCGTGCCCTCCACGGGCGAGGTCAAGGCGATGGTGAGCATCCCGGAGTACGACCCCAACCAGGTGGAGAACAACGGGACCTTCAAGCGGCTCAACACGGAGGACTCGGCGCCACTATTCAATCGGGCGACGCAGGCCGGCTATCCGCCGGGATCGACGATGAAGGTCGTGACCGCCACTGCGGCCCTCGACAGTGGGGACCTCACCCCGAGTTCGACCTTCAGCGGGCGTTCGCCGATCCCGATCGAGGGTGTGCCGCTGGCGAACTCCGGGGGAGAGCAGTTCGGCACCATCGACATGACGACCGCGCTGACCAACTCCGTCAACACCTGGTGGGCCCAGGCGGGGGAGAAGATCGGCGCGGACACGATGTTCAAGTACATGGATCGCTACGGCTTCAACGCCAAGCCGCGCCTCGACTACCCGGCGTTCCAGCGCGTCGCCAGCGGCGTCTATGACGGGACCAAGCTCCTGACCCCGGCCGACGCGATCGACATCGGGCGGGTCGCGATCGGCCAGGAGCGCCTCAGGGTGACGCCGCTGCAGATGGCCGAGGTCGCGGCGACCGTCGCCAACAAGGGCGAGTTGATGGAGCCCCGCCTCTGGTCGAAGGTGATCGATCCCGACGGGCGGGAGACCAAGCTCGATCCGGCCCACCAGAGCAGCGTGATGAGCGAGGACACCGCCTCCAAGCTCAACACGATGATGCAGAGCGTGGTCAACGAGGGAACGGGGACCGCCGCCGCCGTCTCGGGCATCGACGTCGCCGGCAAGACCGGCACGGCGGAGATCTCGCCCGGGGTGAACGACGCCTGGTTCATCGGCTTCGCCCCTGCCAACGACCCGCAGATCGCGATCGCCTGCGTCGTGGAGCACACCAGCGGCTTCGGCGGACCGACCTGCGGCCCGATCTTCAAGTCGGTCGCCGAGGCCCTCGTGAACGGGAGCTCCGGTGGCTAATCCGCGCAGCGGCACCATGGTCGATGAGCGCTACCGGCTCGATCGCAAGATCGGCTCGGGAGGAATGGCGGACGTCTGGCTCGCGGAGGACACCGAGCTCGACCGCAACGTGGCGATCAAGATCCTCCACGACCGCTTCGCCCAGGACAAGGAGTTCGTCCAGCGCTTCCAGCGCGAGGCGCAGTCGGCTGCGGGGCTGCAGCACCCGAACGTGGTCGGGATCTTCGACCGGGGAGTCTTCCGGGACACCTACTTCATCGCCATGGAGTACGTCGACGGCCCCTCGCTCAAGGACCTGGTCAAGGGCGGGATGGGCAGCAAGGACGCGATGGACTTCACGCGGCAGATCCTCAACGCCGCCCGCTTCGCCCATCGCAAGGGGATCATCCACCGCGACCTGAAGCCGCAGAACGTCCTGATCGACGACGAGGGCCGGGCCCGGGTCGCCGACTTCGGGATCGCACGTGGTGGCGAGAACTCCGACATCACGGCCACCGGCTCCGTGATGGGGACGGCGCAGTACCTCTCTCCCGAGCAGGCGCAGGGCAAGCCGACGACGCCGCGCTCGGACATCTACTCGATCGGGGTGATCCTGTACGAGGCGCTCACGGGCCGGGTCCCGTTCGAGGGCGACAGCGCTGTCGCCGTCGCCCTCAAGCAGGTCTCCGAGGCGCCGCGGCGGCCCAGCGCGATCAACCCGGACATCCCGCCGGCCCTCGACGCGGTCGTGATGCGAGCGCTGGCCAAGGACCCCGACGCGCGCTTCAAGGACGCGGACGCCTTCCTACGCGCCCTCGACGCCGCGGAGAAGGCCCCCGACAGGCCCCGGCCGGAGGACACGGCCGCCTTCGCGGCGGTCTCCCCGGAGGGCGAGACGGACATCCCCGGCGACGAGGACGAGGAATACGAGGACTGGGAGGACGAGCAGCGCCGCAGGCGGCGCTGGCGCTGGATCGTCATCGCCGCGCTCGCGTGCGGTGTGGCGGCGCTCGTGGCCTACGCGCTGACTCGCCCCTCACACGTCGGGATTCCCGACGTGATCGGGCAGAACTCGGGCCAGGCGAGCCAGATCCTCGACTCCAAGGGCTTCAAGGTCGCCATCAAGGCAGTGCCCAGCGGCGCGCCGAGGGACCAGGTCGTCGAGCAGGATCCGATCCCGACGGATCGAGGAGGCGGCAAGGCCGAGGAGGGCTCCACCGTCACCCTCAGCGTCAGCTCCGGCCCGGCGATCGTGGCGGTGCCGACGGTCGCCAACCTGAATCAGGCTGACGCGACAAAGCGCCTGGAAAACGTGGGGTTCAAGGTGAACGTGATGGAGCAGTTCTCGAAGTCCGTCCCCAGGGGCCTGGTGATCGGGACGTCGCCGCCGGCGGGCACCCAGCTCTCCACCGCGCAGGCGGTGAACCTGCTGGTCTCGCGCGGGGCCAACACGGTGGAGGTGCCGAGCGTGATCGGGTTGAATGACCAGGCGGCGCTGGCGACCCTCTCGAACGCCGGTCTCTCGGGTACGGAGGTCCAGCAGGACTCGACCGAGCCGCAGGGCAAGGTCCTGAATCAGAGCCCCGGGGCCGGCAAGCGCGTGGGGCGTGGCTCGCAGGTGACGATCTTCGCCTCGACCGGCACGCTCACCGTCCCGGATGTCACGGGACAGCCGAGGAAGACAGCGGTCAACGCGCTGAAGAAGGCGGGGTTCACTCCGGCGGTCACCGAGCAGCCGACGACCGATCCGACCCAGGTCGGAGTCGTGATCTCCGAGTTCCCGCCGGGGGGATCCCGCGGCCAGCGCGGTGACACGGTGACCATCTCCGTCGGCATCGCCTCGACCACCCCGACCACCACCACGACGCCGTGAGGCGGCCCCGTAATGCGAGGGTGCTCCGCAGGAGCAACCCGTTATTTGAGGGAGGAGCCGCCTTATGAAGGTGGCGGTACTCGGCGGCGGGACCTCCTCGGAGCACGAAGTCTCGCTGCGCTCCGCCGCGTCGGTGGCGGCGGGCCTCCGGGAGGCCGGCCACGAGACCGTCGAGGTGACCATCGACCGCGACGGGACCTGGTCGGCCACCGGCAGGGCGGTCAGCTTCACCCCCGGCGGCGGCCTGCTGGATTGCGATCTCGCCTTTCCGGTGCTGCACGGCCCCGGTGGGGAGGACGGCAGCATCCAGGGGCTCCTGGAGGTGCTCGACGTGCCATATGCGGGCTCGGACGTTGAGGCGTCGGCGATCTGCATGGACAAGCTCGTCTTCAAGGACCTGCTCGCACGCCACGGGATGCCGCAGGTGGACTACTGCCGCGCCGGTGAGGAGGACTGGCGGGCAATCGCCTCCGGCTTCGGCCGGCCGGTCTGGGTCAAGCCGGCGCGGCTCGGGTCCAGCGTGGGCATCGCGCCCGCTTCAGGAGAGGAGGAGCTCGACCGTGCAGTCGAGCGCGCTGGCCGGCACGACCCCCGCGTCATCATCGAGGCGCCCGGGCCCGGCAAGGAGGTCGAGTGCTCGCTGCTCGGCAACATCGACCCGATCGCCTCCCCGCCGGGAGAGATCGTGACCAAGGGCCACGATTGGTACGACTACGAGGCCAAGTACGGCGAGGGCGGCATGGAGCTGCTCGTCCCCGCGGGGATCTCCGAGAGCGCCACGGAGACTCTCAGGGATCTGGCGCGCAGCGTCTTCACACTGTGCGGCTGCAGCGGGCTGGCGCGCTGCGACTTCTTCGTCGATGGCGAGGAGGTCCTCGTCAACGAGCTGAACACGATCCCCGGCTTCACCGAGACCAGCGTGTACGGCAAGCTCTTCGAGGCCGATGGAATCTCCTACCCGGAGCTCTGCGACCGCCTGGTCAAGCTGGGGATCGAGCGGTATGAGGCAGCACGGTCGTACAAGTTTTGACGGGCTCCCACATAAACGGCGGCCACAAAAACCGCCGCCGCATCTAGGTCTGCAGCCTCACGTCGCTGATCTCCATCTGGTATCGCCCCGGATCGTCCTTGGCGTGCGGTGGCTTGGTGATCCAGATCAGGAATGACTGAGCGGCCCTCCCGGGCAGGCGAATCGTCTCGTTGCCGCCTCCGTCGCTGACGGTGGCGACGGGCTGTCCCCATCCGGACAGCTCACTCGGCGGTGGGCCGCTGAACTCGTAGATGCTGGCGTCCCAGCCGGGCGTTGGGCTCCGGATCTGCATGGACCTGGCGGTGACGGTGGTGCCCGCGTCGATCGTCAGGCCGACCCCGTCCTTGAGGCCCCCGAAGTCCTGGGTGTCGTAGTGCTCGGTCGTCCAGGCGGTGCCCGTCGGATTCGAGTCGATGGCGAGCCGCTGCGTCCCCGTCTCCCGGCCGTCCGCCTCGGGATCGAACTCGCTCGCGGCGTTGGTCGGCAGCCTGATCTCGGTGCTGCCTCCGCCGGTCGGGCTGCTGCCTCCGAGATGGACGTCCTTGCCGAAGATCAGGGCGCCGGCGATCAGCGCGATCCCGATGATCCCCATCACGATCCCCAGGGCCGATACCCGGCGGCGCGGCCTCAGCCGCCGCCGCGATGTCGGGACCGAGTCGAGCACGCTGGTCGCCTCGCCGCTGGTGCCGCCCCGGCGCGCCGCCTCGACCTCGAGGGTCTGCTCCAGGTCGCGGACCATCTCCGCGACCGATCCGTAGCGGTCGCGCTGGTCCTTGGTGGTGGCACGGTCGACGACGGAGGCGAGCGCCGCGGATACCCCGGCGCGCTTCACCTGCACGTCCGGCATCGGCTCGTTGACGTGCTTCATCGCCACCCCGACCTGTGTCTCGGCCTGGAAGGGGACGTCGCCCGTGAGCATCTCGTAGAGGACGACCCCCAGCGAGTAGACGTCGGAGCGCTCGTCGACGTCCTCGCCCATCGCCTGCTCCGGGGAGACGTAGTCCGTGGTCCCCAGCACCCTGCCGGTCGCGGTCATCCCCTTCTGCTCCAGGGACCGCGCGATCCCGAAGTCGGTCACCTTGGCCCGCCCGGCGGGGTCGATCAGGACGTTCTGCGGCTTCACGTCGCGGTGGACGAGCTTGCGCGCATGGGCGGCGGTCAGGCCGCGCCCGATCTCGATCGCGTAGGCGACCGCCTCGTCCACCGGGAGCCCGCCCTCCTCCTGAATCCGGCGCTTCAGGGTCCGGCCCTCGATGTACTCGAAGACGATGTAGGGACGCCCGTCGTCCTCGCCGGCGTCGATCACGCCAACCAGGTTGGGGTGAGAGAGGCGCGCCGCCGCTCGGGCCTCGCGTCGGAAGCGCTCGAGCTGGTCCGCCTCCTCGGAGATCTCGCGATGAAGCAACTTGACCGCCACCGGGCGGTCGAGGACCTCGTCGAGCGCCAGATAGACGGTCGACATGCCGCCTGAGCCCAGCTTCGATTCGAGCCGGTACCGGCCCGAGAGTACGGTGGAGCTCAAGCGTTCCAACAGATCTGCCTTTGCATCGATTTTATTTTCGCCCTCAGCACCACTCGCCGCTGAGAGCCAGCGCCCGACAGGGCGCGTCCGGCCGAACGAATGATGACTGTCCAAGTCCGCTTCTACACCGACCCCGCCTGCCCCTGGTCGTGGGCTGCCGAGCCGGCGCTGCGGAGGCTGATGTGGGAGTTCGAGGGCGAGCTCGACTTCGTCTGGGTGATGGGCGGCTTGGCGCGCCGCTTCGGCCGCGAGTACCGCGACGAGCAGGGCAGGATCGGATACGGCCCCGACTGCAACGCCGACCTGATCTCACACTGGCTGCTAGTCGCGGCGGACGGCCTGATGCCGACCGATCCCAGGATCTGGACCGAGAGCCCACTGACGTCGACCTACCCGGCCTGCCAGGCGGTAAAGGCCGCCTGCGAGCAGGGCTGGGAGGCCGGCTACCGCTACCTCCGCGCGGTGCGGGAGGGGCTCATGTTCGAGCGCCGCAAGCTCGACCACCCGGAGGCACTGCTCGCCGCAGCCCGCGGCACCCATCTCGATCGAGCCCGCTTCGAGATCGACCTCTTCTCGGAGGCGATCACGGAGGCCTTCGCCGCCAATCTCGACGAGGTGCGCGATCCGCCCCAGGAGGCACGGGACGCCGGCGCCGTCGGGAAGACGGAGGGCAAGGAACGGATCAGCTTTCCCTCGGCCGTCTTCGTGGCCGAGGACGGATCGCGTCACGGGGCCTGGGCGATCGCCCGGTCACACCCGGCCCTGCGTGATGCGGCGCTGGCCGCCGGCGCGAAGCAGGTGAACGAGGGGCCCCTCGAGCCGATGGAGGCGATCCAGCGCTACGGCCGCTGCGCGACGCGGGAGCTCGAGGTGCTCGCGGAGAAGCCGCTGCCCGTGCTGGAGGCCGAGCTCTGGGCGATGGCCCGAGACTGGAAGCTGAAGCCGGTGCGAGCGCTGACGGGCACGCTCTGGGACCCGGCCTAGGGGCGGGTGACCGTTCCGGCGCGGTCCGTTGCCACCCCGACGCGGCGCGCATCGGGGTAGTGAGCGCTCAGGCTCTCGAGAGCTTCGTCCTCGTCCGCAGCCGCCACGACCAGGCAGAAGCCGCAGCCCATGTTGAAGACCTCGTGCATCTCCTCGTCGCCGACGTCTCCCAGCTCCTGGATCAGCTCGAAGACAGGCGGGACCGGCAGCGGGTCCTCGATCTCGTAGCCGACCTCGGCCTCGAGTCGCAGCAGGTTGTTCAGGCCCCCCGAGGTGATGTGGGCGAGGCCTCGTACGTCCACGTCTGACCGCAGCAGCTCCACGATCGGCTTCACGTAGATCTCGGTGGGCTCCAGCAGGACCTCGCCGAGCGGCCGGCCGAGGCGCTCGTCATCGAGTGGAATGTCCGCCAGCGTCTTGCGGGCCAGTGTGTAGCCGTTGGAATGGAGCCCGGATGAGGGGAGGCCGATCACCGGATCGCCCGGCTCGATTGAGGCTCCCGTGACCAGAGAGTCGAGCTGGACCGTGCCGAAACAGGCGCCGGCCAGGTCAAGTCCGTTGATCAACTCGCCGAGCTGTGCGAGTTCTCCACCGACGATCTCGATGCCCGCCAGCTCGGCACCTCGCGCGAGGCCCACGCCGATCGCCTTCGCGACCTCGGGGTCCGCCCGGTCGACCGCGAGGTAGTCGACCATCGCCAATGGCTCGGCTCCGACGCAGACGACGTCGTTGACGTTCATCGCGACGCAGTCGATTCCGACCGTGTCCCAGCGTCCCAGCTGCTCCGCGAGGACGAGCTTCGTGCCGACGCCGTCGGTGCTCAGTGCGATCCCGGTCTCGTCATTCAGCCGGACGACGTTGGCGTAGTGGCCGCTGGCCAGGACCTGGCGGCTCTGCGCCGGCGGGGAGGCCGCCAGCGCCGAGACGAGTGACGCCACCGCCGTGTCGGCGTCCCCCTGGCTGACGCCCGCCTTGGCGTAGGCGTCCTCGCTCACCCCGGTCGCCTCTCGGGACCGGTGCCTGCGCCCGCCCAGCTGGGGGCGCCATTTCCGGATGCGCGGTTGCCGCTCGGGCCCTGCGCGACTCCGTCCGGTCGCAGATAGACGCGGCGAGCGCGCCTTCGCCGCCACAGGTTTGCGAGAACCGCCCCGGCCAGGCCGGCGCGATAGGCGGCATAGGGCCAGAGGGCGCTGTCGCGCTCCACGACCCGGATCAGCTCCTGAGAGGCGAGGGTTGACGCAAATGAGGTCGCGGTGCCGGCGGCGAACCCGGCGCGCGCCTCGGGCGGCAGCCCCCGCTTCCGCAGGCGAATTCCCTTCAGCACGGCCGCCGCGACGATCACCGGCAGGGCGACGGTCCGGGAGAGCATGTTCGACTGCTGCCGTGAGAAGCCGCGCCAGCGGGCGGCGGTCAGCGTGGCGCCGTTGCGGGAGACACCCGGGGCGAGGGCGGCGGCCTGGGCGAGTCCGAGAGCGAGCCCGTCGGCGGCGGTTGCGGCGCCCCGGTCCCTGGCCTGGGGCCGCCGATCGGCGACCACCATCCCGGCGGCACCTGCCAGCAGACCGGCCACGGTCGCGAGCGGCCCGCCGAGTCGCCGCTCGATCGGTTTCTCGAGCACCACGCCGAGCAGCGCCGGAGGCAGAAAGGAGAGGGCGATCACGGAGGCCTTGCGGCGGTCGAACGAGCGGAGCTCGTCGGCGATCACCCGCCGCTGGCCGATCAGAAGCGCCGCCGCGGCGCCGGCGTGCAGCGCCACCTCGAAGGCCTTCTGCAGCTCGGGATCCCTGCCGTCCGCATCCCAGCCGGCGAGCCAGGGGATCAGGGTGAGGTGGGCGGAGCTGGAGACCGGGAGAAGCTCGGTCGGCCCCTGCACCGCGCCGAGGACGATCGCCCTCGACTGTTCCATCAGCCCTCGGTGACGGGTTCGGCACGGCCGCGGCGGCGCTTGATCAGCGCCCAGACGACCAGCGCGATGATGGCCACCAGGACCGCGTAGTCGAGGTACTGCAGGTGGTCCTTCCACTTGTGCCAGTTGCTGCCGACCTCCTTGCCCAGAAGGCCCAGCGCCAGTACCCAGGGGATGCAGCCGGCGAGCGTGAGCCAGGTAAAGCGCCAGAAGGGCATCCGTGCGATTCCCGCCGGTAGCGAGATGAAGGTCCGGACGATCGGCAGCATCCGGGAGAAGAAGACGGTGGCATCGCCGTGGCGGGTGAACCAGGTCTCGGCCCAGTCCAGGTGGCGCTTGTTGACGTGAAAGACGCGGTGTCGCTCCAGCAGCTCCAGGCGGCCGTAGTAGCCGATCGCGTAGGCGATCCAGGAGCCGACAACGTTGCCGGCCACTCCCGCCGCCACGATGCCGAACAGGGTGAGGGTGCCGTCGTCGACCTTGAAGCCGGCGAACAGCATCGTCGCCTCGCTCGGGATCGGGATCAGCGCGCTCTCGAGCGTCATCAGGGCGAAGACACCGGCGTATCCAGCGTCCCCGATCAGGTTGGTGGCGAAGTCGACCAGCTTGTCGGTGACGGCGCCGGTCAGAAGAATGAGCCCGGTCACAGGGGCGGCATGGTAGGGGCTAGAGTGCTGCTCGCGTGGAGCGGTTCAAGCACCCCGTCTACAGGCACCGCCTGATCCAGATCGCCGCGGATGCAATCCTCATCGCGGCCGCCTACTACCTGGCCTTCAGGTTGCGATTCCTCGATGCCCCGGGCGGCATCCCTGGCCGCTACGACCACATGCTCGGGCACTCAATCGGCTTCGTGGTCGCCGGCCAGCTGATCATCTTCTACGCCTTCGGCCTGTACGAGAAGTGGTGGCGCTATTTCCGGCTCCCGGACATGATCGCCGTGCTGCGCGCCTGCGCGGTCTCGACGGCGATCCTGGCGATCGCCTTTCTGCTGCTGAAGCCGTTCGACGACCAGATCCCGCGCTCGGTCGTGGTCAGCTACTTCCTGCTCACCGTCTTTGCGATCGGCGGCGCCCGTGCGCTGGTCCGGATGGTGCTGGTGGAGCGGCTGGCGCGCCGAGAGGTGCGCGGCGCGAGGCGCGTGCTGGTCGTCGGGGCCGGCTCCGGCGGTCAGATGGTCGCGCGCGAGATGCAGCTCAACCCGAACCTGGCGGCACGTGCGATCGGCTTCCTCGACGACGACCCGCGCAAGCGTGGCATGCGCCTGCACAGCCTCAACGTCCTTGGCACCACCGACGAGGTGGGAGAGATCCTGGACGAGTTCCACCCCGACGAGGTGATCGTCGCGATCCCGTCAGCTCCGGGAGTGCTTCGCGGCCGCGTGGTGACGGCGTGCCGCGAGCGAGACGTCCCCGTGCGGACTCTGCCGACCGTCTTCGAGCTGCTCCGTGGCGGCGTCCAGCTCACCCGGCAGCTGCGCGAGGTCCAGGTAGAGGACGTCCTCGGCCGCGAGCCCGTGAAGATGGAGCTCGACCGCGTCGGCGCCTACATCCAGGACAAGGTCGTCATGGTGACGGGCGCCGGTGGCTCGATCGGCTCCGAGCTGGTCCGCCAGATCGCCCGGGTTCGGCCCAAGCTGCTGGTCCTCCTCGACCACGCTGAGGACAACCTCTTCCAGATCGACAGGGAGATGACCGAGGAGCGGCACTTCACCCAGATCGAGTCCGTGCTCGCCGACTGCAAGGAGGGCGACAGGATGCTCGAGGTGATGCAGCGCTTCAAGCCGTCCGTCGTGTTCCACGCCGCCGCCTACAAGCACGTCCCCCTGATGGAGGCGAATCCGCTGGAGGCGATCCGCAACAACGCGATGGCCACCAAGGTCACCGCCGAGACGGCGGTCGCATCCGGCTGCGAGCGCTTCGTCCTCGTCTCCACCGACAAGGCCGTCAATCCCCGCACGGTGATGGGTGCCTCGAAGGCGATGGCGGAGTGGATCGTCGAGGCGGCCGGTCGCAAGCACCCGCAGACCCGTTTCGTCACGGTTCGCTTCGGCAACGTCCTGGCGTCCTCCGGGAGCGTGGTGCCGATCTTCCGCGGTCAGATCGAGCGCGGCGGCCCGGTCACCGTGACCGACCCGGAGATGAGCCGGTACTTCATGACGATCCCGGAGGCCGTGCAGCTTGTGATCCGCTCGGGTGACCTCGGCGGCGCCAGCGGCGAGGTCTTCGTCCTCGAGATGGGCGAGCCGGTGAAGATCGTCGAACTCGCCCACAACATGATTCGCCTGGCCGGCTACGAGCCCGAGGTCGACATCGCGGTCGAGTTCGTCGGCGCCCGTCCCGGGGAGAAGCTCGCCGAGGAGCTCTTCAACTCGGATGAGCGGCCACAGCCCACCGCTTCGGACCGGATCGTCCGCGCCGTGCGCCACGCTCCGCTCGATCCGGAGTGGGTCAACGGAACCCTCACCCGCCTCGAGGCGATGATCCGCGACGGTGACGAGGCGGACCTCGCGGAGCAGACCGTCGAGCTGGTCTCCGCCAGGCGCGGCACCCCGGTGCCCGTCGACGACCTGACCGCTTAACATCCCGCGCCGCGGCCATGAGCAGTCTCTTGAAGGAAGTCGGCGCAGTCGCGGGCCTCGCCTCGTTCCTGGGCTTGGCCCTTCTCGCGCTGCTCTACTTCGCGCAGGCTCGCGACGTGCGCCGTCTGCGCGACCAGGCGAGCTTTCTCGTCGAGGGTGGCTCAGAGGACGGGGAGTCGGTCGCCCCCGCCGAGAGGGAGGCCGCCGCGGTGGCCTCCACGACCAAGGAGCCGGAGAAGGCCGCGGTCGCCGCCGCCGCGACGGCTCCCAACGAGGCTGAGGCCTTCAGGCGGGCTGAGCTCGCCCGCCAGGCGGCGCAACGCCGCCAGCGCTTCGAGCAACGCCGCCGGGGCCCGGGCCGCGAGCGCCCCGCCTGGCTGTCGGAGCCCCTTTCGCTCGCGGTGGTCGTCGTCGGCGGGATCCTGCTGGTCGCCGGCGTGGCGTTCGGCGTCACGCGGATCACCGGCGGATCGTCCGACTCGACGACCTCCGACGGGGCGGCGAAGGGCAAGGGGCCATGTCCCCCCGGGCGGACCAAGGTGTCCGTGCTCAACGGGACCGCGACCCCGGGTCTTGCAGCCTCGTCCGCCGGCCAGCTCAAGAAGGCCCAATACAAGGTCGGCCCCGTCGGCAACACCTCGACTCCGTTCGCCACCAGCGTCGTCATGTTCGACCCGTCCGACGGCAGGGAGTGCGCTCCGATCATCGGCCAGGTGGTCGGAATTCAGAAGTCGCAGCCCATGAACAACGAGGTCCGGCAGGCCGCCGAGGGAGACCCGGTCGCCGTCGTCCTCGGGGATGACAAGGCGGGGGCGTCGACCGACACTGGGGCCAGCGCCACGACCGGCTCGGGAATCTGAGCCAAGCCGGTAGACCGGCCGCCCTGTGAGCGAGCGCAGCCGACCGGCCGTCCTGATCTCCGTCGTCGCGGTGACCTTCCTGCTGGTGGCGACCGCCGCCGCGATCGTCGTCACCCAGCACCTGCGTGACGAGGGCCCGGTAGTCAGCGCGATTCGATGGAAGACACGGCCAGGGCCGCGCTATCGGGCCTGCTTCGTGCTGACGCGCGACGACAGGGTCCAGGTCTCGGTGGTGGACCGCTCGGACCGCTCGATCCGGGTTCTCGGCGATCGCGAGCTCGATGGCGGCGACACCCCGCACTGCTTCGATTGGGATGGGAGGACGTCGGCCGGGCGGCCCGCCCCGCCCGGCGTCTACCACCTGCGGTTCACCCTTGAGCGGGCCGACCGCACAGCGGTCTCCGGCGAGCACCTCAACATCCGCGCGAAGCAGGGGGGCCCGTCGTGATCCACGCCCTCGAGGTCGCGGGGTGCCTGGGCGCCGCCGCCGCGCTGTCGGTGTCATTTCTGGCTTCGGATCCCCGCCTCCGCGCGGGCGGTCTCGTCCTCGCCGGTGCACTCGCCCTCGCGCTGATCACCGGCCAGGGCTGGGACGACCTGCGGAACCTGCGCGAGCACCATCTCGAGTTCGCCGGCGCGATCGTCGGTGGCATCGTCGTGCTGGCGATCGGGGCAGCGGCGATGCTGCGCTGGCCGATCCTGCTCCCGCTGCTCCTGATCGCCGCCCTGCCGTTCCGCGTGCGGTTGCACGTGGCCGGGGGAGACGCGGTGAATCTGCTGGTGCCGCTGTACGTGGTGATCGGGTCAGGCGTGCTGGCCACAGTCGTGGCGACGCTGCGCGGTGAGACGCGGCTCCGCAAGCTGCCGAAGCCGCTGGTGGTCGCGCTGGTGGTGGTGATCTGCCTCTACGCGCTCCAGACCGTGTACTCGCCCGACATCCCATTCGCCGCTCGCAACGTCGGCTTCTTCCTGATCCCCTTCGCGATCCTCTTCTCACTGCTCGCGGAGGCGACCTGGGACCGTCGCCTGCTGCGGCTCGCGCTTGGCGTCCTGCTGGTGGAGGGGCTGATCCTGGCGGGCATCGGGATCGGACAGTTCGCGACCGAGCACATCTTCTGGAACGGGAAGCTCGAGGCCTCCAACAACTTCCACTTCTACTTCCGTGTCAACTCCCTCTTCTGGGACCCGAATATCTACGGCCGCTATCTCCTGCTGACGATCCTGCTCTCCACCACGACCCTGCTCTGGGTGGCGAATCGGATTCTCGCGTTCACCCTCGCCGCGGTCGTCGCGATCGCCTTCGCCGGCCTCGTCTTCGCCTTCTCGCAGACGAGCTTCATCGCGCTCTTCGCCGGGTTGGTCGTCCTGGTCGCTCTCCGCTGGAGTTTCCGCTGGACGGCGATAGCGACGCTCGTCGCGGTGGTTCTCGTCGGCGTCGGGCTCGTCGTCCGAAGCTCCTCGAGCGGCTCGGGGTCGCTCAACACCGAGGGTCACGGGACGCTGGTCTCCGGTGGGTTGAAGCTCGCCAAGCATCGCCCCCTGTTCGGCTACGGCTCGGCCTCGTTCTCCAAGGAATTCGCCCGGGAGGAGAACGTGCCGCCTGGAGAAACGACCATCTCTCACAGCGAGCCGGTGACGGTGGCGTCGGAGCAAGGCGCGATCGGGGTGATCGCGTACCTCGCGCTGCTCGCCGCCGCCCTCTGGGCCATGGTTGGCGGCATGCGCGAGATGGCGCCCGGGCTCGGCGCCCCGTTCCGATCGCTCGCTGAGGGCGATCGCGGCGAGCTGACGCCCGCGAGGATCGGCATCGCCGCCGCTTTTGGTGCGCTGCTCGTCCACACGATCGGCTACGCGGCGTACCTCACCGACCCGCTCACGTGGGCGCTGCTCGCCGTGGGCGGCGTGTTGGCCGCCGAGGTTGGGGCGGGCGAATGGCCTGCGTCTGGGACCGATGTGGCGTCCTCTGGCGCCTCCCCGCGTCAGTCTCCGGAGTAGCCCATGACCGGATACCTCCGCCGCCTGGCGACCACGGGGGCCGCGTACACGGCCTCCAGCGTGATCTCGAAGCTGATCGCGGTCGCGCTGCTGCCGCTCTACACGCGGTATCTGACGCCGGCCGACTACGGCGCGGCGGAGGTGCTGATCACCGGCGTGATCGCCGCCAGCATCGTGATCCGGCTGGGGATCATCGAGGCCCTGCTGCGCTTCTATTACCAGTCCGGCGAGGACCCGGAACAGGTGGTGAAGACCGCGTTCGCCTCGCTGCTCTGGACCACGACCATCGGCCTGGCGATCGCGCTTCCTCTCGCCGAGCCGCTCTCCAGGCTCCTGCTCGACCACTCGGACCCGGACCTGATGCGGATCGCGATCTTCGGGCTCTGGGTCTTCACGATGTTCGAGTTCCTCACGGCCCTCTTCCGGCTCGACGAGCGCGCCAAGGCGTACTTCGCCTTCACAGTCTCGAACGTCCTGGTGACGATCCCGGTCACCGTCTGGCTGGTGGTGGGGCAGGACAAGGGCGCCAGCGGCCTGCTCTGGGGCCAGTACGCGACGGGCGCCATCTTCCTGGCGGGCCTGGTGTTCGCTCAGAGGCGCCGGCTGGCCGTGATCCCCGACTTCCCGCTCTGGCGCCGGATGCTGCGCTGGGGCCTGCCGACGATGCCGGCGGAGCTCTCCCTCTACTCGCTCAACTTCATCGACCGGCTGCTGATCGTCCGCATCGTCGGGCTGGGCGACGCGGGTCTCTACAGCCTCTCCGTCAAGTTCGCGCAGGCCGTCAACGTCCTGGTCAAGGGCTTCCAGCTCGCCTGGCCGCCGCTCGCCTACTCGATCACCGACGACGACGAGGCCAGGAAGGCCTACGCCGTGATCGTCACCTGGTTCGTCTCCGTGACGACCTTCTTCGTGGCGGGGATGTGGCTGCTCTCGCGCTGGATCGTGCGCGTCCTGGCGGCGCCTGAGTTCTTCGACTCCTACAAGACGATCGGCCTGATCTCGACCGGCGTGATGCTCTACGCGCTCTATCTGGTGCTGGTGATCATCCTCGGCCGCACCGGGCGAACCGAGTTCAACTTCCCCGCGACCGGCGCGGGAACGGTGGTGAACATCGCCCTCAACCTGATCCTGCTGCCCTCGATGGGGATCGTCGGCGCCGGCGTGTCCCTGGTGGCCTCGTACGCGGTGGTGCTCGTCCTCATGTACGTCTTCACGCAGCGGCTGTTCAAGGTGCCCTACGAGTGGCTGCGCTTGGCGCAGGCGACCGGCCTGGCCGTCGTCCTCGTTGCGGCCGGGGAGCTGCTGCTGCCGACCTCGGGCATCGGTGGCCTCGCGGGGCGCACGGTCCTCTGGCTGGCCTACCCGCTGCTGCTCTGGTTCTCCGGGTTCCTGAACGACGAGGAACGCGAGGCTGCCGGCCGGGTCCTCAGCCCCGCGACGGTGAGGGCGGCGCTCAGCAACCTCCGCGAGGCACCCGAGGAGGAGCCCCAGCGGGAAGCGGAGGCGTCGGAGGAGCGGCCGGGTCGCGGCCCGCGCCTGACCCGCGACACCATCGAGGCCGAGCAGCGAGACGAGGACGCGATCCGCTAGTCGGAATCAGGCGCTGACGACCCGCGCGAGGAGCTCGGCCATGCGCGTCGCCTCGTGCTTGACGTCGTGAGCCTCCGCCGCCGTCCTCGCGGCGGGGTTGGGCGATGGCAGTTCGGCGGCCTGTGTCATTGCGGCAACCAGCGCGTCGGTGTCCTCCGGGTTGACCAGGACTCCGGCCTCGGGCGTGACGAACTCGGGCGGGCCGCCGACCTTCGTGGTGAGGACGCTGCGCTCCATCGCCATCGCCTCGAGGGTCGCCTGCCCGAAGGGCTCGGTCAAGGAGGGCTGGCAGAGCACGTCGCAGGCGGCCACCCAGCGGGGGACCTCGGCCTGCGGGATCCGGCCGGCCATCGTGACCCCGGCGCGGCCCTCCAGGGTCTCCCGCAGGGGCCCATCGCCGACGAAGGCGAGGCGCCCACGCCCGAGCGAGGCGAACGCGTCGGCGAGGCGCACCACGTTCTTTCGCTCGATCAGCGAGCCGACGCAGAGAAACCCGGGGCCGTCGCCGTCCCAGCCGAGCTCGCTTTGCGCGTCGGCAGCCGGACGAGGCGAGAAGGCATCGAGATCGACGCCGCAGTCCGCGATCTCGATCTTCGGCTCGGCCGCCGGAATGCGCTCCGTGAGGCGCCCGGCGAGCCAGCGCGAGTTGGCTATCACCGCGGAGGAGCGGCGCAGGACCCAACGGGTGGCCGCCGTGACTCCAGGGATCCGCCCCAGGTTGGCGACGTCCTGCCCGTGGGCCATCACCACCAGAGGGGCCCCGGCCGCTCGGGCGGCGAGCGCCCCGGCCGCTCCGGACGGGAAGAGAAAGTGGGCGAAGACCACGTCCGGGCGGAACCGGCGCGCAGCCTCGCGAGACTGGCTGACAAGGCGCAGGTACTTCGATCGTGAGCCGCCGCGCTGGCTGATCGACGCGACCTGGACCTCGTGCCCCAGCGCCTCGATCTCCCGCGTCAGCGGCACCAGGAAGCTCCCCAGGTCCGGCTGCTCCGGGCTGGGCCACATCTGGGTGACTTCGAGGATCCTCACGCGCCCGACCCTAGTCGCCGGTTGTACGCCGCGGCCGCTTCGCGGATCCCCTCGCCTCGCCCGGGCATGAGGGCCTGGCGCGCGTGGAGCCAGTACCGCCTCGGCGAGTGTCCCGGCAGGAAGAGCGCCGCCAGGGCGCGCAGCAGGTACGGCCAGGCGAGCAGCGGCCGCATCAGGACCGCCTTGACGCGGCCGAGATGCTTGCGCGCATAGCGGTCACGGTTGCGGTGGTACTCGACCGTTCGCCGTTCGGCGCCCTGGGCGTCCTGGGCCATCTGATCGTGATGGACCGCCCGCGCCGAGGGGACGTAGAGGATCTTCCAGCCGGCGTCCCCGAGGCGCTTGCAGAAGTCGGTCTCGTCGGAATAGACGAAGAAGTCGGGGTCGAGCCAGCCGACCTTCTCGGCCGCCTCTCGCCGGACCATCATTGCGCTGGACTGCACCCAGCCGACGGGGCGCGTCCCGCTACCGCCGCTCTCCACGGTCGTACGCCGGTGCATAAAGACCGCACCGGCCAGGGCCGTCTCCACGCTCGGCAGTCGCCAGGCGCAGGGGACCTCCCGGCCGTCCGGCGTGAGCAGCTGCGCCCCCGCCGCCGCGGCCCGCCCGTCGGACTTCAGCGCGGCGAGCAGCGCCCCCACGGCGCCGGGCTGCAGCTCGGAGTCCTCGTTCAGCAGCAGGCAGAACTCGCCCTCCGCCTCCTCGAGCAGCCGGCTGTCGTTCGCTGCCTTTCCCTCCCGCCGCTCGAGCGCGATCAGCCTGACCTGACGGTCCAGGGACCGGACCGCGTCGGCGGAGCCGTCCTCGGAGGCGTTGTCCAGCACCAGGATCTCGTGCTCGAGATCGGACGGCGTCGTCCGCTCGATCGCAGCCAGGCACGCGAGCAGGAGCTTGCGCTCGTTGGTGTTGACCACGCAGTAGGAGACCAGCACGGCCACAATGCTCGCCCATGCGCGTTCAGATCGTCGATCCGGCCGCCTACACGCCACCGTACGACCACGCCCTGGCGGGGGCCCTCGCCCGTGCCGGGGCGGATCCGGAGCTGATCACGAGCCGCTTCCCGTACGGCCCGGTCCCCGCCGAGCAGGGCTACGAGGTGCGCGAGCTGTTCTACCGGCGCGCCTCGCGGGCCGGCATCGGACCCAGGCGGCGCCGGCTGCTGCGCGCCGCCGAGCACATCCCGGACATGCGGCGCTACCGGCGTATCGCCGAGCAGGCCGACGTCGTCCACTACCAGTGGCTGCCGATCCCGGCCCTGGATCGGCGCCTGCTCGCCCCGAAGCGCCCGCGGGTCTACACGATGCACTGGCGCCTGCCCGACTCCGGCAGCCGGATCGCCCGTACGCTGACCGGGCTGCTGGCCGAGATGGACGCGGTCGTGGTCCATTCCGAGCACGGCGCGCGGCGCCTCGAGACCGACTTCGGCGTTCCGCGGGGCAGGCTCCGCGTCATTCCGCATGGAGCCTTCGACTATCTGACCCGGCAGTCGGAGGAGGCGCCGCTCCCGGACGAGCTGCGAGCGGTCGAGGCGCCGGTCATCCTCGCCTTCGGCCTGGTCCGCCCCTACAAGGGGTCCGATGTCCTGCTCGAGGCCTTTCGCGGCATCGAGGGCGCCGAGCTCTGGATCGCGGGCATGCCCCGAATGCCGATGGACGACCTGCGCGACCTTGCGGACCGCGCCCCGGGCACGGTCCGCTTCGTGGACCGCTTCATCACGGATGCCGAGATCCCCGCCTTCATGCGACGGGCGGATCTCGTCGTGCTGCCCTATCGGAACATCGAGCAGTCCGGCGTCCTCTACACCGCCCTTGCCTTCGGCCGCCCGCTGGTGCTGAGCGCGGTAGGTGGGTTCCCGGAGATCGCCGAGCGCGGGGCTGCGCGGCTGTTTCCGCCCGGCGACTCCGATGCCCTTGGGGACGTCCTCCGCGAGCTGCTCGCGGATCCGGGTGCCCGCGAGGCCCTGGGCGCCGCTGCCGCTCACGAGGCCGCGACGACCTACTCATGGGATCGAATCGGCCAGGAGACGGTGGAGCTCTACCGCGAGCTGCTCACCGATAATCCCCGCTAATGGCGCTCGAAATCGTCTTCTGGGTCGCAGCCGGCCTGATCCTCTATGCCCACCTGGGATACCCGCTGCTGCTCGCGGCGCTGGTCGCGATCTTCGGCGAGCCGAGGGGTACCCCCTACGAGCGCGGGGAGCTGCCCCTGGTCACGCTGATCATCCCGGCCTACGACGAGGAGCAGGTGATCGAGCAAAAGCTTGCGAACGCGCGCGCGCTGGACTATCCGGCCGACCGGCTCGAGATCGTCGTCGCTTCGGACGGCTCCACCGATCGCACGGCCGAGCTGGCTCGTGCGGGCGGTGCCGACCGCGTGCTCGAGCTGCCGCGTGCCGGCAAGGTCGCCGCCCTCAACCAGGGTGTCCGGCAGGCGCGCGGGACGATCCTCGCGTTCTCCGACGCCAACAGCTATTGGCGCCCGGACGCGCTCCGTCGTCTGGTCGCCCGCTTCGCCGATCGGCGCATCGGATACGCCTGCGGCCAGGTCCGCTTCGAGGGCGGCGAGGGAGGGAACCAGGAAGGTCTCTACTGGCGCTACGAGATGGCGGTTCGCTCGATGGAGACGCGCCTGGCGGGCATCACCGCCGGGAACGGCGCGATCTACGCGGTTCGGCGGGAGGCGTACATCGAGCTCGACCCGAGCCGGGGCCAGGACATCGGCTTTCCGTTCGAGCTCACCAAGCGAGGCTGGCGTGCCGTGTACGAGCCGGGCGCGATCGCCGAGGAGAAGATGGCTCCGACGGTCGAGGGGGAGTTCAAGCGCAAGCGCCGGATGATGTGGGGGCTCTGGGACGTGATGCTGCGGTGGGGGATGCTCGACCCGCGCGGCTATGGCCCGGGCTACGCGCTGGAGATCTACTCGCACCGCCTGCTTCGCTACCTCACCCCCTGGCTCCATCTGGTCGCGTTCGCCGCCAACGTCGCGCTCCTCGGCGACGGCTGGGTATACGCGGGCACGATGATCGTTCAGCTCGCGGTGCTCGCCGGCGCCCTGCTCGGGCGCTTCGTCCCCGCCCTTCCGTTCCGGATCGCCTACTACTACGTCACCGTGACCGCCTCGATCGCCGTGGGACTCTGGGACCGGCTCCGCGCCGGCACGGTGCCGATCGGCTGGGAGAAGGTGGAGGGCACTCGATGACGGAGACGAACGGGCCGCGGCCCGACACCGCCCAGCAGCGCCTGGAGATGCCGGGGCCGATCTCCCGGCCGAAGCAGGGACTGCCGCGCGCCGCTGACCTGGCGATCGCCGCGGCCGGCCTCGTTCTCGTCTCCCCGATCCTGCTCGCGGCCGCGATCGCGATCCGCCTCGAGTCCCGGGGACCGGTCATATACCGGCAGCGCCGCGTCGGCAGGGACGGTGTGATCTTCGACCTCTTCAAGCTGCGGACGATGCGGCAGGGCGCCGATCCCGTCGGGGTTGGCACGGCCGTGACGGCGGAGGACCCAAGGGTCACGCGGATCGGCAGGCTGCTGCGCCGCTTCTCCCTCGACGAGCTGCCCAACCTCTTCAACGTCCTGCGCGGCGAGATGCGGATCGTCGGGCCCAGGGCGACGCTGCCGGCCCAGGTCGAGCTCTACACGCCCCGTCAGAGGCGCCGCCTCGACCTTCGCCCCGGGGTGACGGGCTGGGCCCAGATCCACGGGCGGGCGGGCATCCCCTGGGAGGAGCGAATCGAGCTCGACGTCTGGTACGTCGAGCACCGCTCCCTGCGGCTCGACCTGAAGATCCTGGCCCGTACGCCCGGCGCGCTGCTCGGCGGCGCCGGCTACGTCGCGGTGGACCAGTACGCGGGCTCTTCCCCGGACTCCCCCCTGAGGCAGGCAGCGGAGCGCGAGGAGGCGGGCGAGCGCTGATGGCCCGCGGCATCTCCCTGAGGGATTTCCGCCCGGACGACGCGCGTGCTGTCCACCGCTGGTTCAACTCGCCCGCCGCGACGGCAAACTTGCTTGAGCACCGCGAGGGCGAGTTCACCGAGGAGGACGCGAAGCGCTGGGTCCAGCGCGCGATCGACCAGTCGAACAACCCGAAGGCCGAGGACCGCAAGTGGGCCGTCGAGGTCGATGGGATCGACGGGCCCGTCGGATTCACGGCGCTCTACGGCCTGCGCCGCCAGACCGCCCCGGAGCTCGGGGCGATCATGGGAGACGAGCGGGTTCGCGGCCGGGGCGTCGGCCGCGAGGCCGAGCGGCTCACCAACCTGAAGGCGTTCGAGGGGTTCGGGGCCCACAAGGTCTACGGCCGGATCCCGGCGACCAACGAGGCGGCGAAGAAGGCCGTTATCTACAACGGCTGGAAGCAGGAGGGCGTGCTGCGTAGGCAGGTCCGGCACGGCGAGGAGCTGATCGACGTCGAGCTCTGGGGCGGCTTTCGCGAGGACCTGCCAGAGCCTCCCGAAGAGTGAAGGCGCAGCTGCTCGAGGACGGCGGCAAGGCAGCCTCGGGCGAGGAGGAATTCTTCCGCTCACCGGCCTTCCTCGAGGCCGAGGGGGTCACCCACAGCATCGAGATCGACGGAGGCGGCGCGCTCCGAATTCCCGTGATCGTCCGCCCGATCGACGGGGGCGAGCGGATCGACGCGATCTCGCCCTACGGGTACCCGGGAGCCTCGGGGCGACCCCGGACGCCTCTCGAGCCGAGCGAGATCGACTGGTCGGAGACCGGCCTGGTCAGCGTCTTCGTGCGTGACCGGATCGGCGAGGAGGCTCCTCTGACGGGCGGCACGGTGCGGAACCACGTCCACGTCGCCGACGGCGATGCCGGGATCCGCAAGCGCCTGCGCGAGCAGATCAGGCGCAACGAGCGCCGCGGCTGGGAAATGCGGGCCATCCCGGGCCCCGAAGCGGGTGATGACGCTCGCGCCGCCTTCGAGCGCGCATATGCGGAGACGATGGCGCGCACGGGCGCAGCGCAGCGCTACCTCTATCCCAGCGAGTACTTCGAGCGCCTGCTGCAGAGCGAGCGAAGCTGGTTGATGGTCGCTGCCCGCGAGCGTGCAGCTCTCGCCGGGGCGATCGCGGTGGCGAGCGACGGCTACCTCCACTACTACCTCGGCGGCACGACCGACGACGCGCTCGGGGACTCGCCGATGAAGAACCTGTTCGCGGCGATGATCGGGCTCGGCACCGAGATCGGCCTACCGGTGAACCTGGGAGGCGGGATCTCCCCCGGGGACTCCCTGGACTCCTTCAAGCGGGGATTCGCGAACGGGGAGGCACCCTTCCGGACCCACGAGCTGATCTGCGACCCCGCTGCCTACGACGAGCTCGCGGCACGGGCCGGCGCGGCGCCCGAGGGCTTCTTCCCGGCGTACCGCTGAACGCTTACGCCGTTATCCGAGGTGGATCGGGATGCCCTGCTCCGGCCCATTGCCCCGGTAGGTGTCGCGGAAGTTCCGGATCACGTCGAGGATGACGGGGTCGTAGTTGGGGCAGACCACCTCGTTCGTCCAGGCCGTGACGGCGACGTCGTAGGGCATGTCGGGGTCGGGGTAGAACAGCATCCCGTCGGGGTCGTCGTCGAAGACGCCCTTGATGGCCAGCTGCTCGTTCTCGGGCAGGCTCGGCTTGTAGTGGATCTCGATCCTGCCGTGCTCCATCGCGTGCACTTCGTTGCGGATGTTGGTCTGCTTGCTCGTGTCGCTGGTGATGGGCGTCGTGTAGGCCCCGTCGTCGATCGGCACGGGGTTGTGGTTGCCGGAGGTCGGCGGGACCGTCCCGTAGTGGACCGGAGTCGAGTTGGGCACATGGGTGTTGCCCTCGTCGTGGAGGTTCAGCTTGAGCTGGCAGCCCGCCTTCTGGGTGGAGATGGCCAGGTCAGCGAGCTTGATCGGCGGGGGCGGGGTTCCCGTGCGGCAATCGGGTTGGAGGCCCCGGGTGGTCCCACCGGAGTTCTGGATATGGGCGTTGTCGCAGGCGTTCGTCCCGCCGCCGCCCCCACCACCGCTCGCGATCACGGCCACCAGCCCCGCCAGGACGGCGAGCGCGAGCACCCCGGCGACCACGTAGCCGGCCATCAGCCGCCTGCGGCCGCCCGACTGGGCCGAGCGCTCGGCGGCGAGCCGTTGCGCGCGGAGTCGCTCCTTCTCTTCCTTCCGGCTGGCCATCGGTGCGCGGGGAGGCTAGCGGAGGTCGTTCAAGCTTCGCTTAGCGCGCTCTTCGCCGCGCGCTTGCTCTGCCAGACCTCGTCGAGAAAGCTCGCCAGCTCGGCGTCGAGGCGCTCGGGAGACAGCCGCCACTCGAGGATCGAGCTCGCCTCTATCAGGCGGGAGTTGGGGAGCTCCTCGGCCAGCATCCCCGAGTCCGAGAAGGGGTGAAGGGGGTCGGCGCGGTGGCCGATCACCAGCGTCGGCTGGGTCATCTGGACGCGGAACTGATGATGGGGCGCGGACGAACCCAGGAACAGCCCCTCCAGGACGGCGGAGGACGGCCCCGGGTCCTGCCTCACGATGTCGAGGCCGGCGTCGACCAGGGGATTCGTCCGCGGGATCTTCCGAGCCGCCGACGCGAGCCTCCTCAGCAGCGGCTCGCCGAGGCGCAGGCCGATCATGATCGGGGTGAAGATCACCGCGGCGGCGAGCAGCGCGTTGTCCAGAACCGGCATCTCGACCATCATCGCCTTGACCCGGTCGGGCGAGAGATAGGCGAGCTCGAGGGTCGCGTTTGCCCCCAGCGAGGTCCCCCCGACCACGGCCTGGTCGAGGCCCAGGTGGTCCAGCAGCGCCTCGACCTGTCTCGCGAAGAAGGTCATCGAGTAGTTGGACATCTCTGACGGGCGATCCGATAGGCCGTGGCCGAGCAGGTCCACGGCGATCACCCGGTTCCCGAGGGCGGACATCTCCGGGCCGAGCCGGTCGAACATGTGCCGGTTCATCAGCAGCCCGTGGATCAGGACGACCGGCCGATCGCCCTCGCCGTATTCGTCGTAGGAGATCCGGTGACCGTTGTAGTCGAACTCGGGCATCTGGGCGGGACGCAGTCTAGGCGGCGCTCACGTTGCCCCGGCGGCCGCGGGCTCCCGCTCCTCCCACGGCTTGGAGGCGTGGAGCGCGCCGAGGATCGCGCGAGCCGCCGGCCAGCGGTTGAGCGCGTAGAGATGGACGCCGGGTGCCCCCCGACGCAGCAGATCGGCGCATTGCTGGGTCGCGTAGGCCACGCCGAGCTCGAACTCGGCCCGCTCGTCGCCCTCGAGCGCCTCCATGGCGGAGGCCAGGGGCGCCGGGATCGTCGCTTGGCAGAGCTCGGAGATCTTCGCGATCTGCTTGAAGCCGGTCATCGGCATCACGCCGGGGATGATCGGCACGTCGATGCCCGCCGCGCGCGCCGCCGGCAGGAAGTCGAAGTAGAGGCGGTTGTCGAAGAAGAGCTGGGTGATCAGGAAGCGCGCGCCGGCCTCGACCTTGGTCTTCAGATAGGCGAGGTCGGCCTCCAGGCTCGGCGCCTCGGGGTGGACCTCGGGGAAGCAGGCCCCCCCGATCGCAATGCCGGGATGGGTCTCGCGGATCAACGCCGCGAGCTCCGCCGAGCTCCCCAGCCCGCCCGCAGGCGGCTCGAAGTCCTTCTCGCCGCGGGGCGGGTCACCGCGCAGCGCCAGGATGTTCTCGATCCCGGCGTCGGCGATCCGGTCGATGATCTCCCGCAGGCTCTCCGCCGTCTCTCCCACGCAGCTCAGGTGAGCCATCGCCTCCGACCCGTATTCGTCGCGGATCGCCCTGGTGGTCTCGAGGGTGCCCTCGCGGGTCGCGCCCCCCGCTCCATAGGTGACCGAGAAGAAGTGCGGGTCCAGCTTGCGGAGGACCTCCACGGTCTCGAACAGCACCTGGCGGCCCTCGTCGGTCTTGGGCGGGAAGAACTCGACCGAGAAGACCGGCCGCGTTGAGGCGAGCATTTCGTCGATTCGCATTCCAGCAAGGGTATTGAGCGGGCCGTAGGATCGGGCCAATGGCGTTTCACGTGGAAATCAGCAGCGGGTTCAGGCAGCGCGCCCGGACGTTCAACCTCGGCGAGGCGGAGCTGCGCAGCACGATCATCGACCCGTGGATTCGAGGCCGGCGGATCGTGCTCGGCGACAAGGACTGGGAGCCGAGGGACTGCAAGCTGATCATCCTCGAGGGGCCGGAGCTCGCAGACACCGATCTCTCGATGGGGCGCGGATGGTCCAACGCCGAGCGGAGCTCCGAGAACGTCACCCGACGGCTGATCGAAGTCGCCTCGGCGCCGGTCAAGCCGGTGGTCGCGATCCTGGCGGAGGGCGATGCGGTCCGAGCCGAGGTTGGCCGCATGCTCGAACGGCTCCAGCTGGAGATGTCGCCCTGGGCCGAGCTTCGCTCCAGGATTCTCGGCCGACCCGTCGAGCCCGCAGGCCCGGGCTACGCGGCGGTTCTGGTCGTGGAGAGCGCCGAGCCCGTGGCGACGTGGCTCTTCGACGCGGGACTTGCGCGCGGCGCGCTCGGCGCGCGGGCCGTGGTGGTCCAGCTCGGGGATGCGGCGATACCCGCCCAGCTCGCCGGAGTCGACGTGCTGCGCCTTCAGCCTGGGGACGAGACGTCACTGCGGGTCCTGGGCGATCGACTGGCGTGCGGCTTCGCACCATCGCGGCCACGGCGGCCGCCCCCGCGGGTCGCCCCGTGCTTCGCTCGTAGCTCCGAGTGGCGCGGCCTGCGAGCTCAGACCTTCGCGGCGACCCGCTTCACGAGGCTCGGCTTGGAGAACCTCACCTGCGTGCCGCGAGGGACCGCGATCACCGGCGTGTTGGCGGTCTCGATCGCGTAGCCGGCCCGGGCGCTCAGGTTGACGTGGCCCTTGGGCGACGCCGGGGACGAGCCGACGACCAGCAGGTCGGCGCCGTCCGGCTTGTCGGCGACGGTCGCGCCGAGCGCATCCGCGAGGCTGTTCGCCGTCTGGAACGCGGCGTCGTCGCCGTCATCCTCGGGCAGGACACCGATGGTCTTGATCTCGCCATCCCGGCTGCGGTAGCCGGCGGGGGCAACCGCGACGGCGACCGGGCCGCCGGTCAGCAGCCGCTGGGCGGAGGTCCCGGGCATCACCGCGCCCGAGGCGGTCCGGTAGTCGGAGCCGAAGACAACCACGTCGGCCTTCTCGCTCTCCGAGAGCTCCCAGAGGCCGGTGCCGGTCGAGGCGTGAACCACGACGTGGCGGGGCGTCTTGTCGTCGCCCAGCGCCTCGGCGCCGTGCTCGAGCAGTTCCTCGGCGTCCTTCTCCTCCAGCGCCTCGCGAGCGCTGTCGGGCAGCTGCGTGTGGCGGACGTAGGCAAGCGAGATCTCGCCGCCCAGCTCGCCCAGCGTGCGGCCCAGGGCGAGCGCGTCCCTGTCGTTGTCGGTGTCGTCGTAGGAAACGATGATCTTTGCCATTGCGCGGTCTCCTCTGTGATGGTTTGGGAAGTTGCGATTCCGAAGTTCGCGGGCATGTTGCCCGGCTCCTGCCATTAGCGCAAGTACTTCTTATGATTGTTAGGATTAGCTGTCCTAATGCTCAACGTGCAGCGGCTCAAGGTCCTGCGTGAGGTCGTCGCGCAGGGGTCGTTCTCGGAGGCGGCGGGCGTGCTCAACTACACGCAGTCCGCCGTCTCGCAGGCGATCGCGACCCTCGAGGCCGAGGCGGGGGTGCCGCTGCTCGAGCGCGATCGTCGCGGGGTGCGGCCGACCACCGCCGGCGGGCGGCTCAACGAGCACGCCGGGAGGATCCTCACCCAGCTCGACGCCGCCGAGGCGGAGCTCGGGGCGATAGCGGGCATCAAGGGCGGGGAGCTGCGGATGGCGTCGTTCCCGACGGCGGGCGCGACGCTGATGCCGCTCGCGATCGCCGCGTTCCGCGCCGCGCATCCCGACGTTGCGCTCAGCCTGGTCGAGGGCGAGCCCGAGGAGCTCACGCCTCGCCTGCGAGACGGTGAGTTCGACCTGGGCCTGATCTTCGAGTTCGGGGGGACCGGTGAGCTCGGCCCCGGCCTGCGGAGCACCCGGCTGTTCAACGACCCGATGAAGCTCGCATTGCCGAAGGGCCACGGGCTGGCCGCCAAGGAACGGATCACGCTCGATGACCTCTCGGATGATGCCTGGGTGCAGACCTCCGAGGCCAGCGCCTGCGCGCGCCACGTGGTCCGCATCTGCAGGACCGCGGGATTCGAGCCGCGGGTCTCATTCGAGAGCGACGACTACCTGACCGTTCAGGGCCTGGTCGCGGCGGGCGTCGGCGTGGCGCTGATCCCGCAGCTGGCGCTCTCGCAGACGGTGAGCTACGACATCGCGGTCCGCGATCTCCATCCCGACGGGCCGGTCAGGCACGTCGTGGTGGCGACCCCCGGGTCGGGCACCTCACTCCCGGCCGCGGCCGCGATGCTCGACACACTGCAAGACGCGGCTGGTAGATATCGGGACGGCTTCGCCATTTAACGGGTCGCGCCTGGCGGCGCGCCCTCGCCTCTACGACCGCCGCCCGCACCTTGCGGCGGGGGCGGCGGTTGAAGCGAGGTTGCTCCGGAGGAGCAACCCGTCATATGTCCGGCGAGCCGGGAGCCGGCTAGGTCTGGGCTCCCGACGGATATGCCAGCGAGGGCACGTCCGAGGGGTAGACCTCGTGGCCGTGAACGGCCAGGTCGCCCTCTTCCATTTCCTCCTCCGTCATCCGGAGCGACACGAACAACCCGATGATCTTCAGGATGATGAACGTGCCGATCGCGCAGAACACGATCACCCAGAGCGCGGTCAGCGCCTGCCACTTGAGCAGATCCCAGCTGCCCGAAACGATGCCGGGCGCGGCGCCCATCGCCTCGTTGGCGAAGACGCCGGTGAGCAGACCGCCCGCGAGGCCGGCGAAGCCGTGCGTGTAGACCACGCCCAGCGTGTCGTCGACACTGCGGAATGGAGCGGCCCGGCTCAGGTAGTTGAGCGCGAAGTAGACGATCAATGCGGCAATCGTGCCGATCGCCATCGCGCCCCAGCCGTTGACGAAACCGGCGCCAGGCGTGATCGCCACGAGTCCGGTGATCATCCCGTTGACGCTCGAGATCAGGCTGGGCTTATGACCGGTCGCATAGTCGCAACCAATCCAGACCAGCAGGGCCACCGCGGTGCAGAGGTTCGTGTTCAGAACCGCCGCAGAGGCGATGTCGTTCGCCAGATACGGGTCACCTCCGTTGAAGCCGTTCCAGCCGAGCCAGAGCAGCCCCGCACCGGTGGCGACCATCAACAGGTTGTTCGGAGCGTCGATCTCGCGATCGCGCTGCAACCTGGGACCGATCACAGCAGCAGCAACGAAGCCCGACACACCGGCGGCGAGGTGAATGACGTAGCCACCGGAGAAGTCGAGGGCGCCATGCTGGGCGAAGTAACCGCCACCCCAGATCAGGAACGCGTTGATCGTGTAGACGATGCTCGACCAGACGAGGACGAACGGTATCCAGGCCCGGAAGTTGATCCGGCCCAGGACGGACCCGAGCATCAGGATCGGCGTGATCGCCGCAAACACGAACTGGAAATACGCCAGTGTCGATTGCGGGAACACGACATCTCCGACGAGCGGGATGTTCCCCTGCTTCAGCAGGTCATCGCTGTTCAGGATCGCCCCGGGCTTACCCCACAGGTTCCCGAAGAATCCGTGGTCGGCACCGAAGACGTGCATCGGTGCGCCGAACCCGAGCTTGTAGGCGTAGAGCACCCAGATGATCAGCACCAGGGCGAACGCGATGAAGGCCATCATCATCGAGTTCACTGACCAGCGCTTCTGCATCACGCCGCCATAGAGGACGACGAGTCCGGGCACGCTCATCAGACCAACGAACGTCGCCGCGGTCATCTGCCAAGCGTTGTCGCCTGGACTCAACCAGTTCAAATCCATAGCGCGGTGTTGTCCTTTCTCATGAAGGGCAGAGTCGGGCGCTCCAACATGGAAACGCCCCTCCTAATGAGACCTGCCCATTGGCAATGCCTGGAGCGTGCCGATGCGGCAGTGGAGTCACCACCTCCAAAAGTCCAAAGATCGGCGAGCCGGGTTCGCCACACGGTCGGAAACACGCCTGAAACACGCCAGCTAACCTGGCTCGACCCGTGCCCCTGGAAGGACATTACAAGCGTGTCAATACGCCGCTTCGCCGTCTTACCAGGCGCGAGCGAAACGTCGCAATCGGCGCCGTGGCGCTCAGCGTGATCGCGATCCTCGCGGTGGTGTTGGCCACCGCCGGCAACTCCGAGCCGAAGGCCGGGCCCGGCTGCATCTACGCGATCATCCCCGGCGTGATGGGGGCGGAGCCGGTGGACGCGTGCGGACAGCAGGCGGAAATCGTCTGCGCGAAGCACAGGACCGGGACGCAGCCCGGATCGGAGACGATCAGGAATGCCTGCCGCGAGGCGAACATCGTGGTCTCGCCGGCCGTGGAGAAACAGGTGCGGGAGTCGCCCGGAATTCCGCACCGAAGCACCGCAACGGGCCTCTAGCGGCCCTCCCGGCAGCAGGTGGCCGCCGGTCGACGAATACTCAGCGAGGCGGAGCTGAACCGCGCCCTGCTCGCGCGCCAGATGCTGCTCGAGCGGGTGAAGGCGCCGCTCCCGAAAGTCCTCGACCGGATGGGGACCCTGCAGGCTCAGTATGCGCCCTCGATGTACATCGGGCTGTGGACGCGGATGGACGGGTTCGAGCGCGACCAGCTCGATCGCGCCCTCGAGAGGCGCTCGGTCGCGCAGGGGACGCTGATGCGCTCGACCATCCACCTGGCCTCGAGGGCGGACTACTGGCCCGCGGCCATTGGGATACGCCGGGGGCGGCGCGAGGCCTGGCTGAGATACGGGCCGAGGCGGGAGTACACGGCGGCGCAGATGTCGGCGCACGCGCGAAAGCTCCGCGCCGCGCTCGGCGACGGGACGATGAGCCGCAAGGAGATCCACGAGCTGCTCGGCAAGGACAGCATCGTCACCAACGGCGTCAACGCCTGGCTGGACCTCGTGCGGGTGCCGCCCTCAGGCACCTGGGAGCGCCGTCGCGCGGACCTCTACGCCGCCGCCGAGCAGTGGCTCGGGCCGACGCCCGAGATCGATGAGACCGAGGGCAAGGAGCTGCTGGTGCGCCGCTACCTGGGCGCGTTCGGCCCCGGCACCGCCGCCGAGATCGCCGACTGGGCGGGCTTGGCGCCGAAGAGCCTGGGTCGGGCCATCGAGCGGATCAAGCCCCGCCGCTTCACCGCGGAGGACGGGGCTGAGCTGCTGGATCTCCCTCGGGCTCCGCTGCCCGATGCCGAGACGCCGGCGCCCGCCCGCTTTCTCCCCACCTGGGATGCGACGCTGCTCGTTCACGCCCGCCGCACGCGGATCCTGCCCGAGGAGCACCGGCCGAAGGTCTTCAACACCCGTACGCCACAGTCCGTCTCGACCTTCCTCGTCGACGGCCGAGTCGCGGGGGCCTGGCGATACGAGAAGGGGAAGGTCAAGACGGAGCCGTTCGGCCGGCTCGACGCCGCGGCGAAGCGCGAGCTCAGCGAGGAAGCAGACCGCCTCGCGGACCTGTACGCCTAGTGGTCAATCCAGCCGGACCGTCGCCAGCCAGGCCCTGACCGCCGAGGCGATCCCCTCGCTGTCGGACTTCAGGCCGTGGTCGCCGCGGACCTTGGCGACCTGCCTGCCGGGCCCTTCGGGCGGCATTCCGAAGCGGTCGCTCTCGCCCTGGACGACGAGCACGGGAACCCGCACGGCCTCGAGCTCGGGGAGGCGGCTCTGAGGAGGCTTGTCCCCCCGGCGAGGTGGCAGCAGCGGGAACGCGAGGCAGAGTACCGCCCGGGCCCCGGTCTGCTCGACCGTGCGGCAGGCGACCCTGGCGCCGAGCGAGCGGCCGCCGGCGATCAGCGGCAGGCCGGCAAGCCGATTCGCCCGCAGGTGCTCGATCACCGCTATCCAGGCCTCGTCCAGCCGCTTGGCGGGAGCGGGGGAGCGCCGCCCGGCGACGCGGTAGGGCTGCTCGATCAAGGCGACGCTGAAACCCTCGCCTCGGGCGGCCTCGGTGGCAGCCGTCAGGTCCGGTCCGTCAATTCCGGCACCGGCCCCGTGGCCGAGGACGAGAGCGCCCCTCGGGTCGCCGGCCGGATGCAGATGGGCCTGCGCGGGCCCGGTCGGGGTGTCGATCTGCGGCGCGGTCAATTCGATTGGCCGGCCGACTATTGGCAGAGGGCGTGAAGCTGAAGCTGGACGCGCTCGTTGTCGCCCACCCTGCGACCGGTGCGGACGGTGACGCGAACCTCGTTCCCGTGCTCCTTGCGCCGGATATGCAGATCGCGCAGCTCGCGGTCCGAGGGAGGACGTGCCGTGAAGAATCCGACTCCGGCCCCCGAGTCGACGAGGTGCTCGCCGGCGCGGCAATGTCGCGTGAAGGTCCGAACCCTCCGGGGCTTGATCCTGTGCGTGGAGATGCGCCGCTTGACCGGTGGCGCCTGTCCGGAGGCCAGCGCCCTTGCCTGGGTCGCCGCGGCCGCCGCGCTGAACGTCTGGCAGCCGATTAGCGGCTGGAACGTCTCGGCTTTGCGCGTCCTGTTGACCGAGAGGAATTCCTCGCCGATTCCCTGGCCGTAGATCAGGATCCCCGAGCCCTGCTCGACGAAGACATCGAGGTCGAACGGGTTGTGGTCGGGGTCGGGGTTCCAATCGGACCCCACCGCCTCTCCGTTGGTGCAGTTTGCGCCCCACATCGCGCCGAACTGGTCGGGTTGCGTCTGAGAGGGCACGTTCACCCAGGGGCCCGCCTGCGTGACGCAGTTCTGCGCTCCCGCGCATTCGACCTCACCCATCGCGGGCGGCGTTGCGGCGATCAGGGCGCCGACGGCAATCGAGGCGAGCAACAATGCGATCCGGAGAGTGCGCACGGGGCGAGTCCCTTCGCTGGAGGTGCAGGAACATCAACCCTATCCCGACCCAACGGATGGATTAGGTTTCGGGCGGGATGCGTCGGCTCCTGACAGGAAGTCTGGCCGTCGCCGCGGCGATCTCCGCGAGCGGACCCGCCGCGCTCAGCCAGGCGGTTGTCCGACCGGTGGCCGGCCCGCAGCTCGCCAACGGCTGCTTCGCCCTGCGATCCCTGGGGACCGGCCGTTTTCTGGCCCCCTCCGGAGGCGGCTATCGCGCCGACGAGTCGACGAAGGCGGGCGCCGCCGCCTTCTTCTGGAAGCCCTCGACGTTGCGCAGCTACCTCCCGCAGGATCAGGCGCAGCGGCTGCTCAGTGCCCGGCCCGGCGGTGCCGTCGCCCGGGACGAGTCGCCGAGCCCGGCGAGCGAGTGGGCCGTGGCCCCCTCCTCGACACGGGCGGTTGCGCTCGTCTCGCTCGGGGACGGGGGGCAGCTCGGGGCGACCGCTACGGGCCGGCTCACGCTGCTCGGCGCCAGGTCTCGGAGCCGCGAGCGCCTCTTCGAGCTCGTCCGAGATCGGGGCTGCACGCCCTTTCCCGAAGCGCGTGTGAACGCGACCGGCCGGCCGTTCCGCGGGACCAACCGCAAGGGGGATGTCTTCGGGTTCGCGGACATGCACCTGCACATCACCGCGAACCAGCGCGCCGGGGGCGCGGTGATCTACGGCGAGCCGTTCGACCGCTATGGCATCACCCGTGCGCTGGGGCAGGACGCGGGTATGCACGGCGCCGACGGCAGCTTGGACGTCACCGGCAACCTGCTGCGCACCGGCCTTCCGTTCGGGACGCACGACGCACACGGTTGGCCGACCTTCGCCGGGTGGCCCGTCCCCGACACGATCACCCATCAGCAGACCTATTACGTCTGGCTGAAGCGAGCCTGGATGGCGGGAGAGCGCCTGGTGGTCGCGCAGACGGTCGACGACCAGCCGATCTGCGAGATCGAGCCCGTCAAGGCGAACAGCTGCGACGAGTCCGAGTCGGTTCGCCGGCAGATTCAGACCCTCCGCGGTCTCCAGAACTACGTCGATGCCCAGGCCGGCGGCCGCGGCAGGGGCTGGTTCCGCCTGGTCTACAACCCGCGCCAGGCGCGCCGGGCCATCGAGCGGGGCAGGCTGGCGGTGTTGATCGGGATCGAGTCGTCGAACCTGTTCGGTTGCAGCGAGCGGATGGACGTCCCGCAGTGCGGGCGGAGCGACATCGACCGCGGCATCCGCAGGGCCCGCCGCCTGGGGGTGCGAAGCGTCTTCCCGATGCACTGGACCGACAACGCCTTCGGCGGCGCGGCCATGGAAGGAGACGGCAAGGGGACGTTCATCAACATCCTGGAGGCATTCCAGACAGGGCACTACTTCCGCACCGGGCCCTGCCCCGAGCCCGGGCAGGGCGAGAGCGTGGGGACCCTGAGCAAAGGGGAGCTCGGCGTGCTGGCGAGCTTCTTCCCGGCGGCAGGGCCCCTGGCCCAGGCCGGCATGCCGAGCTACCCGCCGGGCCCGCAGTGCAACGCGGAGGGCCTGACGCCACTCGGGGCCTACCTGATCAGGCGGCTGATGGCCAACCACATGCTGATCGAGGCGGACCACATGAGCGAGATCGCGCGCGAGAGCGTGCTTCGGATGGCCAAGTCACACCGGTATCCGCTGGTCTCGAGCCACACCGGCACCGGCGGGGAGTGGACCCCGGACCAGCTGAGGGAGCTCTACAACCTCGGCGGCATGGCGGCGGCGACGCCCGACACGGCACCGGAGCTGGCGGCCAAGATCGAGACGCTGAAGACGTACCGAAGCAAGCACCACTACCTCGGCGTCGGTCTCGGCACCGACACGGGTGGATTCTCATCGCTGCCCGGACCGAGGCCCGACGCGCCCCAATCGCCCCTGGCCTATCCGTTTCGCTCCTACGACGGCAAGGTCCTCTTCGAGCGCCAGCAGACCGGCGACCGGGGCTTCGACCTGAATGCAGACGGGGTCGCGCACTACGGCCTGATCGCGGACCTGGTGGGTGACATGCAGCAGCACGGAGGTGGCGCGGCCCTGTCACCGCTCTTCCGCTCGGCCGAGGCCTACCTGCGCATGTGGAAGCTCGCGTACGCGCGGTAGCCCGACCGGCTGCTTGAAATGGAGCTAGCCGGACTCGAACCGGCGACCTCCTGGGTGCGATCCAGGCGCTCTCCCAACTGAGCTATAGCCCCGCATTGAGGTGGGACATATGTTGGCTCGCAGGGCCAAAACCAAGCGAGCCGGGGGCCAAGGATACGCTGTCTCAGCGTGAGGTTCGGACGGCGCCTGGCGCTCTTCTTCCTGCTGCTCGCGATCGTGCCCACCGCGGCGCTGATCGCCATCCTGCTGTTCGTCAGCAGCGATTCGCAGCGGGGCAAGGCCGATGCGCGACTCGCGGCCGGACTGCAGACCGCGGTCGCAATCTACGGTGGGGACACCGCCGACGCCACGGCAGAGGCCAAACGGCTGGCGCGAGATCCGGATCTGTCCGCGGCCCTGAGCGTTGTCGACCCAACCAGGCTTCGTGCCTTCGTGGACAGCGCGGCCCACGAGCCCGGTGTGACCAGGATCGAGATTCTCGACAACGCCGGGCGCCAGATGGCCGCCGCCGGATCCCTCAGCGCGATGGCCTTCGCTCGAGTTGGCCTGACCCAGAACGCGCGGCCCGTCGGCGCCATTCGTGTGTCGACCACCACCGCTGACGAGTACACGGCGGCAGTTCGGCGGTTGACCGATCGAGAGGTTGTGCTGAGCCTGGGGAACACGACCCTGGCGTCCACGGTGACGCCGCCGCCGGAGACGCTGCAGCCCGGCGAGACGTCGGACCTGACGATCGGAGGGGTCAAGTACCGCGGACATGCGATCAGCCTCGATGCGAGGGACGGCGAGACCTTGTTGCTGCTCGGCCCCCCCAAGTCGGGCCGACTGCTCGGGATCGGTCCTCCGGCGCTCGCGATCCTGGCCTGGTTCCTGGTCGCCGCCGTCGTCCTGGCCTGGGCCCTCGCCCGGACCCTGACGCGGCTCCATCAGCGCGTCGAGCAGCAGGCGGTCACCGATCCGCTGACGGGCCTGTGGAATCGTCGGTACATGGCGGAGACGCTCGAGCGAGAGGTGTCTCGCGCCCGGCGCTTCGGGCACCCGATCTCGCTGATCATTCTCGACATCGACGACTTCAAGCAGATCAACGACCACCGTGGGCACATGCAGGGCGACATGGTCCTCGAGAACGTCGCCGACGTCGTCCGGCAGGCGACACGCTCGATAGACGTGGCAGCGCGCTACGGCGGCGACGAGCTCGCACTGATCCTCGTCGAGACCGGGCGCGAGGGCGCCGCGATCCTGGGCGAACGGCTCGGCGAGCGAATGCGATCCGCCGAGGTGCCCCTGAGGGAAGGCGGGTCAATGGGGGTCACGATCAGCGTCGGCGTGGCGACGATTCCGGACTCCGCCGAGGATCTCGACTCCCTCGTCGATGCGGCGGACCGGGCCCTGCTGAGGGCAAAGAGGGCGGGGAAGAACCAGATTCGCGCTGCGCCCGTGACACGTTCCGCCGCCGTTGGAGACGAAACCAGGCAACGTTCGTAAATTGGTCGCTTGAGTGCAGGGTCCAGGCGGCGATCCAGCTATCACATGTTCGCCTCAGCGCCTAAGCTTTGAAACCTCGAGGCGGTCAGACCGCGCATCATGGGAATACTCGACGACGCGATTCGCGAACACCTCGATCTGAAGCGCAGGCACGGCGCCCGCGACGCCGATCTGCGTGAGATCGAAGATGAGGCGTTCGGTTCCACCGATCGCCCGGATCCGTTCGCGGCAAACGAGCTCTTCAACGAGGTCTCTTCGACCGGTACGGCGGAGGCTGAGCGCCCCGGTCCGGCCCCCGCCGAGGCCCCGGGTGACCTCGGCGAGCCCGACGTCGGCGGGGAGGAGCCGACGCGGCTGGTCGAGCCCGATGCTCTTGGTGAGCCCGAGCCGATCAGCCCGCCGGAGGGACTCGACCCGGCCCCGGGGCAGTTTGAGCTTCCCGGGCAGGATGAGATTCCTGGGCAGGAGCGACTCGACGATCCGCTGGAGGGATATGAGCCCACCCCGGAGCCCGAGAGCTATCCGCCGGCCGAGGAGGAGCCTCCGGCGCAGACGCCCGAGCCGCCCTCGACGTCTGAGTCCCTCGAGGACCTGATCGCCGAGGAGGAGCCGTTTCCGGAGGACGCCGCCGCACCCCCTCCGACCCCGCCCGAGGACGTGGCCCAGCGCGCCGCTCCGCCCGAGCCGGACGTGGCCGAGCCGGCTCCTCCGCCGGAGCCGGAGCCCTCGACCCCCGATCCACCTCCGCCTCCACCCGACAGCGGCACCGAGCCGCCGGGCAGGGCACGGGGCAGGGTGGACGTCCCGACTCAGGAGCATCCGGCGCCGGGGGAGACCGGCGGCTTGCCGCCGCTGCCCGCGCCCGAGCCGGAGCTCGAGCCGGGGCCGCAGGAGCCCCTCGACGAGGCCCCGTCGAGTGAGGAGCCGGTCCCCGAGGTGGAGCACCTGCCGGAGGAGGAGACCGGCGGGGAGTCGGGCGGCCCGGCGCTCTACGACTTCGAGACCGATGAGGACTCGCTCGCCTCGCCCGGTCCGGCGCCCGCGGATGATGACTTCGAGGCGCTCGGGCCGGCGGAGGAGGAGGCGCCCTACCTCGAGGAGGAGGAGCCCTACACCGAGGAGCCCGTCTCCGGAACCGAGCCTCCGGCCGATGAGCCGGGGACCGAGGTCAGGCCGGCGCTCGAGGACGACGAGGCCTATGGGGGCGCCACGCTCGATCCCGAGGAGACCTTCGAGGAGGAGGAAGAAGAGGGGGAAGAGGGCCTCTGGTTCGAGAAGGGCCCGCCTCAGGACTTCGACTTCGAGGACGAAAAGTAGTTCTCTACACGTAGCCGCGTGTGCGGCTCGCCTCGACCACTCGCTCGATTCCGACCAGGTATGCGCCCTCGCGCAGCGAGATGCGCTCCTCCTTCGCCTTGGCCGAGACGTCCCGGTAGGCGCGCCGCATGATCCCGCCGAGCTTGTCGTTGACCTCGCGCTCCGACCAGCGGAAGTGCTGGAGGTTCTGTACCCACTCGAAGTAGGAGCAGACGACGCCGCCGGCGTTCGCCATCACGTCGGGGATGACGTGGATGCCCTTCTCGTGCAGGATCCGGTCGGCCACCGGGGTGGTGGGGCTGTTGGCGCCCTCGATGATCATCTTGGTGTTGATCCGGTCGGCGTTGCCCTCATGGATCATGCCGCCGAGCGCCGCCGGGATGAGGACATCGCACTCGATCGCGAGCAGGTCGTCGGGGCTGATCGTCTCGGTGCCCGGGAACTCGGTGAGGGTGCCTCCGTCGCGCAGGTGGGCGGCGAGGTCGTCGGCGTCGATTCCCTCGTCGCTGCGGATCGCGCCGGTCGCATCCGAGGTTCCGATCATCTTGGCCCCGAGCTGCTGGAGGATGCGAGCCGCCCAGGAGCCGACGTTGCCGTATCCCTGGACGACGAAGGTGCTGTCGGCGGGGGTGAGGCCGATCTGGGGAGCGGCCTCGCGGAACATGTAGATGCAGCCGCGGCCGGTCGCCTGCTCACGGCCGTATGAGCCCTCCAGCGCGATCGGCTTGCCGGTGCAGATCGCCGGGGTGTGGCCGTGGAGCTTGCCGTACTCGTCCATCATCCAGGCCATCGTCTGGGCGTTGGTGCCGACGTCGGGCGCCGGTATGTCGCGCGTCGGGCCGAGGACCTTCTGGATCTTGTCCATGAACGAGCGCGTGATCGCCTGGAGCTCGGCGCGATCCAGCTTGTCGGTGGGGACGTTGACGCCGCCCTTGGCGCCGCCGAACGGGATGTTCGCGACGGCCGTCTTCCAGGTCATCAGCGACGCGAGTGCGCGGACCTCGTCGATGTCGACCTCCGGGTGGTAGCGAATGCCGCCCTTGTATGGACCGCGCGCGCCATTGTGCTGAATCCGGTAGCCGGAGAAGGTGTGCACTCTGCCGTCGGCGAGCTTCACCGGGATCTGGACGGTGACCTCGCGGTAGGGGGTCCAGAAGACGGTCCGGATGTCGTCGGGGAGCTCGAGGCGCTCGACCGCCCGGTCGAAGTAGAAGCGGACGATGTCGAGGTTGGACACCTCCGCGTGCTGAGACGGATCTCGCGTCTCCGTCTCCCCAACCTCAGGTTGCTCGGCCCTCGTTGCCATCTCGCCAGCGTGGCCAGTCTCTCACAGGAGCATTCGCTCGGTTGAGCCTGCGCGTCCTACAATCGGCCTCCCACGGGGCCATAGCTCAGTTGGGAGAGCGCTTCGCTTGCACCGAAGAGGGCGCGGGTTCGAGTCCCGCTGGCTCCATCAGCGGTCGCGTTACATCCGGATCGAGGTAGTCGCTCGCGTATCTGATTCCGATCTTCTGGCAATTCAGAGGCTCAGTGAGGCGGAGGCGTAAGCCGGAGCGACCTGAGCCCAGTTCAGACGCGGGCACGTAGTAGCAGCGATCCGTCCCTTTGTCATAGACGGCGATCCAGTCAACGGTCGCAGCCGTGTAGTACTTCGTCCGTTTGACCTTGCCATTGGTCAGCGAGTGCGACCGAGTTCGCACGAGTACGAAGGTTCCATTCGACTCGGTGTACTTGACCTGAACTCGCTCCAGCTTGTCGTCGCGGCAGAGGATCAGGTCGAAGTCGTGGTCCTCGCCGAATGGGATGGCGATTCGATAGCCGCGCTCGAGGAGGTCCGCGGCGACCTTGAGCTCGGCTAGGTCTCCCTTTGCTTTGAGCGATGCCATTCCTAGGTCCTGAAGGGAACTTAGGTCTGGCGGCATGACGCAGGTGCGTCGAATGTGACGACTGTGTGCCGAGCTAGTGGCTCGGACCTGCCTGGGGACCCGCGGCTGGCGGGCTGGCCTCGCCGTCCCCCCCGGTGGTGTCCTCGATCACCTTCCGCTCGATCTTCTCCAGCTCGACGTCGAGCTCGCGGTCGGCGACCATGCCCCGCAGGGCGCCGGTGATCGTCCGCGCCCACATCCGTCGCGCCACCGCCACCTCGGTGTGGCCGGCGGGATCCGCGTCGTACTCGGTCCACTCCACGCAGACCGTCCTGTCTCCCGTCGATGGAGCGTCATCCGGCATCGGGGCGCCATCGCCGTAGAGGAGGATTCGAGCGCTCCACCCCTTGGGGCAGAGCTCCTGCATCCGCTCCCTGGCGTCTCGCTCGCGAACGATCATCGCGTCGTGGCGCCGCTTGAACTTGGTCAGCAACAGCACGGTCACGGTCAGGAGCAGGCAGGCCATTGCTGTCGCCGCGACGATCTCGATGGACGCCCCCAGGGAACCGCTCGAGTGGGTCGCCGGACCCTGGACGGCAAGGGGGTGAACCGCTGGGGACATCCTGATGTCTATACCCCTGATTCGGCATTGCAAAGGCAAGCTGTGCGTCTTCAGTAGAAGGCGCAGGTGCTGCTGAGCACGAAGAGCAGTGCGACGGGACAGGCGATCAGGCTGATCAGCGCGGGGATCCACCGCCGCAGGATCAGCGCGCCGATGCCCGCCGCCGTCCCGCCGATGGCCGCCACCGCGGTCACGGAGTCGATCGGATCCGTCCACGACGGCGGGCTGCCGTTCGTCCCGCATCCCGGCTGCGCCAGGACGAAGGTGAACGCAAGCAGGCACGTGAGCGCCGTCAGGGCCAGGGCAGCGGTGGAAAGCCATCGAGCGAGCTCCTCCAGGCGAGACCGTTTCGCCTGGCCCACGGTGCCGACGTGGACCGCGAGCTTGCCGAGCTGCAGGACCCTCTCCCTGACGTCATCGGCCTGGCTCCTCTCCGCCCACCCCTCGGAGCGGCCGATCAGCGTCCCGGTGACCGCCGCCACCAGGAGGACGACCGGCAGCATCAACAGGGGTGCCGGCGGCGGGGTCACCGCGTTCCCGTCGGTGATGACCAGGACCACGATCACCCCGATCCCGAGCCAGACGCCGATCACCCCGAGGTTGCTGAAGATCCCCAGCCACTCGGTTCGAGGATTCGTCCGCAGGCTGTAGGCCGTCGCCACCGCGGCGATCGCGATGATCGTGAACGCGTAGAGCCAAGCGCGCGAGCTGTACTGATGCTGCAGGGGTTCGCCGGCCCGCTGCTGCGCCAGCGACTCGCTGAGCCGGGCGTTGAAGCAGCTCGCCTGGTCCTGCCGGCAGGCGGGAGAGGGGAAGTCGGGTAGACGCGACTCCGTGTGCGCCAGGTCGACCCCGGCCAGGATCAGGATCAGGCCGCAGAGCGCCAGGCACGCGAGGATCGGCCTGCTTGGCGTTGACTGCCGCACCTCGCCCCCTACCCCTAGTCGTCCGGCCGCGCCTTACCGCCCGCCGGGGGCGGGGCCGGGGCCACCGCGCCGATCTCTTCGAAGCCGGCGCGGAGCAGCGCCGGCACCTGGGTGAGCGGATCGGGCGATTGCAGGAGAACGACCCCCAGCTGCCGCCCTCCGATGCGGGCGGTGGTGACGTAGCAACGTCCGGCGGGATCGGTGAACCCCGTCTTCAATCCGGTGACCTGAGCCTGCGGGAGGCCGGCCAGCCCGCGCTGCAGGAAGTAATGGTTGTTGGACAGGTAGAGGTGCTTCCCCTTGATCGGGAACCGCGGCTTGGCGTAACGCGTCTGGGCGATCTGGGCGATCCGGGGATTCGCGAGATCGGCGCGCGCGAGCTCGGCGAGATCGAGCGGGCACGAGTAGTTGCCCCGGTCGCGCAGCCCGTTGGGGGTGGAGAAGTGGGTGCAGGTGAGTGCCATCCATTTCGCCTGTCGATTCATCTCCTTGACGAAATGCGTCACGGTGCCCCCGTCGTGCTCCGCGAGCGCCACCGCCGCGTCGTTGGCGGAGATCATGATCAGGGCCTGCATCAGCGCCTCGAGCGGGACCTTCTTGCCGCGCGGCAGCAACCCAGTCGCCGATCCCGGCGTCGATGCCGCCTTGGCGCTCACCCTGACGTGCTCACCGGGCCGGTCCCGATTCGCGACCATCAGCGCGGTCATCATCTTCGTCAGGCTGGCGATCGGGTGCTCCAGGCGCGGATTCCTCTGCCAGAGGATCTCCCCGCTCTTCACGTCGAAGAGGACGCCCGCAATCGGCGGGTGCTTGAACCGGTATCTGACGGGCAGCGGTCCGGTCACGGGCCGCAGCGCGAAGCGGGTGACCGCCGGTAGCGCGACGGTGCCGATGTCCGGTGCGGTGATGCTGGGAGCGGTCACGGAAGGCTCCCGGTCCGTGCCAGCCGAGGTCGATTCTCCCTCGCCCGCCCGGTCCGGCCAGATCGCGACCGCGACCGCGGCGGTGGCGCCGAACGCGATCACCAGCCCGGCGATCAAGGCGATTCGCTTACTCATCGGGTGGGTTGCGGAGAGCGCCGATCAGGCCCGCCGCGATCATCAGGACGATCGCCAAGGACACCACGTAGAGCCCGATCGCGCCGATGTCGCCGTATGTCCTCAGCCGCAGCCCGGTATCGACGATCACGTAGATGGTCACCGCTGCGAAGAACCCACAGAAGATCAGGCCGAGCAGCAGCAGGGCGTTCCGTAGGTCGGGATCCACTTTCGCTCAGTAGACGGGTAAGCGCGGGTCGGGTCGGCGTCTGCGCGTGGTGTAGAGCATGGCCGCCGCCACGGCCAGCCCGAACGCGAATCCGCCCACGTGGGCGAAATAGGCGACCCCTTGGTCGCCCCCCGAGCCAACCGCGACCTGCCCCAGGGCGGGGACGAACTGAAGGGCGAACCAGATCGCGAGCAGGATCAGCGCCGGGATCTCCACGAGCGTGACGAAGAAGATGATGAAGATCAGGGTCAGCACCCTCGCCCGCGGGAAGAGCAGCGCGTATGCGCCCAGCACCCCCGCGATCGCGCCGCTGGCGCCGATGGTCGGAGCGGTCGAGGCCGGGTCGAGCAGCGCCTGCGTGTAGACCGCGATCAGCCCAGCCAGCAGGTAGAAGAGCAGGAACTTCACCCGGCCCAGCCGGTCCTCGATGTTGTTGCCGAACACCCAGAGGAAGAGCATGTTCCCCGCGATATGCAGGATGCCCCCGTGCATGAACATCGAGGTGAAGAGGGTCACCCACCACGGCTTCTGGTCGATCTGGAACGGCCCGAGATCGTCCTGAGGATGGGCCCGGCTGCGGGCGACCGCCTCGGCGTAGTCATTGGTGCCGGGACAGACGACACCAGCCTGGAACTGCTGGGGCGAGACCTGGTCGACCGCTCCGATGTCGCACTTGCCTGCGCTCGTATGGGTGATCCGGTAAGGGATCGCTCCGTACTCGAGCGAGCTCTGGTCGATCGAGCCGAACCCGGCCTCATCGAGCCGGTGGTTGGTCGGGAAGTTGAGCTGCCAGATGAAGACCGCCACGCAGGCGACGATCAGCGCGACGGTCACGATCGGGAATCGCGACGTCGGGTTGTTGTCCTTCAGCGGCAGCACCGGGCGCCGCAAGCCTATGTTCGACGGCGGTGTTCGGCGCCGCCGTCAACGAAGAGGCGTCTACCGACCCGCTCGCTTGGCCGCAGGAGGGATCTCGTCCCGGACCGCGGGCAGCTTGGCCGACTTCGGCGGCGGCAGCGCCAGGCGCCCCGAGGAGCCCGCGGCGACGGCGCCGCCGGTGGTCCAGCGGACGGCGAGAGGCTTGTTCTGCAGCAGCGGGCCCCAGGTGGGGACGTCGAGGTTGCCCGTCTGGGGGAGGCCATGAGCGGCCTGGAAGGCGAAGACGGCGGCCTGGGTCGATGCCTGGAAATAGCCGGTGACGGGCACCGTGTACCCGCCACCGGCGAGCAGCTGCTGTGCCCAGGCGACGAAGTCGCCCTTGGACCCGACGTGAAGGAACGGGTAGCTCGGGTAGGGCGCGGCGGAGGCGGGCGAGACGGGTTGCCCGACCGCCTTCCACTGGCGCTTGCCGGCCTCCTGCCAGTCCCACCAGCTGACGCCGTCGAAGCCGTGCGACATCGCCAGGGCCCGGAAGCGGCGGATCTGGCCGGCCTTCGGGCGGCTGTAGACCTGCCCGAGCGGAGCGATCTTCTGGCCGTAGATCCTGTTCCAGACCCAGGTGTGGATGTAGCCGGTGTCGACGGTCGTCCCGATGTCCTTCCAGTAGAGCTGCGGCACGTTGTACTGAGCCCCGCCCGGGCCGAGGAAGACCGAATAGGGCAGGGCCGGGTGGTAGTCGACGTAGGGGAAGCTCGCGAGCCCAAGCGGGTAGTCCGCCCCGACGAGGGAGCGAAGCATGGACATGTAGTACGAGGCCTGCGGGTACTTGCCCTCGTACTGGCCCTCGACGTCGAGCACCAGGCAGTCGGCGCCGTTGGTGGCCGCTCTCGCGCCCACCTTCGCCTCCTTGCCGGGCTTGTCTCCGTAGATGAACTGCCAGGCGCAGACGTTCAGGCCGCGGGCGTGGAGCCGGCTCACCACCGCCGGTGAGAACTGCTTCCAGTAGTGCGTGCCGTCGCCCGACTTGATCAGGACCGTGTCGATGTGGTGCGCGTGAGCCCTCTTCGCGATCTTGCCGAGCTTTCCGTGCGAGGAGCGGCTCAGATACCAGATCCACATGCCGTTTCCGGCCAGCGGGTTCTTGCCCGCGCTGGTGTCGGTCGTCTGAGATGAGGCGCCACCCGTGAACGGGCCCACCGCCAGGGCGAGGGCGGCCGCGGCGATCAGCGCAAGAGGCTTTGTGCGTAGGCGGGCACGCATGGTTCGAGGCTACGGACCCCCGAACACGCCTCCGCAACGAAAGGTGCGTGGGGCCCTTGTTAAGCGCCGGCCGCGGCCGGAAGCTGCTCGTCGGCGTGGTAGGAGGAGCGCACCAGCGGGCCCGAGGCGACTGACGCGAAGCCGAGCTCGTAGGCGGCCCGCTCGAGTGCCGCGAACTCGTCGGGATGCCAGTAGCGGTCGACCGGCAGGTGCTTCTCGGTCGGGCGCAGGTACTGGCCCACGGTCAGCACCTGCACGCCGTGGTCGCGCAGGATCGAGAACGCCTCGACCATCTCGTCGAACTCCTCGCCCAGACCGACCATCAGGCCGGACTTGGTGACGACCTCGTCCCCGCCCATCTCCTTCGCCATCCTCAGGACTCGGGCGGAGCGCATGAACTCGGAGCCCCGGCGGGCCATCGGATAAAGCCGCGGCACCGTCTCGACGTTGTGGTTGAAGACGTCGGGACGCTCGGCGATCACCTTGGCCAGCGGCATCTCCTGCCCGCGGAAGTCCGGGGTCAGCACCTCGACCTTGCAGCCAGGCGCCATCCGCCGGATCGAGCGGATCACGCCGACGAAGGCGCTCGCGCCGTAGTCGGGAAGGTCGTCGCGGTCGACCGAGGTGATCACGGCGTGCCGGAGGCCCATCCGCTTCACCTGGTTGGCGACGCGCAGGGGCTCCAGAGGGTCGTTCCAGGTGGGCTTCCCCGTCTGGACGTTGCAGAAGCCACAGCGCCGGGTGCAGACGTCGCCGAGGATCATGAACGTGGCGGTGCCGCGCTCCCAGCACTCGCCGACGTTCGGGCAGTTGGCCTCCTGGCAGACGGTGTGGAGGTTGTCGGCGTCGATCGCCTTCTGCAGCCGCCGGTAGGTCGGGCCCCCGGGCGCCGGGACCTTGAGCCAGGGCGGCTTCCGGGAGCGGAAGGGAACCTTGCCCTCCTCGTCCGTTACACGGCCGCCGGGATTGGCCCGGGAGCGGGTGACGTGGATGCGATCCGCGATGGATTCGGACATCGCTTCTACCGTACCGGGGCCGGTTCGCCGAGCAGTTGGGACAGCTCGTCGGGGCTAGCAGCGACCGGCTCTCGCCCATAGATCTCACCGAAGCGCTCGGCCATCGCCTCCATGTAGGCGTCCATGTCGACCTCGGCGCCCAGCTCCCGGCAGAGCGAGGTCATCCGGACCCCCTCGATCCCGCACGGGACGACCCACTCGAAGGGCTGCAGGTCGTTGTTGACGTTGACCGCGAATCCGTGCGTGGTGACCCCGCGGTTGACGTGCACTCCGATCGAGCCGATCTTCCGGCCCTCCGGCGGACCGCCACCGACCCAGACGCCTGTCAGGCCGTCGATCACCTCGGCCTCGAGTCCGTAGCCGGACAGCGAGCCGATCATCAGCCGCTCGAGCCGCCGCACGTAGGTGTGGACGCCCTCGCCATATTTCTTTAGCGAGACGATCGGATACCCGACCAGCTGGCCGGGGCCGTGGTAGGTCACGGCCCCGCCGCGATCCGTCTCGCAGATCTCAATCCCCTGCATCCGGTACCAGTCCTCGCCCATCCCGAGCTCCTCCGGCTGCGCGCGGCGGCCCTTCGTGTAGACGGGCGGGTGCTCGAGCAGCAGCAGCACATCGGGGACCTCACCGGCCTGGCGGGCCGCCTCGATCCGCTTCTGCAGGCTGCGGGCCTCCTCGTAGGGAACCAATCCGCAGCGCACGACCATGACCTCGTCCACAGGGTGATTGTCACACGGCTCAGGCACCGGCAGCCGGGGCTCCCTCCTGATCCGCAGGCCAGAACGGCCATTCCTCGAAGCTGGAGCAGAGGCCGGCCTCATCGAGGCTTACGATCCAGAGGTCGCGATATTCCTTCCGCTGGCGGTGAAGCCGTCCCTCCTTGTCCTCCGCGGCCTTGTAGTGGACGGTCACCCTGACGACCCCCGTGTCGCCTTCGACCGCGACGATCTCGCTTGACATCTCGAACGCCTCGTCGGGGCCGAGGCGCTCCGCGTCCCACATCTCGGCAATCGCCGCAAGACCCGCGTGCGGGTTCTCGTAGGGAGCGGTGGAGTAGACGGCGTCCTCCGTGAACAGCTCCGCGAGGACGTCGGTGCCGGGCGTTCGCCAGGCCCGCTCGTAGCTCTGAATCCACTCGCCGAGTTGTGCGCGATCCATCGAGAAGGCGCCAGCCTAGTGGGCGAGTGAAGGCGCCGAAAGCGCAGGCTCGGTCGCGGCATCGAGCCTTTCCTGAGCGAGCGCCCGGGCGGCGTCGAGCGGCGGGACGGATTGCTCGTCGGCAAGGTCGAACACACGCCGGAGCGCTTCACCGATGCTGTCGACCAGCTCGTCCAGCTGCTCACGCCCGAGGTCGTGGAGCTCGCCATAGACGTTGATCAGCCCGCCCGCGTTGGCGATGAAGTCAGGGGCGTAGAGAATGCCCCGCTCCGCGAGCACGGAAGCCAGCGCGCTGCCGGCAAGAACGTTGTTGGCGGAGCCGCAGACGATTCCGCAGCGCAGGCTCGCGACGGTGTCGGGGTTGACGGCGCCTCCCAGCGCGCAGGGCGCCAGCACGTCGCATTCGGCGGTCATGGCCTCGTCCGGATCGAGCCAGACCGCCCCAAGGCGCTCAGCTTCCGCCCGCTTCTCGGGATCGATATCGGAGACGAGCAGCTCGGCGCCGGCCGCCTTCAGCCTCTCGGCCAGCGGCAGGCCGACGTGACCAAGCCCGACCACCGCCATCCGCCGGCCGGCCAGGTCGGCCGAGCCGAAGCCGTGCTCGCAGCAGGCCCGGATCGCCGACTCCACTCCGCGAGCGGTGATCGGGCTCGGGTCCCCTGAGCCGCCGGCCTCGACGGGCTTGCCGACCACGTTCGTCGTGCGCTCCGCGACGGTCGCCATGTCCTCCGTGCCCGTGCCCACATCCTCCGCGGTGACGTAGCGGCCGTCGAGAGAGGAGACCAGGTCGCCTAGATCGAGCATCAGGGCACGCCGGGCGTCCGGGTCGAGCTGGGCAGCCGGCGGGAGGCAAAGCACGGCCTTGCCACCACCCAGATCGAGTCCCGCCGCCGCGGCCTTGTAGGTCATCGCCTCCGAGAGCCGCAGCGCGTCGGCGATTCCGTCGCCGAGCGCTCCGTAGCTCCACAGCCGGGCCCCGCCCAGCGAAGGGCCGAGCGCGGTCGAGTGGATGGCGATGACCAGCGAGACGCCGCTGCGCTCGCCGCGGTGGACGACCACCTCCTCGTGCCCGAGCAGGCTCATCCCGTCCCCCATCCCTCGAGGCGCTCCTTGACGTCGCCGAGGAAGCGGGCGGCCTCAGCACCGTCGAGCGCCCGGTGATCCCAGGACATGCACAGGTTGGTCATCGGCCTGATCGCGATCGAGTCCTTGCCGTCCGCGTCGATGACGACCGGTCGCTTCACGACCGCCTCCAGGTCCAGGATCGCGACCTGCGGCTGGTTGATGATCGGCGTGGCCAGCACGGCGCCGAACTGGCCGGGATTGGTGATCGTGAAGGTGCCGCCGGCCACGTCGTCGGGTGCCAGGTCGCCGTCTCGGGCACGGGTCGCCAGGCCGCCGATCTCGGCGGCGAGGCCCTCGAGGCTGAGCCGCTGTGCCCGGCGGATCACCGGGACGATCAGTCCCTGCTCGAGCGCCACGGCGATGCCGAGGTTGACGTCGTCGTGGTAGACGATCTGATCGTCCTCGATCGAGGCGTTCAGGATCGGATGGCGATCGAGCTCCGCCACCGCCGCGCTCGCGACGAAGGCGAGATAGGTGAGCGGGACGCCGCGCCGCTTCATTCCCTCCCGCAGCTCGCGCCGCCCGGCGACGACCCGCGATAGGTCCACCTCCACGACCGTCGTGCAGTGGGCCGCTGTCCGGCGGCTCTCGGTCATGTGGGTGGCGATCAGCCTGCGCATCGGCGACATCGGCTCGCGATGGCCATCGGGCAGGATCTCCGTAGCCCCGCGGCCGTTGGTCCCCGCCACGGGCTCGGGCTCCTCCGGCCGGTAGGGGGACTCGGTGTGCAGCGGCCGCTCCTCCGTCTCCTCGGTTGCTTCTCCCGGGGACTCGATCACAGCGACCAGGTCGCGCTTGCGGATCCGCCCACCGATCCCGGTGCCCTGGACCTTGGAGAGATCGATGCCGTGCTGGTCGGCCATCCGCTGGACCACGGGCGAATGGAAGCCGGAGCGGTCCGTCTCATCCTCCTCCTGCGCCTCAGCCGGCGCCGAGTCCTCCCGGTGCTCCTCGGGATGGGCCTCACCGGGTCGTGCGCCGGGATCCAGCTCGGCGAGCGGGGTTCCGACGTCGACGGTGTCGCCCGGCTCCACCAGGATCCGCGAGAGGCGGCCGGCCGCGGGCGAGGGAATCTCCACGTCGATCTTGTCGGTCGTGACCAGGCAGACCGCCTCGTCCCTCGCAACCCAGTCGCCGGGCCGCTTGGTCCACTCGACGATCGTCCCCTCGGCGACCGAAACGCCCATCTGCGGCATCACGATCTCCGTAGCGGCCGGCCCCGGAAGCGAAGCTGAGGAGCCGGCCGATTTGTGCTGGTCAGTAGGCGAGGAGCTCACGAGCTGCCTCCTTCATGTCGTCGAGCTGGGGCAGGACCGCCGCCTCGAGGGGCGGGCTGAACGGGATCGGGACGTCGGGCGCCGTCAGCCGGCGAACGGGCGCGTCCAGGTGCTCGAAGGCCCGCTCGGAGACCAGGCTCGCGACCTCCGCACCGACGCCGCAGGCGCGGGTCGCCTCATGGGCGATCAGCACCTTGCCGGTCTTCTCGGCGCTGGCGACGATCGCCTCGGAGTCGAGAGGATTGAGCGTCCGCAGGTCGAGCACCTCGATGTCCTCGTCGAGCTCCTCCGCGGCTTCGAGCGCCAGCGGCACCGAGGAGCCGTAGGCGATCACGCTCAGCTCGCCGCCCTCGCGGACGATCCGAGCCTCGCCGAGCGCGACGGTGTGATCTCCGTCCGGGACCTCGCCCTTGACGTGCCGGTAGAGGCCCTTGTGCTCGAGGAAGCAGACCGGGTTCGGATCCCGGATTGCGCTCGCCAGCAGGCCCTTCGCGTCCTCCGCCGTCGACGGCGCCACGACCTTCAGCCCCGGAGCCTGGAGGAACCAGGCCTCCGGGTTCTGCGAGTGGAACGGCCCGCCCGAGAACCCGCCCCCTGATGGCAGCCTGACGACCATCGGGACGGAGACTCCCTGGCGGTAGTGCAGCTTGCCCGCGACGTTGACGAGCTGATCGAAGCCGCAGGCGATGAAATCCGCGAACTGCATCTCGCAGACCGGCTTCATGCCCTCGATCGCGGCGCCGATCGACGCGCCGATGATCATGTTCTCCGCCAGCGGCGTGTCGAGGACGCGATCGGCTCCGAACTCCTCGAAGAACCCGTCGGTGACCTTGAACGCGCCACCGAACGCGCCGATGTCCTCACCCAGGCAGAAGACGGCCTCGTCGCGGCGCATCTCCTCGCGGAGCCCGTCGCTGATCGCCTGCAGGTAGGTCAGCTCGGCCATCAGGCGGCCCTCCCGTGCTCGGCCAGAGCGGCGTGGTGGCCGTTGGACGCCCCTCCGCCGTTCCCCCGCGAGTCCTCCGCGGCGCGCCAGCGCGACCAGGGCGCCTCCCCATCGCCGAGTGGCTCCCATCGATCGGCGAAGACGCCCGCCGATGCGATCTCCGGATCCGGCATCGGAGAGGCGAGGGCGCGGTCGGTGCATTCGTCGACGTAGGTCGAGACCGATTCGCGGATTCGCTCGATCTCGGCCGCCTCGAAGCGGTACTCGTCGGCCAGGCGCGCCGTGTAGAGCTCAATCGGGTCGCGGTGGGACCACTCCGCGAGCAGCTCCTTCGGGACGTAGGTCATGTCGTCGTGGGCCCCGTGACCGTGCATCCGCATCGTGTGGCACTCGATCAGGGTGGGACCATCGCCCTGTCGCGCGCGATCCGCCGCGATGCGCGCGACCTCGAAGACGGCCTCGACGTCGTTGCCGTCCACGCTCACACCCGGGAAGCCGTAGCCCTTCGCACGGCCGACGGGGTCCGCGGCGAACTCGAGCTTCGTCGGAGTCGAGTAGGCGAACTGGTTGTTCTCGAGGACGAAGACCACCGGCAGGCGGTGGATGCCGGCGAAGTTCATCGCCTCGTGCCACTGGCCGTTGGCGGTTGAGCCCTCGCCGAAGAAGGTCATCGCCACCCGCGGCTCGCGCCTCATCTTGAACGCCAGGGCCATGCCGCCGGCCACCTGGGCCATGTCGGGCAGCATGCTCACCATCCCGACGCAGCCGAGCTCCCGGTCGCCGAAGTGCATGTTGCCGTCGCGGCCTTCGGTGACGCCGCCCTCGCGACCCATGTAGTTCGCCAGGTATCGGTCCGGGGTCACCCCCCGAACGAAATGAGCCCCGAGATCGCGGTGCAGGATGCACATCCGGTCCCGGGGCCCGAGGGCGAAGGCGGAGCCGACGCATACGGCCTCCTGCCCACTCCCGTCGTAGAAGGACCCGGGGACCTTGCCCTGCTTGTAGAGGGCCAGTCCTCGCTCCTCGGAGATCCGCTGCAGCAGCATGTAGCGGAGGAGCTGGGCCCGGTCATCGTGCGTGAGGACGTCACCTGCGTCCTCGCGCTTGAGCGAGCGACTAGGGCTCGCGGCTTCGAGCGTCATATGCGGTCCGCCTTTCCTGTTGTCCGCCTTTGGGATCGCCTCCGGCGGACTATCGACGCGGCTCCGGGATTCACCGGTGGGCCGCATTCACGGACAAACGGGCGGAGAGGGATCTACCTCTCCTCCCTATGTGGTGAGCCGATCATACCCCTGCCGTGTCCCGGAAAACAGGGCTCGACGGAGTCGGTCCGGAGAGGTCCTCCGGCTAGAGCGCGAGGCCGAGCGGCTCCTCGAGAAGCTGCCGGACCCGGGCCAGGAACTGGGCACCGTCGGCGCCGTAGAGGATCCGGTGATCGCAGGCGAGGGTGACGCCCATCAGCTGCCGCGGCTCGATCTCGCCGGAGTCCGTGACCACGGGCTTGGCCTTCAGCTCGCCCACGGCCAGGATGCCGGCCTGAGGCGTGTTGATCACCGCGCTGAAGTTGGAGATCCCGTACATGCCGAGGTTGGAGACGGTGAAGGTGCCGCCCGAGAGCTCGGGCGGCGTGATCGAGCCTTCCAGCACGCGAGCCGCGAGCGCTCGCGTCTCGGACGAGATCTGGCGCAGCCCCTTGAGGTCCGCGTCGAACACCGTGGGGACGACCAGGGCGTCCTGGGCGGCAACCGCGACCCCGACATTGATCCGCGAGTAGAGCTCGATCCGCCCGTCGCGGTAGGCGCCGTTCGCCCGAGGGAACTCGCGCAGGGCCAGGGCGCAGGCCTTGACGACCATGTCGTTGAAGGTCGGGACGGCTTCACCCTCCTTTGCCATCGCCTTGAGCTTCTTCCGTCCCTCGACCGCGGCGGTGAGGTCGAACTCGGCCTGCAGATAGAAGTGAGGCGCGGTCGCCTTGGACTCGGCCATCCGCCGAGCGACCGTCTGCTGCAGCTTGGTGAGCTCGACGACCTCGACACCCCCCTTGGCGGTCTCCGGCTTCTCGGCGGCGCCCGGGGTTGGCCCGGCCGGGGCAGCCGCCGGCGCGGGCGCCGCAGGTGCGGCCGCCGGAGCAGCGACACCGCCCGCGAGTGCCCGCTCGACGTCGGCCTTGACGATCCGCCCACCGGGCCCGGACCCGGAGAGCCCATGCAGGTCAAGCCCCCGATCGCGAGCAATGCGCTTGGCGATGGGAGAGGCCTTGACGCGCCCGTCGCCACCGACTGCGGCTGGGGAAGGAGGTGCTTGTGCAGTTGGTGCAGCAGGAGCCTGGGCGGCCGGGGCTGCCGGGGCGGCGGCGGGGGAGGGGCCCGGCAACGTTGCGCCATCCGAACCGTTGGCGCCCTGCTCTTCTGTGGATGGTGCGTGTTGCCGGGACGCTCCCCCGCCGCCGCCCCCTTCGACCACCTCGGACGCATCCCCGACTCTCGCGATCGTGTCGCCGACCGGCAGCGTGTCCCCCTCCTGCGCCAGGATCTCCACCAGGGCACCGGCAGCGTCAGCCTCGTAGACCATGTTCGCCTTGTCGGTCTCGATCTCGACCAGCTCGTCGCCGACGGCCACCTCGTCGCCGACTGCCTTGAGCCAGCGCAGCACCGTCCCCTCCTCCATCGAGTCCGACAGCCGCGGCATGACGATCTCGGCAGCCATCAGCGGCTCCCCTCCAGCGTCTGGAGCGCCGCGCTGACGATGTGCTCGCCGTGTGGAATGGCCGCCTGCTCCATCCGCTTCGAGTAGGGCATGTGGACGTCGGCACCGGTCACGCGCTCGATCGGCGCATCCAGGTAGTCGAAGGCCTGCCCCTGGAGCAGGGCGGCCAGGTTCGCGCCGACGCCCCCGTGCGGCCACCCTTCCTCGACGATCACGGCCCGATTCGTCTTCTGGACGGACTTGACGATCGTGTCGAGGTCGAGCGGGCGCAGCGTCCGCGGATCGATCACCTCGGCCTCGACGCCGTGCTCCTCGGAGAGCGTCTTGGCCGCCTGCAGGGCCACCTCGACCATCCGCAGGATCGCGACGATGGTCACGTCGGGACCTTCTCTGCGGATCGCGGCCTCACCGAAGTTGACGACGCCGTCGCCGTTCTCGGGGACAGCCCCGCGAAGGCCATAGAGGGACTCGTGCTCGATGAAGATCACCGGATTGTCGTCGCGAATCGCCGCCTTGAGCAGACCCTTTCCGTCGGCCGGCGTGGAGGGGCAGGCGACGAGCAGGCCCGGAATCTGCAGGAACATCGCCTCGAAGCTGTGTGAATGGGTGGGGCCCAGCTGGTGGCCACCGCCGCCCGGCATCCGGACCACGAGCGGCACCCGGACCTGCCCGCCGAACATGTACGGGATCGCGGCCGCGTGGTTGACGATCTGGTCCATCGCCAGCAGGGCGAAGTTGACGGTCATGATCTCGACGACCGGCCGCAGGCCCCCCATCCCCGCGCCAACCCCCATGCCGACGATGGTGTTCTCCGAGATCGGGGTGTCCCGGACCCGCTTCTCGCCGAACTCGTCCAACAGGCCCTCGGTGACCTTGAAGGATCCCTGGAACACCGCGACGTCCTCGCCCATGACGAAGACGTTCTCGTCGCGCCGCATCTCCTCCGCCATCGCGTCGCGGAGCGCCTCCCTCATCCGGATGACGGCCATCAGTGGACGTCCTCCGGCCGGGCGTCCGGTTGGACTCCTTCGGCCTCGAGCAGCTCCTCGTCCTCCGCGTACTCGGCGCCGCGTTCCGCGAGTTGCCGGGCACGTTGTGTCGCTCCCCGCTCCTCTTCCGCGGCATGGGAGTCCGGCGAGCGCTCGTCAACGCCGTACCAGCCGGGCACCTGGTCGCCGAGCACGTAGAGGTGGTCGTAGAGGGAGTCGAGCGGCGGCTCCGGCGAGTTGTCCGCGAACTCCACCGCCTCGGTCACGATCCGGTCGGCCTCCTCGCGAATCGCGTCCACGTCCTCCCCTGAGATCACCTTCTCCTTGATCAGCCGCGCCGCAAAGGTCTCGATCGGGTCCTTGCGCTGCCACTCCTCGACCTCCTCCTTCTCGCGGTACACCTCCGGATCCGCGGCGGAGTGGCCTCGGTAGCGGTAGGTGAAGGCCTCGATGAGCGTCGGCTTGCGGTCCTCACGGGCGATCCGGATGTGCTCGCTGACCGTCTCGCGGACGGCCATCACGTCCATGCCGTCCACCCGCACTCCGGGGATGCCCATGCCCTCGGCCTTGTGCGAGAGGTCGGGAACCGCCGAGTGTCGTTCGAGCGCGGTGCCCATCCCGTAGAGGTTGTTCTCGACCAGGAAGACGATGGGCAGGCTCCAGAGCGCCGCCAGGTTCATCGTCTCTCCGAAGTTGCCGGTGTTGGAGGCGCCGTCGCCGAACATGCAGACCGTGACCTCGTCGGTGCCGCGGTAGTCGGAGGACAGCGCCAGCCCCGCGGCGAGAGGGAGGTTGCCGCCGACGATCCCGTAGCCGCCCATGAAGCGGCGCTCCAGGTCGAAGATGTGCATCGAACCACCGCGCCCGCCGGACGTGCCATCGACGCGGCCGAAGAGCTCGGACATGACGCGCTTCGGATCGGTCCCGCGCGCGATCGCGTGTCCGTGAGTCCGGTAGGTGCCGATCAGGTAGTCATCCGGTTGCAGCACCGAGGTGGTGCCGACGATCGTCGCCTCCTCGCCGACCGCCAGGTGTAGGAACCCGCCGGCCTTGGCGCGCTGGTACTGGCGCCCGGCCTCCTCCTCGAAGCGCCGGATCAGAGCCATCAGGCTGAGCAGCTCGCGGCAGGTCGCCTCGTCGGGGAGCTTCGGCTTGGCTGTGCTCTTGCCCTTGCCATCGGACGATCCGGCCGTCTTTCGACGTGACTTCGTCTTGCTCTCTGCCACGAGCCCAGCCTACTCCCGCCGTAAGGTCGCCACCGCGTCTTCAAGTGAGTCGTCGCCCCAGAAGAGCTCCTCGCCGACCGCGACCGTCGGAATCCCCTGGACTCCCCGCGAGATCGCCTCATCCGTGGCCGACCGGAGCTTGTCCTTGACGGATTGCGTCTCGATTCCCTTCAACACCGCGTTGGGATGGAGCTCGCAGGCGGCCGCGGCGACCAGCACGTTGTCGATGTCGCTCATGTCGCGCCCGGCCGCGAAGACCTGGCGGAAGCAGGCGAGGGTGAAGGAGACGACTCGCCCGGACTCCTTCGCGTAGATCGCCGCCCTGACCGGATTGAGGCTGTAGTTCTCGATCGGCCAACCGTCCGGGTAGAGGACCTTGGGCAACCCCCGCTCGTCGGCGCGCCGCTGGATCTCGGCGAAGTCGACGCTCCGGTCCTCCTCGAAGGACCAGGGCCGCCGTCCCGTCGTCTTCAGGACGTGGCCGAAGGAGATCGGCTGCCACTCGGGCTGCTCGAGCTCGGCTTCGGCGAACAGGCCGCTGATCCGCTCCGCGGCCAGGTACGAGTAGGGCGAGTTGAAGTCGTAGTAGAAGGTGGCGCGCTCGCTCACTTGTCCTCCGCGTCGGGACTTCGCATTCCGGCGACCATGTAGTAGACGGCCAGCGCGGCGTTGAGGACAAGGACGATCGCCGGGCTGATGAACGCGAAGGCGAGCTGGACGATGTAAAACGGCGTCCCGATTTGGAACCGGATCGAGGTCCGCCGGATCTGTTCGTCGGTGAGCTCGACCCCCAGAAGGTCCTTGCGCTTGGTGATGTAGGTCCAGAGCACCCCGTAGGCGAAGGACATCGCGATGAAGGCGGCGCTGTAGATCACCGCGGCCGTCGTCTCGTCTCCTTCGCCAGGCTTGAGGTGCTCGGCGAGCAGCGCGGTCGGGAACGGGATGAACACGACCGTGAGGAGCAAGAGCAGGTTGAGGTAGAGCACCCCGCGGTCGGCCCGCGCCAGATGGTCGAGCACGCCGTGGTGGTTGACCCAGATGATCCCGATGACCCAGAAGCTGACGAAGAAGGCCGCGAACGAGGGCCACTCGTCCTTGAGCTGGTCCCAGAGGTGGCCGCCCGCCGGGACGTTCAGCTCCAGCACCAGCAGGGTGATCGCGATCGCGAAGACCCCATCGCTGAAGGCCTCCAGGCGCTTGGTGCTCATCCTGGCCCGCTAAGCGTGGATCGCCCAGCCGTCGACGGCTCGGGCGCCATCGAGGATCGCCTCCGACATCGTCGGGTGCGGGTGGATGATGCGCTGGAGCTCCGGATAGCCGCCCTCGAGCGCCATCACGTTGCAGATCTCGCTGATCATGTCGCAGGCGATGTTGCCGACGATGTGGGCGCCCAGAATCTCCCCGTACTCGGGGTCGCCGACGATCTTCACCAGGCCGGCGCGGTCGTCGTAGACCACCGACGCGCCCGCGCCGCCCAGCTTGAACTTGCCGACCTTGATCTGGCGCCCGGCCTCCTTGGCCTCTTCCTCGGTCATCCCGACGCTCGCCACCTGGGGGTGAGTGAAGGTCGCGCCCGGGACCAGGTCGATGTTGACCGGCTCGGTCTCGTGCCCCGCCGCGGTCTCGACGGCGACCACGCCCTCCTCCTCGGCCTTGTGGGCGAGGGCGGGGCCGCGGACCAGGTCGCCGATCGCGAAGACGCCGTCGGCTGAGGTGCGCTGGAACTCGTCGATCTCGATCTGGCCGCGGTCGTTGGTCTTCACGCCGGCGGCATCGAGGTTGAGCGGCTCGGTGTCGGGCCGCCGCCCGCCGGCGATCACCAGGTAGTCGGCCTTGACCTCCTTCTCCCCCGCCTTCACCTTGACGCCGGACTTCTGCTCGGTGACCGACTCGACCTTGGTGCCGGTCAGCACCTCCATGCCGTCCTTCTTGAACTGGCGCTCGACGACCCGCGCCATGTCCTTGTCCTCGAGCGGCAGGATCTGGTCGAGCATCTCGATCAGCGTCACCTCGACCCCCATCCGCGAGTAGGCCGAGGCGATCTCGGATCCCGACGCTCCGGCGCCCGCGATCACCAGCGACTTGGGCATCGAGTCGAGCGAATAGGCGCCCCAGGTGTCGATCACGCGATCCGAGAAGTCGACCCCGGGAATCGGCATCGCCACCGATCCGGTGGCGAGGATGATCGCCTTGGCCTGGTGGGTGTCGTCGCCCACCTTGACCTTGCCGCCGCCGGCCAGCGAGGCCTCGCCGTGGAGGAACTCGGCCTTGTTCTTGTTCCAGAGGAACTGGACGCCGTCCTCGAGCGTCTTCGAGACCTTGGTGCGCCGCTCCTGGAGCGCCTTCCAGTCGATCGACGTATTGCCGGCCTTGATGCCGAGCTCGGCGCCGTCGGCGCTGACCGAGTGGAAGATCTCGGCGGTGTGGAGCACGGTCTTCGCCGGGATGCAGGCGTAGTTGAGGCAGCGCCCGCCGGCCTTGTCGCGCTCGACGACGGCCGTCTTCTGCCCGAGCTGGGCGGCGCGGATCGCGGCCACGTATCCCCCCGGCCCGCCTCCGATCACGATCACGTCGTATTCGGCCATCGGCCTTCGACTTTATAGGAGCGTCAGATCCGGCTTCGCCGTCAGGCGTCCGGGCTGCTCGGCATCTGGATCCGCGCCATCGCGCGGACCATGAAGTAGAAAAGAGCGCCGGATCCGAGCAGGAGAAGGGTGGTGCCGACCGCCTGGAGCAGGGAGTTGACCACCACCAGCCCGAAGGCGCTCGCGAGCATCATCAGGAGGAGCACCGTCTGGAAGCCGAGCACGGCCCAGTAGCGGGCGCGCCACATCCCGACCGCCATCGCCCAGAGGACGCCTGCGAACAGGATCAGCGGAGCCGGGCGAGTGGTCGCCTCACCGGCGCCCACGCCGAGCAGGGAAAGGACACCCTGGACGCTGATCGTGACCGCGAGCACGGTCGAGACGACCGCGCCGATCGTGACGGCCTTCGGCCGCTCCCCGCGCTCGAGCGGCTCGAGCTTCGCGCGCGCCTCGGCGTTGCGCTCCTCGTAGCGGCGGGACATCTTCTCCTGGAAGGTCTCGGCCTCCGGCGCCTCGGTCGTGGTGGCGGTGGCCCCGTCGCCGTTCGGGGATGCGACCCTCTCGGTTCGGCGCTTTCGCTTCTGGCGCTCGGCCCGCTTCCTCTCGCGGTCGCTCATCGCGCCTCCTCCCGCGCCGCAGGGTCGACCAGGTTGAACAGGGCCGTGCCCGCTGCCCGCGGATTCTCGGCGTCGCGGATCGCCCTGACCACGCAGAGACGCTCGGCGCCCGCCGAGACGACCTGGTCCGCGTTGCTGGCGTCGATTCCCCCGATCGCGTACCAGGGGTGCCTGGCGATCTCGGCCGCCTCGCGGATCAGCTCGAGCCCGGTCGCCGGCCGCCCCTCCTTGGTGGGCGTCTCCCAGACCGGGCCGACGCTGATGTAGTCGACGGGAGCGTTCGCGGCCGCCTCGATCTGCTCGCGGCTGTGGGTCGACAGGCCGATGATCGCGTCGGGACCCATGATCCGGCGAGCCTCGGCGGGGTCGATGTCCTCCTGGCCGACATGGACTCCGTCGGCACGCAGTTCCAGCGCCAGATGAGGGTCGTCGTTGACGATGAACAGCGCGCCGTAGGTGTTTGCTAGGCGGCGGAAGGTGTGTCCCGAGCGCTCGACCGCGTTGCGCGGTTGCTCGCGATCGCGCAGCTCGATCATCCCGGCGCCTCCGCTCATCGCCGCGTTCAGCATCGCCTCCGGGTCCTGGCCGTGGGGGCGGGCGTCGCAGACGAAATAGAGGCGGGCCCAGCGCAGCCGCTGGCGGCGCAGCGCGCCGATCGCCTCGGGAGGGGCGAGATGAGTCGTGCCGGGTGCGGCTTCGGTCACTGCACGAGCAAGGGTACGATGAACTTGCAACGGGAGCCCCCCAAAGGGCTGAGAGGGCGGCTGAAGCGCCGCCGACCGTCCGAACCTGATCCGGGTAATGCCGGCGCAGGGAGGTTGGAGCGCCTCGGCCGCATCGAATGCGGTGACTAACGAGACGAACAACGAATACGACGCGATCTTCGTCGGAGCGGGCGTGATCGGGCTGGCCTCAGCCTGGCGGGCAGCCGCACGAGGCGCCCGCGTCTGCGTGCTGGAGGCCGAGCGCCCGGCGTCGGGCGCCACCGGAGTGGCCGCGGGCATGCTGGCTCCCGCGGGCGAGGCGTCCTGGGGTGAGGAGTCCCTTCTCGGGCTCAACCTGGAATCGCTCGACCGCTGGCCGGACTTCGCCGGGGAGCTGGAGACGGCCTCCGGGGTCGACGTCGGGTTCGCGCGGCGCGGTGCGCTGCACGTGGCGCTGGACCGCGACGAGGCCGAGAGCCTGCGCCGCAGCTACGACCTCCAACGGCGGCTCGGACTCGATTCCGATTGGCTGACGGGCGGGGAGTGCCGGAAGCTCGAGCCCGGGCTCGCCACCGGCGTCGGCGGCGGCGCGCACGTTCCCGGCGAGGCGAGCGTCGATCCCAGGCGGGTGGCGGCCGCGCTGCTCGCCGCGCTCGAGCGGGACGGCGTTCCGGTGCGCGCCGGCGCTCGGGTGACATCCGCCCGGCGGAGCGGCGGCTCCTGGCGCCTGGAGACGGCCGGCGGGGAGGCCTTCTCCGCCGCCGCCCTGGTGCTGACGGCGGGGTGCTGGTCAGGCCAGATCGACTGGCTCCCGCCCGAGGCGAGGCCTCCGGTGCGCCCGGTCAAGGGGGAGATCGTCACCCTGCGGGGTCCGGGCGATCAGCCGGTCTGCGAGCGGATCGTGGCCGGCGACCGCGTCTACATGGTCCCCCGGGCGGACGGCCGCCTGATCGTCGGGGCGACGGTCGAGGAGAAGGGCTTCGACACCACGGTCACCGCGGGGGGCGTCCATGAGCTGCTGCGCGAGTCCTACCGGCTGATCCCGGAGATCGCGGAGCTCGAGCTCGCCGAGACGACCGCGGGCCTGCGTCCGGGCACTCCGGACAATGCCCCGCTGATCGGGTCGAGCCGGCTCGAGGGGTTGCTGGTCGCGACCGGGCATTTCCGCAACGGAGTGCTGCAGGCGCCGCTGACCGCGGTCTGCGTCGCGGACCTGCTCGCCGGCGAGCAGCCGCCGATCGACCTGACGCCGTTCTCGCCCGACCGGTTTGTGGACCGCCGCACGGAAGCCCCGGTGGAGGTCGCATGAACGTCGAGATCAACGGCGATGCCGTTTCCCTCGGCGATGGCGCCACGGTCGCCACGGCCGTCGAGGCCTCCGGCGCACCGACCGAGCGCGGCGTCGCGGTCGCCCTCGAGGGCGACGTGGTCCCCCGGAGCGAATGGGAGACGACCCCGCTGATCGAAGGACAGAGAGTCGAGGTGCTCGCGGCGATCCAGGGCGGCGCCGAGGACGGCTGGGAGCTGGATGGCCGGCGCTGGGGCTCGCGCCTGATCGTCGGCACCGGGGGGTTTCGCTCGCTCGAGCAGATGGAGGAGGCTCTGATCGCCTCCGGGACGGAGATCGTCACCGTGGCGCTCCGGCGCGTCGACCCGTCGGCGCCGGGGTCCGTGCTCGACGTGATCCGCCGGCTCGGGCTGTTCGCCCTCCCCAACACGGCGGGCTGCTACACCGCGCGCGATGCCGTCCGGACGGCGAAGCTCGCGCGGGAGGCGTTCGAGACCGACTGGGTGAAGCTCGAGGTGATCGGGGACGACCGGACGCTGATGCCCGACGCGGTCGAGCTGATCGACGCCGCCGAGACTCTCGTCGACGACGGCTTCACCGTGCTGCCCTACACCAACGACGATCCGATCCTCGCCCGCAGGCTCGAGGAAGCGGGCTGCGCCGCGGTGATGCCGCTCGGCTCGCCGATCGGCTCGGGGATGGGCATCCGCAACCCCTACAACGTGCGCATCATCGCCGAGCGCGCGAGCGTGCCGGTGATCCTCGATGCCGGGATCGGGACGGCATCGGATGCCGCCGTCGCGATGGAGCTCGGCTGCGACGGCGTGCTGCTGGCGAGCTCGGTGTCCAAGGCCGAGGACCCGGCCGGCATGGCGGCCGCGATGCGCTCAGCGGTGGAGGCGGGCTGGGGCGCAAGGAAGGCCGGCCGCATTCCCCGGCGATTGCACGCCGAGGCCTCGACGCCGCTCGAGGGCCAGCCGGACCTGGGTTAGTTGCGCCGGCGCCCCACGACGCGGTCGATCCCCTCGCCGACCGAGCCGAACACCCAGCCGACGCCGTGGGCGGCGCGGTTGAGCAGCGAGTCGTCCAGCGGTGCCGCCGCGCGCTCGGGATCGGTGCCGAGCTCGACGGCGGCCTCGCGAACCGCCCCGAGCTGGGCCTCGAGCCGTCCGGCCCAGTCCTCGCAGAAGCCGGCCAGATCGCGGTCCTGACGCGACCGGGCCAGCTCCGCGAGCTGGCGGAGCAGCGTGGTGATGTGCTCGATGTCGAGAACCGAGAACCGGACCACCATCCCGGTGTCGCCGCCACGGTCGGCGGCCGCGGACCGCACATCGGCGATTCGAGCCCCCACGCCCTGGGCCATCGGCCCTCCTTGCAGCCCGTACGCCGCGGTGCGCGGCGCGAGGGCCTCGAGCAGACGCTCGGTCTCATCCACCCCCCGCGCAAGGCTCTCGCCCGCCGCCGTTCCCTCCAGAGCGGGCGCCAGCCGCCGCCAGCGGCGGATCAGCTGGCGGGCCGACGCGTACAGCTCCCTGTAGGCACGGTGCTCGGCGGGATGGAGTTTCGAATTGGCCTCGGCCATGGTGGGTAGGTCAGGCGGCGAGACGGTCGCGCGCTCGCCGGAGATCTCCGACGAGGAGCGCCATCGCGTCATCGCGGTCCTCTGGATCGGCCCGAAGGATGGCGGAAGGATGAAGCGTCGGCATTGCGGTGCGCCCGAGCTTCGCCTCGAGAAACTCGCCGTGGTTCTTCATCACCTTTGCCTTGGAGCCGATCACGGCCCTGACCGCCGTGGCTCCCAGACAGACCATCACCTCCGGATCCACCACCTCGAGCTCCGCTTCGAGCCACGGTGCGCACGCCCTGATCTCCTCGGCCCTGGGCGCCTGGTGGATGCGCCGCTTGCCCTTCGGGGTCCACTTGAAGTGCTTGACGACGTTGGTGACGTAGGCGTCCCCGCGCTCGATCTCCGCCTGCTCCAGCGCCTCGTCGAGGATCCTGCCGGCCGGTCCGACGAACGGATGACCCTCGATGTCCTCGCGGTCGCCGGGCTGCTCGCCGATCAGCATCAGCCGGGCGCGCTTCAGGCCCTCGCCGAACACCGTCTGCGTGCCGGTCTCGTGGAGTGGGCAAGCCTGGCAGCCGGCGGCCGCGTCACGCAGCGAGGGGAGCGTGGGCCGCTCGGGGATCAGCGCCTCGGCGCGGCTGGTCTCTTCGCCGGTGAGGGGCAACTGGCTCACGAAACGCTCCTACCCGGCGTTTCATCCAGGCATTCCGCGGCCGAGGTGTATGCGAACATACGTTCGTATAGAAGCTCGAAAGTTGCAACACTGGAGAGGCGATGCGCTGGGATTCACAGAGGGTCGAGAAGGAGAAGGGAAGGAGCCTTCCCGGCCTGGATGTCGAGCGGGTTAGGACCTTCGATGCGCCGGAGGCCCTCGGCATCAACTTCCACGAGGTCCGCGCGAAGTCGGCGCTCAACAAGGTTCCCGGCGATTTCCTGCTGTTCGACTGGAGTGTCAACACATTTAGGGGGTGCAGTCATGCGTGCCCTTTTGTTTTGCCCGCCAGACGCACACTTACCTGGACCTAGACGCCGGGCGGGACTTCGAGCGTGAGATCGTCGTCAAGGTCAACACTCCTGAACTGCTTCGAGCTGAGCTCGCACGACCGAGCTGGAAGCGGGAGCTGGTCGCAATCGGGACGAACACCGATCCCTATCAGTGGGCCGAAGGCCGCTACCGGTTGATGCCGCCGATCATCGAGGCGCTGCGTGACTTCGAAACGCCGCTGTCGGTGCTGAGCAAGTCGCCACTTCCGCTTCGCGACCTCGATCTCTACCTCGAGCTCGCCGAGGTCGCGGACGTCAGCGTCAACTTCTCGGTGCCCACCCTCGACGAGAAGATCTGGCGCCAGACCGAGCCGCACACGCCGCATCCTCGCAAGCGGCTCGAGGCGGTCGCCAAGTTCAACGAGGCCGGGATCCCGTCCGGCGTCCTGATCGCTCCGCTGATGCCGGGCATCAACGACTCGCCCGAGCTGGTGGAGGAGATCGTCTCGATAGCCGAGGAGGCGGGCGCGACCTTTGCCAACGGCATCGCCCTGCACCTGCGCCCGGGAGTGAAGGAGGTCTTCATGTCCTGGCTCTCCGCCGCGCGGCCGGATCTCGTGCCGAGATACGAGGAGCTCTACCAGGACCGTGCCTACGCCCCGAACGCAGAGCGCAAGCGGATCGGGTCCCTGGTGCGGGCGCCCAATCTCTCGTACGACCCGCGCTACAGCCGGCGCGCGCGGCTCGAGGCGCGCCGCAAGGCTCGAGCCGAGGAAGCGACGGCGGCTGCAGCGCCGGCCCAGACCAAGCTCTTCTAGGCCTCGGACCGCCCCAAACGATTGGCCCGATGCAGGCCGGGTAACCCGCTTCTGAGAACGACAGAGAGGAGGCAGGTGATGCCACCCAGAGGCGTACCGAAAGGGAGTAAATGGGAGCGGATGTACGAGCACGTGAAGAAGAGCGAGCGACGAGAGGGTCGCTCGACGAAGCGTGCAGAGGAGATCGCTGCCCGCACCGTCAACAAGGAGCGCGCGCAAGCCGGTAAGACGCGGGAGAGCTCGAGGAGTTCCCGCAAGGACATCTCCTCACACCGGCGAGGCGGCCTGCGTTCGGGCCGGGGCCCCGGCGGGCGCACCTACGACCAGCTCTACGAGGAGGCCAAGGATCGCGGGATCAAGGGCCGTTCGAAGATGAGCAAGCGGCAGCTCGCGGCCGCGATCGGAGGGAAGAGCTGATGGCGACCCAGACACAGAGGCGTGCCGCCAAGCGCAACGTGAAGAAGGACCAGGCCGGCACTCGCAAGAAGCAGACAGGCGCCGCCCGTTTCATGCGGGACGGCTAGCGCTGACTCCAGGCTTCCGCCGGCTCGCTCAGCTCACGGACCGCCGCCGGCAGCTCGCCGCCGACCACGTCGGCGAGGGTGGTGTCCTCCATCACGGCGCGCAGGTTGGTCCGGAGGGCGATCCAGACCTTCTGCAGTGGGACTGCCTCGCCCTTGTAATTGAGAGCCTCGGGGCCCTGGCCGCGAACGGTCGCGAGCGGGCCCTCGACCGCGCGGACGATGTCGGCGAGGCTGACGTCATCGGCCGGCTTGGCGAGCCAGTAGCCGCCCTGGGCCCCACGGCGGCTGGAGACGATGCCGGTGTGCTTGAGCTCGCCGAGGATGTTCTCGAGGAACTTCAGCGGGATGTCCTGGGCACCCGCGATCGCCTCCCCCTTGATCGGATCGCCTCCCGCCGCCGCCAGCTCCAGAGACGCCCTGACCGCGTAGTCGACCTTGGCCGAGATCCTCATCGCAGTGGGGACTCTATTGCGAGACCTGCTCTGGCTACGATCAGTTCGCCTCCGTAGCTCAGCGGTCAGAGCGCCGGGCCTTTAACCCGGGCGACGCGGGTTCGACTCCCGCCGGGGGCACTTTCTTTGCGATTTGCAGGTATTCCGTCGCATCATGCCGCGAACATATGTTCCCATGAAGCGCGACGAGATCAATCCATCACTACAGGCTCCAATCCCCCATGTGGGCCAAGTGGGACGCCCTCCGGATCCCAGGCGCAGGTGTGCCGTCGAGAATCGGCAGTGTCGACGGCATGGGCTCACTGAGTTCGCCTACTACAGCGCCGGTCCGAGCCGCGGCCGAAAATGGCGCTGCAAACGTTGCGTGGGCGAAGCTGTCACGCGCCGCCTCCAAAAGATCAAACGCATGCTCGTGGAGGAAGCTGGCGGTAGCTGCTGTGTCTGTGGATACGACGCTTGCATCATCAATCTCCACTTCCATCACGTGGATCCGAAGACGAAGTCGTTCCCGATGACAGTGGCAATGGGGAAGTCAATTGCGACCTTTCGCAGGGAGGCCAAGAAGTGCATTCTCACCTGCGCCAACTGCCATGGTGAGATAGAGGCCGGAGTCATCGAGTGTCCACCCCTCCGGGCCACCTACGCGACCTATGGCGCTGTTCGGGGAGGGTGGTGAAGGCTGCGTAGCTTGACTAGTGCCGGAAGTGGCGGCGCTTCGTGAAGACCATCGCGACGCCCGCGGCGTCGCAGGCCTCGATCACCTCGGCGTCGCGCTTCGAGCCGCCCGGCTGGATCACCGCGGTGGCGCCGGCGTCGATCGCCGCCTGTGGGCCATCGGCGAACGGGAAGAAGGCGTCGGAGGCGAGCACGCACCCGGCGAGCAGAGTCTCGGCGTCGGGGCCGCGCGCGTCCTTCGCCTTCTCGATCGCCAAGCGGACCGAGTCGACGCGACTCATCTGTCCCGCGCCGATCCCCAGCGTCGCCCGGTCCCGAGCGAGCACGATCGCGTTGGAGCGCACGTGGCGCACCACCCGCCAGGCGAAGAGCAGGTCGTCCCACTGCTGGTCGGTCGGCTGGGTCTTGGTCGCGACCTCCATCAGCTCGCGCGGCTCCGGTGAGCCGTCGGGGTCCTCGACGAGGATGCCGCCGCGAACCCGTTTGATGTCCGGCTCGATCTGGTGATTGCGGCGCTCGGTGTCCTCGAGGATCCGGATCGCCTCCTTCTGCTGGAGCACGGGCATCGCCCCGTCCCCGTAGCCGGGCGCGATCAGCACCTCGATGAACTGCTGGTGCAACCGCTCCGCCAGCGCCTCGTTGACCGGCCGGTTCAGGGCGATCACGCCGCCGAAGGCCGACATCGGGTCGCAGGCGAAAGCCGCCTCGTACGCGGGACCGATCTCGTCCGCCTCGGCGACCCCGCAGGGGTTGTTGTGCTTGACGATCACGCACCCCGGCCCCTCGAGGTCGGCGAGCAGCGTCCGCGCCGAGTTCAGGTCCAGCACGTTGTTGAACGAGAGCGGCTTGCCGTGCAGCTTCGACACCCGGGAGAGGACATGCGAGCGTGCCCTCGGCTCCACGTAGAGCGCCGCGCGCTGGTGGGGGTTCTCGCCGTAGGAGAGGTCCATCTCCTTCTCCCAGGCGGTCACCCAGTAGGTCGGCAGCTGCTCGTAGCGGCGACCGAACCAGCGGCTGATCGCCGCGTCGTAGCGCGCCGTGTACGCGAAGGCCTCGTTGGCGAGCCAGTGCCGCGTGGCCGCGGAGAGCGCGCCCGTCTCCTCCAGCTCATCGAGCACCGCGTCATAGCTCTCCGGCCGCACGACCACGGCCACGAAGCGGTGGTTCTTGGCCGCCGCCCTGATCATCGTCGGACCCCCGACGTCGATGTTCTCGATCGCCTCCTCCTCGGGGACGTCGCGGCGGGCGACGGTGGCCTCGAAGGGGTAGAGGTTGACGCAGACCAGGTCGATCTCCTCGATCTCCCTGTCACGCAGCGTCTCGGCGTGCTCGGGGTTGTCGCGCACCGCGAGCAGCCCGGCATGGAGGTGGGGATGGAGCGTCTTGACGCGCCCATCGAGGATCTCGGGGAACCCGGTGAGGTCCTCCACCGGTCGCGCCTCCACCCCGGCCTCGTGCAGCACCGAGAGCGTCCCCCCGGTCGAGATCACCTCGACCCCCTGCTTGGCGAGCCCGGCGGCGAACTCCGCCACCCCGGTCTTGTCGGCGACCGAGATCAGCGCCCGCCGCACGGGCAGCGACTCCCCGGCAGGCTCCGGTGCGATCTCTGAGGACGGCGTCGACACGAAGGGCGAGTTTATTCGGGGTCGATGTGGACGAGGCGCGGGTTCTCCTCGTCGAACCGGACGCGGCCGGCCGCGAGCATCCGGATCGTCTCCGGCAGCAGCGCGTGCTCGGTGACGTGGATCGCCGTCTCGGTCTCATCCCAGTCCCGGCTCGGCGCGATCGGCACGGGGCGCTGGAGGATGATGGGGCCCGAGTCGACTCCCTCGTCGACGAAGTGCACGGTCACGCCGGTGATCTTGGAGCCATGGTCGATCGCCTGCTGAAGGGCGTCGATCCCCGGAAAGGCGGGCAGCAGGGCGGGATGGACGTTGATGACCCGGTTGCGAAAACGCGCCACGAACTCGGACGAGAGCAGCTGCATGTACCCGGCGAGCACGATCAGGTCCGGCCGCCGCTCCTCGATCCAATCCCCGAGCGCGGCGTCCCGCGCCCGCCTGTCCTCGTACTCGGCCGCCGGAAAGACGCCGGTCTTGACGCCAGCCTTGCGAGCGCGCTCGAGCGCCGTCGCCCCCGGCTTGTCGGAGCCGACACCCACCACCTCGACCCCCTCCCGGCCTCCGTGCAGCTGATCGAGGATCGCCTGGAGGTTCGTGCCGCCACCCGAGGCGAGGACGACGATGCGAAACGAGCTCACGAGGCGCGCTCGCTGCCGGGGACCCTGCGGAGGAGCTCGTGAACGTGATCGAGCATGGCCTGCGCGTCAGACTCGCTGATCCCGAGTCTCCGTGCGACCTCGGGCATCGCCAGTCCCTCCTGGACGCGCAGGATGAGGAGCTCGAACTCGGGATCGCTGAGCTCGGCCCGCTCGGTCAGGAAGTCACCGGGATAGATCCGGAAGTAGGAGATCTCGCCCTCCCGGAACGTCCCGATATGTACGTCGACGCCTCCGCGCACCTCCACGCCACTCCCCCTCCCCCGGCCGGACATGTGCACCAGCGCGACGACGCTGTCGCCGGCGTCGACCAGCTCCACCGGTTCGGCCGCCAGCTCGCCCCAGGCCTCGCGGAACTGCTGCATCCAGCGACGCACCTCCTCCCGGCTGCCGTACGGCCCCGGCTCGGGCAGCCGCGGATGCCCGTGCCACTCGACGTCGTCGGCAAAGGCGCTGGTCGCGCCGTCGAGGTCGCCCGCGCTCCAGGCGGCGTAGAGGCGCCGGACGAGCTCTAGGTTCTCCCGGGACAACTAGCGGCTGACGGGGACGACGGCGATGTCCTCGAGGGCGAACTTGCCGTTCGCCGTCTCGGGATCGCCGAGCGGGTATTCGCCGGTGAAGCAGGCGTCGCAGTGCTTCTCGCGTGGGGTGCCGATTGCCTCGTAGACCGCCTCCATCGAGAGGTAGGCGAGGGAATCGGCGCCGAGCTCGCCGGCGATCTCCTCGACCGTTCGGTCGTGGGCGATCATCTCCTCACGGGTCGACATGTCGATCCCGTAGTGGCAGGGGTGGCGAATCGGCGGGGCGGAGATGCGCAGGTGGACCTCCTTGGCGCCCGCCTCCTTCAGCATCGCGACGATCTGCCTGGTGGTATTGCCGCGCACGATCGAATCGTCCACGATCACGACGCGCTTGCCGGCGACGATCTCCGGCAATGGGTTGAACTTCATGCGCAGGCCGTGCCTGCGCAGCTCCTGCCCCGGCTGGATGAAGGTGCGCCCGACATAGCGGTTCTTGATCAGCCCGTCGTCCTTGGGCAGCCCCGCGGCTCGCGCGAATCCATTGGCCATCGGGTTGCCGGAGTCCGGTACCGAGATCACCAGGTCGGCGTCGACCGGCGCCTCCTCCGCGAGCAGCTCGCCCATCCGTCCCCGGACCTCCTGCAGGACCCGGTTCTCGAGCCGGGAGTCGGGACGGGAGAAGTAGATGTGCTCGAAGACGCAGTGGGCCGGCTGCTCGCCGGTGATCACGGGCTTCAGCTCGAGGCCGCGGGCGGTGAGCGAGACCATCTCGCCCGGCTGGACCTCGCGGATCAACTGCGCGCCGATGATGTCGAAGGCGCAGCTCTCCGAGGCGACCACGAAGCACTCGGGGAACCCGTCACCCGGCTTGATCTTGCCGAGCGCCAGCGGCCGCACGCCATGCGGGTCGCGGAAGGCGACCACGGCGTGCTTGGTCATGACGACGGTCGAGTAGGCGCCCTCGAGCCTCGGCATGACCTCGGCGACGGCGTCCTCGATCCACTCCTTGCCCTCGCCCGCGCGGCGGGAGAGGAGGGCCGCCATGATCTCGGAGTCCGAGGTGCCGCGCAGCTGAACCCCGGCCTCGGTGAGCTCGTTGTAGAGCTCGACCGCATTGGTCAGGTTGCCGTTGTGGGCGAGCGCCAGCTCCCGGCCGTCGTCCCTCCAGACGGGCTGCGCGTTCTCCCAGGCCCCGCCACCGGTGGTCGAGTAGCGCACGTGGCCGATCGCCATGTCGCCGGACAGGGCCCGGAGCTTCTCCTCGTCGAAGACCTGGGAGACGAGCCCGAGGTCGCGCAGGGTCGTGATGTGCCCTCCCTCGCAGCTGGCGATCCCGGCCGACTCCTGCCCCCGGTGCTGGAGCGCGTAGAGGCCGAAGTACGCGAGCCTGGCGACGTCGCGCCCGGGCGCGTATATGCCAAACACCCCGCACTCATCGCGCGGGCCATCGCGATCGGGAACGTCGAAGCGCGCGTCGTTCACGTCTGGAGGAGGTGTCTCAACCTCGGGAGATAGGAGTTGCGGACAGGAGAGCAGCCCGCAGACGGAGGGTAGCAGCGGGCACGGAGGGGCCAGAGGCCTCAATCCGCCGCAAATAGGCGGGTTTTCGGCCGGCTACTTCTTCTTGAGCCTCTCCGTCGCGCTATCCGCGCATCACAGCCGCTGGTCGAGGGAGCGCCAGGCGCGCTCGGCATCCGCGAGGGCGACCGAGACATCCCGCTCGGCGGCGGCGATCGAGATCCGATCCCCACCGGCCGTGCCGATCGCGATCGCCTCGACCCCGGTGTTCTCCACCCTCTCCAACACCGACTCAACGTCCTTCTCCGCGACCGCGAGCACGATCCCGCCCGGGCCCTCACCGAACAGGCAGGTCTCGCCCGATCCGCCGCGGAGCTCGACGAGTGGATCGAGGTCGGCCTCGAGACCGGAGGCCGCCGCGATCGCCATCTCGGCCAGCGCGCAGGCGAGCCCGCCGTCGCTGACGTCGTGCGCCGCCGAGGGCACGCCGTCGCGGACCAGGCCCCTGACGAGTGCCAGCGCGTCGGCCACCGCGGCGATCGCGGGCTGTGGGAGGCCGGCGTCCAGCTCGCCGCGCTGCTTGGCGAGCTCGGAGCCCGCCAGCGAGGGAGCGAACGGACCGACCAGGATCAGCCGATCGCCGTCACGCGGCGCCAGTCCCGGAGCCCTCGCCGCATCGGGCAGCTCCCCCACCATTCCCACCACAGGGGTCGGGTAGATCGGGCCGTGCTCGGTCTCGTTGTAGAGGGAGACGTTGCCGCCGACGACCGGCACCCCCAGGGCCAGGGAGGCCTCGGCGAGGCCGAGCACGGCTCGGTCGAGCTGCCAGGCGACGCTGGGCTTCTCGGGGTTGCCGAAGTTGAGGCAGTTGGTGAGGCCGAGCGGCTCGGCGCCGACGCAGGCCAGGTTCTGGGCGCACTCGAGCACCGCCTCGATCGCCCCCGCGTAGGGATCGCACGCGACCCGCCGCCCGTTGCCGTCGATGGCGACGGCGATGGCCCGATCGGACTCGGGGACCATGAGCACGGCCGCATCCGCCGACTCCGGGCGGCGGGCGGTCCGGGACCCGACCACGGAGTCGTACTGCTCGAACGCCCAGCGCTTCGAGGCGACGTTCGGCGAGCCGAGCAGGGCGCAGAGAATGGCCGAAGGGTCGTCCTCGGTGAGGGATTCCTCGTTGCCGTACATCCAGCCGCTGGGCTCCTCCGGCGCGAGGTCGTAGAGCGGGCATTCGTCGACCAGCGCCGAGACGGGCACGTCGCCGACCTCGACGCCATCGTCCAGCACCCGCAGACGATCGCCCTCGGTGATCTCGCCGATCGCCGCGGCACCCGTCTGCCAGCGCTCGCAGGTCGCCATGACCTCATCGAGCCGCGAGGGCTCCACCACGGCGAGCATCCGCTCCTGCGACTCCGAGACCATCACCTCGAAGGGCTCGAGGTCGGGCTCGCGGAGCGGCACCTTCGAGACGTCGATGTCGAGCCCGACACCTCCCTTCGATGCCATCTCCCCTGCCGAGGAGGTCAGCCCGGCCGCGCCGAGGTCCTGGAGCGAGACGAGCAGTCCGCGCTCGAGCAGCTCCAGGCAGCACTCGAGGACCTTCGACTCCTCGAAGGGATCGCCGATCTGGACCGTGGGCCGCTTGCTGTCATCGCCGGCTTCGAGCTCCGCGGAGGCGAGCACCGACGCTCCGCCGATCCCGTCGCGCCCCGTGGACGCGCCCATGATCACCAGCAGGTTGCCGGGACCGGCCGCGGCCGAGCGGATCATCTCGTCGGTCTTGGCGATGCCGACGCACATCGCGTTGACGAGGCAGTTGTGTTCGTAGGACGGCTCGAAGTAGACCTCTCCGCCGACCGTCGGCACCCCGATCGAGTTGCCGTAGTGGCCGATCCCGGCGACCGCCCCCTCGAACAGGTAGCGGGACCGCTCGGAGGAGAGCTCGCCGAAGCGCAGCGAATCCAGCACCGCGATCGGCCGCGCGCCGATCGCGAAGACGTCGCGGAGGATGCCGCCCACCCCGGTCGCCGCTCCCTGAAACGGCTCGACGGCGCTCGGGTGGTTGTGGGACTCGACCTTGAAGGCGATCGCGTGCCCGTTTCCGATGTCGACTGCCCCGGCGTTCTCACCCGGGCCCATCACCACCCGCTCGCCCTCCGTGGGCAGCCGCCCGAGCAGCTTGCGCGAGTGCTTGTAGGCGCAGTGCTCGGACCAGAGCAGGGAGAACATCGCCAGCTCGACCCCGTTCGGGTCGCGGTCGAGCAGCTCCGTGATCCGCTCGTACTCGGAGCCGGTGAGCCCGAGCTCCCCAGCCTGAGCCCGCATGTCCTCAGCTTCGCTTCCGGGCATGCGGGGTGCGGCTGTTTCGCTCACGCGGGGGCGGCCTGGGTTGCCAGCGCGCGGAAGAGGGAGAGGCCGTCGTCGGACCCCGTGAGCGGGTCGACGGCGTGCTCGAGATGGGGCATCAGGCCGAGCACGTTGCCCGCCTCGTTGACGACCCCGGCGATGTCGCGGACGCTGCCGTTCGGGTTCTCGCCGGCGGCGTATCGGAAGGCGATCCGGCCCCCGGCCTCCAGGGCGTCGAGCTGGTCATCCGGCGCGAAGTAGCGGCCGCTCATGTGCTTGACCGGGATCGAGAGGCGATCGCCGCTCTCGATCGCCGATCCGAAGGATCCCTCGAAGTCCTCGGCGACGAGCTCGACCTGCCTGCAGAGGAAGCGCAGACCCTCGTTGGGAAGCAGGGCGCCGGGCAGCAGACCCGCCTCGCAGAGGACCTGGAAGCCATTGCAGATCCCGAGCACCGGGCCGCCCTCAGCGGCGAAGCGGTCGACCGCCTCCATCGCCGGTGAGAAGCGAGCGATCGCGCCGGCACGCAGGTAATCGCCATAGGAGAACCCGCCGGGGATGACGACTCCATCCAGCCCGGAGAGGTCGGTCTCCTCATGCCAGACCAGCCTGCCCTCGCCGACACGCTGCACGGCGGCCAGGGCGTCGCGCTCGTCACAGGACCCCGGAAACTGGACGACGCCGATCACTGCTCGAGCTCCACCTCGAAGTCCTCGATCAGCGGATTGGCGAGCAGCTTCTCGCAGAGGTCGTCGAGCTTGCTCGGGTCGTCGGTCTCGAGCTCGACCAGGCGCCCGACGCGAACGTCATGCACTCCCTCGAAGCCAAGGGCGGGAAGCGCTCGTTCTACTGCCTTCCCCTGGGGGTCGAGGATGCCGTCCTTCGGCCTGATCAGGACCTTGGCCTTCACTCGCTCAGCGTACAAGCGCCCGAGGAGCGACCCCGGCCCTGGTTAGTCCAGTTTGCGGCCGGTGATCTTCTCGTAGGCCTCGACGTACTTGGCCCGGGTGTTCTGGACGACCTCGTCCGGCAGCTCCGGGCCCGGGTCGGTGTGGTCCCAGCCGACCGAGTCCGAATAGTCGCGCACGTACTGCTTGTCGAAGGAGGGCTGGGTGCCGCCCGGCTCGTAGGTGTCGGCCGGCCAGAAGCGGGAGGAATCCGGGGTCAGCACCTCGTCGCCGAGCACGATCTCCGCGCCCGGCGAGCTGCCGAACTCGAATTTCGTGTCGGCCAGGATGATTCCCTTCTCCGCCGCATGGTCGGCTCCCCGGCTGTAGATCTCGATCGAGATTCGCCGCAGCTCCTCCATCAGCGGCCGGTTGCCGATCGCCTCGGCGGCGGTGTCGAAGTCGATGTTCTCGTCGTGGTCGCCGAGCTCGGCCTTCGTGGCGGGCGTAAAGATGGGCTCGGGGAGCTTCGAGGACTCCGTCAGCCCCTCGGGCAGCTCGATCCCGCAGACGGCGCCGGACTCCCTGTATTCCTTCCAGCCGGACCCCGAGAGGTAGCCGCGCACCACGCACTCGACCGGGAACATCTCGAGCTTCTTCACCCGCATCCCCCGGCCGGCGGCCTCGGGCGGCACGTCCTCGGAGATGAAGTGATTGGGGACGATGTCGCCGGTCAGCTCGAACCAGAAGAGCGACATCTGGGTGAGCACCCTGCCCTTGTCCGGGATCTCGGACGGCAGGATCACGTCGTAGACCGAGATCCGGTCGGAGGCGACCATGATCAGCTCGTCGCCGTCCTCGTAGATCTCCCGGACCTTTCCCGAGCCGGCGAGCCGCAGATCGGCGAGTGAGCCCGTCATCCGCCGCCGATCTCAGGCTGAACGGAGGGATGCGCCTTCGCCCACTCGACGATCTTGGCCGAGCCGACGACCGTCTTTCCCTCGTCGAGAGCGAGCACGGGCAGGTTGATCTGTCCGGTGAGCGACCTGACCTCCTCGCGGCCCCGGCGCCGGTCCCCCCAGGTCCATGGCATCAGCCTGTAGCCGGGCATCGACTTGATCTCGTACTCGTATCCGGCCTCATTCAGCGCCTTCGCAGCGCGCCCGCAGGCATGTCCGATGGCCGCGTGCTTGCTCCTCTGGCCACAGGTGTAGAGGGTCACGGCTCAAGCCTATCCAGGCGGGCCATCACCTCGGGCACGTGCTGTAGATAGGCGCCATAGTCGAACACGGCAACGAGGTCCAGCTGAGGCGCAGCCGCGCCGATCAGCTCGCGGAAGCTCGTGCCCTCGTCCCAGGCCCGCTGGGCGTTCTCCTGGACGACCCGGTAGGCGTCGTCGCGGGTCATCCCGGACTCGACCAGGGCGGTGAGTGCACGCTGGCTGAAGAGCGCGCCGTGGGTGAGCTCGATGTTCTCGCGCATGCGATCGGCGTGGACCGTCATCCCCTCGACGATCCGGGTCGCGAGGTGCTGCATGTAGTCGAGAGCGATCGTCGCGTCCGGCAGCACGACGCGCTCGGCGCCCGAGTGGGAGATGTCTCGCTCATGCCAGAGGGCGACGTTCTCGATCCCGACCTGCGAGTAGCCGCGCAGCACGCGGGCGAGCCCGCAGATCCTCTCGGCCAGGATCGGGTTCCGCTTGTGGGGCATCGCGGAGGATCCCTTCTGCCCCGAGCCGAACGGCTCCTCCACCTCGCGCACCTCGGTGCGCTGGAGGTTCCGGATCTCCTGGCCGAAGCGCTCCAGGCCGGCGCCGGCGATTGCGATCCGCGCCAGCACCACCGCGTGCCGATCCCGCGGCACGACCTGGGTGGAGATGTCCTCAGCCGTCAAGCCGAGCGCCTCCATCACGCGGGCCTCGGCCGAGGGCGGGATCGATGCGTAGGTGCCGACCGCTCCTGAGAGCTTCCCGGTCGCCACCTGCTCGAACGCGTCGGTGAGGCGCTGGAGATTGCGATCGGCCTCGAAGGCGAACCCGGCCAGGCGCAGGCCGAAGGTGGTCGGCTCCGCGTGGACGCCGTGAGTGCGCCCGACGCAGAGCGTCTCGGCGAACTCCTTGGCCCGCGCGACGAGCGCGTCGCGGTAGGCGCGGGCGCCGCGCACGACGATCTCGCCGGCATCGGCGAGCTGAAGGGCGAGCGCAGTGTCGAGCACGTCGGACGAGGTGAGCCCGTAGTGCAGCCAGCGCCCTTGCTCCCCGATCGAGCTGGAGACGACGTCGACGAACGCGGCGACGTCGTGGCCGGTCGTCCTCTCGCGCTCCTCGACCGCCTCCACGGTGAACGACGCCTGATCGCGGCATGCGCTCGCGGCCTCCTCCGGAACCACTCCCTCGGCCGCCCAGGCGTCGGTCGCCGCCAGCTCGACCTTCAGCCAGGTCTCCATCCGGCGTTGCTGGGTCCAGACGCCGCCGATCTCCTCCCGCGTGTACCGGGGAATCACCTAATCACCGGCCGCCACGACTGCCGCAGCCACATCAAGCCGCGGCTTCGGCCCACGGGGGCGTCAGCGCCTTGGTCAGCAGTTCGGTGTCGCAGTACTCGGTCAGCTCCCGCATCCGGCCCCCTTCGAGCCTGCAGACGTAGCAGTAGGTGTTCCGGTAGGGCCGGCCTGACTTCGTCGTGACATCGCCGCGGCATTCGATCACAACGTAATCGTCCTCGGCGATCAACCGGACCGCCCTGTTTCGGTAGCGGGTGGCGAATTGGGCGAAGAGCGGATCGAGGAGTCCTGTCCGCACGGAGGGCTTCCCCTCCCAGGTCCCGGACCACTCCGTACTGCCGATGATCCGCCAGGTGACGTCGTCGGCGAGCGCGTCGACGAACGGCCGCCCGTCGCCGTCGGCGAGCGCGTCGAAAACCACCCGCATCAGTTCCTTGTTCTCCTGTGCATCCATCCAGTGCCTCCTCGGGATCGATTGTCCCCAAGGGTAGGGAGCGAAAGGGAATGACACAAGCGAGTATCTCGCACCACTACCATGCGTGATACGCATGCCTGAACTGAGCCCCACCGGATTGAGAGTTCTGCGCGAGGTGGCCGCGCAGGGCTCCTTCACCGCGGCCGCGCGGACGCTGGGCTACACGCAGTCGGCCATCTCCAGGCAGATCGCAAGCCTCGAGGCGGCCGCCGGAACGCCTCTCTTCGAGCGCACGGCGCGGGGTGTCCGCCTCACCGAACCTGGTGAGTCGCTGCTGCAGCGCGCCAGAACCGTGCTCGACGAGCTCGACGCCGCGCAGCGCGAGCTCGCAGGACTGGCGGAGCTCGCGACGGGGAGGTTGGGCGTTGGGGCTTTTCCGACCGCAATGGCCGGTCTCGTTCCGAGGGCACTGGCCGGGTTTCAGGCCAGTCAGCCGGCCGTTCGAATCGGCTTGCGCGAGGGCGTCACGTCCTCGCAGGTCAAGCGCCTCATCTCCGGGGCGATCGACGTCGCCGTGATCGGGATTCTCCCGGGGACACGCGAGAGGGTTGACCGCCGCATCGCGCTGGAGCACCTGATCGACGATCCGTTGCTACTCGCGGTCGGGCGGGAACATCCGCTCGCGCGTCGGAGCTCCGTGGACATCGACGATCTCGCAGGCGAGAGCTGGATCGCCGGTAGCTCAAAGGCGAGCGACACCATGATCGGAGCCTGGCAGTGGGCGGAGTGGCAGCCCCGTGTCGCCGTCATCGCGAAGGAATGGACCGCGAAGTTGGGACTCGTGGCCGCCGGCCTCGGCGTCACCCTCGTCCCGGGTCTCGCGGCGGCCGCCGTGCGGCGGGATGTCGCGCTGGTGCGGATCCGCAGCGAGCGGCCGGCGAGCCGCGGAGTCTCCATCGCGACGCTGGCGGGCGAAGGCATGGCGCCATTCGTGGCCCTATTCGCCGACCTGCTGCACCAGACGGCAACGGAAATGGCTTCGGACCTTCAGATCCGAATTCGCGACCGCTGAGTTGGAGACCGGCGCTCAGGCGTTGATGATGCGGACGGCGAGCAGCCCGGCGTTCTTGGCGCCGTCGATCGCGACGCAGCCGACCGGGACGCCGGGCGGCATCTGAACGGCCGAGAGCAGGGCGTCCAGGCCGCCCAGGTTCTTGCCTGAGATCGGGACGCCGATGACGGGCAGATCCGTCTTCGACGCCGCGAATCCCGGCAGCGCGGCGGACATCCCAGCGCCCGCGATGATCACCTTCAGCCCGCGCATGCGGGCGTTCGTGCAGTACTCGCTCGTCGCCTCCGGATCGCGATGAGCGCTCAGGACGCGAACCTCGTAGCGAATGCCATGGTCGTGCAGGGCCTCGCCGGCGGGCTGGAGCTTGGGCTTGTCGTTCTTCGAGCCCATGATGATCCCGACCAGCGGGGCGTCGACCTCGATCTCCTCGAAAGCCTCCTCGACCTGGGGCATCGTCTCGGCAACCTCGCCCTCGGGCATCAGCTCTCCTCCATTCGGTCGATCCTTTACGCGGCGGCGGCCCGATCCACCGCTCGAGCGGCGATGTCGGTTCGCATCTGCTTTCCGCTGAATCCGATCAATTCGGCCGCATCGTAGGCGTGGCGCCGGGCCTCTGCAGCCGTCGGCGCGCGGCCGGTGACGTTCAGGACGCGGCCGCCGGCCGTCACCACCTCACCGTCGCGGGCGGCGGTGCCGGCATGGGTCACCTCCACGCCCTCGATTCCCGCGGCCTCATCCAGTCCGGTGATCACGTCGCCCTTCGACGAGGAGGCCGGGTAGCCGGCCGAGGCCAGCACCACGGTCACGGCCCAGTCGTCGCCGAACTCCGCGTCAACGCCGGCGAGCCCACCCGGCTCACGCGAGGCAAGAAACAGCTGGAGGGGGTCGGAGCGCAGCCGGGGCAGGACCGCCTGGGTCTCCGGGTCCCCGAAGCGGCAGTTGAACTCGAGCACCTTCGGGCCGGCCTCGGTCAGCATCAGGCCCGCGTAGAGCACCCCATGGAACGGGGTGCCCCGCCGGGCCATCGCGTCGACGACCGGGCGGTGGACGAGATCGGCGATGCGGTCCGTCTCGGCGCGATCGAAGCCCGGCACGGGCGAGTAGCTGCCCATCCCGCCGGTGTTCGGGCCCACGTCGCCGTCGCCGATCCGCTTGTAGTCCTGGGCGGGCGCGAGCGGGAGCACGTTCACCCCGTCGCAGAGGGCGAGCACGGAGAGCTCCTCGCCCTCCAGGAACTCCTCGATCACCACCTCGGTGTCGCCGAAGCGCCTCTCGTCGAAGAAGACGCCGACGGCCTCGCGCGCCTCGGTCTCCGAGTTGCAGATGATCACGCCCTTGCCCGCGGCCAGGCCGTCGGCCTTGAGCACGGAGGGATAAGAAGCGGACGCGACCTGATCGAGCGCCTCCTCCCGCGTGCGCGCAACGGTGTGGGCCGCGGTCGGAACACCGGCCACGCTCATCAGCTCCTTCGCGTGGAGCTTTGACCCCTCGAGCCGCGCTGCCTCGCCACTGGGGCCGAACGCGGCGATGCCCTCGGCCTCCAGTGCGTCGACCAGCCCCGCCACCAGCGGCGCCTCCGGGCCGACGACCACCAGGTCGGTCCTCTCGTATCGAGCCGCGGCAACCAGCGCGCCGACGTCCTCTGCACCGACATCGAGGCAGCGGGCTTCCTGGGCGATCCCGGCGTTCCCGGGAGCGCAGAGCAGCTCCGGTTTATGCGCGGAGCGGGCGAGCGCGCGGATGATCGCGTGCTCGCGCCCACCACCGCCGACGACGAGAACCCTCAAATTGCGCTCGCGAACTCCTCGGCGGGGATCGCGGCCAGCGTCTGGCTGCTCATCGTGCCGCGTGAACCGAGCTCGACGGAGACCTTGGCCATCGTCTTGTCATCGGGTGCCTCGACGATGGTGATGAAGTCGTACTGGCCGAGCGTGGCCCACTGCTCCTTGACCTTGACTCCGAGCTGCTCGACCTCCTTGTTCACCTCCTGGACCCGCGTCGGGTTGTTCTTCAGGGTCTGAACGCCCTCGGAGGTCAGATTCGTGAGCATCACGTAGGTGGGCATCGCTTCTCCTCTCCTGATGGTCTGGGCCCCCTTTCTCTCACTTTCAGGCGCCGCGTGCAAACTCACCCGTGTGTCCGCAGCATGGAAGATGATCACAGCATGAGTGAGCACCCCATCTTCGCTCGCTTCTACGACCGGATCATGACCGGGACGGAGCGCGCCGGCCTCGGAGAGATGCGCCACGAGCTGCTTGCGTCCGCGTCGGGAAGGGTCCTGGAGCTGGGCGCGGGGACCGGCCACAACCTCGAGCACTACACGGACGCGGTCACCGAGCTGGTCATGACCGAGCCGGATCCGCACATGGCCCGGCGTCTTCGAGAGCGGCTGGCCGAGGATCCAGGCGCCGCCGGGAACGTCTCCGTGGTCGAGGCACCCGCCGAGGACCTCCCCTTCGACGATGGCAGCTTCGATGCGGTCATCGCGACGCTCGTCCTCTGCACCGTCGAGGATCAGGCTCGCGCCCTGGCGGAGGCCAGGCGCGTGCTGGTCGAGGGCGGCAGGCTGCTGTACATCGAGCACGTGCGCAGCATGAGGCCGGGACTGGGGCGCTGGCAGGACCGGTTGGAGCGGCCCTGGGGCTTCTTCGCGGCCGGGTGTCATCCCAATCGCCCCACCGAGCAGGCGCTCGCCGATGCGGGCTTCTGGATCGACAGCGTGGAGCGGGGCAAGCTGCCGAAGGCGCCGCCCATCGTCCGGCCGCTGATCCGCGGGGTGGCCCGCCGCCCGACGTCCGCCTAGGCGCCGCAGGGGACCGCAGCCGCGGCCCTACGCGTCGAAGCCGACGTGGACGTGGTCGCAGTGGTCGGCCTGCGCGAACCCGTTCGGGTCGCTCGGCCCGTCGGGGTCGAAGCAGTAGATCAGCTCGGTGGGCTCCTGCCCGGCGGGCAGCGCGCCGAGCTGTCGGGCGATCGTCCCGCACGGCCCGTCGGGTGAGACGTCGGTGCAGGGCACGCCGTCGATCGCCGCGATGTCCATGGCGCGGCCGTAGTAGTGATTCGAGACGTTCCCGCTTGCGGTGAATTTGGAGTGATCGGAGCGCAGCGCCGAGATCCGGATCGTGTGCTGCTGGCTGATCGCGCCGAGGATGTTGAGGATCCGGGGGTCGATCGCGCCCGACTGGATGTCGACCATCTCGAGCGAGTTCGAGAGCTCGACGTTGCCCCAGTTGATCGGGGCGTTGGTCGGCCCCGGAAGCGCCACCGAGTAGGCGACGGTCTTCACTTGGCAGCTCCCCGCCATGGCCTCGGCGTCGTTGAGGACGGCGTCGACGTACCACTCGGCGTGGTTATGCTGGAAGAGCCCGGCCCGGAGGTCACCCGCCGCCCAGATCATCCGCGCCAGGGTGGCCGCTGAATCGGCGGGGCTCTGGTGACGGACCTTGCCATCGCCGTCTCCGTCCACCGCATATTGCGTCCAGTTCTCCTCGGTGATGCCCAGCGGACCGGTCGAGGCGAGCTGCTTGGCGCTCATCCCCTTGCCGAAGTTCGACTCGACGCGGGCGACGGCGGCGAGCGCCCAGACGCCGCTCTGGCCGAGGTCGTATCGCCCCGCGGCGCCCTGGAAGGCCTTCATGTAGTTGTCGGGGATGGACTCGCGCGAACCGTCGGCGGGGGAGCAGACAAGCTCCTGCATCTTCGGGATCAGCGAGAGGCCACCGATCGCGCCGTCGCCGATTCCGCTGAAGCAGGCGGCTCGAGCCATGACCTGGGCCACGTACCAGTCGGCGTGGTTGTAGGCGAAGACCGCGCCCTCCGGGTCCTCTGGCATTCCGGCGGCTCGCAGGTATCTGGCGGCGGCGAAGATCGCGTCGTTGGGGTTGTTCGGGTCCTTGGTCCCGTCGCCGTCCGCGTCGACGCCGTAGGTGGCCCAGGTCGACGGCATGAACTGCATCCACCCCTCCGCCCCCGCGGAGGACGGACCGAGGTTCTGGCCGAACCCGCTCTCGATCTCGTTGATCGCCGCGAGGATGGATGGGCCGGCGGGCCCGAGGTCGTACGCCTGCGCGGCGGCCTGGTAGATCGGGCCCAGGTAGGCGGGGATCGCGACGGGCCCGCAGGCGGTCGGCACGAGGGGTGCCGGCGGCGGCGGCGCGGTCCCACCGACCTTGGCCGCGCCCTTCTCGTTCTCACCGCCCTTCGGCTTGGTGGCGCCGTTACCGGAGGGCTTCTTCGATGGCTTGTGCTGGGGCTTCGGCTTCGGCTTCGGCTTGGGCTTCGGCACCGGCTGCGGAGCCGGGAGCGTCGTAGTCGTCAAGGGGGGCGGCGGCTGGGTGGCCGGCGGCTCAGGCGGGGCGGTGGTCGTGGTCGGCGGAGGTGTCGTCGTGGTCTGAGCGCTCGCGGCCGGTGCGGCGATCGCCGCGCCCACGACCGTCGCGGCGATTGCGGTCCTGAGGCGTCCCATCAGCCAAGTACCTGAGCGACGCGCCACGCCTTGCCGGTCTTCGTCAAGGTCAGGCGTACCTCGCTGATCGACCTGAGCCGGACCAGCGAGACGCTGGCGGTTACCTGCTCCTTGCCCGCCGCGCCGAGGACGACGTTGAGGACCCGCGCCCGCGGCACCTTGCCGGTGGCGGGGAGCCGAGGCGGATCGGCGGCAAGCGATTTGGCGAGCGGCTTCGTCGCGGTGGCGGCGAAGGCCGCATCAGTCTTCTTGTTGGAGCGGCCGACCTCGTATCCGACGAACGCCGTGGCGAACTGCCAGGCCACCTGCGCCGGGGGAGCCGCGGACTTGGTCGGAGGCTGCGGAGGTGGTGCCGCGGGTGCATCGCCGGCCTGGAACCGGGGCGTCACGCCCTGCAGGACATGGCCTGGACTCTGCGGCGCGGGTGTCACCGAGGCCGCGGCCGGCACCGCGCTGCGTACGGAAGGGTGGTCTGCCGCGCTCATCGCGCCGCCCGCGGCGGCCGCTATCGCGATGGTGGCCGCCCCGGCGGCTATCGCAGCTCTGGTCCAGGCGCTGCGCTCACGCAGGATGTCGGCAGCCGGCCAGGTGAGCCTCGTCTGGATGGCACGGCGAGCGCGCCCCAGCGCGCCGCGCGTCGCATCGCTGCCCCGCCACAGGACCCGCTCCTCGAGTCCCCAGGCGGCCTCGCGGATGGTCGAGCCGGCATCCTCGGCTGTGGGTGTGAGGGCGCGCCACCAGGCGCGACCCGTTTGATGAAGTTTCACTCTTGAGATAGTCGTCCAGGCGCGTATGAACCCGGATACCGAGAACTGGGTCGATTAGGCGGCTGAGAGGCGCCGTGCAGGCCGCTTGGCCTTCTCGAAGCCGAGCTCGCCGTCCTTGGCGTCCACCTTGACGGCATCGCCCTCGGCGAACTCGCCCTCCAGCAACCGCAGCGCAAGCTTGTCGATCAGTTGCTTCTGGATCACGCGCTTCAGGGGTCGTGCCCCATAGGTTGGGTCGAAGCCGAGGTTGCCGAGCAGCTCGCGCGCCTTGTCCGTCAGCTCGATCTCGATGCCGCGCTCGCTGACGCGGTCGGAGAGCTGGGCGACCTGGATCTCGACGATCTTGCCGAGGTCCTCCTTGGTGAGGCGATGGAAGATGACGACGTCGTCGATGCGGTTGAGGAACTCGGGCGGGAAGGTCTGGGTGAGCGCCTCCTCCACCTGCTCCCTGGCCTTCTCCTCGACCTTCTCAGCCGCGATGTATTGCGAGCCGACGTTGCTGGTCATGATCATCACGGTGTTCTTGAAGTCCACGGTGCGGCCCTGGCCGTCCGTGAGGCGGCCGTCGTCCATGATCTGCAGCAGGACGTTGAAGACGTCCGGGTGGGCCTTCTCGATCTCGTCGAGGAGGATCACCGAGTACGGGCGTCGCCGGACGGCCTCGGTGAGCTGGCCACCCTCCTCGTAGCCGACGTAGCCGGGAGGGGCGCCGATCAGGCGGGCGACGGCGTGCTTCTCCATGTACTCGGACATGTCAATGCGGACCATCGCCTGCTCCGAGTCGAACATGAACTCGGCGAGGGCCCGGGCAAGCTCGGTCTTGCCGACGCCGGTCGGACCCAGGAAGAGGAAGCTGCCGATCGGCCGGTCGGGGTCGGAGAGCCCGGCGCGCGAGCGGCGCAGGGCCCCGGAGACGGCCTCGACCGCCTCGTCCTGGCCGATCACCCGCTCGTGGAGGCGGTCCTCCATCTGGATCAGCTTCTCGACCTCGCCCTCCATCAGCCTGGAGACGGGGATCCCGGTCCACTTGGAGACGACCTCGGCGATGTCCTCCTCCGTGACCTCCTCGGTCAGCATCGAGCCACCGTCTCGATGGAGCTCGGCGAGCTTCGCCTCGCCCTCCTCGACGGTCCTCTCCAATTCCGGGATGCGCCCGTAGCGCAGCTCCGCGGCGCGCTCGAGGTCGGCGTCGCGCTCCGCGCGCTCGGCTTCCCGAGTCACCTCCTCAAGCTCGGCCTTGGCCGCCTTGATGGCGTCGATCGCGCCCTTCTCGTTCTGCCAGCGGGCCTTCATCTCGGAGGAGCGCTCGCGCAGGTCCGCCAGCTCGGCCTCGATCGCCTCGCGCCTCTCCTTCGAGACCTCGTCCTTCTCCTTCTTCAGCGCCTCGCGCTCGATCTCCAGCTGCTGGATGCGGCGCTCGACCTCGTCGATCTCGGTCGGCATCGAGTCGATCTCGATCTTCAGCCGCGAGGCGGCCTCGTCGATCAGGTCGATCGCCTTGTCGGGCAGGAAGCGATCGGCGATGTAGCGATCCGAGAGAGTGGCGGCGGCGATGATCGCGGCGTCGGTGATGCGCACGCCGTGGTGGACCTCGTAGCGCTCCTTGAGCCCGCGCAGGATCGCGATGGTGTCCTCGGGGCTCGGCTCGCCGACCAAGACGGGCTGGAAGCGACGCTCGAGGGCCGCGTCCTTCTCGATGTGCTTTCGGTACTCGTCGAGCGTCGTCGCGCCGACCGCGCGCAGCTCGCCGCGCGCGAGCATCGGCTTCAAGAGGTTGGATGCGTCGACGGCGCCCTCGGCTGCGCCGGCTCCAACGATCGTGTGGAGCTCGTCCATGAAGAGGACGATCTGGCCCTCGGCGGCCTGGATCTCCTTGAGGACGGCCTTGAGGCGCTCCTCGAACTCGCCCCGGTACTTCGAGCCGGCGAGCAGCGCGCCGATGTCGAGGGCGATCACGCGCCGGTCGCGCAGGGACTCGGGGATATCGCCGGAGACGATCCGCTGGGCGAGGCCCTCGACGATGGCCGTCTTGCCGACGCCCGGGTCGCCGATGAGCACCGGGTTGTTCTTGGTCCGCCGCGAGAGCACCTGGATGATGCGGCGGATCTCCTCGTCCCGGCCGATCACCGGATCGAGCTTGCCGCTCTCGGCCTCGGCGGTGAGGTCGCGCCCGTACTTGTCGAGTGCCCCGAAGGTGTCCTCGGGGTTGGGGGAGGTGACGCGATGCGGGCCGCGCACCTCCGAGATCGCCTGAACGAGGTCCTTGCGGTCGGGCAGGAGGTCCGCGACGCCCGACTTCTTCTCCGAAAGGGCGAGCAGGATGTGCTCGGTGGAGATGTACTCGTCGCCGAGCCCGGTCGATTCCTTCTCGGCCTGCTGCAGGACCCAGACGAATTCGCTGGAGGGACGGACGTCGGGGACGGTGTTGCCGCTCAGCTTCGGCAGCTTGGCGATCGCCTCACGGGCCCGCGCACGCGCGTCCTGGGCGTCGACGCCGAGGCGCTGCAGCACCGGAACGACGACGCCCTCGTCCTGATCGAGCAGCGCCGCGAGCAGGTGGGGCGGGCCCACCTCCGGATTGGATCCCTCCGAGGCAAGCCGCTGCGCCGCGGCGACGGCCTCCTGGGACTTGATCGTGAAACGGTCGGGCTGCATCGTGCTCCATCCTACCGGGTTCAGTCGAGAAAGTAAAGAAATCTATGTCATATCGACTCAGATCCATGCCTGGCAGGATCGTGGGCAAATCTGGGGTGGCATCGCCCGGCGGCACGCCTTAGGATGCCGCTGGACGCTCCGGTCAAGGAAGACGGTGGAGACCAACCTCGAGACCTATCAGCGCATTCTGGAGACCTTCAACCGCGAGGGTATCGACGGCGTCATGCATTTCTTCACCGACGACGTCGAGGTCTACGACCCCGATCTGCCGCCGGGCCGCTACCGCGGACCCGAGGCGGCCAGGCGCGTGGCCGAGCAGCTGATGAGCGGCTTCGAGAACGTCGAGATTCAGGACTTCAGGCTGCTGCCCGCGGGCGACCGCGTCGTCGCCCTCCTGCACACCCGCGCCAAGGGTGAGCGCGTCGACCTCGAGGTGGAGCAGCGTGACGCGCACACGATCACGTTTCGCGACGGCAAGGTCGCCTATTGGCGGCTCTATCTCGACCAGGTCGAGGCGCTCACCGACGCGGGCCTCGATCCCGAGCTCGCCAGCGCCGGCAGCCGGTCCGGCACCTAACCACCGCTTACGCTTCCCCGGTGGGGAGCCTCACAAGGAGCAGGATGGCGCGATCGGCGGTGATCGCGCTGGTGGCCGTCACGGCCCTGGGCCTCGCCGGCCAATCGATCGCCGACCGGAGAGGTGCGGGCGGACACGGCGAGCTGAGGGGGATGTGGCCGCGGATTCCGTATCCGCCGCCTCGCGCTATCCGCCGCGCGCAGGACGTCGCCGCTTCGCGCGGCGACGTCTCCTTCGCCGTCATCGACGCCTCGATCGGGCTCCGCGGCTACGACGTCGATCGGCAGTTCAGCTCCGCGAGTATCAGCAAGGCGTTACTGCTGGCCGCGGAGCTGCGCCGACTCGATCGAGACGGCCTGCCCCTCGATAGCGAAACCAGGGAGCTGCTCGAGCCGATGGTCACCTATTCGGACAACGATGCCGCTGACACCGTCTACGGCGAGGTGGGGGACGACGGGCTCGAGGAGGTCGCCCGCCGGGCCGGGATGCGGGATTTCGAGGCGACCCCGGGTTTCTGGGGCGGCGACCAGATCACTGCGGCCGATATGGCCCGCTTCTTCTACCGGCTCGAGGCGAACCTCGCCGGGCCTCATCGCGCCTACGCGAAGCGGCTCCTGGCCGACATCGCCCCGGTCGAGCGCTGGGGCATCCCGCAGGCGGCGGGCCACGGATGGTCGGTCTGGTTCAAGGGCGGCTGGCGCCCGGCCGGTCAGGAGCACACCAGCGGCGCGGTTACCCACCAGGCGGCCCTGTTGGTGCATCGAGGCGGCGAGCGCGTCGCCCTGGCGGTGCTCAGCGACGAGGCGCCCGGGGATGAGGGCGGCTTCGCCGCGATCGAGGGCGTGACGGAACGCCTGCTCTCGACGCCGCCGCCCGGTCGCCGGGGTTGGCTCGCCCCGTAGCCAGAGCCAGGGGCTGATGTGGGTTATCCGCGCACGCCTGGACGCCGCATGCCTTCGCTGGATCACCACCCGCGACCTCGCGGGTAGTGACCACTACCCGCTTCGGCCGCGCGCGGCGCCCAGCTCGGCCTGCGACGCCCACGCCCACACGCCTAACCCCCATCAACCCTCTAGTTGCCGCGACGCCTGATCGGGATCCTGGTGGATCCCCGAGACATGTTCTTCGGCTCGTAGGCGCCGTACGGCACGAGCTCGCCGCCGATCGACGTCCGCAGCCGCCTGAGCTCCTCGGTCATCCTGCTCTCCATCTCAGCGGCGCGCTTTCGCATCCTCGCCATCTCGAGGCGCATCCGCTCCAGGCGGCGCTCGAGCTCCAGCACGGTCTCCACGCCGGCCAGGTTGAGGCCCTCATCGGCGGTCATCTGCTGAATGCGGCGCAGGCGCTCGACGTCGGCCTGCGAGTAGAGGCGAGTGTTCTTGGGCGACCGCTTTGGCGTGATCAGGCCGCGCGCCTCGTACATCCGCAGAGTCTGTGGATGCATGTCCGCCAGCTCGGCGGCCACCGAGATCATGAAGACGCCGCGCTCCTGGTCGATCCGCTGTTCGCGCTCATTCTTCCGTCTGCCCCTCTGAGCCATCACTCCTCAACTCTCCCCTCTGCGCCGGATGATCCGGCGGCGGCCTTTGACGTCTGGCCGAGCATCGCGGCCCTCGGGTTCTGGCCGTTAAGCGCCTCCGCCAGCTTCTCGACCGCCTCGCGCTGCTCGTCGCTGAGCTCATCCGGCACGTCGACGCGGATCCGGTAGTAGATGTCGCCCCGGCTAGGTCCGGCGGCGGTGTCTTTGGCCGCCGTTGATGCGGGCCGCGACGGGCCCTCGCCGCGCAGCCGCTGGACGGTCCCGTGCTGGGTGCCCGGCGCAATGCGGATCGTCTTCGAGCCGTCAAGGGTCGGGACCTCGATATCGCCGCCCTGGATCGCCTCGGCGACGGTGACCGGGAGGTCGACCTCGAGGTTGCCGTCCGGGCGCTGCTTGAAGACCGGAGAGGGAGCGACCCGCGTCGTCACGTAAAGATCGCCGCGCGGCCCGCCCCGGTAGCCCGCCTCACCCTTGCCTGCCAGCCTGATGCGGCTGCCGTCGTGGACTCCGGCCGGGATGTTGACCCGGTAGCGCTTGGTCTCCCGCGTCACGCCGCTGCCCGAACAGGTCGGGCAGGGGTCATCGATGATCGATCCCTGGCCGCCGCATTCGGGGCAGGGCTGGGAAATCGAGAAGAGGCCCTGGCTCTGTGCGTCGATCCCCGTTCCCTCACAGCGGGGGCAGGTGTGCGGTGAGGTGCCGGGCTTCGCCCCACTGCCGTGGCAGGTCGGGCACTCGCCGGTGGTCGGGACGGAGACGGCGATCTGGGTGCCCTGCATCGCCTGGTCGAAGGAGAGGCGAACCTCGGTCTCGAGGTCTCGGCCCTGCTGAGCGCGCGGGCCCTGCTGGCCACGGCCGCGGAGGAACGTGGTGAAGATGTCGCCGAGGTCGGAGGCGAATCCGCCGCCCTGGAACCCGCCTCCACCAGGGAAGCCGCCCGCGCCGAAGCCGCCGAGCCCGCCTCCCGCGTCGTACTGCTTGCGTTTCTCGGGATCCGAGAGCGCGTCGTAGGCCTGCTGGATCTCCTTGAACCGCTCCTCCGCGTCAGCGTCGTCCGGGTTGCGGTCGGGATGCCATCTGCGAGCCAGCTCCCGGTAGGCCTTCTTGATCTCGTCCTGCGAGGCCGACTTCGAGACGCCGAGCACCTCGTAGAAGTCGCGAGAACGGGCCATTACTTGCTCACCACCACTCTGGCCGGTCGCAGGACCTGTCCGTTCAGCCGGTAGCCCTTCTCGACGGTCTCCAGGACGACTCCGGAGTCCTTGCCCTCCGCGGGCTGCGTCGAGAGCGCCTCGTGCAGCTCCGGGTCGAAGCGCTCGCCGGTCGGGTCGAACGCCTCGACTCCGGCGCTCCGCAGGCGCCCGCGGAGCTCCTCGTGCACCAGCGCCACGCCATGGGCGAGCGCCTCGTGTGCAGAGGGATCGCGCCCGGCCTCGAGCGCGCGCTCCAGGTTGTCGATCACCGGCAGGAGCTCGCGGGCGACCTCGGCCTTGCCGCGAGCGAGGGCCTCGGATGTCTCCTTGGTGACTCGCTTTCGGTAGTTCTCGAAATCGGCCCGGGTGCGCTGCGCGAGCTCGAGATACTCGTCGCGCTCGCGCTGGATCTCGCCGAGCTCGTCGAGATCCTTCTCCACCTGGTCCCCTGCCTCGTTTCCGCTTGACCGGTCGTCGAGGGGACGCCCGTCGTCGACGACCTCGGCATCGATGATCTCGTCCTCACCGTTCACGTCACGGGTCGCCCTGTCGCGCGCCCTCGCATCATTTTCGTCCGACATGCGCCCCCCTACGAGGTCGTCTCGTCGTCGACGACCTCGGCGTCCACGACCTCCTCGTCGTCGCCCGCGCCGTTCTGCGAGGCGCCGTCGCCGGAGGTCGCGGCCTGCTCCTCGGCCGCCTGCGAGTAGATCTGCTCGGAGACCTTCTGGAACGCCGCCTGCAGCGCATCCGAGCGGGAGCGGATCTCGCCGGCGTCCTCGGAGGTGAGCGAGTCGCGCACGTCCTTGATCGCCGTCTCGATCTCCTCCTTGTTGGAGGCCTCGACCTTGTCGCCCAGCTCGCCGAGCTGCTTCTCCGCCTGGTAGGCGGCGTTCTCGGCGACGTTGCGGGCCTCGGCCAGCTCGCGCTGGCGGGCGTCCTCGTCGGCGTGCGACTCGGCGTCCTTGATCATCTGCTCCACCTCGGTGTCATCGAGGCCGGAGCCGCCCTTGATCTCGATCTTCTGCTCCTTGCCGGTGCCGAGATCCTTGGCGGACACGTTGAGGATGCCGTTCGCGTCGATGTCGAAGGTGACCTCGATCTGAGGCATGCCCCGCGGCGCCGGCGGGATGCCGGTGAGCTGGAACTTGCCCAGGCTCTTGTTGCCGCCCGCCATCTCGCGCTCGCCCTGGAGCACGTGGACCTCGACCGAGGGCTGGTTGTCCTCGGCCGTCGAGAAGATCTCCGACTTTTTCGTCGGGATCGTGGTGTTGCGCTCGATCAGCTTCGTCATCACGCCGCCCTTGGTCTCGATTCCGAGGGTGAGCGGGGTGACGTCGAGCAGCAGCACGTCCTTGACGTCGCCCGCCAGGACACCGGCCTGGATGGCGGCGCCGATCGCGACGACCTCGTCGGGGTTGACGCCCTGGTGCGGGTCCTTGCCGGTGAGCTCCTTGACCTTCTCCTGGACCGAGGGCATGCGCGTCATGCCGCCCACCAGGACGACGTGGTCGATGTCCTGGCCGGCGTCGGATAGCGCTTGCTTCACGGGGCCGACGATCCGGTCGAGCAGAGCCGAGGTCAGCTCGGAGAGCTTCGCCCGGGTCAACTTGATGTCGAGGTGCTTCGGGCCCGCGTCCGTCGCCGTGATGAACGGCAGGTTGATCTGCGTCTCCTGGGTCGTTGAGAGCTCGATCTTCGCCTTCTCCGCGGCCTCGTAGAGGCGCTGCAGGGAGTTCTTGTCCTGCGAGAGGTCGACGCCCTGGTCGCGCTTGAACTCCGCGACCAGCCACTCGACGATCGCCTTGTCCCAGTTGTCGCCGCCGAGGTGGTTGTCACCGGCGGTCGACTTGACCTCGAAGACGCCGTCGCCGATCTCCAGCACCGAGACGTCGAAGGTGCCGCCACCGAGGTCGAAGACGAGGATCGTCTGGTCTGATTCCTTGTCGAGCCCGTAGGCCAGTGAGGCCGCGGTCGGCTCGTTGATGATCCGCTTGACGTCGAGCCCTGCGATCTTGCCGGCGTCCTTGGTCGCCTGGCGCTGGTCGTCGTTGAAGTAGGCCGGGACCGTGATCACCACGGACTCGACCGGCTCGCCGAGCTTGGCCTCCGCGTCGGACTTGAGCTTCTGCAGGATCATCGCCGAGATCTCCGGCGGGGAGTACTGCTTGCCGCCCGCGTCCACGCGGACGTCGCCATTGGGGCCGGCGACGACCTTGTAGGGGACGATGGTCTCCTCCTCCTTGACCTCGGCCTCCTTGCGGCCCATGAAGCGCTTGATCGAGAAGATGGTGTTCTCGGGGTTCATCACGGCCTGGCGCTTGGCAACCGTGCCGACCAGGCGCTCGCCCGAGTCGGTGAAGGCGACGACGGAGGGAGTGGTGCGGCCGCCCTCCGCGTTCTCCAGAACCGTGGGCTCACCGCCCTCCATCACCGCCACGCACGAGTTGGTCGTGCCCAGGTCGATGCCTATTGTCTTTGCCACTGTCATTCCTCCAAAGCTTGGATTAAGAAATCTGAGTCTTAGTGTGGCAGATATGTGCGGGGATGTAAACCCCGGGGCGAAAAGGAGAGGCCCGCGGCGCTGGGCCCCGGCCTCTCGGTCGAACGTCGTACTGGCGCTGCTGCTACTTGATCAGCAGCTGACTCGCCACGCCGAAGTGGTCGGATGACCACAGACCGTTGGCGTAGGTGGTCGTCAGGCCACCCTTCTTGAACTTGACCTTCTTGCTGTTGGACATGATGTGGTCCACCCGATGGGTGATCCCGGCGGTGCTCGGGTCCGTCAGGTTCGGATCCTGGATGCAGCAGCCGAACGGAGGAGGCGTGAGCGCCCTCTCGCTGAACCCGCCGGCCAGCAGCGCCTGGTAGGCGAGTGCGTCACCCGGGAACACCTGGTCGCCGTGGACGGGGAAATCGGAGTTGAAGTCCCCGATCAGCAGCGCCGGCAGCTTGGATGAGCTCGCCGGGCCGCCCGGGCCAACCAACTCCTTGGCCTGGGCCTCACGGATCCCACCCTTTGGGTAGGTCTGTCCGTCACTGCCCGTGTTGCTGGCCCCGCTGTCAAATGCCTCCAGGTGGCTGTCCACCACATGCACCTTGCGGCCGTGCAGCTTCACGTCGATCGCGGCCCAGCCGCGAGTGACGTCGACGTTGAGGGCGCCACCGACCTTGACGCGCAGCAGCGTCTTGAACGTGCCGCTGGTCGCGTTGCTGGTCTTGACGCCCTTGCGGACCAGAATCGCATCACGCATGGTCAGGCGCTCGTTGTGGCATTGGCTGGGGCAAACCCCGAGCCCACCTGATCCGTTGTTAACCGGAAGCTCGAAGTCGAACTCGGTCTTCTGGACCGCGATCCTGTACCGCAGCGCTCCGCCCTTCTTCTTCTTCTTCTTCTTCTTTTCTTCTTGGCAGCGCTGGCCGAACCCTTCTTGCCCTTGCCCTTCTTTCCGCCTCCCTTGTTCAGCTGGGTCAGCAGGTCAGTCAGGAAATCGCCCCCCAGCGGGTCAGTCTGGGTTGCCTTCGGCCCCGACGTCACTGCACCGAGGTCATAGGGGCCGGTCCGCCACCAGGCGCCCTCCTGGAGGCCAACGACATCCGGCCTCTGCTTCTTGATCTCCTTCGCCAGAAGCGCAGCGCGCACCGACGGGAACTTGGTCGCGTGAACCTGGTCTTCGATCACCTTGGCGGCGTCGACGGCCCCACCGATGGTCGTGGACTGGAGCGCAGGGCTGAGATCCGCGCCCAGATAGAGATTGCGGGTCATCACGTTGAGCTGATGGCCGACCTTCTTGCCCTTCCCCTTGGCATCGGCGGCGCCTGGGAGGAGCGCCAGGCCGAGGGCCAGAACCAGCCCCAGGACCATCGCAATACCCATTCGCCCCCGCCTGCCCGGGAACTGATGTGCGTGATTCAACAGAACTCCTTTCTCAGAGGGGCCTGTTGCCACGCATCGGTGCGTGCGGTCCCCTCGAGTCCTCTCTCACTGCTGCTAACAACGATATTTCAGCCAGAGTTGCGGGGGAAACCGCAATTAGCCGCAGTAATCGGTACGGCTAGGGACCCTGTCCCGCCACCTGCGAGACGAAGGTGGCGACCTCGTCGGCCTGCTGGCCGCTGAGGACCCCCTTGGGCATCCGTCCGGCAACACCGTTGTTGATCGCGCTCAGGACCCGGGGCTTGATCGCCGACGGATTCGGAGCGCTGGCGCTCGGCGGAGCGAGCAGGTCGTCGAGGTTCGGCCCGATCACTCCGTCGGTGCCGGCCTTGGCCAGCGTGTGGCAGGCGCCGCAGTTGGTGACGAACAGGTCCTTGCCAGGCTGCAGGCTCGAGGAGACCTCCTCCGGGGAGGCGCTCTGCGAGCCCTCGTGAGTGATGGCCCAGGCGGGAACGCCGACTCCGAGGAGCAGGACGACGAGTCCGAACATGACGAAGGTGCTCCGCTTCATTTCGCGCGGGGCAGCATATAAGGGCCGCTATTTTTAGGGTTTGGCCCTGTAGTACGGGCACATCCGGCGCAGGCCGCACTCGCGGCATCGCGGCTGGGGCCGGCAGATGGCGCGGCCGTGCTGGATCAGGTTGATGTGGAGCTCGTAGGCGTCCTCCGGCGGGGTGATCGCGAGCATCTCGTCATGCGCCTCCTCGAACGGGGCGCCGGGCCGGAACAGCCCGAGCCGGCCGCCCACGCGGTGGACGTGGGTGTCCACCGGGATCTCCGGGCGGCCGAAGGCGAAGATCAACACGCAGGCCGCCGTCTTGCGGCCAACGCCGGGCAGCTCGGTGAGATAGGCGAGGGCCTGATCCCGCGGCGCTTCGGCGAGCCAATCCAGGTCGGGGGTCTCGCCGATCCGCCCGAGGATCTCCTGGATCCGCGGCGCCTTGGTCACACTCAGCCCCCCCGGCTTGATCGCCGCCTCGACGTCCTCGGTCGGCGCATCCCGGACGTCCTCCCAGGTGGGGAAGGACTCGCGCAGCCGCGCAAAGGCCACGTCGCGGTTGCGGTCGTTCGTGTTCTGGGAGAGCACAGTTCGGATGAGCTCTGCGATCGGGTGCCCGTGCGGCTCGTTGACCGGTTGCCCGTAGAGCTCGCGGAGGCGATCGCGGATCGCGAGGACCCGCCGCCGCGGCGGCCGCCGCCACTCAGGATCTCGCTTGGGAACCCTCGGGGGCGTTCCTCGAGGGACGGTCGCGGTCCTGCCGTCGGCCAGGACGACTTTGCTCGGGAGCGGCACCCCCTCATTAAACGGGTTGCGCCACCCACGCCTCTATCGTGCGCGCCCACCGTGGCCCCGATCGAAACCGGCACCGTGATGGTCGACGGCGTCTCCACCTTCTTCCGCAGGGTGGACGGCGATGGGCCGCCGACCCTCTTCGTCCACGGGAACCCGACACACTCAGAGGACTGGCAGCCGTTTCTCGAGCGCATCGAGGGCCCCGCCCTGGCCTTCGACCTGCCGGGATGGGGCCGCTCGGCGCGGCCCTCGCCCGCCGAGTTCGACTACTCGATGGACGGGCTCGCCAGGTTCACCAACCGCTTTCTCCAGCGGATGGCGGTCGATCAGCACTCCCTCGTCGTGCACGATTGGGGAGCGCTCGCGCTGATCGGCGCGCAGGATGAGCCCGAGCGGATCAGGCGGCTCGTCCTCCTCAACGCTGTCACCCTCCTGCCCGGCTACCGCTGGCACCGGACCGCTCGGGTATGGCGAACGCGCGGCCTGGGCGAGCTCTCCAACCGGCTCTGGAGCCGGCGGGCCTTGGACCTGGGGCTGCGTGAATCTCGTGGCGACTGGAGCCGGCACGATCCGGCCTTCATCGACATGGTCTGGGACCACCTCGACAGCGGGACCTTCGATGCGATCCTGAGGCTCTACCGCTCCGCCCCGCCCGAGCGGCTGGCCGCCGCCGGCGCGCGCCTCGAGAGGATCACGGCGCCCGCGCTGGTCGTCTGGGGGATGCGCGACCGCTACATCCCGGCCCGCTTCGGGGCCGCTTACGCCGCCCGGCTGCCCAACTCGGAGCTGGTGGAGCTCACGGATGCGGGCCACTGGCCCTGGATCGACGCCCCCGATGTGGTCGATCGCGTGATCGGGTTTCTCGCAACCGACGAAGATTTCTCCACCCCGTGACGAAGGTGTTATCACGTGGTGACTAGAATTCCCGGCTTATGCGTGCCCTGATCGACAGAATCGGCAATTGGCTTCCACAGGGGTACGGAGACGCGGCGCGCCAACTCAGTCTCTTCGTGGCCGCCGAGCTCTGCTACGAAGCCGTCCGCGGTGTCGCGGACGGTCAGCGCGCGCATGCGATCACGAACGGCCAGAACGTGATCGACTTCGAGAAGAGCCTCCACACCTTCTTCGAGCCGGGCCTGCAGTCGATCTTCATCCACCACCGGTGGACCATCGACTTCGCGAACTACATGTACCTGAACAGCCACTTCGTGGTGACGACCGCGTTCCTGGTCTGGCTCTACCTCTTCAGGAACCAGAATTTTTACTTCGTCCGCAACATGTTCATGGTTGCTATGGGGCTGGCGGTGATCGGCTATGCGCTTCTGCCGACGGCACCCCCGCGGATGTTCCATGAGTTCACCGACACGATCACCGACTACGCCCAGGTCAATCACGACTCCGGACTCGTGAAGCTCTTCATCAACCCCTACGCGGCGATCCCGAGCATGCACGTCGCCTTCTCCACGATGATCGGGGTGACCGGTGTGTTGATCTCGAGGCACAGGATCACCCGGATCTTCTGGGCCGCCTACCCGGTGCTCGTCTTCTGGGTGGTGATCGTCACCGCGAACCACTTCTGGGTTGACGGAGCGTTCGGCCTGCTGGTCGCGGCGCTCTCGGCCGTCACCGCGCTGCAGGTCCTGGCCCGCGTCCGGCCCGCCGTGTGGTCCTGGCGGCCAGCCACAGCTTGAGCGCACGAGACGCGCTCCGTCGCTATGGCGAGCCGGGGCTGGTTGCGGCTGCCCTCGGTGCCGCCTACCTGGTCATCCAGCCCGACAGCGCCGACCACGCGGCACAGGTGTTCCGCTCGGGCCTCTTCACGCACGACGGGATCGTCACCTGGGACAACTTCTGGTTCGGCGGCCACCACCTGCCCGGCTACGGGATCCTCCTGCCGCTGCTCAGCGCCGTGATCGGGCCGCGGCTGGTCGGGGTGATCGCGGCGATCGTCGCGGCGCTGCTCTTCTCGGGGATCGCGTACCAGCGCTTCGGGGACCGCGCGCGGCTGGGCGTCATCTGGTTCGCGACCGCCACCTCGATCAGCCTGTTCACGGGGAGGCTCACCTTCGCCCTTGGCGTCGCGGTCGCGCTCTGTGCGGTCCTCTCTATGCAGAAGGGGCACCGCCTCCTGGCGATCCTGTTCGCGGCGCTGACGCCTCTCGCCAGCCCGGTCGCCGCCCTCTTCCTCGGCTGCGGCGTGGTCGCCTTCGCGATCGCGGAGCGCCGCCGCAAGGGCCTCGAGCTCGCCGTGGTGGCCGTTGGCGTCGCGCTGCTGATCTCCGCCGCCTTCCCGGAGGGCGGGACCGAGCCATTCGACTTCTCGAGCTTCGAGCCGGCGATCCTCGTGGCGACCGCGGTGTTCGTCGCGCTGCCGCCGGAGGAGCGCCTGCTCCGCTACGGGGTCGCCGCCTACGGCACAGCGCTGGCGGCCGCATTCCTGATCCAGAGCCCGATGGGTGGGAACGCCACCCGTATGGGATCGCTGCTGCTCGGGCCCGTGCTCGCATTCGGGCTCTGGCGCCGGCAGCGCTTCGCGCTCGTGCTGCTGATCCCCGTGTTGATCTACTGGCAGTGGTCACCCGTGGTGCGGGACCTCGAGGAGGTGAGCGCCCAGCCCTCGGTCAGGGCCGGGTACTACGCGCCGCTCGTCGACTTCCTGCGCGGGAGGCCTCACCGGGACTCCCAGCGGGTCGAGGTGCTCCCCGAGGCCCATCATTGGGAATCGGCCTACGTGCCCGACGGGATCTACATCGCCCGGGGCTGGGAGCGCCAGCTGGACCGCAAGCTCAATCCGCTCTTCTATCAATCGACCCCCCTTACCGGGACTCAATACCGAAGCTGGCTCGATGACCTCGGGGTCGGCTACGTGGCGGTCCCGAGGGCGCCCCTCGACTACGCGGCGCTGGGCGAGAAGCGGCTGATCAAGCGCGGCCCCCCCAGCTACCTCGAGCGGGTCTTCCACAGCAAGAACTGGAATGTCTACGCGGTTCGCAATCCCTCGCCGCTGGCGATCGGCGGGAAGATGGTGAAGCTGACGCCGCATGGGTTCGTCGTGGACGCGAGCGCTGCCGGCACGGTCCTCGTCCGGGTGCACTGGACTCCCTACTGGTCCATCCAGCAGGGCACCGGATGCGTCGAGCAGGCACCCGGGGGCTACACGATGCTCGACATCACCACTCCCGGCCGGTTCCGGGTGGGAATCGACTTCGCGCCGTTGCGAGCCGTCAGCTCGGGCCCGCGCTGTCATCAGGAGCCGGTGATCCAGTATGGATCGGCGCAGTCCAAGGCGGGCCGTGCCGCCCGCATCGCGCGCATGGGCGGATCTCGTTGACCGTCGCCCGGCTGCGAGGCCTGCGTGGAAGGCTGCTGCCCCGCGGGCCGCTCGACCTCCTGCTCCAGCTCCTCCTGCTCGCCGCGGCGTATTGGGCCTGGCGTCACGCTCGGGGCGCGGTCGGCGGCGGCATGGGGCTCTCGTTCTCCCACGCCCGAGACCTGGTCGGCGCCGAGCGCTCCCTGGGGCTGCTGATCGAGCCCAGCATCCAGCACTGGGCGGTCAGCGCGGGGTGGCCCGCCGAGGTCGCGCGCTGGGGCTACGCGAACCTCCATTTCAAGGGCAGCTGCCTGATGCTGGCGATCCTCTATTTCCGCTACCGGGGGAGCTTCGGCTTCGTCCGCAACGCGGTCTTCGCTGCGATGGCGATCTCGGTGATCGGCTACGCCCTCTTCCCCACCGCGCCGCCGCGCTTCCTGCCGGAGCTCGGGCTCGACCCCTCGAGCTCCGTCACCGGCAACAACCCGCTCCTCTCGAATCCCGGGGACGCCCTCTTCAACCCATTCGCCGCGATGCCGTCGATGCACGTCGGCCTCTCCCTGATCATGGCGTGGTCGCTGGCGATGCTGGTGCGGCATCCGGTGCTCCGCGGGCTCCTCTTCGCCTATCCACTCCTCATGACGTTCGTGGTGATCGCCAGCGGCAACCACTTCTGGCTCGATGCGCTCTTCGGGTTGCTGACGGCCGCGCTGTCGACCGGCGTTGCGATGCTGCTGGCCCGCGTGAATCCCGATTGGTCGTTCGGGCCGTTCAGGCGGACGGCGCCTGCGGGCGAGCTCGAACCACAGCCCGAGCCGGAGGCCGCTCCCGCCTAGCGGGCTGATCCCTGATGAGCGTCGAGCAGGGAGATCGGGTCAGAAACAGTGCGGAGGGGTCGCCGTCGCGGCCGACGTCCGCGGCGGAGTTCTCCGCCACCGTCCGCAACCGCCTGATCGAGTCGCGGCTCACGCCGAACGCGATCTCGATGGTGGGTCTGGTCGGCAACCTGGCCGCCGCCGTCCTGATCTGGCAGGGGCTCTACTTCCTCGGCGGCGTCGCCTTCATCATCGGCTCGGTCATGGACACCCTGGACGGCCGCTACGCGCGGGTGTCGGGCAAGGGGACGCTCTTCGGGGCATTCCTGGATTCGACCCTCGACCGGGTGGAGGAGGGCATCGTGCTGACGGCCGTGGCGTACCGCTTCGCGCTCACCGGCGACGAGTTCGCGGCGGCGATGTGCGTGGTGGTCGTGCTCGGGTCGCTGATGGTCTCCTACACCCGCGCGCGGGCTGAGGCCCTCGGAGTCGAGTGCAAGGTCGGGTTGGCCACGAGGCCCGTTCGAGTGGTCATACTCTCGATCGGGCTCGTCTTCGCGAAGGGAGCCGGATTGTTCGATGCAGATCTTTTGGCTCCGGCCATCTACGCTATGGCGGCGCTGACGGCCATCACCGTGGTACAGCGCGTCTGGCATGTGAGGAATGCGCTCAACGAGCGTGGCGCGGAAGTGCAGCAGGCGCCCGCCGAGCCCGCGGTTCCAGCCGACGACGTGTAACCGCGCATCGGCGCAAGTGTCGTTTGAGAGCTGAGACTTTCTTATCGAGGAGGATTTTCCAGAGATGAGCACAGTTGACGGAAGAGCGAACGGCGCCCGGCAGAACGGCGCTCGCGACGAGAAGGTTCGCGTCGCGATAGTCGGTGTCGGCAACTGCGCGAGCTCTTTCGTGCAGGGCGTCCAGTACTACAAGGACGCCGATCCCACCGAGCGGGTTCCGGGCCTGATGCACGTGGACCTCGGCGGCTATCACGTCCGTGACATCGAGTTCACAGCCGCCTTCGACATCGATGTCGACAAGGTCGGCAAGGACCTCTCCAAGGCGATCTTCTCCGGTCAGAACAACACGTACAAGTTCTCCGACGTGCCCAAGCTCGGGGTCAAGGTCCACCGCGGCATGACCCATGACGGGCTCGGCAAGTACCTGAAAGAGAAGATCACCAAGGCCCCCGGCCAGACCGCCGACGTCGTCGGGATCCTGCAGGACACCCAGACGGATGTCCTCGTCTGCTACCTGCCGGTCGGCTCCGAGCAGGCGACCAAGTGGTACGTCGAGCAGGCCCTGGCCGCGGGCGTCGGCTTCGTCAACTGCCTGCCCGTGTTCATCGCCCGCGAGGACTACTGGGACAAGCGCTTCGAGGAGGCGGGCCTGCCGATCATCGGGGACGACATCAAGTCCCAGGTCGGCGCCACGATCGTCCATCGCCAGCTGGCGCGGCTGTTCGCCGACCGCGGCGTGAGCATGGAGCGCACCAGCCAGCTCAACGTCGGCGGCAACATGGACTTCTACAACATGCTCGAGCGCGAGCGGCTCGAGTCGAAGAAGATCTCGAAGACCAATGCGGTCACCTCGATCATGGATCACGAGCTGGCCCCCGAGAACGTTCACGTCGGTCCCTCGGACTACGTACCGTGGCTGACCGACCGCAAGTGGGCGCACATCAGGGTCGAGGGCAAGGCGTTTGGAGACGTGCCCCTCAACCTCGAGCTGAAGCTCGAGGTCTGGGACTCTCCGAACTCCGCCGGCATCGTCATCGACGCCGTACGGATCGTCAAGCTGGCGCTGAACAACGGGCTCAAGGGCCAGCTCGATGGTCCCTCGAGCTACCTGATGAAGTCGCCGCATAACCAGCGGCCGGATTCGGTGGCGCGGGAGCAGACCGAGGAGTTCATCGCCAAGTACGCCCGGCAGCGAGGACTGCCCTCCGGGAAGGCCAAGGGCAAGAAGGCCAAGAAGTCCAAGGCGAGGGCTAAGGCCAAGTCGTAGGGACGCCGGGCCAGGCGCGGCAGCCGCCTACTGCTCGCTGCTGCGCAGCCTCGCACGGCGGCCACCGCACCCGGCCCTGAGTCTCGGCTTCCCTAAGCTCGCGCATGTGGGCGGCGAGTCTCTCTCTATTGCGCAGGTCAGTCCTCATCCTTGGGAGCGGCGGCATGAGATCAATGAGTTCGTTCGGCGTACTTCTGAGGAGCTGGCGAGGCGCGGGCATCGGGTTCTGATCGTTGCTCCGTCCGAGTCTCGGACGGCGATTCGCGAAAGCCGGCGGCTGATTCGCGCGGCAGGGAAGGATCCCGGGGCCCTGTTGAAGGGTGAGAACCCTCGGGTGCTTGCGATGGGGCAGAGCATTCCGCTGCCGAGCGGGCCGCGGCGGCGGCCGGCGCCGCTTCCTCTCGACATCAGCGGGGCCATGGAGCGGCTTCTGGGCGCCGTGCCGCTCGACCTGGTGCACGTACACGAGCCCTTCGCTCCCAGCACCGGATCGGCCGCCCTCCGCCACTCACAGTCGCTCAACGTCGCCACCTTCCACGAGCCCGTGGAGCGCGTGCTCTCCACCCAGGTGGCGCGGATGCTGGTCGAGGTCTTCTTCGGGCGGATCGACGCGCGAACGGCCAGCAACGAGGCGACCGGGCTGCTCCTGCAGCGCTTCTTCCCGGGTCAGTACCAGCTGATCAGGCCGGGAGCGGACGTCGCAGAGCCCGCCCTCGCGCCGCCTCCGCCCGGGAGAGTGCGAATCGTGCACTGCGCGGAGGAGGAGCGCGGGGCCCTCCGGCTGCTGCTTCGCGCGCTGCGCAAGCTCCCGGACGACCTTGAGTGGGAGGGTGTGATCTGGTTCGACGGGCCCACCGACCCACTGGCGCGCGTCAGCAAGCGCCTGAGGGAGCGGCTTCGCGTGGTGCGCCCGCGGGACGGCGAACCCGCCGAGTTCCTGGCCGGCGCGGACATCGCCTGCCTCGCGTCGGGCGGGGTGCGCGCCGCTCCGGGCCTGGTTCGAAAGGCGTTTGCCGCGGGCGCCGTCCCGGTCGTCTCGGACCTGGAGCTCTACCGTGAGCTGGTCGGCGAGGGCGAGCGCGGCCTGCTCTTCCCGCTCGGTGACGTCCTGACGCTGACCGCACAGCTCGAGCGGCTCTGCCGCGACGCGGGACTGCGCGATCGGTTCCGTGCGGCCGCCCGCGATTCCGGCGAGGCTCGGCCCTGGGCCGAGGTGACGGACGAGGTCGAGGCCGTCTACCTCCGGCTGGCGGGACGGCGGCACGACCCGGCCGGCAACCCGGAGATCCGCCGGCGACTGCGGGAGCGCGACCGCATCCACGTCGACCTGCACATGCACACCGACCATTCACCGGACTGCGCCACGCCGGCGGAGCTGCTGCTCGAGACCGCCAAGGAGCGCGGGCTCGGGGCGATCGCGATCACGGACCACAACGAGATCTCCGGGGCTGTTGAGGCGCAGGAGATCGCGGAGAGGATCGGCGGGATCAAGGTGATCCTCGCCGAGGAGGTGAAGACGGCCCATGAGGGCGAGGTGATCGGCCTGTTCCTGCGGGAGCGGATCGAGCGGGGGCTGTCGATGGCCGAGACGGTCGCGGAGATCCGGCGCCAGGGCGGGCTCGTCTACGTGCCGCATCCGTTCGACCGGCTCCACTCGGTGCCCGACTACGAGCACCTGCTCGAGATCGTGGACGAGATCGACATCCTCGAGGTGTTCAACCCACGGGTTGCATTCTCCGCGTTCAACGAGGAGGCGGTTCGCTTCGCGCGCAAGTACTCGATCGTCCCGGGGGCCGGCTCCGACAGCCATGTCGCCCAGGGGCTGGGGAGCGTGAAGATCAGCCTGCGGGACTTCGACGGTCCTCAGGAGTTCCTGGAGTCCATGCGGGAGGCCGACATCGTCCGCAAGCACAAGAACCTCGTCTACGTCCAGGCGCTCAAGTTCTTGCAGACGTCGGGCGGGCGGGGAGGCAGATCCCTGGCTGAACGTGACGGTCGTCGCAAGCCTCGGCGTCGCGGCGCCGGCAAGAGTTGATGCACTCGCAAGGGGCCGGGGCCGGGCCGAAGAAGAGGCAAGGCGCCGTGTCATCCATAACCGACGACGAGATCCGCGAGAAGTACCTCGAGCGCGCGATCCGGGAGCTGAACGATCTGGGCAGGGAGCTCTCCGCCTGCCAGGACTGCCCCCGGGGAAACGTGATGCCGGTCCAGGGCTCCGGGCATCCCCAGGCCGACATCCTGATGCTGAAGCGCTCCGCGACGCCCTCGGAGATCGAGGAGGGGGTCGCGTTCTACGGCCGGGCCGGCAATGCGCTGATGAAGAGCTTCAAGCGGCTCTCCATCGACCCGATCGTCGTCTTCGGGACGCTCTGCGTGAAGTGCCCGCTCACCGACCCCACGCAGGCAGCGGATGCCTGCGTCGCGAGGGTCGCGGAGGAGATCGCGATCGTCCAGCCCCGGATCGTGGTGATCATGGGCGACGACGCGCTCGATGTGCTGAACGACCTCGAGCTGCCGCTCTCCGACCGCATCGAGCCGATCGAGGGCGAGGTCCAGCGCCTCACCCCGACCACCGACGCGCTCTACGTGCCGGACATCGACGACTCCCTCGACACGGAGGACGCAAAGCAGCGCTTCTGGTCGGCCTTCAGGGTGCTCGGCGACTGGTACGACCGGCTGCCGCCGTACTAGCCTTCAAGGGGTGGAGCTCGAGGAGCGCACCATCGAGCAGCTGCCGGACCGTTGCCAGAACTGCGGCGCCAAGCTGACCGATGCGGAGAAGAGCGCCGCGCTCACCGAAGGCCCGCCCAATGGGCTCGTGCTCTGCACGACCTGCGCCGCCGAGGTCGTTCCGGTCGAGGAGGGGGAGGAGCCCGAGGCCTAGCGCCGCCGCTTGCGGTGTCCCCTCACCCTGCAGTCGGCATGGCTTCGCGATCCGGCGGACGGCGGGCTCACCGTGACGGTGACGCCGCGCCGCCGCGGGCAGGCGATGACCTTGAGCAGGCTCGCTCCCGGCCTTGAGGCGACGCCGCCGCCCCGGACCGAGACCCGATAGCCGTTCGGGTAGTGCTCGTGGCCCAGGAAGATCTGGGTCTGGCGGGACTTCCTCGCTCCCCGGGAGCGCTTGGGCTTGGCGCGCTTTCTGTGCCGCCGCGCGAAGTTCCTGCCGGTCGGCCCCTTCGTCGAATAGGAGAGCTGGAATCTGCCGGTGGCCGGGTCGAATCCGTAGCTGCTCGGCGTGCCGGCGACCAGCTGCGGATAGGGCTCGGAGAGCACGTCCAGCTTCGCCTGCTTGACGTTGGAGCCCGTCGGCGGCTGCTTCGGGTCGATCACGATCGCCTGGGTCCCCGAGCCGGTGGTCGTCGGGTCCAGGCACTCGCAGTAGTGCCAGTACTCCCACGAGACCATGTGCTGGTCGGCCTGCCTCACGTCCTGGCTGATCGTGCTCAGGTCATCGGTCGCGCCGAACTCGCTCAGCATCAGGGCGTCCCCGGTCGCCTGGGCCTGCTTGTCGGCGTTTGCGAGGACGTGCTCGTTCAGCAGGTCGCAGCCCTGGCCCTTGTACGCGGGGATCGTCAGGCCGAGAGTGCAGTAGAGGTGGAAGGTGAATCCGGCAGAGGAGTCGCCGAGGCTCGGGAGGTTGGTTGCGGCGCCGAAGTTGAAGAGCACGTTCGGCTCGTACCAGACGAGCTTCCGTGGCTCGACGCTCCTGATCTGGGCGAATACCCGCCGGTAGAACGGCTCCAGGGATCCGGTGTCGAACGCCGGGCAACCCGTCAGCACCAGGCAGGTCGCGAACGGCGTCCCGGGCCAGGGCTCGTTCATCAGGTCGAAGCCGAGGGTGTGCCGGGCTGAGGCGAAGCGCGCCGCGACATGGCCCCAGGCCGCGGCGTAGCGGTCCTGGAGGCCGATTCCGCCAGGCCCGGGATCGTTCGCCCAGAAGTGATCGAAGGCCCGGATCAGCGCCGGGTTACCGAAGTAGTTGGTGGGAAAGCCGAGCTTGGGATTGGGCAGGCCGTCGTCCTGGACGGCCCAGTCCGGCCAGCCCTCGCCCTGGAAGCGCTCGTTGTAGAGGTCCTGGTGGAAGTCGAACTGGCTGAAGACCCCGTGGCGAGCGAGGTTCGCCTCGGTCTGAGCGATCTGGTCGAGGTAGCCATCGTCGTATGCGCCCGGATTGGGCTCGACTCCCTTGTAGATCAGGCCGAGCCGGACGGCGTCGAAGCCGTTGTGCTGGAGGAACGACGCGTCGTCGTCCCCGAACCCGGTGGCCGCGGGAGAGTACGGCGGCTTCTTGTTGACCATGTTGACGCCGTGCAGGATCACGACACGGCCCCGGGCATCGGTGATCCAGCGTCCCGAGTGCCCGAGGGGTGCGGTGGGTGCGCCGAGCGCGGTGGAAACGAGCAGTCCGACCGCGAGCGCAACCGCAACGGTGACGGCCCCGGCTCTCCTCGCCCTGGACACGCCGCCAGTATGCCGCGCCGGCGATTCTCGCGGGGCTTCGGCGTGCCTCTAGGCGGGGTCGCCCAGCGTCTCGGCTAGGACCGAGACCTGGGTCGGGTGCGCCTCCGACTGGGCCTTGCGGCCCGCGTCGGTGACGCAGGCAAAGACGCCGCGGCGGTCGTGGTCGCAGACGTTCCGGCAGACGTAGCCGTCGTCCTCGAGGCGCTGCACGAGGCGGGAGAGGGCGCTCTGGCTCAGGTGGATCTCCTCGGCGAGTTCCTGGATGCGCCGGTGGCCCTCGGGGGACTCGGAGAGGCGGCGGAGCACCTCGTACTCGCTCAGGGAGAGCCGGTGCTCGCGCTGCAGGGCGTGCTCCATCGCCTCGCGCACACGGGCGTGCTCGGTCTCGAGCTCAGTCCATCGATCTAGAAGCTGGTCTCTCTTCGTGGCCTTTGCGGGCATCTCGCCTCACCTCTCTTGGCCCCCATGCGGGGCCGCATTATAACAAATGTTGCATGCGCAATTTCTGTTGACACAATGCATGCGTATGCATATACTACCCGCCTCACAGACTTTGCCCCTCGGACCGTTTGGGAGACAGACATGGAGCAAGCGACACAGACCGCATCAGCAACTCGATTCGACAGCCGCCTCTGGGGCCTTCTGCTGCTCCTCTGCGGCGTCCTCTTCCTCGACGGGATGGACGTCTCCATGGTGGCCGTGGCCCTGCCGAACATCGGCCACGAGCTCGACCTGCAGCCCAGCTCCCTGCAATGGATCGTCAGCGGCTACGTGCTCGGCTACGGAGGCCTGCTGCTGCTCGGCGGTCGCGCGGCCGATCTGATCGGCCGCCGCAAGGTGCTGCTGGGCGGTCTCGCGGTCTTCGTGGTGGCTTCGTTCATCGGCGGCATCGCCAGCGACGGGACGACGCTGATCGCCACCCGGTTCATCAAGGGCGCGTCGGCTGCGTTCACGGCGCCCGCGGGGCTCTCGATCATCACCACGAAGTTCGCGGAGGGCCCGGCGCGCAACAAGGCGCTCAGCGTCTACACCGCGACCGGCGCGAGCGGGTGGTCGCTCGGGCTGATCTTCGGCGGCCTGCTGACAGAGCTCGGCTGGCGGTACACGTTCTTCATGCCGGTGCCGATCGCGGCGGGGATCCTCTTCCTGCTGCCGCGCTATCTCGACCGCGACGAGGCGACCGCGGGTTTCTCGCTGCGAAAGCTCGATTTCGGAGGGACGGCGACCCTGGCGGCCAGCATGCTGGGGCTCGTCTACACCGTGGTCGAGGCCCCGAACGTGGGTTGGGGCTCGCCTCGTACGCTGCTTTCCTTCGTCGGCGTCGCGGCCTTGCTCAGCGCCTTCGTCCTGATCGAGCAGAAGAGCCCGAATCCCCTGGTTCGCCTGGGCATCTTCCGCTCGGCTCAGCTGCGGCGCGCCAACTTCGGCGCGATGGCGCTCCTAGGCAGCTGGTTCGGGTTCCAGTTCATGGGGACCCTGTACATGCAGGATCTGAGGGACTGGTCGGCGGTCGAAATGGCGCTTGCCTTCCTGCCCACCGGGATCATCGTGGCGACAGCCTCCCCGAACATCGGGCGGGTCGTCAACCGCTTCGGAACGACCGTGCCGATCGCCATCGGTCTCACCAGCCTCGCGGCCTCGTACGTGCTGTTCCTCAACATCGGGGCGAACACCGACTACCTGACCGGGATGCTGCCCACCTTCATCCTGGCCGGGATCGGCTTCGCGCTCACCTTCGGGCCGCTGAACATGGCGGCGACCGGTGGCGTGGCGCCGGAGGAGCAGGGGCTGGCCTCCGGGCTGGTCTACACGTCATTCCAGGTCGGCGGCGCGATTGGACTCGCGATCGCCACGGCGGTGATCGACGCCGGCACCGCCGCGTCCAGCTCGCCCGCCGGGAGTGCCGCGGCGCTGCTCGACGGATTCCACCCGGCGATCCTGACCTCGCTGGCGATCGCCGTCATCGGCATCGGCATCACGGTGGTGCCGCTGCTCAAGGGCCGCCGCGCGCCTGCGCCGGCCGATGTCGCCACCGAGTCGGGGCACTAGCGGTCACCAGGCCGCTCCACCTTGGAGCGAAGGGCGAAGCCCGAAGCGACTTGTGTGGGGCGGCCGCTCGTGACCGCGACCTGATGGCGAAGCCCTTGGTCAGTCTCCTGGTGCTGATGCCTCCGCCAGCGCGCTCATGTCGTCGATGGTCGCGCTGGCCAAGGCCCTGACCACGACCGTGTCGAGGGCGCGGTAGCGGCCGAGCCCCGCCTGGACGACGCTCTCGTTCTCGCCCGCGACGCCGACGGTTCCCTCAGGTGCCCCCTGGCGATCGAAGTGGTCGCGATAGCCCTTGTGGAGATCGCGGTAGAAGGATTCGTCCTTGGCGAGTCGGCCCTCGGCGTTCGCTCCGACGGCTGTCCGCACGTAGCCGAAGACCGTCGGCGGCTCGCGGCCGGCACCCTGGGCGCCCTCCTCGACCCAGCCACGAGCCTTGGTCGCGTACTCCGGGGTCATCCAGTTGAAGAAGACACCGTCCCATTCGGCCCCGGCGAAGGCGCACATCTTCGGACCCATCGCGGCGAGGACGAGGCGTACGCCAGGCAGGGCCTCGCGCAGGCCGGGCAGCGCCTCGCGCATCGTGGTCAAGGGCTTCTCCGTGAAGCCCGCGCCTATGCCGAGCCAGAGCCGTCCCCGATCGACGCCGAAGCTTTCGATGTCGGCGGCTATCTCACCGGGGGACTGGCGGTCGAGGGCGATGACGGCGACGCCGAGATCGATCCGGTCGGCACCCTTTGCGTAGGCGGCGAGGGTCTCGAGCCCCTTGGCGCCGGGGTGGTCGTTCGACCACATCGAGTGGTAGCCGAGCTCCTGGCAGCGGCCGGCGAGCGGGCTCGCGATCTCCGGGTTGAGCCCGGCGGTGACGCCGAAGGCTCGGCTCACGCGGCCTTCTCCAGCAGCGCCACGCACTCGATGTGGGGCGTCTGGGGGAACATGTCGACCGGCTTCACGCGCCGGAGCCTATAGCCGGCCTCCGTGAGCTGAGCGGCGTTGGGGGCGAGCGTGGTCGGGTTGCAGGAGACGTAGACGATCCGCGGCGCCTCACACTCGATCAGGCGGCGGACGACCTTCTTGGAAAGGCCGGCTCGAGGCGGATCGACGACCACGACGTCTGGCCGGCCGGCCTCGGCGAGCAGCGGGCGTATCTCCTTGCGGGCGTCCCCGGTTCTGAAGCGGGCGTTGCCGATTCCGTTGATGCGGGCGTTCTCTTCCGCGTCGACGATCGCGTCCGGCACGATCTCGATGCCCCAGACCTCGCCTGCGCCCTTCGCCAGGGTCAGACCGAGGGTGCCGATCCCGCAGAAGAGATCGAAAACGCGCTCGGTGCCCGTCAGCCCCGCCCTCTCGGCCGCGATCCCGTAGAGCCGCTCCGCCATCTCGGTGTTGGTCTGGAAGAAGGCGCGGTGGGAGATCCGGAAGCGCAGGCCGCAGAGCTCCTCCTCGAGATACTCGGCGCCGACCGCGCCCGTGGGCCCGTCGGTGCCGCTGCCGGGGCCCTCGACGATCGTGTGCAGGTCCACCGGCGGCCGCGGGATCTCGGCGGGGGAGGTGACCAGGCGGCTCTGCAGCTGCCCGGTGCGGCGGCCCTCCCGGATCACCAGGTTTCGCAGGACCCCCCGCTGCGCCCGCAGGTCGTACGCCGGGAGTCCGGCGGAGCGGGCCCAGTCGCGGAGCTCGTTGCGCCGCGCGTTGTTGCGCTCCGAGGCGAGCTGGCAGTCCTCGGCGTCGACGATCAGGTCCCACCGGCCGCGCGCGTGGAAGCCGAGGACCAGCTCGCCCTCGCGGTCCCCGAACGAGTACTCGAGCTTGTTGCGATAGCGCCAGCGCTCCACGGCCGGCTCGATCGGCTCGAGCTCGAAGCCCTCCAGACCGCCGAGCCTGACCAGCGCGTCCTCGACCTGGGTCTGCTTCTGGCGCAGCTGCTCCTCGTACGCGAGGCCCTGCCACGGAGCCCCCGGGCAGGGCTCGCCGCCATGATCGCAGCGAGGCGGCACCCGGTCGGGGGATTCGCGGACGATCTCCCGCGTCGACGCCTCCGCGTAGCCCCGCTTGGCCTTGGTCACCTCGGCGGTGACGCGATCGCCGGGCAACGCGCCGGCGACGAAGACCACATAGCCGTTCTTCCGGGCCACGCCCTTGCCGCCATAGGCCAGCGACTCGACGTCGAGCGTGAGAAGCTCGCCGCGGGCGGGGCGCTCCTGGGTGATCGTCCCATCGGGCATCGTCGGCCTATCGTTGCAGCCGTTGCCGTGGGATCTCGATCAATACCGGCGGGGCGCCGAGGGCTTCCTCGAGGAGATAGACCGCGAGTACTACCTCCATCTGGCGGGGCACAAGGCCGACCTCGCGATCGAGCCGATCTACGAACGCCATGAGGCGCTCTTCGATCGCGAGGCGGTCGAGCGCGTCGGCGAGGAGAGGAGCGCCGCGATGGGCGAGGAGGCCACGCGGCTGCGCTACCTCCATCAGTTCGCGCTCGACGGATTCCTCGGGGCGCGGACGCGGGAGATCGAGGCCAGGACGGCCGAGCTCGAGGCGTCCCTCGAGATCGAGGTCGCCGGCGAGACGATCGCCTACCGGATGGCGCCGGTCGCACAGGCGAACGAGCCGGACGCCGGTCGCCGTGCGGAGATCGAGGCGGCGCGCACCGCGGTGCACGCCGAGCGGCTCAACCCTCTTCATCTGGAGGCGCTGGAGAGCGCACACGCAGCCTGCTCGGAGCTCGGCTGGCCCTCCTATCTGGACGCCTACTCGGACGTCCGCGCGCTCAATCTCAGGGCGCTCGCCGGGCGCCTGGGCGAGTTCGCGAAGGCGACCGAGGCCGGCTACGCGCGCACGGTCGACCCCGACCTGGAGCGGACGGTGGGAGCGCCGCTCGCCGGCCTGCGGCGCTCTGACCTGGCCCGCTTCTTCCGCGCTGCGCACCTCGACGACCTCTTCCCGAGCGACCGGATGGTCCCCGCGCTGCGGCGGACGCTCTCCGGGCTGGGGATCGACCTGGACGCTCAGCGAAACGTCACCCTGGACACCGAGAAGCGGCCGACGAAGAGCCCGCGCGCCTTCTGCTCGACGCCGAGGGTGCCCCAGGAGGTGTATCTGGTGATGCCGCCGATTGGGGGCCGGGAGGACTACGCAGCCCTCTTCCACGAGGCCGGTCACGCCGAGCACTACGGCTGCACCGAGGCCGATCTGGCGTTCGAGTTCCGCCACCTGGGCGACAACGCGGTCACGGAGTCGTTCGCGTTCCTGCTGGAGGGCCTGACCGCCAGCCCGGAGTGGCTGGGGAGGATCCTTGGCGCGGAGGGGGCGGCGGCCGCGATCGAGCATGCCCGCGCAGCCCGGCTGATGATGCTGCGGCGCTACTCGGCGAAGATCGCCTACGAGGTCGAGCTGCACGGGCCCGGGGTGGACCTGAAGGCGATGCCCGAGCGGTATTCGGCGCTGCTCGGGGAGCGCATCGGCGTGCCGTGGCCGCGGGAGACCTGGCTCTCGGACGTCGATCCGAGCTTCTACGTCGCCTGCTACCTGCGCGCCTGGGCGCTGGAGGGCGATTGGCGCCGGGAGCTCGAGGGGCGCTTCGGGGATGCCTGGTTCGACGATCGCGAGGCGGGCGAATGGCTGCGCGGTCTCTGGGCCCAGGGGCAGCGGCGCGAAGCGGAACGGTTGCTGGCGGATGCGACGGGCGGATCGCTTGACTTCGAGCGCCTCGCGACGGAGCTGACCGCCGTATAGGCTTGCCCCGAACCCGCCTATAACGGGTCGCGCCAGGGGCGCGCCCTCGCATATACCCCGATTAGGAGGACCAAGGTGGAATCAAGCGAAAGCAGCGGTGTCAAGGACCAGGTTCAGAAGGCGATCGACGATCTGCGCGCAGCCGGTGAGAAGGCGACCGGCGACGTGCGCTCCAGCATCGACTCGGCCGTGTCGCGCCTGCGGGACGTCTCCGGTGGCGCGAGCGAGAAGGCTCAGGACCAGATTTCGGGCTGGCGCGAGACCCTGGACAAGGCGACCGAGGACGTCCGCAAGGAGTTGGCCAAGCTCGCGGTGCGGGCGCAGGGCTCGGTGGAGTCGCTGGACGAGATCGCCAAGGAGCTCGACGAGCGGCGGAAGTCGCTCAAGTAATTAGTCGCTGAGCTTCCTATCGAGCGAACGCAGCAGGCCCTTGCGAGCCTTGTTCGTCCGCTCGTACTCGCGGACCTTGCGCAGCTGCTGGCGGCTGAGCTCCTGTAGCCGCCGGTCGATCTGACGAATCGAGAGCTGGTCGTACGCGGTGATCGGGAAGCCCGGAACCCGTGCTGCGCGGCGAACCCTGTCGGCGCCGGCGAGCGGCCCCTCCACCGCGGCCACGGTCCGCTTCCGCGCCACCTCGGCCCGGCCGCCGACCTCCTGCCGGGCCCGGTCCGGCACCTCGCGAACCTGAGAGAGCAGGCCGTCGAGCTGGGAGAGGAGGTCGTCGGCCTGTTCGCGCCCTCTGGTGGCGAGTCGCCCGACCATCTCCTCGGCGTCGCCCCGGGTCATCCGGCCGCGCCTGACGGCGTCGTCTACAACCTCCTGGAGCCGCTCTCGCGAGATGGTGATGCTCTTCTCCAGCGCCTCGCGAAACGCCTGGACGCTCTGCTCGGCGCGGGAGTTCTCCTCTGACCCGGTGGGCGAGCTTGCCATCGATCGCACTATTCCACAGACGCGAACCTTCCAATCACGGGGTTGTGATCGGAGAGCCGGATCTTCAATCCGGTGTCTGGGTCGACCACGTCTCGAGCCTCGGGCGGCCACGCGGTTGGGTGCTCGATCACCTCCAGATCCCGCACCAGCAGGTGGCTGAGGCGATCCGGGGCCGTGCGGGGGGCGAGGCCGAAGCGCTCCTCGAGCTGGTCGAATACCGCGCTCGCCTTGGGCCTGACATTGAAGTCGCCGCCGAGGATCAGAGGGTCCGAGCCGGAGAACGCGATTGCTCGCTCGGCGGCATCGAGCAGCTCGCGCTCGGCCGACGCCGGCTTGGTGCTGACGTGAACGTTGGCGACGCAGGGTCCGGCCTCGAGCCGGGTCAGCGCCATGACGCGGAGCTCCGGCCTCCGGGTGAGCACCTCCCGCCGGCGTTCCGCGATTCCCCCGGCGGTGCCGCGAACGAGGGTGGTGTCCGATCCGCCCTCCCAGGCCCCGAGCAGGTCGGGTCGCCAGCGCCCGATCACCGACGTGAAGGGCTGCAGCCAGTTGCGGCCGCTGAGCGCGCGGTGAGCCTCGGCGCTGCACGCGCGTGCGAGCTGGGTCGACCAGCTCGGCGGGAACTCCTGGAACAGGGCGACGTCCCAGTGGACGCTGTCGATCAGAGCGGCGAACTCGTCGAACAGGTCCCAGTTGACCTGCTCGTAGTCCTTTCCCAGGCGCGGACCGCGGCGGAAGTTGCCCTTGTGGGCGCGCACCTGGAGGTCCGGCACGGGTGGCCAGTCCCGTCCGTGGAACAAGTTCCATGTCATCGCGGTGAGCTGCACGGCCCTAGTATCGGCTGCCCGATGCCTCCACCGACGGCACATCTTCCAGCCAGCGACTTCCTGACGGGCGAGGAGCTCGATCGCGACGAGCTGCTCGCGCTGCTCGAGCGCGCCGAGGAGCTCAAGCGCGGGCGCGATCGTGGCGAGGGAAGCAGCTCGCTGGCTGGGTTCTCGGTGGCGCTGGTCTTCGAGAAGCCGTCGACTCGGACACGCGTCTCGTTCGAGGTAGGGACCGCCGAGCTGGGCGCGACGCCGGTCGTGCTCCGTGGCGACGAGTTACAGCTGACCCGCGGCGAGTCGTTCGGGGACACCGGGCGGATCCTGTCCCGCTATCTACACGGCATCGTGATCCGGTCGGGCTCCGACGAGCGGGTCCGCGACCTCGCGGAGGGCGCGAGCGTTCCGGTGATCAACGGCCTGACGCCGCAGCACCACCCGTGTCAGGCGCTGGCCGATCTGCTCACCCTGAAGGAGCGCTTCGGCGAGCTGGAGGGGCTGCGGCTCGCCTACGTGGGCGATGGGAACAACGTCGCCCGGTCGCTGGCGATCCTGGGCGGGATCGCAGGCGTGGACGTCGTGATCTCGAGCCCCGAGGGCTACCGGATCGAGGAGGGACTGACGGTGCTCGTTGCCGACCCCCTCGCGGCCGTCTCGGAGGCCGACGCGATCTACACCGACGTCTGGGTGAGCATGGGGGACGAGGACGAGGCCGATCGCCGGCGCAGCGATCTGGCGGCCTACCAGCTGAACGACGAGCTGCTGGCGGCGGCGTCTCATCGCGCCATCGCATTGCACTGCCTGCCGGCTCACCCGGGCGAGGAGATCAGCGCCGAGGTTCTATACGGAGAACGCTCGGCGGTCTGGGACCAGGCCGAGAACCGCCTGCACGCGCAGAAGGCGCTGCTCGAACGGCTGCTGGGCTAGGCACCGACCTTCCTACACTTCCGCGCTACGGCCCCGTCGTCCAATGGCTAGGACATCAGGTTTTCAACCTGGGAACGCGGGTTCAATTCCCGCCGGGGCTACTCAGTGGAAAACCCGTAGGCGGCCTCTGTGCCCACAACCGATGTACGGGGCTCCCACCGCTGGCAGCCTGACCGCCATGGCGGAAAGCACCACGGGAAATGGAGTTCCCGGCCCTGGCGGGTTGGCTCGAACTCGTGTCGTAGTGCTCGGAGGCGGTTTCGGCGGGCTCGAAACCGCCTTCGACCTCCGCCTGCGCGCCGGCGACCGCGCCCAGATCACCCTCGTCTCCGACCAGGACCACTTCCTCTTCAAGCCGAACTCGATCTACGTGCCCTTCGGGCTCGACCCCGAGCGCCTCAAGGTGCCTCTGGCCAAGCCGGCGTCGAAGCGCGGGATCGAGCTCGTGCATGGCCATGCCGACGAGATCGACCCGGATGCTCGACAGGTGCAGGTCGACGGCCGCAGGCTCTCCTATGACCAGCTGGTAGTCGCCACCGGCTCCGGGATGCGGCCCAGCGAGATCCCGGGCCTCGCCGAGCACGCGATCAGCATGTGGACGCCCGAGCAGATGCTCCAGCTTCGAGCCGGGTTCGAACGCGTCCTGGCCGCGGCAACGCGAGGCGAGCATCAGCGCGTGCTCTTCCTGATCCCGCCGAACAACAAGTGCGCCGGGCCGCTCTACGAGATCGTCCTCATGTTCGAGACCTGGCTGCGCCGTAAGGGCGGGCGGGACGCGACCTCGATCACCTGGGCGACCTACGAACAGGGCTACATCCAGGCGTTCGGCCCTCGCCTCCACGAGCTCGTCACCGACGAGTTCGAGCGGCGGAGAATCGAGGGACATACGGACTGGGTCGTCGACAGCGTCGACTCGAAGGGAGTCGAGTTCCACCACGGCGAGCGGATCGAACACGACCTGCTGGTCGCCTTCCCGCCGTACGTCGCCTCCACGCCGTTCGCGGGCCTCGACGCCGACGACCGTGGCTTCCTGGCGACTGACCTCGCGACCCGGCGGCTCACCCGCCATCCGGAGATCTACGCGGTCGGGGACGCCGGAGACTTCCCGGTCAAGCAGGCATTCCTCGCCTTCCTCCAGGGGGATGCGGCCGCGTCGCAGATCGCGGCAGAGATTCTCGGAACCGAGCCCGAGCTCAGCTTCGACCCGGTCAGCATGTGCATCATGGAGCAGTTCGACAAGGCGACCTTCGCCAAGGTCCCGCTCCGTCTCACCGGTGACCCCGCGCACCCGATCGAGGTCCGGCCGGACGCGAATGGCGCCTACCGGGTCGGCTCCTCGAGGATCTGGCGCGTGGGAAAGAAGATGCTCGGCACCTCCGTCCCCTGGCGGTTCCGCCACGGCAAGCCGTTCCACGGTGGCCCCTTCTGGAGCGGCATGGACGCCGGCCTGAAGGCGATGTCCGGCGTCTTCTCCGACTGAGCCGCGGCCCGTTTAGCCGGCTGGACTAGCCTCCCGTTCCGGTGCTCCCGACGATCCACCTCGGACCGCTGACCCTGCAGACCTTCGGGATCTGCTTCGCGCTCGCCTTCATCGGGGCCGGCGCGGTGATCTGGCGGCGGCTCGAGGAGCTCGGCAAGCCGGTCGACTGGGCGTATGAGATGGGCTTCGCCGCGCTGGTCGGCGGCCTCGTGGGCTCCCGCCTCGACTTCATCCTCGAGAACTACAGCGACGTCAAGGGCGACCTGCTCGGCAACGTCTTCTCCGGCTCCGGCCTGGTCTGGTACGGAGGGGTGATCGGCGGCGCCCTCGGAGTCGTGCTCTGGGCCTGGTGGCGCGGCTATCTCGGCCTCGCCCTGCTCGACCTCGCCGCCCCCGCCCTCGCGGTCGGCTACGCGATCGGCCGCTGCGGCTGCCAGCTCTCCGGCGATGGCGACTACGGCAAGGCCTGGAACGGCCCGTGGGCGATGGCGTATCCGGATGGGACGAAGCCGACCGACCAGACCGTCCACCCGACTCCGGTCTACGAGACCCTGACGATGGGGCTCGTCGCCCTGGTGCTGTGGCGTCTCCGCGACCGGTTCACGAACGGGACGCTCTTCGCCCTCTACCTGCTGCTGGCGGGGACCGAGCGCTTCCTGGTCGAGTTCATCCGCCGCAACAGCGACGTCGCCGTCGGCCTCACCCTGGCCCAGCTGCTCAGCCTGGCGATGATGATCGCCGGCGGGGTCTGGCTGCTCGTGGCGTTCCGGCGAGCTCCAAGGCCCGCCACCGCGTAACCGTCACAGCGGCTTCACATCGCGCTGGCTCGCCTTCGATATCACGGGGGGCCGAAGTCAACCGATGCGAAAAGGAGGCCGAGATGACCGACGAGTTGCAGGAGGCACAGGAGGCCGGTGAGATCCAGGAGGAGCAGGCACCCGAGGCCGAGGCCGCTGCCGAGACCACGACCGACGAGATCGGCGACGCCACGACGGCCGAGGCGGATCAGGACGAGTCCGCTGAGCCCGATGAGGGTGAGGACTCGGCGGGCGCGGAGCCGGAAGGCCTCTGAGCTAGACCGATCGGAGCAGGCCGCCGTCGAGCGGGATCACCGCTCCCGTGAGATAGGCGGCCCGCTCCGAGCACAGGAAGGCGACCAGGTCGCCGTACTCCTCGGGTTGCCCGAGCCGCTTCGCGGGGACCCTCTGCTTCGCCGCGGCCTCAGCGCCCTCGAGCGATCCCTGCGGGTCGGCGAGCCGCTCGGTGGCGAACATGCCCGTGGCGACAGTGTTGACCGTGACGCCGTCGCCGGCGACCTCGTCGGCCAGGGTCTCGAGGAGCCCGAGCGCCGCCATGCGGTTCGCGTTCGAGAGCGTCAGGCCCTGGATCGGCTCGCGGATCGAGCTCGACGCGACGTTCACGATTCGCCCCCAGCCTCGCTCCCGCATCCCGGGGAGGACCCCCTCGGCCAGGACGCGGGTTGCGAGCACGAGGGAGCGGAACGCCTCCTCCCACTCCTCCAGCGAGTTCTCGAGCGCCCCGCCGGCCGGCGGCCCACCGGTGTTGGTGACGAGGATGTCGACGGGGCCCAGCGCCTCCGCCACCTCGCCCGGCAGCTCTCGCAGCCGGTCCAGGTCTCCGGTGTCGGCCGGGAACGTGTGGATCTCCCCGTCCATCTCCTCGGCGGCGTCGCGCAGCGAATCCTCGGAGCGGCTGGAGATCGCCACCCGGGCGCCCTCCCGCGCGAGGGCGCCGGCGATGCCACGGCCGATGCCGCGGCTGGCGCCCATCACCAGGGCGGTGCGACCGTCGATCCCTAGGTCCACAGCACGCCTCCCGGTCGCCGGGCGAGCCAGGCGCACCAGGCGGCGAACGCCGCGATGGCGATGATCACTCCCAGCCAGTGGACGCCGGCGAGCACCGCGATCGCGCTCGGGATCCCCGCCAGGATCGCGCCGAGCATCACGCCGCGAACATCGAGGTGCAGCGCCCGGGCCGTCAGCGCCGCGCAGCCGAGCCAGGCCGCGGGCCCTGTCAGCCAGCCCCAGTCCTCGAAGAACGAGTGAGGCAGGGTCACCGCCAGTATCAGCGACACCACGGCAACGGCCACCACCTGCGCGGCGGCCGCGCGCCAGAGGACTGAGCGATCCATCACCCGGTCAGTTTGGCGAGATACGCCGCGTCGTCGGGCGGAAGCCCCGGGATCGGCTGGCCGTCCCAGGTGATGCCGTCCGCCATTGCGACGAAGAGCTGCTCGCGGTCGCGCAGGCTGAGGCGCTCGAAGCGCCCGAGCGCGAGGAACGAGTAGAGCTTGGGCATCGCGTCGCGCCAGCCGCGATCGGTGCCGTGGATCCTGGCCAGGTCCTCGATCGTCTTGGGCGCCTCGTGGAGCGGCTCCTTGAAGATCTGCGCGAAGACGGCGAAGTCGAGCTGCTCCTCGCGCCCCGCCGGAACCAGCAGGGTCTCGTCCTCGGGCTTCAGCAGTCCCCGCTCCAGCTCCTCGGCGGTCATCAGCAGCACGCCGTCGGTCGGGCGCGGGTTGCACTCGATCATCACCAGGCCCTCGCTCGTCTCGATGAAGTCGAGGGACATCTGGCCATTCCAGCCCAGCTCCTGGCCGAGTTGCTGGACGGTCGCCAGGGTGTCGGCCGGGTCGACCGAGAGGAACTGGATCCCGGTCGAGTGCTCCCACTGCCGGGGCGCTCTGTAGGACATGTGCGTGGCCACCGCCCCATCGTGAAGGCAGGAGAAGGTGCAGTGCATCGGCCCGCCGACGAACTCCTGAACGAGCCAGGGATTGGCCTCGGTCGGATGACAGTCGTCCGGGGTGAGGTGTCCCGCGAGCGGCCCGGTGTTGGTGAGCAGGCCGACTCCGCCGCGCGAGAAGGCGGCTCGGGCGAAGTACTCCGGGAACCGCTCGATCGCCTCGTCGAGCTCGGCGCGAGTATGGGCCAGGACGGTGTGCGGCGTCCGGATCTCGAGCCGGTCGCAGAGCTCCTGGAAGGTGCCCTTGTCGTGCACCTGCGCGAGCGTCTGGAATGGCGGCGCGTAGAGCCCGGTCACGGCCGAGAGCGCCTCGTGCTGCGCCGCGAGGTAGAAGACCTCCTCGAACATCGGCACCACCAGCTCGATGTCGTTGACGGTGGCGATGCGCTCCACATCGGCGGCGAACTGCTGCGGGTCGGCCGAGGCGGAGGCTGTGGTGAAGTGTGCGGCGAGGTACTTCGAGTGGCTGCCGGGGGACGCCGCATAGCTGTCGCAGGCGTACACCTCGTTCCCGCTCTCGCCGAGCTTGCGGATCACGTCCAGCGCAAACGGCATGCGCGAGCTGGTCACCAGCACCCTCATCCCGCCGAACCCTATGCCGCCTCGCGGCTAGTGGCGGTGCTTGCGCTTGCGATGCTTGCGCTTGCGATGCTTGGCCGCGACCTCGGAGGCGCCGGTCACCGGGTCGCCGAGCGGCATCGTCACGTCGATGTTTCCGAACGTGACCGCCCCGGCCGAGCGCTGGATGTCGAATAGCGAGGACGACGCGGTGAGCTGCAGCGTGTAGCCGCCGCCCGCCGGCGCACGCCCGCCGACCATCTCCAGGTCCCGCGAGATCGAGTGAGACTGCCCGTCGAGCCTCACCGGGATCGGTGTTGCCTGATTCCCGAGCACCATCCCGTTCCGCGGGTTCACGAACTGGGCGTAGACCCAGGTCTCCTGCGGAACCGCGGTCCCCTGATAGGTGAGGTCGAGGTGCGGGGGCCCAACCACGTTCGCCTCGCCGCTGGGCCCCGGGACCGCCAGGTTGACCGCGTTGGCGGCCGCCGTGGCGAAGATCAGCGCGCCGCTCCCCTGGCCGGGGACGATCGGCAGAGCCCCCGAGCCCGCAGCGTGCAGCCGGCCCGCCGGATCGAGCGGATAGGCGTCGCTGCTCCGGAGCTGGCCGTCATCGGCGATCCAGGCGAACTTCGGGCCAGTGTCGGTGTCCTGCTTGCCACGGAGGTAGCGGTCGAACCAGGCGAGCTGGCGCTGGTCGAGGTAGGCGCTGCCGGGACCGGCGCCGGTGAGGCAGACGCCGTGCCCGCCGCAGAACCAGATCATCTTTACCGGGACCCTCTGCACGTCCGACGCGGAGCGGCGCCCGCGCTTGCGCTTCTTCCTCTTCCCGTTGGCCCTGATCGCGGCCGTCCTCAGCGGGTTCGCGCCGATCCCCTCGAAGTTGGCGACCCCCTCGTCAAGCGGGAAGAGGGTGTCGACGGTCCCCTGCATGATCAGCGTCGGGACCTGGATCCGGTTCAACAGGTCGCCGGGCCCGTGGGATGCCATCCAGTCGAGGTCGTCCTGGGTGGTCGTCCCGGTCGCCAGGCCGTTGGTGAGGATGGAATAGAAGTGCGGGTCCTGCCGGCCGGCGGCCGTCGCGGGGGCGCTCAGGCCGCCTGGCAGCGACCCCTCGACGCCGATGGCTTCCAGGATCGACCCCCAGCCGAGCTTGATGTTGCTCTCGGGGAAGAGGCTGGTGAGCAGCGAGTGCCAGGCGATGGTCGGGGCGATCGCGTCGATCCGCCTGTCGAGCCCGGCGGCGACCAGCTGGATGCCGCCGCCGTAGCTGGCGCCCGCCATTCCGATCGTCGGGTCGTCGGGACTGGTCGCGCAGGTCACCTGACGCGTGGCGCGGCGCTTGCGCTTCTTGGCGCGCTTCCTGGTCGTCGAGCAGCTCTGGTCTATCTGGGCTTCCGGCTGCTTCGCGACCCAGTCGATCAGGGCCTGGACGTCGCGGCCCTCGTAGCGCGGATCGTCGATCTCGACGGTGCCGCCCGACTGGCCGAACCCGCGCGGGTCCCAGGTGAGGACGTTGTATCCGTGGCTGATGAAGTTGCTGATGCCCGGCACCCCGAAGATCGCGCCGGCGTCGGGGCCGCCGCTCCCGCTGTTCGTGTCGCCCCCTTGGCTCCAACCCGGCCCCTCGAGGATCGTCGGAGCGCGATCGCCGGCGCCGACGCCATTCCCCACGAACCAGTGGGCCGCGATCTTGGTGCCGTCGAAGGAGGTGATCGTCACGTCCTGCGCGCTCGCGGCGGGCGCCCACGCGAGCGCGGCCGCGACGACCGCGGCAATGGGAAGTCCCCCAAGGACTCGCCTCCACATGGCGCGCGACGGTACCACCGCCTGCCGGGCACCGCGCCGGTCATAATCGGGCGGGCCCAGGGCGGTTAGCTCAGTTGGGAGAGCATCTCGTTTACACCGAGAAGGTCGCCGGTTCGAGCCCGGCACCGCCCATCGCCGCGTTCCCCAGCCGATCGGCATTTCCGGTTGCCCTCTCTCAGTGCGGGTATACGAGCGCCGAGCAAGTCAGGCCAAGGAAGGAGGAATGCTCATGTTGTGGCTAATTGCAGGTGTCGTCCTGCTGATCATCGCCATCGCGGGAGGGGCAATCATCCACCCGGTTCTCTTTGCGCTGGCGATCGTCGCGTTGCTGATCTTCTTCATGGGACGCGGCGGCACGCGCACCGTCTAGCGGCAGTCGGCCAGCGCCCTGGCGTAGAAGCGCAGGTAGTCGTCCCAGTGGCTGCGCCAGTAGTCGCCGCTGTGGGTCCCCGGCCAGATGTGGAACGTGATCTGGGCGCCGTCGGCGCGCAGCGCCCCGGCGAACTCGTCGAGACCGGTGTTCCGGAAGGGATCCTGGTCTCCGGCGTCGACCCAGACCGGGACACCGAGGGTCCCTGACGCCGTTCAGTCTGCGTCGTCCGGCGAGTCCGGCTTCGTGTGCTGGGGCATCAGCGCCCCGGTGGAGCGGGCGCGATCCTTGGCGATCAACTTGCGCGCCTCGGACGCGTCCGGCTCCTCGCCCTCCGGCAGGAACGAGCGGCGCAGGTCGTGCGCGTCGAAGATCTCGTCGAGATCCTCGCGGGTTAGGGTCTCGCGCTCCAGCGCGTTGCTGGCGAGGTCGTCGAGGCACTGGCGGTTTACCTTCATCAGCTGGCGGGCCCGGGCGTAGGCCATGTGGGCGAGCTCCTGGGCGTTCTCGTCCACGTCCCGGCGCGTCCGGTCCGACATCGCGTAGTCCCCGGTGGGCTGTGCGAGAGGGGCGCTGTCGGGCGGGCCGTGGGACACGGTCATCCCGAACTCGGTGACCATCTGCACGCACACCTTCTGGACCCTGGAGAGATCGTCGGCGGCACCCGAGTACACCTCGTCGAAGACCTCCTCCTCGGCCGCGCGGCCGCCGAGCAGGATCACGATCTCGTCCATCAGGTCCTTGCGGGAGCGGAGGTAGCGGTCCTCGCTGGGGGAGTGGGCGACGAAGCCCAGCGCGGGCCCGCGCGGGACGATGCTGAGGATCTCGGGAGGATCGAGCCCGCAGAGCCGGCGGCAGAGTGCGTGCCCGCCCTCGTGGTAGGCGACGATCCGGCGTTCCTTGTCCGTCAGCCGCCGCGACTGCTGCGAGCCGACGGACTGGCGGAGCAGCGCCTCGTCGAGGTCCTCGCGGGCGATCGCCATCCGCCCGGCGCGCCCGGCGATGATCGCGGCCTCGTTGAGCGCGTTGGCGAGCTGGGCGCCGGTCAGCCCCGTGGTCTTGCGTGCGACGTCGACGAGGTCGACGGTGTCGGCCAGGGTCTTGTCCCGGGCGTGCGAGCGCAGGATCGCCTCGCGCCCGTCGCGGTCGGGCGGAGCCACCAGGACCTGGCGGTCGAACCGGCCGGGGCGGAGCAGCGCCTTGTCGAGCTTCTCGATCTGGTTCGAGGCGGCGAGGACGATCACGGTGCCGGGGTCGCGCTCGAAGCCGTCGAGCTCCACCAGCAACTGGTTGAGGGCCTGCTCGCGCTCCGAGGTGCCGCCGTCCCCGGCACCGGAGCCGCGATGCCCGCCGACGGCGTCGAGTTCGTCAATGAACACGACCGCGCGGCCGGAGTGGCGGGCCTCCTTGAAGAGGCGCCTGATCCGCGCCGCGCCGCGGCCGACGAACATCTCCACGAAGCTCGACCCGGAGGCGGCGAAGAAGTCCACACCTGCATGCGCTGCGACCGCGCGGGCGAGCATCGTCTTCCCGGTGCCGGGTGGGCCGTAGAGCAGCACGCCGCGCGGCGCCCGGGCGCCGAGGGCCTCGAACCGCTTGGGGTCCTTGAGCCACTCGGCGACGTCGACCAGCTCCTCCTTGGCTGCGTCGACACCCTGCACGTCGTCCCAAAGGACGGGGGCGGTCTTGCTGGCCTTGACCGTCTCGGGTCGCGTCGTCCCCATCGTCGTGCGAAGGAGGAAGACGAAGACGATCAGGATGCCGGCGGAGAAGAAGACCCCGAAGACCGGGTACCAGTTGAAGAAGAAGTCGGTAATGGACGCGAGCAGGGGCATAGAAACGCCAATGTTCCTATCGGCAGCCGGCGCCCAGGGCTGGACCCCTATTTACCGCCGGCGACCGCTAGGCCTGCCCGTAGAGCATGACCTTGCTGGTGTCGTCCGGGTCGGCCTTGATCTGGAACCTGCCGCCGGGCTGGTACGCGTTGACGGCGTCCTGGGTCAGGTACTGGTGGACCGTCGTGTCGTAGCTCTCACCGTTCTCGAGCGCCACGCTGACGCCGATGTCATAGGCCTTGTTGACCGGGTCGGAGCCCTCACCGGACTCGGTGATCGAGTTGATCGTGGCGACACCCGGCAGGCCGCCCTGGTTCAGCTTCATGGCCAGGTTGGCGTATTCGGCGTCACCGGCGGACGGGCTCATCGAGCCGGCGTCGGCGTTCTGCATCGCCTGCTGGGCAGCTTCCTGTGCCTTCTTGATGTTGTCCATCAATCCCATCTGAGCTCACCTCTCGCCGTGTTCCGTGGTTGAAGCCGCACTCTAACCCAGGTCCTCTGGGGTAAGTTGCCGAGGTGTGGACGCCGTTCAGCTGAAGCGAATCCCGCTGTTCTCGGACGCCTCGGACGAGGAGCTCAAGCAGGTCGCGGCCTTCGCGCAGTCCAGGGAGGTCCCGGAGGGGGAGGCGATCCTCGAGGAGGGTGGCTTCTCGCGCGAGCTGCTCGCGATCGAGGAGGGGACGGCCGAGGTCACTCGCGAGGGAGAGCATCTCGCCGACCTCGGCCCCGGCGACGTCTTCGGCGAGGCGGGAATGCTCGACGACGAGATGCGCGCCGCCACCGTCACGGCCACCTCGAGGATGAAGCTGATCAGCCTCGGGCACTTCGAGGTGCAGAGGCTGAAGAAGAACGCGCCCGGCGTCTACCGCAGCATTGAGCAGCTCGTGGAGGAACGCGCGGGTTAGCTACGCGATCGTCGTGCGCAGCTCGCCCAGGGTGGGCGAGGAGATCACGATCTCGTCGCCCGGCTTGAGCCAGACCCGCGGCTGGCGGACGCTGCCCACCCCGGATGGCGTGCCGGTGGAGACGATGTCGCCCGGCTCGAGCGTCATCCAGCGCGACAGCCTGGCCACCAGCTCGGCGATCGAGAAGATCAGGTCGGAGGTCGATGCCTCCTGCATTCGCTTGCCGTTGAGGTCGAGGGCGAACGAGATCGCGTCGGCAGGGCCCGCCTCGTCCGGGGTGACGATCGCCGGGCCGCAGGGCGCCGAGCCGTCGAAGACCTTGCCGGGCATCCACTGCGGCGTCGCGAACTGGAGGTCGCGGGCGGAGAGGTCGTTGAGCATCATGTAGCCGGCGATGGCGTCGAGGGCCTCGTCCTGCGAGACGTCCTGGCAGTGCCGTCCGACGACGAACGCCACCTCGGCCTCGTAGTCGACCTTCTCGCTCGCCGCGGGCAGCTCGACAGTCGACCCGGGCGGGGCCAGCGCGTTGCGGAACTTGGCGAAGAAGGTGGGGTGGTCGGGCGGGTCGATCCCCGCCTCGGCGGCGTGGGAGCGGTAATTGAGCCCGATGCAGACGATCTTGTCCGGGTCCGGGAGGGGCGGGAGCAGCTCGGCGCCTGCGACGGGGTCGGCGCCGGCGCCATCGAGGCGCTTGCGCAGATCGTCGAGCCGCCCATCCGCGATCAGCTCCCTGACGCCGACGCGATCGATCCCCAGAAGCAGCGCCGCGTCGAGCACGCCGCCGTCGGTCAGCACTCCGGCGCGCTCCTCCCCGTCAGCCCTGTACGTCACCAGCCGCATCGCGGCTCACCCTAATCCGTCTCGGGGGCATCGCGCTGGCGGGTTCGCTAGGTTCACGCGCCATCAGAGGGGTCAATCCCCGGGTCCAAGAAGTGGAGGCGCAATGGCAGAAGGGACGGTCAAGTGGTTCAGCAACGAGAAGGGGTACGGCTTCATCACGCCGGATGACGGCAGCAAGGACCTCTTCGTTCACTTCTCGAGCATCAGCGGCGACGGGTACCGCTCGCTCGACGATGGGGCGAAGGTCAGCTTCGAGTCCGAGGAGGGCCCCAAGGGTCCCGTCGCCACCAACGTTTCACTGGTGAGCGGCTAGCCTGCCTGACCCACGCGCCGCCCTCGGGGGCGTAGCTCAGTTGGTTAGAGCGCCGGCCTGTCACGCCGGAGGCCGCGGGTTCGAGTCCCGTCGCTCCCGTTAGCAGAAGCCGCTGCTAGCTCGGCGGTTTTCGGGCTCCTCCGGAGGGTCTTCCGGGCCTTCCCGTTGTGTCGGATTTTGGCCCTTAGCGGGGTTGGTGCCCAATGGTGCCCAATCAGATCGCCCGAGAAGGCCGCCGAGCCGGGTCCGCGGCCTCATGTTCGTGACGTCGGTGTAGACGCGCAGGGTCATCCGCGGATCGCGGTGTCCCATCTGCGCGGCGGTGATCGCCGGGTGCTCGCCGAGCTCCGCGCGCAGCGCGGCGTAGGTCCGGCGCAGCGCGTGGAAGGTGATCCCCTCGGGGATCGGCGGCCTGCCGTCGGCGATCAGCTGCTCGTTCGCCCGCTCGACGGTGGAGTAGAGGACGCGCTTGCGGAGGCTGTTGCGCTCCCGCGGCTTGTCGCGGTACTTGCCGGAGAAGACGAAGTCGTCCGGCTGGCTCCACTGCGAGGCGAGCTTGTGCTCGCGGAGCAGCTGGACCAGCTCGGGCTCGAGGACGACCGTGCGCACGCCGGCCGCGGTCTTCGAGGTCTCGACTGTCAGCTCGCCGTTGCCGAGGTCGAGGTCGCGCCAGCGCAGGTTGGCCAGCTCGGAGATCCGCAGGCCGCCGGCCATGATCGCCGTCGCCAGCAGCGCCCTGTTTCGCCCGGCGACCTGGAGCAGGACCTGGACCTGCTCGCCGCTCAGCCGCAGCCGCCTCGGCTCCTCCTCCTTCAGCTTCTCGACCTTGGTCTTGACCGGGTTGTGCCCGATCAGGTCGTAGCGGACGGCGACGTCGAGGATCTGCCCGAGCCGGGTGAGCGTCTTGTTGATCGTCCGGTTCGAGAGCGGACGGGGGACCAGGCCCTGGTCGCGCTCGCGCACCTTCGCCGCCTTGTAGCGGTCGACCTCCCGCGCCGTGATCTCCGAGAGCCGGTGCTCGGCGAAGAACGGCAGCAGGTGGTGGGTGAGGGCGAGCTTGTAGTCCTCGATCGTCCGCGTGCCGAACTCGCCGCTGTCGGCTCTCGATCCACTCCGAGGCGAACTGGTGGAAGGTCGGCTCCTCCGCCGGCCCCTCGATCGCTCTTGGCCGTCGGCGGCTTCCAGATCCCGCGGCGCACGTCGGCCAGCACGTTCGCCAGCTCCTCCTCGGCCTTCTCGTAGGTCCAGCCGTCGGCGGCGTGTCCCAGCGTCAAGTAGTGGCGCTTGCCGTAGGCCCGGAAGCGGAGCGCGAAGATCCGCCCGCCTCCCCTGTTGCGGACCACGACCTCACCTGTGGGCTTCGCCGGCATCGCGCTGAGCGGTTCGATGCTATCCGCCCTGTTGAGGCCCCGGCCGCCGCCGGTTCGCCCCCACCGGAGCGGATCCGCGGATGGGCAGCAGCTCAATCCGACCGTCGTGCGACGGCTTCCTCGATCGCCGCCGGGTCCGGCGCTGCGGATCATCCGTCGCGGACCGGTCTTGGTCGAGCCGGGCGCCGGGAGCCTGCTCGGATCGAAGCGCAGCCGCGCCTTCTTCCCGTTGCCCAGCCTGACCGCCCCGAGCTCGTCCGCCTTGGCATAGACGGTGGCGCGGCTCACTCCCAAGAGCCGCGCCACCGCCGCCGCGTCGACAAGCTCTCCTGGCTGCCTCGACTCCACTGCCTGGTGTTCGAGCAGCTCGGCGACCCGCTCCGCCACCGCTTCGATGTCAGCCGGGTCAAGCTGCATCGCCATCCCAATCTACGCCGATCTGCCCGCCCTCCAGATGGTCCACCTCGATCAGCTCCTCGGAGCAGGTGCGCTCGATCGCCAGGCTGACCGCTCGGAAGGCTCGCTCGCTGCAGAGGTAGCGGACGCCGCCCAGGCGATCCTCCCCGATCGCCGAGCGCCATCCCCGCAGGATCGAGTCGAGGCGCCAGCTCGCCTTCTGGGTCAGCTCGACCTCGACCCCGATCCGCTCCCTCGACCAGGACGAGGTCGGGCCGGTGGTAGCGGCCGTCGTAGAGCTCGGCCGAGTAGAGCCGGCGCCCCTCCCGGCTCTCGATCGCCATGATCTCCAGCTCGCTCAGCACCCGCTCGCCCCGCCGCTCCAGCTCCGCCGCGACCCACGCCACGGTGGCCGCGTGCCGGACGCCGCCGAGCGACACGCGAGCGGGGCGGAGTCCCTCCTGGCCGACCGCGAGCAGGCCCTCGCGGGTGCAGGTGAGCAGCCGCCCCGAGCCGGCCACCGAGGGAAGCACCCGGACCAGGCCGTGCTCCCGCCAGCGCGCCTCACGTCGGTAGGTCACCGAGCGTGAGGTACCCGCCCACCGTGCCGCGGCGGCGCCGGGCACCAGCCCGAACCGGGCGACGAACTCGAGCACCTCGAGGTCGCGATCGGTGATCCGGCGACGTGCCGGCTTCACTGCAGGCCCAGCATCCCTGACCTCGGTCCGCCAACTGCTCGGCGATGCTCTGCCTCCCCACGGCGATCCCGAGCGCCTCCTCCTGATGCGCATCGATCCAGCTCAGCATCGACTCGCGTCGCTCGAGCGCCAGGACCTCGTCCCTCCTATCCATCAGGTAGCGACCGATCGCCATGGCCGCCGCCGGAGCCAGCTCGTTGCCATGCGCCTGCACCTCGAACGGATCCGCTCCCGGCGGGAGGCCGGCGATCCAGATAGGCGGTCATCAAGATCGCGTGGATCGAGCAGCAGCTGCTCCTTCTGCGGTTCCGTCAGCTTCATTGCGTTGTCCTTTCTGTTGGCGCCGCGCCCAGCTCGGGATCACCCGGGCGAGCGCGACGCGGTCTTTCCCTTGTTGGTCGAGGCGCACGACCGCGCACTCGCCCCAGCCGAGGTGCTGCAGCACCGACGGGTGGATCCGAAGCCGGTATCCGCGCGTCCGGGTTCCGACGGCATCCGGGATCCCGAGCGGGCCCCGGGTGCGATTGGTGCTCTTCCACTCGCCGACCTGGCCGGCGAGCCGGGCGACGGCGTCCGCGTCATCGGGGCCGACCCGAAGGCAGACGACGCTGTCGATCGTCGCCTTCACTCGATCCTCGACGGCTTCCCCGGCGGCCCGCAGGTCGGCGAGCGTGTGGGTGGCGACGGCGACGCTGAAGCCGGCGCCCCGCGCGCGGGCGTAGAGCGAGTCGATCTGCTCGCTCTCGATCGCTCCGTACTCGTCGATCCCGATGAAGGTCGGGATCGGCCGACCCTGGAGCTCGCTGGCGATCGCTCCGAGCTCGATCGCGATCGAGGCGCCCACCTTCTCGGCGACCACGCCGAGGCGCTCGGAGTCGAGCCGGAAGTAGACCGTCGCGCGGCGGCGGATGGCCTCGCTTAGATCGAGCACCGGGCCGGCCCCCGAGTCCGGATCGAGCCAGCTCCGGCCGTAGTCCGACTCCGCCAGGACGGCGAGCCGGCTGCGCAATGCCGGCGACGTCAGAGCGCTCCTGGGCGGTCAGGCTCTTGACGAATCCTCGACCTGGCCGGCGAGCTCGGGAGGCCCATGCTTGCTGGCGTGGGCGGCAAGGCGGTCGGGGGCGCAGAGCCGCAGGATCTCCGGCAGCGTCATCGGGCGTGTCGCAGCCCTGCATCGCCCGCACGACCCAGCGGAGCAGGCGGACCGCCTCGCTCTTGAAATGGGGCTCGGTGTAGACCTCGCAGGCGAGGAGCTTCGCCACGGTCTCGTCGACGCCGCCGGTTGCGAGCAGGTCCCAGACGACCGGTCCGTCCGGGCTCACCAGGACGAACGGCCGGCCCGCGGCGGCCGCCGCGCGACGCGCCTCGGCCTCCAGGTCCTGGTCGGTCTTGGCCTCGACCAGGACGACGCCGTGACCGCTCCGCGTGTACTCGCTCGCCATCAGGGAGAGCACGGTCGTCTTGCCGGCGCCGGTCGCGCCGAGGATCAGGGAATGGGAGCCGGACTCCTCGCCCCGCTTCATCTTCGCGATCCGGCCGCGCCGCGTGACGCCGATCGCGAGCTCGTCGCTTCGTATCCGGTCAAGCCGGCCGAGGGCGGCTCGCCGAAGCAGCAGTGTGGTGGGGTCCGGTCCGCTCGCCGGCCTCGTGCGCTCGGTCGTCGCCCGCTCGCCGATCGGATTGATGGGTGAGGAAGCCGGCGACCAGGTGCCCGCCGAAGGCGCAGGTCAGGATCGCGATCGAGCCGATCGCGGCGTCCCCTTCAGGACGCCGGCCCTGACCAGCAGGATCGCGAGCGGCCAGAGGCGCCAGCCAGAGAGCGGCCCAGTCGAACCGGGCGCGCAGCTGCCGGGCAGAGAGCCAGCCGATTCCCATGCCGATCAAGGCCCCGGCGGTGCCGGTCCAGCCGACGAGGCCGAGGATGTGGAAGGCGTTGTTGAGGTGCTCGAGCGGCTTGCCGGGAGCCGAGCCGCTCGGCGCCGTGTCGGCCCGCCTTGGCGGCAAGCGCTCCGAGGGTCGGTGTCGTTAGGTGCATGGCTTCACCTCCCGTTCGTCGTGGTCTCCTGCTTGCCATGACGCAATCGCCGCCGATCTGTCCCACCGGTTGCCCATCGCTCACACCCAAGACGGTCCACACGGCCGGTTTCGACACCCATCAGCACGATTCGCTCTACCGGCATGACGATGACCAGCCCAAAAAGGGGCCACCTGTTCCACCATCTCAGCCCACCAGTCTCAGCCCCTCGCCCGCGCACATCCACACGCTTCTGCGCCCGACCGCCGCTGACCCCGTGAACCCACATCGTGGGGGCGCGGGGTCAGCGGCGGGAAGGGCGCCCGCCACGCCCGAAAGTGCGCGTCAAGATGGGGACGCCGATTCCCCACCTCCGTCCCCCCGTCAGCTCGTCAGGTGGCCCCGGGAACTGACCCAGCCGACCTGGTTGATTGTGGCGCCGCCTTGCCGGCGGCCGTCAACCCCTTCGGGGTCCGGCGCTCCGCGCCTTGACTGCCGCCGC
>CAWFHN010000022.1:0-27514 GCA_963815665.1 uncultured Solirubrobacterales bacterium | reverse complement strand
TAAACCTAACTGCGGGATTTGGCTCAGGAGCGCGGTTTCACCCTTAACGTCTGCGCGGACATTATGTCAACTGGCGCGAACGGTGGCCGCCGCCCCAAGTACGACAGTTGTGTTGCCGAAGGCGGGACGCCGTCGGCGAATGGCCGTTTGAAGCCGTGAGTCCGCCCTCGTGACCACTTGACCGCACGGAGAGCAGCGGGGTAGGGTCGGGTGGCGATGGGAGATCGCCTATTCTTTCGAAGCGTCGGCCTGGCCCTGCTGGCCGGGGGTGCGGCGATGATGATCTTCGCGCTAGCCCTGCTCGCGGCTTCCCCCGCGCACGCTTCCTATTACGTCAACTGCGGCAATCCACCGAACTGGTCGGGGAAGCTGCTCGCTCACCGGATCGGCTGTCCCGGCGCGCGGAAGGTGTTCAAGCACGTTCGCTGCTCGGACAGCGCATGCACAGAGATCCACTCTGGGAGGTGGGCCTGCGACAGGCACAGAGTCGGCGGTTACAGCGCGGCCGGAACTTGCCATCTCGGCAATGCCCGGATCCACTGGAGGGTCTATGAGTAGCCGCCCGGCGAGAAACCGCTCGCCTGGGCTGGCTCTGCTGGCGATCGCCACCGCGGGCCTGATGGTGGTGCCGAGCTCGGCGAGTGCCGCAACCGCGACCTACACCTATACCCCCTTCACGGCGAAGGGGAAGGTCAAGCCTGGCCTGAAAGTGAAAGACCGGCGCGGAGAATGCTTCTTCTCCTCGCTGACCAACCCGCGGGCGGACACCTGGCGCTGCTCTGGGGGAAAGTTCCTGCTCGATCCCTGCTTCAAGAGGCCCGGCAGTCGCCACTTTCTGATCTGCGTCCGTGCCCCATGGAGTCGCAGCGCCGTCGGGCTGCGGGTCCCGAAGCTGAAGAAGCACGGACCGGGCCAGCCTCATCCTTGGGCCGTCGTTGCTGAGGGCCTTCAGTGCGGCTGGGCTGGCGGAGCGACCACATCCACGCAGTACGGCCGGCTGAACTTCGCTTGTCCCGGCCAGGTCTTTCTCTTCGGCCTCCCCATCGGCTCACCTGACGCGCTGATCTGGGGCGGAGCTGACCCTCAGGGCGCCGGCGCCAGGCAGTACGCGGTCAACGAGATGTGGCTCTAAGTAGTGGCGCACCCAGGATGAGCGCGACCCTAAACCGGCAAGCTCGATTCCGGAGCGTCCGGCGAACTGGCGCCAGCCTCGTCTAGAGAGACGCCCGCCGCCTTAGATCAGTCCTTCAACGCGGGGTGGGCAAACAGTCGGTAGAACGACCAGTCCACGGCGCTCGCGTTGTCCCAGTCGATCTGCTGTGCCTCTTTGGCCGTGACTCGGTAGAGGCCCGTTTCCGCGTTCGGCAGGTCCTGGCCGGTCCGCGAGTTGACCAGGCCGCCGATGAACTTCACCGTCGCTCCGCGTTGCCAGTCTGCATCCCCGTAGATCGCCTCGAGCGCGGCCGCGGCGGAGCCGTCCAAGTCGGCCACGGATGCGCCCTCAAGGCCACCCTCGGGTGTCTCGACGGTGATGTTCGCGACGGCCGGGAACAGCTCGATGTCCTTGATGTCGAGGCTGTCGGCAACGGCTCCGTAGTTGGTCGGGTCGGCGTCGTCGAGGGCATCGCGAAGGTCATCCTCAGTAGGCCCCGGAGCCGCTGCCGGCGCTGCTGGCGGTTGCGCTGCTGGCGGTGCTGCCGCTGGCTTGGTCTCCGGGAACTTCACGCCGTGCTCGCACCCGCCTGCAAGACGAGGACCGCCTGAGTTTGTCCCGGTCCAGTGCCCGTTCACATCTGTCACTTCGACTTTGCAGCCGTTAGAGAGCGTCACAAGTGCTTTGCCGCTGCTGACTCGCTCGATCTGCTCGGCGGTGGCGTTGGCGTAGCCGAGCTGGTACTTGGTTGCTCCGTTGGACGCAAGCTCGTATGCGTATTGCTCAGCGGCGCAGTTGATGGCGTCCTCCTCGCTCACTCCCTTGCCGACCGAACTTCTGCACTTCGGCGGTTGCAGCGTGGGCTGGGTGGGCGACGTGCTCTCGGACGCGGTTTCACGGTCGCCGCCGTTGTCCTCCGACGTTGGGATCGCGGAGATCACTGCAATCAACAGGACGATCGGGACGACGACCTTCACCCAGAGCGGCGCTTCCTTGACTCGATCCCAGAAGCTCGGTGGCTGGCGGTCCGGCATCCGCGTAGGGTCGCCAGGAAGACCTCACGGCGCATCCGCAGAAGCCCGCAAACCTTCCCGTTGCGCAGTGCGAGGCGGCGCGTTTGGATGTGCAGCGAGGAAGCCCCCGGTCACCGCGGGGGCTCCCTCGTACTCCAACCAGGCGGGGCGGCCTCTGGCGGCCCTGCGGGTTGCACTCTTCTATCACCTTCGCGGAGCATCTCGGAGCAGCTGCAGCAGCTTCTCCCGCGCCCTCATGGCGGGATCGCCCTCGAGCTCGGCAAGAATCGCCGCGACGTCTACTAGTCGCCTAAGCGCAACCGCCCGCTCAGTTGCGAGTCGGGCCAAGAGCCGCCGTGCCGCCGGCGCGTAGGCCTCCGGCTCGCGCTCTAAGAACAGCAGGGTGATCTCGGCCGCGGTCGACAACGGCACCTGCGGCAGCTCCCCGGCCAGGCTGCGAACGGCGAGCACATCGCCCGCGGCGAGCGCCCGCTGCAGCTGGCCGGCGATCGAGCCTTTCGACGTCACACGAACACATGTTCGCAACCCGTCGCCTTGGCGACAAGCCCTCTCCTCACCGTCCCGCCCTCGCGGGTCCAACGCGGCCGCATTGTGGCGCGCCTTCGGCGCGCTCGGGGCGGCCAACGGCCCCGCAGCGGGCGGGGCCCGAGGCGAGGAGCTGGCATGGCCACCAAGAAACGGCGTCGGCGCGAGCGATCGCCGCGCGACGTCTACCAGGAGATCACCGACAAGATCCTCGCCGCTCTCGAGACGGGCACCGTCCCGTGGCGGCGGCCGTGGCGCGACTTCGGCATGCAGCGCAACCTCTCCAGCGGGCGCCCCTACCGCGGCGTCAACCAGCTGCTCACCCAGCTGACCCAGCAGGTTCGCGGCTACGGCTCGCCCTTCTGGCTCACCTATCGCGGCGCGGAGCGCGCCGGCGGCCAGGTTCGCCGCGGCGAGCGCGGCACCCTCGTCGTCCTCTGGAAGCGCCTCCTGATCGAGGAGGAGGAGAGCGAGGAGAAGAAGCGCGTCTGGTGGGTGAAGCCCTACACCGTCTTCAACCTCGACCAGGTCGACGGCGTCGAGCCGCCGGCGATCGAGGACGAGCGCCTCGACTTCGAGCCGATCGAGCGCTGCGAGGAGCTGCTTGCGCGGATGCCGAACCCGCCCCGCGCTCACCCATGCGCCCGGCGGCGCCTTCTACCTCCCGGCCAGCGGACACGATCACCCTGCCGCCGCAGGAGAGCTTCTACGACGTCGAGGGCTACTACGCGACCCGCTTCCACGAGACCGTCCACTCGACCGGCCATCCCTCGCGCCTTGATCGTCCGCTCACGGCGCGCTCCAGCGAGGAGACCTACTCCCGCGAGGAGCTGATCGCCGAGCTCGGCGCGGCGATGCTCTGCGGGCGCGCCGGCATCGCCCCGCAGCGCCTCGAGCAGAGCGCGGCCTACATCGCCAGCTGGCTCGCCGCGCTTCGCGACGACAAGCGCATGGTCGTCTCCGCCTCTCAGCACGCGCAGCGCGCCGTCGACCACATCCTCGACGAGCGCCCGGAGGACGCGGAAGAGCGCAAATCCGCACCGGCGCCGAAACGGGACGTTCAAATGCGATTTGAGGCCGCTCTAACGGGCCCCGCGTGTGATCGCACTCGGCGTCTCGCCGTCTTCGGGCGCCTCTGCTGCATCCGCTGGGTCAGGGGCACACGCAAGCTCGCCGGAGAGGGTGATGAGTACCCGATCCCAAGCGCCAGGCGATCGACCTAGCGCCTCCCCTCCTCTCCCCTCGGGTCCCGCCAGCGGGCGACGGCCGAAAGCGGCCCGGATGTGTGGCACGGCGGCGCCGTGCTTTGGCCGGGCATCGGCCGCCGCCCCGGCGGCCCCGAGGAAAGGACGATCGGATGGCAAAGGGCCTCGACACCGAAGAGCTGCGCCAGCGGCTCGCCCAGGTCCGCAGCGACCAGGACGAACTACTCGACCTACCCGAGGAGAGTTCCGCAAGGTCTGCTGGGACATCGCCGCGATGCGGCGCGACCCGGTTCCTGGGCTGCTCGAGCGGCTGCGCCTCGAGAGCGCGGCGGGCGAGCTCTTCCGAGTGGACCCCCGGATCACCGCTCTTCGCCGCGCCGAGGAGATGGTGGTCGACCAGCTCGACCGCGAGCAGCTGATCGCCCGGCTCCGCCAGGGCCGGCTCACCCGCCACATGTGCGACTACTGGCTGCGCCGCCGGCCGAAGGAGGTGCCGCGGATCAACGGCCTGCCGCTCTGGCTCGCCGTCTTCTCCGCAGACATTGCGGGCTAGCCGCCCGGCGGCGCTAGCTTAGGGGGGTGCTCCAAAGCACCCCCCTCTCGCTGCGCTTCTCGATCGACGACCAGCGGATCGAGGCCTCCGTCGCAATACGCCGACGCTCGCCCCCACGCCGATCTCTTCATCACCACCCTCCCGAGCCTCGAGCCTGGAGATCACCAGCGCCTACCTCGGCAGCGGCGACTTCGACTGGATCCCGGCGACCCACAAGGTCGCCGACCCCGAGCTCGGCAACATGGTCGAACACGACCGCCTCGAAGTCACCGCACCCTCGGACCCCCTCCCCGGCTCAACGGGGCAGCTGCTCTATGACCACCTCGCCTTCGTCCAGGGCGAGGTCCGCGAGCGCCGCGGGGTGAGGCTGGCGATCGACGTCGGCGACGAGGACTTTCTCAGCCTGCAGCTGGTTGCAGCCCGGGCGCTCGAGGGCTAGCCGCCAGCGCACCTGCCCCGTCGCCCGCCTCGATGCTGGCACGCCTTCGGCGTGCGACCCCGGCGGTCAACCGGGGCAGGTTTGCTTTCCCAGAGAACCCAGCAGGCGATCGAACAGCTAGGGCAGAAGCTAGGTCCCCGCCACTCCCCGCGCCCGGAAGCTGCGCAGTCGGCCCCGAGCCGCTCGAGGCCAATCGGCGGGCCGCGCCGCTCGTCGGGAAGGGTGATGGCACAGCGGAGAGCCCAGCGCGCGATTCGGTCCGACCGATTCGGTCCGACCCCCTCGACATCATGGTCGGGTCCTACGAGGCAAGGCGAAAGGGTTCGATGAGCAGGGCGAGGCCGAAGCCGGCCCCCTACAACCGCGGCAACCCGCGAGTGAAGGTCTACGCGAAGATGAGGCCCGATCTCAAGAAGCTGATCGCGCGGCGCGCGAGGGAGCAAGGCATGTCCCCGAGCGCGTGGCTCGAGCAGGCCGCGGAGCGCCAGCTCCTCCAAGAAGACGACCAGGAGGGGGCGCTGACGGGCTAGTGACGGCTGACATGCGGGCCCCGCCCTGCCGGGCGGAGAAGCCCCCTAGAACGGAAAAAAGCCCCTGGCCGGGGGCTTTCTCCTCAAAGTCTTTTGGCGAAGACGGGAGGGAGACTAACACGCGCCCGCGGACGGAATCGAGGGGTGCGGATGGTTCCTGCCCGAACGGAGGCCGGCGATGAGCGCCGGCAAGCGCTCCGCCGCGACCGCCGAGGGGCGAACGGTGATGCCCCTGGTCGAGCGCCCGCGCGGCCACTTCCTGGCGGTGAGGGAGTGCTACGTCGCGATCTGCCGCGGCGACGTGATCGCCGCGGCGCTGCTCGACGTCCTCTGCTCCTGGACGAAGAGTCGGCTGAAGGCGATCGGGGATCCCGAGCGCCGAGACGAGGAGCGCCGCCGGGTTCGCGGCCGCGGCCGGGTCGGCCGCGACTCGCCGCTGTGGGTTTACCGGACGTCGCCCAGCTCGAGGAGGACATGCGCCATCTGGCGAGCCAGCACCCGATCGCTGCGGGCCCGACGCAGCCTCGAGAAGTGGGGCTTCATCCGCGCCGAGCAGCCGCGGCGGAACCGACCGGACCTGGCACTTTCTGGTCCGGGCGGCAACGTCGAGAAGGCGCTTCGCGGGCTCTTCTCCGATCGCGCCTGGCGCGAGATCGCGCCCGGCTCGATGCAACCTGTCGCGCTTCCAGAGCACGACTTCGCGATGGTCGACGACGGGCTGCTCTCGATCTGCACGATCGAGAGCGCACGGCGGCCACGCGCCCGATCCGCTCGCCGCCGCGCTGCTCGACCTGATCCTGCACGGCAACGAGCAGCGCCAGCTCGAGCTCACCGAGAAGGAGGCGATCGCGGAGGTGGAGGCGCTGCGGGCCGGGGCCTGGGAGGAGAGCCGGTTGTGGCGGCGCTTCAGCGGCCTCCGAGCTTGAGCTTGGAGCTGCACGGGCTCTGCAGAGCAGAAGGCGCTGCGCGACGCCTGCGGCGGCTGGTCGAGCTCGGTTTCTCGCCGAGCCCCGCCAGGAGGGAACCGATCGCGCGCAGCGCTACCTCGCTCTTCCCCACGCGATCGAGGCTGCGCTCTCCATGCGGACAATCCGCCGAATGGAAGCGGGCAATCCGCGCGATGGAAGTCGGCGGATCCGCCGAATCGACCCGGACAAGACGCGGGATGCATAGCGGACAAGAAGCCGACTCCTGCAAGCGGCAAGAAGCCGGCCTCCTCTACATCACAACAGCCTTTTAAACAGCCCGAGAACAGTGTGTCCCGGAAGGACACAGACACGGAAGGGGAACCCAGCTGAACCAGCTCGGTGATCCCACTGCCCACGGTTCGATCTCTCGAGCCCGAAGAGACCGCGCGCTACCGCACCGCGGTGAAGCGGCTTCGCAAGCAGGGCCTGCCGGAAGAGACGGCGGCGCTGATCGAGGCCGGCTTCGAGCCGAGCGAGCTGCCGCGGACGGCGCTGATCGCGGCGCGGCAGTGGAGCCGAGACGCCGGCACGGGGCTCTACCTGCGAGCCGAGGGCGGCGATGTGGCGATCACGTTGCTGCTGGCGGCGACGCTGGCGGAGCGCTGCGCCGCCGGCGAGGGGCGCCTGCCCGAGGGGAGCTTCGCCGCAGCCCACGACCTGGCCGATCTCGATCTGCACAACCGCGAGGAGCGCTTCAAGGAGGTCGCGGCGTGGCTGCAGGGAACAGGCCCGCTGGCGCTGCCGGAGATCGACCGGATCAACAACACCTACGTCGCCTCCCAGGTCGCCCGGGCGGTGGCGCGGCGAATGACGGCGGGGGCGCCGATCATCGCCAGCGGCGAGTGCTCGCTGGAGGAGCTGGCCGAGGTTCTCCCCGACGCAAAGGGCGAGGCGGGACGCGGCAAGGGAACCCAGCTCGGCCGCGATCTGCGGCGCTATTGCACGGCGGTCGATCTGACCGCAGATCTTGAAGAAACGGAAAGGACGGCCTAGATGGCAACCGCGAGTGAGAAGAACGGGCGAGCGGCCGCGACGATCGGTGCCGCCGCAAAACCTCGAGGCCGAGGAGTCGGTGCTCGGCGCGATGATGGTCTCTGAGTCAACGATCGGCGCGGTGATCGCCGAGGCAAGGCTGCGCGAGCGCGACTTCTATCGCGATCGCCACCGGCTGATCTTCCGGACGATCCGGGATCTCTGGGACTCGGCGAAGCCGGTCGACGTGCTCACCGTGAGCGCCGCGCTCGACGCCGAGGGGCAGCTCGAGCCGATCGGCGGAAGGGACGTGGTCGCGAGCCTCGCCGCCAAGGTGCCCGCGCCGGGGAGCGCCGGCCACTACGCGGAGATCGTCCGGCAGAGCTCGCTGATGCGCCAGCTGGATGAGATCGCCAAGCGCACCCAGCAGTCGGTGGCAGAGCGCGCCGGCGAGCCCTCCGAGCTGGCCGAGCAGGCCGAGGCGGAGCTCAGCAAGCTGACGGTCGAGAGCCGCGAGGAAGAGCCCGAGACGGCCTATGACATCGGGGTCCGCCACCTGGAGCTGCTCGATGCCCAGCGCCGCGGCGAGGTCGACGGGGCGACCCCGACCGGCTACCGCGACCTCGACGGCTGATCGGCGGTCTTGTCCCGGGCGAGTTCGCGGTTCTCGCCGGCCGCCCCGGCCATGGCAAGTCCGCGCTCCTGCTCGGCGCCGCCAACCACATCGCGGAGCGCCAGAAGAAGGGCGTGCTGCTCTTCTCCTTGGAGATGTCGGAGTTCGAGCTGATGGGTCGGCTGCTCGCGCCGAAGGCGCGGGTGCAGTCAAAGAAGGCTCGCGACGGGACGCTCAGCGAGGGGGACCTGGAGAAGCTTCGAAGCGCCCACGAGAGCCTGCGGGGGATCCCGCTGAAGATCGACGACTCGCCCTATATCTCGATGGCGGAGATTCGGGCGATCGCCCGAAAGCACGTGATCGAGTTCCGCGAGCGCGGCGGGCTAGGCGCGGTGCTGATCGACTACCTGCAGCTGGTCCGCCCGGAGAATCCCTCCGATAGCCGGGTCGAGCAGGTCTCGAAGGTGAGCCGGATGTGCAAGGTGATGGCCCGCGAGCTCGGCGTGCCGGTGCTCGCCGTGAGCTCGCTTTCGCGCGCCCCGGAGCAGCGTCCCGACAAGCGACCCGTGCTCTCTGATCTGCGCGAGTCGGGCGGGATCGAGAGCGACGCCGACCAGGTCTACATGCTCTATCGCGATGAGGTCTACAACGGCGATGAGTCCGATGATCCCGGCGTCGGCGAGGTCCTGGTGCGAAAGAACCGCAACGGCCCGCAAGGGACGGCGCGACTCGCCTTCGTCCACACCTGGCCGGTCTACCGCGACCTGGCCCGGGGCGAGTCGGCACCGTCGCAGACTTCGCTCGGTTAGGCGAGCCCACTTCTTGGGCTAACTAGCACTCCTGCTTCGCATCGATTGCAGCCGGCAGATTCGGGAGTGCCGGTATTCGCGCAAGGGAGGAGCGAACGATGCCATGGGTTGCCGATCGTCAATCACCAGGCCGCTTCTCCCCGCGGCTCCGCTGACAATGCAGCGGCAGGGTCAGCCCACGGCCCGGTGGGCAGCGCGGGCTTCCGACTAGATGGTGCGGCGCTGCCCGCCGCTTGTGACCACGGCCGGCCAGCGCGCCGTGATGCTGCTGTCTTCTTCGAACTGCGACGCGAAGGTCCGGTCCACCAGCGCCCGCCGGACGACCCGGCGTAGGGTTTCTTGGAGCGCGGCAAAGCCCTCCTCGAAGGCGTCTCGCTCGTGGGGCTGGGAGAGATCAACCCCCGCTCCGTGCACCAGCGCAGAGCGGTCGTCGTACAGGTCGCGACACGCATGCCCGGTGATCGCCACGCCTACCTCAGCTGCAAGTGCGCACACGCGCTGAGCGAACTGCGCCGCCACGTACTCCCGGCCGATCTTCACCAAGGACTCGAGGCCCCCGACGACGAGCGGAAGCGCGTCCTCCAAGTAGCGCTCTCTCGTCACCGACTCCACGCGCCGCAGTGCCCGACTCACACGATCGGGTAGGGGCGGGCCATTCCAATACGCATTCAAAAGCGCTCTGAGTTCGGCGGCCTCGTCGACGTCAAGCCACCCGGCCTCCTCGGGGTAGAGCCGGTATGCGACATGACTGTCGAAGCCATCGAACGGCACCAGACACTCGCTGCCGTCCCCGCGTATCAAACGCTGTACGGCGTGTTCCGTGGAGGTGGAGTTGTCGCGGATTAGCCGGGACAGCTGGACGCATGGATAGAGCCGCTCTTCGGCATCCCAGTGATACAGATCCTCGGGGGCATCACCCTCGCCATCCTCCCAAACCGTTCGCAGGTAGGCATGGACCACGTGATACTGCCGCGTCGGCGCCCAGTCCTCCCCGCAAAGGTCAGTGGCGCACAGCAGCCGCTCGGATAAATCGTCATCGAGGCGTTCAACCCGGACCCCGGACCCAAGCTCGACGGCACTGTCAAAACCAGCTGGAGTCCTCCCGCCGTGGTCATACGTGGTGATCAGCAGATAGTCGATCACGGCAATCAGGCGGCGCGGGTTTGCCCGCGCCTGAGCCTCCGCAAGCTCTTCTGCCTCACGCCGCATCGACATCCACCGAGGATGGTGACCGATGGCGGGTGCGCCCTCCGAGCGCGGAGCTGATCGGGTGTGGCCTAGCCGCAGGGTTTGTCAGAATCGAGCCGCTGGTTGACGGTCTGAAACTCGGCGGTCTTCTGCTGTAGCTCCGCCGAGCGCGTGCCCTCCGACAGCGTCGCCGCAGGGTCTGGGCTTGACTCGGCTTTCGCGGCAAGTTGCTCGTAGAAACCAGCCCGATACAGAGCGAACTCGCTCAACGCTCCCTGCTCGTCTCGGCAGTTCTCGGGGGCATCGAGGCCGTCCAGCTTCGCTGCGTCTGCCCGGAGCGCGGCACCAAAATCTTTCATCGCAATAATCGCCCGATTCAGATCTCCGGCCTGAAACGCCGCTTCCGCCTTCCGCCGCGCTTCATCGGAGGGCATCAGGGCCGCAGTGGCTTGATCCCGGAAATCTGATTCGGATGATCCGTGCGCGGTCGATCCGCCATTTGTTCCGCTGCCACAGCCGCCGAGCAGCGCAGCCACCGCCAGAACCCCAATCGGCCTGAGCTTTGAGTTCCCGCCCACGGCGCTTAGGGTGTTCGCCAATGACCCCTGTGGCTATTAGGGTTGGGCCGTGAGGGCCTTTCTCTATTTGTTGGGCGCCGCGATGTTCCTCGGGGTCCTCGTGGGCCTGTTTACCCACATCCAGCCGATAATCATCTACAGCGGCAAGAACGGAGCGGCCGAGAAGCAGGTGTTCTCTTGGCTCCTCATCGCTGGGCTTTTCGTAGGCGGGTCGGTCGTGTGGTTCTTCGCCGGGCTTGGTAACGAGGACCACGACGACGAATCTGTGGGGTCTGAGTGAGCACCTACCAGATCGATCCCGAGCGGCTGGCCTGGACCCCTCCAACGTTGTCACTCGGGCCGCTTGATTTAGAGCCTGGCCCGATGTTCGCGTGCCGCCAGCACTGAACGCGGGTCAAGGACGGCCACCGCTCACTTCTCTTCCTCGCGCTCAGGAGCAGCAAGTGGCAACTCGGGGGATGGCGATCGGTCACACTTCTCATTCGGCAGTTGGTTTATCGCCGACGCAATGGCACCCACTGGTCGAGATGGGGAAGGATCCGTTCATCAGCGACCGTTCCGGGCGGCCAATGAAAGAGCGGCGTCCTCGGAGGCCAGAACTGATGCACTGGTGGCCGTTCCCCATCAATGATCTCGCCGGGGCCGACGGGGTCGCTGAACCCGCAGACGAACAAGCCGAACTGCGCGAAGGCCAATACCGCCGAATAGGCGGAGCGCTCCGGTTTTTCGCCTCGTCCGCTAGTGATGCCGCTGTGACGGATGCTGATCAACGGTTCATCGCGCCAAGCAAAGAGGCGACCATGGTCTCGTCGGCGAGGCGGCCTTCGTCGCGGATTAAACGCCGGTGCTTGGCAGGGACAACCTCCCTGAGTTCGGGGTCCGTGGCGATCAAGGCTATCGCGGTTTTCGCGGCCCAACGAGCAAGCAGAGCTTGGGTCCCAGTGTCAAGGCTGACCGACCGACCACGCGCCATCGGCACGAGTAGCTGAATGACTTCGTCCTCAAGGTCCTTGAAGTGCTTGTTGCACTCTTTGCAGAAGATCCGTGCGCGGAAGCTGGCGAACGAAATCGGCTGTGAGGCTCGCCCGACTTCTCCTCGGCGCGGTGGTCTGTCTGGGTATAGGTACTCCTTGATACCGAGTTGTTTTGAGATCCACGCTGGGATGACGTGTTCCATGCTGTCCGCCTTCCCTCCGCAAAATATGCAGGTAACCGGGGACTTCGGCGGGGGATCGAAGACTTCCCAACCATCGCCTGTGCTGCTGCGGGAGAGGTGCGTTCCGCACTCTGGGCAATCGCTGTGACCAGGATCGCGCCGCTCACGCGGTGCGGGTAGCTCGATCTGGATTTCCTCGGCGCAACCCGGGCAGGTGAACTGCTCGGTGACGCCGGTAACCAGCAGGTCGGGGTCGGTGGCCATCGCCAGGTACATCTGCCGAGTGGCCCGCTCGCAATGCTCCTCGGGATCCTCGTGCTGCGGGAGCTTGCCTTCTCGCTCGGGGTCACGGTGCTCCACCACGACGACCCAATGCTTCGGGAGAGGACCGCTCCGAAGCGGCGGCAGTCCGTTCAAGTCGATCTCACGAGAGCGCAGGACGCGAACGTGGGGCGCCTCGTTCAGGACCTGTTGCTCGGCCTCTTCGCGAGTTTCCGCGACTACCATGGCCCCACGCGGCATTTTCAGCTGTGCGGCAGGCGATCGACATCGATTTTCATAATCACCGAGTTAACCAACTGCACCCGGCGGGTCCGCGGATCCAGATGAGGCTGCCGCTTTCGCGTGTTTGAGGCGCAATGCTCTCGCCGGGTCGACCGAATCTGACTGCCGCTCCAAGCGCGAAGCGGCGGTCCGAATCAAAGCGACAGCTCGCTGAGAAGGGGTGGGGGCCGAGCTCGACCGGAGATTTGCTGGGTCAGCGGCACTCGAAGCTCGCCGGACCGAAGCGGATGATCCACGGGAGCCTTCAAAAATCCTTCACTTTCGTTTCCGACCCGCTGAGGGGCGCGCGAAGTTCCGCCACCGCCCCGCCGCCCGAATTGGCCCTTTCCGGCGCTCTGCGCGCCTCGACTCCGCTCCCTCTACGAGTGATCGGAGTCGAGTCACTTGAGCTTCGATCAGGGCCTGGTAGCGGCGGGGCTGTGGCTAGTGAGAGGGAGCAGCGGAAGGTGTGAATGCGGTTGTGGAGACAGAGGAAAGGCAAAGACTGAGGGGCTGGCCGGCGGTATTGGACTGGATGGCCAGGGTCCGAGTTGGTGCGGTTGACGCGGTGGCGGCTGGGTTGGAGCTGACCCCGAGGCAGGTGCACAGCCACGCAGTGAGGCTTTCCGAGGAGGGTTGGCTGGAGCGCCCGCGGGTCGCAGACGGCCGCGGCGGTGTCCTGGTGGTGACGCCGCGCGGGGTCCGCGAGGCGGGCTATGAGGCACGCTCTCGCTCCACCCCGCGCTCGCTGACGGCGCTTCTGCACGGCCGCGGCGTCTCCTGGCTCGCGGCTCACTCAGAGCGCCGCGGGCGCCCCTGGCTCGGGCCGCTGCAGCTCGCCGGGAGCGACTACGCCGTCGCGCTCGCCCCCCGGCGCGGCAAGAGCGCCGCGACGCACCTCCCCGATCTCGGCGTGCTGCGCGACGGCGACCGGTGGGCCGTGGAGTACGAGCGGGTGCCGAAGGGCCGCGAGCGGCTGCGCCGGATCTTCGAGGGCTACCGATCGGCGCAGCTCGCCGGCCAGCTCGAGGGGGTGCTCTACGTCTACGAGTCCCGAGTCGTCAAGGAACTGCTCGAGCGGATGTCCTCCGAGGTGGAGCTGACAGTCGGGATCCAGCCGCTCGGCGAGTTCGTCGAGGAGCTTCGGAGCCCGCGGGGGCGCGGCTAGAAACTCGCTGGGTCAGCCGCGCGCGAAGCTCGCCGGAGAGGTTGATGGGCGAAGGCTCCCTGACGAGCGCCGTGCTCGGCCTCCTGGTGGTCGGAGGCGTCGGTGGCGCGATCGCGGCTCGGCTTCTCTGGCTGCGGAGCGATCTCTCCCCGCAGAACTGGTACCTGGCGCTCGCCGCGGCGAGCGCACTGCTGGTGGTCTCGATCGCCGCCGCCCTCCCCCCCGCTCTGATCCTGCTCGCCGGGTCTGCTGATCGCAAGCGGCGTCGGTTCGGTGCTCGGCTTTCGCTGGCGACAGCAGGCGCGCGGGGCGGCGGGTGAGCTGAAGGAGCACGAGGAGCGCGGCGGATGCTCTGGCGGCCGCCCAAGCGACCGGGCCGCGCCGGCGGATCGGAACGCAGGGCGAGCTGATCACCGAGCGGCGCTGGCCCGAGGGCTCCCCTACGTGCCGATGGGCGCCGGCGACGAGCTCGGCCGGGTCCCTCGCGGCGAGGGCCGCCACGTCTTCGTCCTCGGCGGCACCGGCTCGGGGAAGACCGTGAGCGCCGGGCGGATCACCGCCGGGCGCGTTCTCGCCGATCATGTGCCCGCCTTCGTCCGTGACCCGAAGGGCGACGAGGACCTCTACGAGCAGCTGCGCAGCTTGCCCGCTACCGGGGCGTGCCCTTCGTCGTCTTCGATCCCTTCGATCCGGAGAGCGATCGCTGGGATCCGCTTTGGAGCCCCGAGCCCGGGCGCACCGTGGCGCGAATCCTCTCCCCGATCGAGACCAGCGAGCCCTACTACGCCGACCAGCTCCGCATCCACCTCGGCGTCGTCGCCGAGGCTCTCGCGGTGCTCGGGCTCTGGCCGGCCTCGATGCCGCTGCTGCTCGAGGCGGCCCAGACCGAGAAGTTCGCGGCGATCCGCGACCTGGTGAGCGCCCACGGGGCGCCGCCGGAGATCGCCCGGCGAGTCGAGGAGCAGGCGGCGATCGTCTTCTCGAAGTCGGGCGAGAGAGACATCGCCAGCGGCGCCGCCCGGCTTCGGGTGGTGGCCGGCACCTCCTGGCGGGATGTGCTCACCCCGCGCGATGACGGCCGCGCCGTGCAGCTGCCCGCCGCCCTTCGCGCCGGCGCGATCGTGCTCTGGCGGACCTGGGTCGAGGACATTCCCGAGGAGGCCGAGGCGATCACCACGCTGGCGCTCGCGGACGCGATCGCGGCGGCGCCGAGATGCGCGGCGAGGGAATCGAGTGGCTCGTGGTGGTCGACGAGTTCGGCTCGGTGCTCACCGGCAAGGCCGCCCGCCGCGCGCTCGGCATTCTCGGCCGCGCCAGAACCGCCGGCGGCCAGGCGGTCGTCGTCACCCAGAGCGCGGCCGACGTCCCCACGGCCACCGAGAACCACTCGATGCTGGAGTCGCTCTCCGACAACTTCGGCGGCTTCGTCGTCCATCGCCAGACCTCCGCCGAGAGCCGCGAGTGGGTCGCCAAGCTCTTCGGCACCCGGGAGATGTGGCAGTCCACCGACCGCACCTCGGCCGGTGGGCTCTGGGCCGAGGGCACCGGATCCCGGCGCCGCGCTCGCGAGTTCGTGGTGCGCCCGGACGAGCTGAAGGAGCTCCGCGTCGGCCAGGCCTACGTCTGGACGCCCTCGGGCCCGCCGCCGGCCCTGGTCGATGTCGCGATCCCACCGCGGCTGGCCGATCGCCCCGAGAGCTCGAAACGAGCCCGCCTACGCGGACGCCGGCCCGCGCACGCTGGCCGAGTACCGCGGGCTGGCCTCGGGGCCGCGCCCGCGGTCGAAGCCCACAGCGGACGCGGCTCCAGGCGCCCACCGCTCCGGCCGCCGCGGATCAGCCTGAGAGCGAGCGGCCGCGACGGTCGCGCAGAAGCTGCACGAGCGCTTCTAGGAATTCGTTGGGTCAGCGGCGGACGAAGCTCGTCGGAGAGGACAGATGGGTGGCGACGACTTCTTTCGGAGCATCGCGGAGACCGACGAGACGGCAAACGAGCCGCCGAGCGATCGGCCGCTCGGAACCGCCGCTCGCCGCGCCGCTGCGACAAGGAGCGCCACACCTCCCGAGCCAGAGCGCCCCGAGGTCGCATCGAGTGCCGGATCTACCGAGGAGGTCGTCGTCGCCCGTCCCCCTGATGCTCGTCCCGCCCGGCGTCTCCCCCGCCGGCGCGAGAGCGAGCGCGGCTCCTCCCCTCCGCCCCCCTCCGGTGACGCGGAGCCCGAGAAGCCAAGCAAGCGCAGCCGGCTCCGCCCTTGGGCCTTGGCTGCGCTTGCGGTGGTCGGGCTGACGCTGGTCGCGGTCGTGCTCTCCGCATCCTCAGGCGCGGGCAGCGATCCCGCTCCGGCGTCAGCCCAGCACCACCCCACCCCTCTTGAGCGGCTGGCCGCCGCCAAGGACGCCCAGCTGGCCGCGCTGCGGTCGAAGCTGAAAGGCGCTCGTGGCGATGCGAGCCGGGCGCGCCTTGCGGCGCGCCTTCGCCACGCGAGGCAGCAGAGCCTCAAGCCGCCGCCAGGTCGAGCAGGCCTCGAGCGCGACCGTCGCCGCGCCGAGCCCCTCCCCCGCCCTCGCGGCGCCGTCGCCAAGCCGGGATGGCTTCTCGATCGAGCCGTAGTTGCCAGGCCGCGCTGGTGCCCTTTCACACGCGATAGCGGAAGCAGATCGCCCAAGGACCAGCACATCACTTCACACGGCACGCAAGTCACATGAGCGCTCTCACGTCAGACGGGCGGCGCTCCTCCTGGCCACTTCGAGGATGAGTCTCGATTTGACGTTCCGCCGGACCTACGACTGGCTCGCCGCTGCCCACGGCACAGGCTCTGAGCGCGCCTCCGACCCGCCCAAGACGAGCACGGTGCGGTACTGGCCACGGTAGTCGAGCAGGCGAAGGATCGTGAGCTGGAGGTACCAGGTGGCGAGCTGCCAGGCCTCGATCATCACGCCGTGGTCTGGCCACTCTGGATCGTCGCGGCTCTTGGGCGGGTGGACCAAGCGGTTACGCACGTTGAAGAGGATCTCCGGTCCACCCCACCCACGTTGGCCAAGCGCATCACGTCGGGCTGCGAGCGCGGGAAGTTCATCGGGGATCTCCGTCGGGATGCCGGCCCATTCGAGCAAGACACGGGCCGCAGGGCCGGCCTTCAGCTCGTCCGCCTCCACCTCGGAGACACCGGCCCAGCGCGGAAGGACCGCCCAGGCCAGGAGCTCGACGCCGATGCAGGCGATCGGGATGCGCACGTCGAGGACCTCGCCGCTGTCGGCGAAGAGCAGCGCCTCTACCGCACGCTCAAAGACGTCTACGAGGGCTCGGTCCGCGATCAGGCGCGCGTATCCCTGAGCCAAAGCCGGCAGCGCCGTCGGAATCTGAGCCCGAGGGCACCATCCGAGACCGCGTCCGAGCCGCATCCGTGGCGCGTCCCAGTGGGCCCAGACGACGCGGCCGGAGGAGTCCAGGCCGCAGATCGGGCCCGATCGCGACCTCACGAGTCGCGATCAAGCTCAGGATCGCGAAAAGGCGGTAGCCGAGGCGGTCCACGTCCGCGCGCTCGATACGACCGTCCGTAGGGGTTGCCTCAATCGCCCCGGCGAAGCCGCCCTCGAGGCGGTCGTCCTTGGGAATCGGCGCCAGGACCAGGCTCCAACCGGGGAGCTCGAAGCTGATCTGTCCTTGCGATCCCCCTCCCTCGACGTCTGTGAGCCGGCGGATGAGTGGGTCCAGCGCGCCGTTGTATTGGATAAGTACGCGCTCGGCCAAGCCGAGCTCGCCGCCGGTCAACCCCTGGGCGTCGATCCAGGACTCGGCCCACTGGGTGTTGTCGGGTTGGCGCTCGGGGAGGGTGGATGCATTAGGCGGGTTGAGGTCGACGCCGTTCGGCACCGTTGTGGCCTGCGCATCGCTCGCGCCTATCGTGACTCGGAAGAGATCGATTCCGGAGCCGGCAACATGTGCCTTGAGGTCGGAACTCGGGAAGAGACGCAGTTCGACCTGGCCGTGAAGCGTTCTGCTCTGCTCGCCGTTACGCACCTCGAGCTCGCCCGCGTACAGGAGGATCTCCCCGCCTTCGAGAGGCGGCCCGTAGATCGGATCAACCCGCCGCGCGACTAGCCGGTGCTGGCGCCGGAGGCACCGTTTCGGTTCACGATGCGCCCGCTGCGGCTGGAGCGCTGGCTCCATCCGCCGGTCCGGGCAGGCACGGTGTCGCGCTCGGCGATCTGGCCGGAATGGGTGTGAACGATGACCTCCCCCCCACCCTGGTTTTGGACGATCCGACGCGCGGCGGCGCGGGCATCGCGCTGACGGTGGTAACCGCGGCTCTCCTGCCCCCCGGGTTCTTTGACAACCCAGCGGCCTTCGCGAGGTTCCACGTCAACCCGCGTCATGCGCACCCCAGCGTCCCGTGTGCATACGGGCAAGATCGCCTTCGCGTCGGACGGAATCGCGCCTACACATGACCAAGCTCCGTGGCTGCGGATGGCTCGAAGAGCTGGGCATAGAGGCGCAGGGCCTGACCTTCGGTCATCGTGGCGAGATAGTCGCACACGGCGCGAGCGGCCTGTATCGGGGACAGGGTTTCGAGGTCGCTGCGGTGCTCGCGCGGAAAGAGCAGCAGACGTGTGCGGCGGGCGTTCGAAAGCGTGTTCTCGAAGAGCGCCCAGAACAACCGCTCGAGGATCTCCTTGCCCTTAAACGACAAGCGCCGGGTGTCGGCCTCGTTCACGACGTACTCGAACGTGATCGTCTTCAGCACCTGGTTTTCGATTCGGATCTCCTCGGGAATCTCGAGGCTGTAGTCGAACAGCGAGCCGTCGTCTCCCACTAGCTCAACTGTGGGTGCGGTCGCGAACTTGTCGATGTAGTGGCGCGTCACATCGCGGATAACGTCGAGCGGTATGAAGCCGGGATCGTCGAGCGGGTCGCTAAGGCGCTTGGTCAGCTCGGCGACCATCGGCGCGACGATTTCCGCCGACGGCGGTCCCTGCTGCCAGCGCACGGGTGCCGCCGCCGTGGCGGCGCACACCTCCTCGACGAACTGGTTGGTTTTCCAGCGCCACGGCTGAAGCATCTCGCTGGCGATGCCGTCCTCGAGGTCGTGAACGGAGTACGCGATGTCGTCGGCCCAATCCATGATCTGGCACGGCAGCGTGCGCGGCGGCTCCTCGTCCGGATCGTAAGCGGTGAGAAGCGCCTGACCGCTGCCCCGAAAGAGCCAAGCCTCCAGATCCGCGACATCGTCGTCGTAGAGAAACTTGGGACCGCCGGCACTTCGGCGATACGGGTACTTGATCAGCCCGAGAAGCGTGGCTCTGCACAGATCGAGCCCGGAGTAGCGAGCGCTCTTCTCCTCGAGCCGGGTGACCTGGCGAAAGCTCTGAGCGTTGCCCTCGAAAGAGCCCGCTTCCTCGGACGGCGCATCGCCCATGTCGATATCGCCGGCATCGACCGCTGTTTGAACCTCCTCCATCGCATCTGCGAGCACGTCTTCCCCGGTGTGTCCGAAGGGCGGGTGCCCGAGATCGTGCCCAAGGCAAGCGGCCTCGACCAGGCCCTCGTTGACGCCGAACCGCTGTGCGAGGGCACGGCCGATCTGGGCGACCTCGATGGAGTGGGTCAGTCGCGTGCGCAGGAAGTCGGTTGAGCTCGCGAAGATCTGCGTCTTTCCCTGAAGGCGCCTGAACGCCACGCTGTGAATGAGCCGGGCACGGTCGCGCTCGAACGGGTCTCGCTCGTCCCCCGCCGTCTGGACTGGCTCGTCGGTCCAGCGACGCTCGGTGTCGAGCGCATTGGACCAGTCGTAGTCGTGGAGCGTGACGCTCACGAAGGGTAAGGCGGTCTCTGGGACGAGGCCCTTGTCTGCTGCCTCAGCCGCACGCAGGAGCCGCAGCGACTCGGCGTGCTTCTCGGGTCCTTCGAATCGGAGCTAAAGGGCTTTCGTGGCATTGCGCTTCAAATCCTCGCTGCTCGGAGCTTCTAGGGCAAGCAAGCACGTCGTTCTCGCCGCGTCTCATTGGCCGTCCAGGCGCTCCTCCTTCGCGCGCGACAAGCGGGCGTTGCAGCGATCGCTACGCCGCCTCGCTCGCCTCGAGCTGCGCCAGCTCGTAGCGAGCGAGCAGATCGCGGGCGGCCTGCGCGTCGCGCGGGCCGTTGAAGTGGACGGCGGCGTTGATCAGCACCGAGCGCCCGTGCAGGATGCCGTCGCGTTTCAGCTGGCGAGCGAGAGTGTCGAGCTCGTCGACCAGCGCCTCGTCGAGGCGCACGTTGATCTCCCTTCCCCGCGCACCCTCGAAGGGGTCGGTGGTGCCGGCGCGGAGCCGCGCCCAGCGAAGCGCCGCCGTGCGCGCCTCCTCGGGCTCGCGCGGAACGGCGAAGAAGACGGTGGCGCCAACGAGCTGGGCGAAGCTCGCGCGTCGGCTCCCCTGCTCGGCAAGCTCGTCCGCGAGCGCCTGCAGGCGGTCGATCAGCTGCGGAAGCAGGGTGAGCGAGGTCTGTCGCCGCCGGCGCTGAGGCGTTCGCGACTCGATTTCGGGCAGCTCTTCGCCTGCGGCGGCGAGCGGTGCGGTCGTCTTCGCGGTCTCGCGCGGCTTGTCCTTGCGGCGCTTGGCGGGCTTCTTGTGCTCGGGCGTCGGAGGCGTCGGCTCGTCGGCAGGCAGGACCGGTCGCACCTCCTTCAGCTTCAAGGCCATCAGGCGGCCGCCTTCTGGGTCGACTTATCGCCGAGCTTGCGGTCGAGCTCGCGAGCGAGCGCGACGTAGGCCTGGGCGCCCTGGCTCTTCGGCTGTGAGACCACCAGCGGCGTTCCTTCGGCGCCCGAGTTCTGGAAGTCGGCGCGCTGCGGGAATCTCGGTCTTCGCGACCGAGAGGCCGCTTCGCCGAAGCTCGCCGTTCAGCGCCTTGTAGAGCAGGCGCTGCTCGGCGACGCCGTTGCGGACGGCCGCCAGCACCTCGAGCTTGGGGCGCTTTCGCTGGATCACCTCGATCGTGCGAATCAGGTCGTGCGCCCCACCCTTGTAGGCGTTCCGATCCGACATCGAGATCGGCACGATCACCCGATCGGCGGCGTAGAGGGCGTTGACGGTGAGATCGCCGAGGTTCGGCGGGCAGTCGAGCAGAACCCGGTCGTAGGGCTGGAGGTGTCCTTCGAGCGCCTGGGCCAAGAACTCCTCGCGGAAGTTCTCCGTCGAGAGCGACTTCTCGACGTCCGCGAGGCGAAGCGAACCCGCCACCAGGTCGACGCCCGGGAAGACATCGACGATCGCGACGCTGGCGATGCTCGCCTCGTCGGCGATGAAGACGTCGGCAAGGGTGCCCTCGGCGTCGTCCGGGTGACGCCCCAGCATCTCGGTCAGGTTGAACTGCGGGTCAAGATCGATTGCGAGCGTTCGACGGCCGAGCCTCCCCCACGCCGCCGCGAGGTTCGCGGCCATCGTGGACTTGCCGGCGCCGCCCTTCTGGTTAGCGACTGCGATTACGTGTGCCATGCCCTTCCTTTTCGCCATCCGCTCGCTCGCTCCTTCTACCTATCGATCAGGTGGTCGGCCTCGCGGGCGGTCTTTCCATCGCTCCAGCAACCGACATTTCGACCGCCCACTCGGACGTACATCCGCGCGAGCAGTCTAGCAACCTTCCGACCACACCTACTATCGGCCTATCCCCCTAGCTACCTACCTAGCGACCTAGCACTAGGGTACCTGTTCCCGCGATCCGCTCGACGCACGCAAGCACGGCGCTCAGCTGGCCGCTGGCGACGTAGCGGATGCGGCGTGGGGGACCCGTCTCCTCGCGTCGTTCGATCAGCCCGATCGCCGACCAGCGCCTTCAGCCGGTCGCTAAGCACGCGTTTGGCGATCCGGTTCTCGGTCGCCTCGGCCAGCTCGCGAAGCGCGCCGGGCCCTGATCGACTCGACGCAACAGCTCGAGTGTCCACGAGCGCGACAGCACATCGAGGAGGGCTCGCAGCTCCTCGTCGGTCCCCGGGTCCGGCGGATCGTCCATTTACATCGCGGACGCTAGTCGGCGGGCCGAAGAAATGTCCACTCGCAGGCTGAGAAGTGGTGCGTGGTGGCGCACCATCGGGTACTCTCGAATCGAGGAGGTTGTGCAGGTGGAGCAGCTCGCGAGAAATTCGCTGGGTCAGCGGGGCGGCCAACCTCGTCGGAGAGGGCAGAGGATGCGATGGCTGGAGACCCTCACGGCGGAGATTCTGGTGGCGAAGGAAGGGCGCGGAGCTGCTCCGGATCGAGCTCGACGAGGTCCAGCGGGACCGCGTCGAGGACGCGCTGGCGGATCGCCATTCGTCAGTCGACGCCTCGCGGACATGCTGCGCAGGCTGGGGCCGAGGATGCGGGCGCAGCTGATCGCACACTTCGCCAGCGCGCTGCTCTGCGCGGAGGAGCCGGAGGGCGCGCTCTTTCACACGATTCGATGGCTCGCGACCCCGCGGCATGCCATGAGCGTCACCACCGTACTCAGCCGAGCAGCTGAGCGACTTCCGCGCGCGGGTGCTTGAAGGTATTCGGCGAGCGGCGCCAGCTACGGCGCAAGGGTGAGCTGCGCGGCTGGATGACGCCCGAGGACATGGCTCAGCAGGCGATCGTGCGCCTGCTCGACTACACCAACGAGCACGGGATCGAGTCGCTGAAGAACCCGGCGAACCCGGTGCCGTGGATGCTCGCAGGTCCTCGACAACAGCCTGATCGGACTGGTCGCTCGCTACCGACGATCGCGAGGAAGTCGCCGGCGACGCGAGCGATGATGCCTTCGACCTGGCTCCGCGGGGCCGAGAGCGCCGAGGAGGTCGATGAGCTGATCGACCGCGCCTACGACAACCGGCGCCTCGGCGCGGCGGTCGCGGGCCTTGGCGAGCACGACGCGATGGTGATCGCCGCCCGCTTCCAGGGGATGAGCGAGCGCGAGGTCGAAGAGGACTTCGGCCTGAAGCACAACACCGTGCAGCGGGTCGGCTATGCGCTCTATGAGCGGCTCTACGGCGACGGCCGGCGACGCGACCGCGAAGCGGCGCCGCAGCCAGGCCGTCGCCTACCACCTGGGCCATGTCACCGCCACGCAGCGAGCAAAGATCGAGGCGGCGATGGCAACGGACTTCCTGCTGCGGGCCCAGGTTCGCGGCTTGCAGCGCGCGGGCGAGCACGCCGCGGCGCTCTACCCGATGCCGGTTGTGGCGGCGAAGCTCAGCGGCCACTCGCCAGGTTTCCTCGACCGCGCCGCCGCACTCGGCGACCGCCTGCGCGAGCACGCCTACTCGCTAGTCGGCCGCAGCTGCGGTCACGAGGCGGAGACCGCGACCGGGATCGCCGGTGGCGGGGCGAGCGCCGGCCTGGCCACCAAGGCGATCGTCGCCGCCTGCATCGGCGGCTCGGCCGCGGCCGGGGTGGGGGGCGCCTGCGTCGCAACCGGCGTCGTCGACCTTCCCGGAAGCGAGAACAAGCCGGTCGCCGAGAAGACGGTGCCCGAGGAGCCGACCGCCACGGCGCCGACCGCGACTACCGCGGAGCCAACCCCAACGACGCCCGCCACCGACCCCCAGCCGAGCGAGCAGGTGACGACGACAGCCGAGACGCCAGTCCAGCAGCGGAGCAGCGAGCTCTACGGCGGCGGCTCGTCGACGAGCTTCCGGGGGATCCAGCGTGAGCAGCGACTTCGGCGCCCCCGCGACCAGCTCCAGCGGCGGGAGTGGGGGAGGCGGCGGCAGCGTCAGCAAGGAGAACTTCGGGCCATGACCATCAAGGAGGAAACGATGTGCGCGATCGCAAACCAACGGCGGCTTAAGGGCCTAACGCTTCGCCACGTCGCGTTGATCGCGCTCGCCGTCACGTCAATCGCGATCATGGGCATGGGCGCCTCGAGCGCCTGGGGCGCCAGCAGCTACCAGGTGCATGAGTGCAACGGCGGAGACGAGCACATCCGCTCCCGATGCCGTGTCCTCGGGCAGCGTCAACGCCAGCAGCTGGGACACGAGCGTGATCCAGGGCTGGGCCGATTGCGGGGGTGGTGGGAGGGGCGTCGACCTGCACCCGACACCTACAACCCCGGCCCGCGCTTTGCGCGCGTCTCTTTCGACGCGCCACCCACCACCTACTTCGACCAGGGCTCTTTCCGCTACAACATCGGCGCGCGCTACCCGTGCTCGAATGGCAACTGCTGGTCCGCGGGGGCCCACGTCGGGATCTGGGTCGGAGGCATGCAGAGCGCGCCGACATACGGCGGCGTTGAGACCTGGGGGCCAGGTTGCGGGACCTTCTGCAGCCACTTCCACATAGACGAAAGCTGCGAGAGCACCTGCATACATTTCGCGTCCGATCCGAGCGGGAACGCCAACGAGTGGTACTACGACTTCATCGCGATCAGGGACATCGACCTGACTGCGATCGACACCGAGCCGCCGGCTCTATCGCTGGGTGGCTCCCTCTTCGCCAACCAGGTCGCCCACGGCACGCCCGGCCTGCGGATCGACGCCACCGACCGCGGCAGCGGCGTCGAGGCAGTTACGGTCGACGTCAACGGGGTCCGGGTCGCGACCCCGCCCGCGTCCTGCCCGGGGCTGGCGGGGGACTACGCGACCCGGTTCCGCCCCTGCAGCGACTTCCACCAGACGGTCGGCCTCGACACGACGAAGACGCCCTGGCGCGACGGGCAGAACACGCTGCGGGTCTGCGCCTCCGACGTGGCGACCGGGCCGGGGGTGGCCAACCAGGTCTGCGAGCAGCGGGCGGTCTCGGTCGACAACACCTGCCAGGACTCGCAGGGCGCCACCGGTCAGGCGCAGTCGATCACGGCCGGCCTCGAGGACCCGCAGACCGGGCAGCTCCGGCGAAGCCGCACCGTGCGCTCGAGCGCCCCCGCCGCGCTTCGCGGCCAGCTCACCGGAGCGGGCGGGCCGGTCAAGGCCGCCAGCGTCTGCGTCTATGAGACGGTCGACGAGCCGGCCGGGATCGAGCAGCTGCTGCAGGTGGCGAAGTCGAGCTCGACCGGCACTTCGGGGTCGAGCTGCCCAGCGGCCCCAGCCGCACCTTCCGGGTCGCCTACCGCTACGACGACCGCCAGATCGAGTCGCCGAGCATGTACCTGGACTCCTCGGTGCTGCCCACCCTCAAGGTGACCAAGTCGAAGCTCAGAAACGGCCGCGCGGTCGGCTTCCGGGGCCGGATCCCCGGCCCCGATGACGACGGGCGCGCGGTCACCATGCAGGCGAAGGTCGGCAAGAAGTGGCGGACCTTCAAGCAGCTCTCCACCGACGCCAACGGGCATTTCAAGGGCAAGTACCGCTTCACCCAGACCCGCGGCCGGGTGCTCTACGTCTTCCGGGCGCTGGTCAAGAAGCAGGGCGGCTACCCCTACAGCCCGGGCGCCTCGCCGAAGCGGAAGGTCGTCGTCCACGGCTAGGACGTAGCCGGGGCCGGTGCCCTCCGGCACCGGCCCCGGCTAGTCCGACCGCCGCAGAGGGAGGTCGCGCCTAGGGCCTGGCGTCGTCCTCAGGCAGAGGGCGAAGGCGTGAGGTCTGAGGTCGCGCTGCCGACCGCCTCCCAGCCGTTTCCCGCCGGCGCCGATTCGAAAAGACCGACGCCCGGGGCGCCCGAGTTGATCTTCGCGCCGCCGCCGAGCAGCCGCTCGCCGTCCGGGCAGTCTGCGATGGCCCGGTCGCCTCCGTTTGCCTGGACGACGTCGATCCCGGCCAGCTTCGCCGCGGTCACGTTGGCGTCGGCCAGCTTCTTTGCGGTGACCCGGCCGGCGCGGATGTTGCCCTTCTTGTTGACGTCGGTCTTCTTTGAGGCGTTCACGCTGACGGCGATGGCGGTGGAGCCGCCCCCGACCGCCACGATCAGCGCCAGCGTCGCGGCGACGTTGGCATAGGTGAGCTTCCGTTCTCAGCTTCTGCATCTCGCGTCCTCCTGTCGTCTCTCGCTCGAGCCGTTGCCTCAATCGAGGCTAAGGCTGACCGCGGCGGATCGGTGAGCCGGGCGCACCTATCGCGGCCACCCTCCTTGAACCCAATTCGCTGGGTCAAGGAGCGCCGAACCTCGTCGGAGTGTGTGAGAGCGAGCGATTGGCCCGCCTGAGACCACAGAGAAGGAGACGAGATGAGCGCATTGCTCGAGCGCCGCAGGGGGATCGGCTTCACCGCCCTGGGTGCCTTCCTGGCTGCCTACGTGCTGGCGGCGCACGCCGAGAGCCTGCGGGCCGCGGGCCTCAACGGGACCGCGCCGCCGAACGCGGGGGAGTTCAAGTCCTTCATCAGCCAGATGACCGACAACGCGATCTGGATCGTCGGCACCTCGGTGCTGCTCGGCCTGGTCCTGATCGGCGGGCTCTTCCTCTTCGGCCACAGCCGCGCCCAGGACTACGCGGCCAAGGTCGCGCTCGGCATCGGCCTGATCATCCTCGCGCCCGGGATCGCCGCCTAGGCGGCGATCCCGGGCCGGGGGCGAGCCATGCGCCGCTGCGCATTCCCGATCAGCTTCGCGCTCGTCGGCGCGATGCTGCTTCTCCTCGCCGCGCCGGCGGCGGCCGCCGAGCACGGCCATCACCCCGTCCTGGCGATCGACCTCTTCCCGGTCGACGACTGGATCGGCGACGGCCTGAAGAAGGCGAAGGACGTCGTCTTCGGCGGGATCTCGCTGGGCGCGGACGCGATCGCCCACCTGCTGGTGACGGTGCTGGCGACGCTGGTCGACCTGCTGATCCCGCAGAGCTTCGTGCACGCCGGGCTCGGGGCGATCAAGTGGCTCTGCACGGTGCCGAGCTTCAGCGGCAAGCAGGTCGGCACGCCGGGCTCGCAGCTCAACCTCCCGCACGTCGACGAGCTCCGCCAGACGCTCACCTGGATCGGCGTCTGCGCGCTGCCGCTCGGCCTGGTCTACGCGGGCGCCCGCAGCGTGATGACGCCTTCGGCCTACGGCGACTCGCCTCAGGAGGTGCTCGGCCGGGTGGTGATCGCCGCGGCCTGGCTCGCCTTCTACGTCTGGGGCTGGCAGTCGATCACCCACTTCTCCGGCCTCGTCTCCAACGCGGTGCTCTCGCTGCCCTGGGTGGAGGACGGGATCGACAAGCTGATGGGCGGCCTCGCGCTGACCAGCGGGGCGCTCGGGCCGAGTCTCCGCCTTCGCCGTCCTGATCCTCGGCGTTCTTCGTCGGGCTGACGCTGATCGCGCTGCTGGTGATGAAGGTCGGGCTGCTGGTGATCACCGCCTTCCTGTTCGCGATCGGCGGCTTGATCGGGGCGCTCTATCCGCTGCCCTTCGGGCGCAAGCTGGTCGGCGGCTACGTGATCGCGGTGGTGGCGGTGGTCGCCCTGCCCGCGCTCTGGGCGGTGCTCTTCGCTTTGGCGGCGGCGCTGATGGTGGACGCGCATAGCGCCGGCGGTGGCGGGTTCAACGCCTTCATCGCACAGTTCTGGGTGCTCGGAGCCTCGCTGGCGACCTTCGCGCTCGCGCTGAAGCTCGGCTTCTCGGCCTTCGGCTTCGCCAGCTCGACGATCACGAGCTTCACCGCCGGCGCGCTGCTGGGCGGCGCGGCGGGCGGAGGCGGCAGCTCGCCGAGCGCCACGCAGACCGCCCACAAGGCGCACAGCCTCTACAGCGCCGGCAGCTCCGGCGCGGCGCGAATCGGGGAGGAGGAGCGGCGCCGGGAGCGCCGGGGGGCCGCACCGACGGCGTGCAGCGCACCCGCGAGCCCGCCGAGGAGCTGCGCGGGGCGGTCGGCTCGAGCGGCGCGGCGAAGACGGCCGCGGCGGCCGGCGCGGCGGCGGCCACCGGCGGCGCCAGCGCCGGCGCGCAGGCGGCGGGCGCCGCCGCCAAGGGCAGCGCGGCGGCCGGAGCGGAGCGACGGGATCGGCGCTAGCCGCCGCGCAGAGCGGATCGAAGGCGGCGGAGAGCGGGCGGCTGCCGCGCGCTCGAGCTCGGCCGCGCCCGTACGCCGTGACGGCCCCGCATGGGTCCGCTCGACCGGCGGCGAGGAGCGCGGCGACGCCCCGCGCCCCGGCAGGGCAACCGGCTCCGCCGAGCGAGAGCGCCCGGCGAACTCCGCGCCCGGCGGAGGCGCCGGTGAAGCGCCCGCCCGCGGCGGGGCGCCC
>CAWFHN010000021.1:0-12422 GCA_963815665.1 uncultured Solirubrobacterales bacterium | reverse complement strand
CGCGTGGTTTGAGGCGCAAGGCTTTGGCCAGGTCGAGCGAATCTCGGTGCTGCTTCGTGCCAGAAGCGGCAGTTTGAATAGAGCGACACCTCGCTGAGAAGGGTTGGGGGCCGAGCTCGACCGGCAAATTCGCTGGGTCAGTCGCGCCCGCAACCTCGCCGGAGAGGGTGAACGGAGCGGATGATGCCTGGGAGCCTTCAAAAATCCTTCAATTTCGCTTCCGACGCGCTGAGGGGCGCGCGAAGTTTCGCCACCGCCCCGCCGCACGGATCGGCCCTTATCTGCGCTCTGCGCGCCTCGACTCCGCTCCCTCTACGAGTGATCGGAGTCGAGTCACTTGAGCTTCGATCAGGGCCTGGTAGCGGCGGGGCTGTGGCTAGTAAGAGGGAGCAGCGGACGGTGTGAATGCGGTTGTGGAGACAGAGGAAAGGCAAAAGCTGAGGGGCTGGCCGGCGGTGTTGGATTGGATGGCCAGGGTGCGAGTTGGTGCGGTTGATGCGGTGGCGGCCGGGTTGGAGCTGACCCCGAGACAGGTGCACAACCACGCGGTGAGGCTTTCCGAGGAGGGCTGGCTGGAGCGCCCGCGGGTCTCAGATGGTCGCGGCGGGGTCCTGGTGGTGACGCCGCGCGGTGTTCGTGAGGCGGGCTACGAGGCGCGCTCTCGCTCCACCCCGCGCTCGCTGACGGCGCTTCTCCACGGCCGCGGGGTCTCCTGGCTCGCCGCCCACAGCGAGCGCCGCGGGCGGCCGTGGCTCGGGCCGCTGCAGCTCGCCGGCACCGACTACGCCGTCGCGCTCTCACCGCGCCGCGGCAAGGGCGCCTCGACGCACCTTCCGGATCTTGGCGTTGAGCGCGATGGCGATCGCTGGGCGGTCGAGTACGAGCGGGTGCCGAAGGGGCGCGAGCGCCTGCGGCGGATCTTCGAGGGCTACCGATCGGCGGAGCTCGCCGGGCAGCTCGAAGGGGTGCTGTACGTCTATGACTCGCGGGTGGTCAAGAACCTGCTCGAGCGGATGGCCTCCGAGGTGGAGCTGACGATCGGGATTCAGCCGCTCGGCGAGTTTCTCGGCGAGCTGCGGGGCCCGCCCGGGCGCCGCTAGAAACCGGCTGGGTCAGGCGCGCCCCAACCTCGCCGGAGAGGGTGATGGGCGAAGGCTCCGTGACGAGCGCCGTGCTCGGCCTCCTGGTGGTCGGGGGCGTCGGTGGCGCGATCGCGGCTCGGCTTGTCTGGCTGCGGAGCGATCTCTCGCCGCAGAACTGGTATCTGGCGCTCGCCGTGGCGAGCGCACTGCTGGTGCTCTCGATCGCGGCCGCCCTCCCCCCCACTCTGATCCTGCTCGCCGCCCTTCTGGTGATCGCCAGCGCCGTCGGCTCGCTGCTGGGCTTTCGCTGGCGACAGCAGGCGCGCGGGGCGGCGGGTGAGCTCAAGGAGCACGAGGACGCCCGCCGGCTTCTCTGGCGGGCGCCGAAGCGGCCGGAGCTGCGACGGCGGATCGGATCGCAGGGCGAGCTGATCACCGAGCGCCGCTGGCCGGACGGCATGCCCTATGTCCCGATGGGCGCCGGCGACGACCTCGGCCGCGTGCCCCGCGGCCAGGGCCGCCATGTCCTCGTCCTTGGCGGCACCGGATCCGGGAAGACGGTGAGCGCCGGGCGGATCACCGCCGGACGGGTTCTCGCCGATCATGTGCCGGCCTTCGTCCTTGACCCGAAGGGCGACGAGGACCTCTATGAGCAGCTGCGCGAGCTGGCTCGCTACCGGGGCGTTCCCTTCGTCGTCTTCGACCCGTTCGATCCCGAGAGCGATCGCTGGGATCCGCTTTGGTCCCCCGAGCCCGGCCGGACGGTGGCGCGGGTCCTCTCGCCGATTGAGACCAGTGAGCCCTACTACGCCGATCAGCTGCGGATCCACCTCGGCGTTGTCGCCGAGGCCCTCGCGGTGCTCGGGCTCTGGCCGGCCTCGATGCCGCTGCTGCTCGAGGCGGCGCAGACTGAGAAGTTCGCGGCGATCCGCGATCTGGTCAGCGCGCATGGGGCGCCTCCCGAGATCGCCCGGCGAATCGAGGAGCAGGCGGCGATCGTCTTCTCGAAGTCCGGCGAGCGAGACATCGCCAGCGGCGCCGCCCGGCTCAGGGTGGTCGCTGGCACCTCCTGGCGGGATGTGCTCAACCCCCGCGATGACCGCCGCGCCGTGCAGCTGCCCTCGGCGCTGCGCGCCGGCGCGATCGTGCTCTGGAGGACCTGGGTGGAGGACATACCCGAGGAGGCCGAGGCGATCACGACGCTTGCTCTGGCGGACGCGATCGCGGCGGCCGCCGAGATCCGCGGCGAGGGAATCGAGTGGCTCGTCGTCGTCGACGAGTTCGGCTCGGTCCTCACCGGCAAGGCCGCCCGCCGTGCGCTGGGGATTCTCGGCCGCGCCAGAACCGCCGGCGGCCAGGCGGTGATCGTCACCCAGAGCGCGGCCGACGTCCCCACAGCGACCGAGAACCCCTCGATGCTCGAGTCGCTCTCCGACAACTTCGGCGGCTTCGTGATCCACCGCCAGACTTCCGCCGAGAGCCGCGAGTGGGTCGCGAAGCTCTTTGGCACCCGCGAGATGTGGCAGAGCACCGACCGCACTTCGGGCGGCGGGCGCTTCGCCGAGGGGACGGGATCCCGGCGCCGCGCCCGCGAATTCGTTGTCCGCCCCGACGAGCTCAAGGAGTTGGGGGTCGGCCAGGCCTACGTCTGGGCGCCCTCCGGGCCCCCGCCGGCACTGGTGGATGTCGCGATCCCACCGCGCCTGGTCGAGCGCCCCGAGCCCGACAACGAGGCCGCCTACGCGGACGCCGGCCCCCGGACGCTCGGGGAGTACAGAGGGCTGCCCTCTAGGCCGCGCTCGCGGAGAAAGCCCACAACGGACTCGGCTCCGGGGACCACCGCGCCGGCCGCCGCGGATCAGCCTGAGAGCGAGCGGCCTCGACGGATCGGGCGGCGCCTCCAGGAGCGCTTTTAGGAATTCGCTGGGTCAGGGCCGGACGAAGCTCGCCGGAGAGGACAGATGGGTGGCGACGACTTCTTTCGGAGCATCGCGGAGACCGACGAGACGGCAAACGAGCCGCCGAGCGATCGCCCGCTCGGAACCGCCGCTCGCCGCGCCGCTGCGACAAGGAGTGCCACACCTCCCGAGTCAGAGCGCCCCGAGGTCGCATCGAGTGCCGGATCTACCGAGGAGGTCGTCGCCGCCCGTCCCCCTGATGCTCGTCCCGCCCGGCGTCTCCCCCGCCGGCGCGGGAACGAGCGCGGCTCCTCCCCTCCGCGCCCCTCCGGTGACGCGGAGCTCGAGAAGCCAAGCGACCCGCAGCCAGCTCCGCCCTTGGGCCCTGGCTGCGGCTGCGGTGGTCGGGCTGACGCTGGTCGCGGTCGTGCTCTCCGCATCCTCAGGCGCGGGCAGCGATCCCGCTCCGGCGTCAGCCCAGCACCACCCCACTCCCCTCGAGCGTTTGGCCGCTGCCAAGGACGCCCAGCTGGCGGTCCTCCGCGCGAAGCTGAAAGGCGCGCGTGGCGATGCGAACCGGGCGCGACTTGCGGCGCGCCTTCGCACGCAAGGCAGCAGAGAAAGCCGGATCGCCAGGTCAAGCAGGCCTCGAGCGCGACGGTTGCCGCGACCGGGCCCCTCCCCCGCTCTCGCGGCGCCGTCGCCAAGCCGCGACGGCTTCTCGATCGAGCCGTAGCCGGCAACCCGGGTCGCCACCAACACGCGACAGGAGCAGTGTTCGCGGGCCAACCTCGCGAGGTCAGTTATCCATCTCCGGTCGCGCCTCCTCCGTCCGGGTCTGACTCCTCGGTGGCGTTCTTCAATTCCTGGCGAGGATCATCGGCGAGCACAACTTCGCTGATCAAGTCGTTGAACTTGTAGACGTTCTTGCCGATTGCCCGCCAGCCAGCCTCATCCACGTCGGCGTTCTCCTCGGCCTGGTCGACCATGTCGATGAAGGTTGCGAGCCCCGCCGCCATCGGCACGACGGCGCGCTGGTAGTCGCGTGTTCTTGCAATGTGCTGTATCAGCAGCACGAGGGCTGAGTTCGCGAAGTAGGGCTGGCCGCCGCGGGACGGGGCGCGCGAACGTCCCCAGTAGTCGCCGTTTCCGCGGAGCTGCATTAGCGACAGCCTGGTCCGACGCGGCGCTCGCCCCTCGCTCTCCGGGATGGTCCTAGGTATCGGGATATCGGTGATCCCGGAAGACCACAGGTCATCTGATGGCAATTGAACCCATCGGAAGGCCAGCTCTTCCGCTGAGCCGAGTTCTCGCGCCGCCGCCTCATCCTCTTCGACAAGTTCGGCAGCGTCGCGGAGTGCGCCGTTCAATGGGTTCAGAAAATACGGAGCGGCTCTGGCGTTCAGGTAGAGCGTGGATGTTGCGAGCAGCGGTGGCAACAGAGCGATTGGATCCACGTTCGCTTCGTCGAGGCGTGCTGCCGCGGTCGGGAACATCGAGCCAAGCGTGAATGTCGTGTTCTTCAAGCGGACCCTCATCCGCCTTCACGTCGCCGTAGAAGTGGACGTAGACGTCAAAGATGTTGCGACTCGCTAGGCCCACTTGCAGAACCTCCCGTTGTCAGGCCATGAACACCGCAGCGATGAGGATTGTGGCAGCGCCCTAAAAGGGCGGCAAGCCAAGACTGGTTTATGCGAAAAAGCGCGTGTCGCCCCGACAGCTACGCCGCCTCGCTCGCCTCCAGCTGCGCCAGCTCGTAGCGCGCGAGAAGATCGCGAGCGGCCTGCGCGTCGCGCGGGCCATTGAAGTGGACGGCGGCGTTGATTAGCACCGAACGCCCGTGCAGGATGCCGTCGCGCTTCAGCTGGCGAGCGAGAGCGTCGAGTTCGTCGACCAGCGCCTCGTCGAGGCGCACGTTGATCTCCCTTCCCCTGGCACCCTCGAAGGGGTCGGTGGTGCCGGCGCGGAGTCGCGCCCAGCGAAGCGCCGCCGTCCGCGCCTCCTCGGGCTCCCGTGGGACGGCGAAGAAGAGGGTGGCACCGACCAACTGAGCGAAGCTCGCGCGTCGGGTCCCCTGTTCGGCAAGCTCGTCCGCGAGCCCCTGCAGGCGGTCGATCAGCTGCGGGAGCAGGGTGAGCGACGTCTGTCGCCGGCGGCGCTGGGGGGTTCGCGACTCGACTTCGGGCAGCTCATCGCCCACGTCGGCGGTCGGTGCGATCGCCTCCGCGGGCTTCGACTGCTTGCCCTTGCGGGCCTTGGCGGGCTTCTCGGGCTCGCGTGAACGAGGCGCCGGCTCGTCGGCGGGCAGGACCGTTCGCACCTCTTTCAGTTTCAAGGCCATCAGGCGGCGGCCTTCTGGGTCGATTTATCGCCCAGCTTGCGGTCGAGCTCGCGAGCGAGCGCGACGTAGGCCTGGGCGCCCTGGCTCTTCGGCTGCGACACCACCAGCGGCGTCCCTTCGGCGCCCGAGTTCTGGAAGTCGGCGCGCTGGGGAATCTCGGTCTTCGCCACCGAGAGGCCGCTGCGGCGAAGTTCGCCGTTCAGCGCCTTGTAGAGCAGGCGCTGCTCGGCCACCCCGTTGCGCACGGCCGCCAGGACCTCGAGCTTGGGGCGCTTTCGCTGGATCACCTCGATCGTGCGGATCAGATCGTGCGCGCCGCCCTTGTATGCGTTCCGGTCCGACATCGAGATCGGCACGATCACGCGGTCGGCGGCGTAAAGGGCGTTGACGGTGAGATCGCCAAGATTCGGCGGGCAGTCGAGCAGAACCCGGTCGTAGGGTTCGAGCTGTCCTTCGAGCGCCTGGGCGAGGAACTCCTCGCGGAAGTTCTCCATCGAGAGCGACTTCTCGACGTCGGCGAGGCGAAGCGAGCCCGCCACCAGGTCGACGCCGGGAAAGACGTCGGCGATCGCGACGCTGTCGATGCTCGCCTCCGTCGGCAATGAAGATGTCGGCAAGGGTGCCCTCGGCGTCGTCCGGGTGACACCCCAGCATCTCGGTCAGGTTGAACTGCGGGTCAAGATCGATTGCAAGCGTTCGACGGCCAAGCCTCCCCCACGCCGCCGCGAGGTTCGCGGCCATCGTGGACTTGCCGGCTCCGCCCTTCTGGTTTGCGACTGCGATTACGTGTGCCATGCCCTTCCTTTTCGCCATCCGCTCGCTCGCTCCTTCTACCTATCGATCAGGTGATCGGCCTCGCGGGCGGTCTTTCCATCGCTCCAGCAACCGACATTTCGACCGCCCAGCCGGACGCACATCCAGGCGAGCAGTCTAGCATCCCTCCAACCACACGTCCTATCGGCCTATCGCCCTAGCTACCTACCTAGCGCCCTAGCACTCACAATGACCTGCCCCGCATTCGGTCAACGCTCGCGAGCACGGCGCTGAGCTGCCCGCCGGCGACGTAGCGGATGCGGCGTGGGGGGCCCGTCTCCTCGCGCCGTTCGATCAGCCCGACGCCGACCAGGGCCTTCAGCCGATCGCTAAGCACGCGCTTGGCGATTCGGTTCTCGGTCGCGTCAGCGAGCTCGCCGAAGCGGGCGGGGCCCTGCTCGACGCGGCGCAGCAGCTCGAGTGTCCACGAGCGCGACAGCACGTCGAGGAGTGCACGCAGCTCCTCGTCGGTCCCCGGCTCCGGCGGATCGTCCATTTACATCGCGGACGCTAGTTGGCGGGCCGGAGAAGTGTCCACTCGCAGGCTTGAAGTGGTGCGTGCTGGCGCACCATCAGGTACTCTCGGAAACTAGGTAGCGCAGGTGGAGAAGCTTGGGAGAAATTCGCTGGGTCAGGAAGGGGCCAACCTCGCCGGAGAGGGCAGAGGATGCGATGGCTGGAGACCCTCACGGCGAAGATCTGGTGGCGCGGAAGGGGCGCGGAGCTGCTCCGCGCCGAGCTGGACGAGATCCAGCGGGAGCGCGTGGAGGACGCGCTGGCGGAGTCGCCGTTCGTCAGTCGTCGCCTCGCGGACATGCTTCGCAGGCTGGGCCCCAGGATGCGAGCGCAGCTGATCGCGCACTTCGCGAGTGCGCTTCTCTGCGCCGAGGAACCCGAGGGGGCCCTGTTCCACACAATTCGCTGGCTGGCGTCGCCTCGGATGCCATGAGAGCCGCTTTGCCGTACACCGCGGAGGAGCTTGAGGCACTCCGCGGTGCGCTGCTGGAGGGGATCCGCGAGCGCGGCCGCCTCCGCCTCAAGGGCGAGCGCGCCCGGATGACGCCGGAGGACCTGGCCCAGGAGGGCATCGCCCTGCTGCTCGAGCATGTGGCGAAGAAGGGGGTGGAGGCCGTCGGCAACCCCGTTCCCTGGATGCTCTCGGCGCTCGATCACGACGGCTCGGACTTCGCTCGCTACCGCGATCGCGAGGACGTCGCGGGCGACGCGAGCGATGAGGCCTTCGAGCTGCTCCGCGCGGCGGCGAGCCAGGAGGAGGTCGATGAGCTGATCGATCGCGCCTACGACAACCGCCGCCTCGATGCGGCGGTCGCGGGCCTCGGCGAGCACGATGCGATGGTGATCGCGGCTCGCTTCCAAGGAATGACCGAGCGCGAGGTAGAAGAGGACTTCGGCCTGAAGCACAACACCGTGCAGCGGCTCGGCTATGCGCTTCACGAGCGGCTCTACGGCGAGGCGGGCGACGCGACCGCGAAGCGCCGCCGCAGCCAGGCCGTCGCCTACCACCTCGGCCACGTGACCGCGGCGCAGCGAGCGAAGATCGAAGCGGCGATGGCGACGGACTTCCTGCTCCGGGCCCAGATCCGCGGCCTGCAGCGCGCGGGCGAGCACGCCGCCGCCCTGTACCCGATGCCGCTGGTTGCCGCGAAGCTCAGCGGCCACTCGCCAGGGTTCCTCGATCGCGCCGCCGCTCTCGGCGACCGCCTGCGTGAGCACGCGTACTCGCTGGTCGGCCGCAGCACGGGGCACGAGACCGACACGGCTACCGGGATCGCCGGCGGCGGCGCGGGCGCGGGACTGGCCACCAAAGCAATTGTCGCGGCCTGTATCGGCGGCTCGGCAGCGGCCGGAGTGGGGGGTGCCTGTGTTGCAACGGGCGTCGTCGATCTGCCCGGCAGCCATAACGCGCCCGGCGCCGAAAGCACTACCGCGCAACAGCAGACTGTCGCAACGACACCGAACCTGACTTCACCGCAAGCGACGACACCGACAGAGGACCCGGCGCCAATCGATCCGACAACGACCACGGTTGAGAAGCCCGTTCAGCAGGTCACCAAGGAGCTCTACGGGGGCGGATCCTCGGGAGGTTCATCGGGATCGACCTCGGGGAGCCGCGACTTCGCCGCTCCTGCGGCCAGTTCGTCGAGTAGCGGTGGCGGGGGGGGAGGCAGCAGTGGCACCCGAGACAACTTCGGACCATGACCATCAAGGAGGAACGATGAGCGCGATCGCAAACCGACGGCGGCTTAGGGGCTTGACGCTTCGCTTCATCGCTCTGATCGCGCTCGCGCTCGCAGCGATCGCGACGACAGGGGTCGGTTCCGCGAGTGCTGACTACACCGTCGTTCAGTGTGCTCCAGGCGCTCAGGGGTACACCGAAGCGGCGTGGACCCCGTTCGGCTCGACCGGCTTCAGCATTTGGGGTACGAACGAGTGTGGCGGCGGGGCCTTCTACGGGCTCCGGCTCGACACGAATTACAACGGGACCGGCACCGGCTACACCGGCAACGGCTCCGGCCTTGCCTGGCGCTTTACTGCTCCCTCCGCTACGAGCTTTGCGTCCGCAAGTGCCTCCCTCCACTATGGCGACAACGGTGGGTTCGCCGCGGCATATTTCAGCGACGGCTCATCCGGGTTCCAGGTGCCTGACGGGGGCAATGGTGCCAGCAGTCTGTACACAACCGCGTCTACGAACAACGCGCACCTCTTCGAGATTCGCCTCCAGTGCTTCGCCTCTCCCAATTGCCACAGCAACTGGTCCTACGTCTGGACGTCGAACTTCGCCGCGGCTGTGCGAGATGAATCAGCGCCGACGATCTCCGCTAACGGCGCGCTGCTCGCGGGCGGCGTGGTCCGAGGCGTTGAAGGCCTGCAGGCGACCGCGGGCGATGCTGGCGGCGGGGCGCGGTCGATCAGCGTCTACGTCAACGACATCCTCTCGAGAAGGATCGACTTCTGCGGGCCCGATTACCAAGGGGTCTACTACACGCATCTGAAGCCTTGCCCCGGCGCGTCGACGCAACAGTTTGCGATCGATACGCAGAAGGATCCGGGCTGGGTGGATGGATCAAACGACGTGAAGATCTGCTCCACGGACGTCGGGGGAAATACATCGGTCTGCGTGCGTCGCACCGTGTTGGTCGATAACTCTTGTCCGGGCTCGGGAGGCAACAGCGCTGCGAGTCTTGACGGGGGCGCCGATGTTCACGGGAAGCTGACCGATCGCGCTCTGATCGGCTCCAACGATCAGCCGGTTATTCGAGGGACGCTTACCAACGCGGCGGGTAAGCCAGTGTCCGACGCGACCGTTTGCGTCTATCAGACGATCGACCTACCGGACGCCTCTCGTGAGCTGGTGAGCAAGGTGACGACCCAGGGGAACGGCCGCTTTGCGACCGTCTTGGATCCGGGCCCCTCTCGTCAGCTAGACCTCGCCTACCGCTACAACGACAAAATGCTGACCGATCAGGTCGAGCTGGACTCGAAGGTCATCCCGACGCTCAAGGTGCCGAAGCGGAAGCGATTTGTGCCTAATGGCAAGTCGACTCGCTTCACGGGGTCTCTGCCGGGACCAAACGCAGCTGGACGCGCGGTAGCTCTGCAGGCGCGAGCGGGGAAGAAGTGGCGCACCTTCAAGCAGCTCCGTACAGGTTCAGACGGCCGCTTCCACGGCAAGTACCGCTTCGTGCACACGGCGGGGCGCCAGCTCTACCTGTTCCGAGTCCTCGTCAAGAGCCAGGGCGGCTATCCCTACGAGCCGGGTCACTCGCACAAGCGCAGAGTGGTGGTTCACGGCTAAACGCGAGCCCTGGGGCAGCGCCGCGATGGATGGATCCGGGTAGTAGCCGATCTCCGCTAGCGGCGGAGATCGGCACCCCTACGATCTAGGCGTTAGCTACTTACCCGGCTTAGCCTTGAGGCAGAGCGCGTAAGCCGAGACGATCTGATTGCCGCCGAGCGCGCTGCCCTGCTCTACGTACCAGCCGTTGCTTCCCGGCCGTGATGTCCCAAGGGGACTAGCCGATCCTCCGCCGCCGAGCAACCGCTCGCGATGGGAGCAGGCCGCAAACGCCTTGAACTCGCCCGAGACCTGCACCACACGAATCCCGGCCAGATCGGAGGCGGTGACGTTGTACGGCTTGATCGAGCTGCTTGTGACGCTGTTCTTACTGGCGGCGAGCGCCGTCGTGCCGCCGGCAACGGCGATAACGAGCGCCAGAGTCGCCGCGACGTTCGCATAGGTGAGCTTCCCTCTCAGCTTCTTCATTGGGTCCTCCTGTCGTTTTGCTCGAGCCGTTGCCTCGATTTCGAGCCTACGGCCCGTCGCGGCGGATCGGTGAGCCGAGGCGCACCTTCCACGGCCTCCCTTCCCTAACGCAATTCGCTGGGTCACGGATCGCCCAGGCTCGCCGGATGGGTTGAGAGCGAGCGATCGGCTCGCCTGAAGACCACAGAGAAGGAGACGAGATGAGCGCATTGCTCGAGCACCGCAGGGGGATCGGTTTCACCGCGGTCGGTGCCTTCCTGGCGGCCTACGTGCTGGCGGTACACGCCGACAGCCTCCGAGCCGCCGGGCTCAACGGAACCGCTCCGCCAAACGCGGGGGAGTTCAAGGCCTTCATCAGCCAGATGACCGACAACGCGATCTGGATCGTCGGCACCTCGGTGCTGCTCGGCCTGGTCCTGATCGGCGGCCTCTTCCTGTTCGGCCACAGCCGAGCGCAGGACTACGCCGCCAAGGTCGCGCTCGGCATCGGCCTGATCATCCTGGCGCCCGGGATCGCCGCCTAGCGGCGATCCCAGCCGGGACTGGCTCATGCGGCGCTATGCGCTCCCGATCGGCTTCGCGCTTGCGAGCGCGACGCTGCTTCTCGTCGCCGCTCCAGCGGGCGCCGCCGCACACGGCCACCTACCGCTCGGCGTCGATCTGTTCCCGGTCGATAACTGGATTGGCGACGGGCTGAAGAAGGCGAAGGACATCGTCTTCGGCGGGATCTCGCTGAGCGCCGAGGCGGTCGCGAACCTGCTGGTGACGGTCCTGGCGACCCTCGTCAACCTGCTGATCCCGCACAGCTTCGTCAACGCGGGCATGTCGGCGATCAAGTGGCTCTGCACCGTGCCGAGCTTCAGCGGCCAGCAGTCGGGAGCCACGGGCTCACAGCTCAACCTCCCGCACGTCGACGAGCTCCGCCAGACGCTCACCTGGATCGGGATCTGCGCGCTGCCACTCGGCTTGGTCTACGCCGGCGGGCGCAGCGTGATGACGCCGTCCGCTTACGGTGACTCGCCCCAAGAAGTCCTTGGCCGAGTGGTGATTGCCGCGGCCTGGCTCGCCTTCTACGTCTGGGGCTGGCAGTCGATCACGCATTTCTCCGGCCTGGTCTCCAACGGAGTGCTCTCGCTGCCCTGGGTGGCCGACGGGGTGCAAAAGCTGATGGGCGGCCTCGCCCTCGTGAGCGGCAGCCTCGGCCCGATCTCCGAGTTCGCCGTCCTGATCCTGGGCCTGTTCGTCGGGCTCGCGCTGATCGCGCTGCTGGTGATGAAGATCGGCCTGCTTGTGATCACCGCCTTCCTCTACGCGATCGGCGGGCTGATCGGAGCGCTCTATCCGCTGCCGTTCGGCAGAAAGCTGGTCGGCGGCTACGTGATCGCGGTCGTCGCCGTGGTCGCGCTGCCCGCGCTCTGGGCGGTCCTCTTCGCGCTCGCCGCGGCGCTGATGGTGGACGCACACAGCGCCGCCGGCGGCGGCTTCAACGCCTTCATCTCGCAGTTCTGGGTGCTCGGGGCTTCGCTTGCGACCTTCGCGCTCGCCTTGAAGCTCGGCTTCTCGGCCTTCGGCTTCGCCAGCTCGACGATCACGAGTTTCACCGCAGGCGCTCTGCTCGGCGGCGCGGGGAGCGGGGGAGGGGGGAGCTCGCCGAACGCCACGCAGACCGCCCACAAGGCCCACAGCCTCTACAGCGCCGGCGGCAGCGGCGCGGCACGGATCGGCGGGGGAGGGGGAGCACCGGGAGCGCCCGGTGGCCGCACCGACGGCGTTCAGCGCACCCGCGAGCCCGCCGAGGAGCTTCGTGGCGCGGTCGGCTCGAGCGGCGCGGCAAAGACCGCCGCGACCGCCGGGGCGGCGGCCGCCACCGGCGGGGCCAGCGCGGGCGCCCAGGCCGCAGGAGCAGCCGCGAAGGGAACGGCGGGCGCAGCGGCCCAGACGGGATCGAAGGCCGCCGCAGAGCGCGCCGCGCTATCTCGCGCGAGCGCTTCGCCGCCCAATGC
>CAWFHN010000020.1:0-6341 GCA_963815665.1 uncultured Solirubrobacterales bacterium | reverse complement strand
GCTACTCACCATCTCCGCACCGGCCTCGGTGATGGTTTTGAGTCCGATCGGCGCCTTCGCCGACGGGACATCGGGAGCCGTCTACGGATTGGCCGCCGGCTATGTCATCGGGGGGTCCCTCTGCGCCGGCTGGGCGCTCCTGCTCGCCGCACGCCCCGAATCCGCCATCGGCTCGGATCACGGCCTGACCAGCGCGATCTCGAACGGGGTGCGCTCCTGGGTCAACGACCTGTTCCAGATCGTCAACCTGCGGCCGGACCTCTTCATCCTCAATGCCTACTCGACCACTGCCGCGACAGGGATCTATTCGGTCTCGGTCTCGATCACCTCGGCCGGCTTCATCCTCTCGCAGTCCCTCGCCACGGTCGTGCTGCCGCGCTCCGCGGCGCTCCGCGGCGCGGACACGGACGAGTCGCCCGTGCTGGGCGAGCAGGCGGCGGCGTCGGCGGTTCGCCACGCGGTCCTGGTCTCCCTCGCGGCGGTGGCCGCGCTGGCGGTCGTGCTGCTGCTGGTCCCCCTCCTCTGGGGCGGTGAGTTCCGCAAGGCCATCCATTACGGACTGATCCTGTTGCCGGGCGTGGCGATGCTCGGCGTCGGTCGGGTGATGGTCGCCTCCTTCACCGGACGCGGCCACCCCCACTACGCGCTGGCCGTCGGGTTGCTGAGCTTCCCGGCCACCCTGATCGCGTATCTACTGGTGATTCCCGACTTCGGCACGACGGGTGCCGCGGTCGTCACCTCCATCTCCTACGCGACCGCAGCGCTGCTGGCCGCGGTGCTCTTCTTCCGCACCGTCCACACCTCTCGTCGGGAGGCTCTGGTCCCGACCAGGTCGGACATCCGCGACTACGAGGCGTTCGCGAGGCGGCTGCACTCGCTGCGGCCTGCGCGCTCCTAGGCCGCTATCCCTCGTAGACGAAGGGAAGCTCTCCCTCCACCTCGCTGAGGCGAGGGGCGTTCGCGTCCCGCTCCGAGGGGATCAGCTCCACGTCGGGCCATTCGATGGCGATCTCGGGATCGGAGTAGGCGATCCCCCGCTCGGCGGAAGGGTCGTAGTACGCGGAGCACTTGTAGATCACGTCCGCGACCTCGCTGGTGACGCAGAACCCATGGGCGAAGCCGTCGGGGCAGTAGAGGCAATGGAGATTCTCGTCGTCCAGGGTGAACGCCTCCCATTCGCCGAACGTTGGCGATCCCTTCCGGATGTCGACCAGGACGTCGACGATCTCGCCGCGGGCACAGCGGATGAGCTTTGCCATGCCGGGCTGGAAGTGCATGCCCCTGACGATCCCCCGGCTCGAGCGCGAGTGGTTGTCCTGCACCCAGTCGTCCTCGATGCCGAGCTCGGCGAGGATCTCGCGGCGATATGACTCGATGAAGAACCCCCGGCTGTCGCGGTGGATCGTCGGTGCCAGCAGCAGCGGGCCCTCCAGTCTTGTCGGCAGGCTCTCCACGAGGGCGGGATGATGCCGGATCATCGAACTGCTCTCCGTCATCACCCCCACGCGCAACATGGCGCGCTACCTGCCGGACACGCTCGACAGCGTCGCGGCGCTACGAGCTCCCCACGAGCACATCGTCATCGACGGCGCCTCCACCGACGGCACCGTGGAGCTGCTGGAGGGCCGCGAGGACCCGCATCTCACCTGGATCTCCGAGCCCGACAGCGGGCAGACCGAGGCGGTCAACAAGGGCCTGCGGAGGGCCCGGGGAGACCTGCTCGCCTGGATCAACGCCGACGACGCCTACATCCCGGAGGCGGTCGAGCGCGCCCTCGATCACCTCGATCGCGACCCTTTGGCCGGGGCGATCTTCGGCGGCGTCAACTACGTGGGCGAGGACGGTCAGGTATTCCGGACCCTGGTGCCCCCGAGGTTCAGCTGGCGCCGCTATCTCTACCTCGGCACCTGGGTGACGACGCCCACCATCATCTTCCGGCGTGAGTTGCTCGCCCAGGCGCCGACCCTGAACGAGGCCTACGCGGATGCGGCGGACTACGACTTCTACCTGCGCCTTCTCCGCGGGGTGCGAGTCGACCTGATCGAGCAGCCGCTGATCAACTTCCGCTATCACCCGGCGAGCAAGTCGGAGAACGACGTCTGGACCCAGCTCGACGAGGCCCGCGAGATCCGGCGAGGCTGGGCCCGCAATCGGGCCCAGATCGCGGCGATGGAGGGTTGGGAGGGAGCGAAGCGAGCGATCCTCCCGCGGATCTCATCCTGGCCGCACCCCGAGCCGAGCGGTGTGGTGAAGCTGCTCCGCCGGAGCGGCCTGCGGGGCTAGGCGGTCTGGACTTGCGGACCGCCGCCCTCGGAGTCGGCGCACCACCATCACCGGGGCGGCGATCACGCCGGCCACCAGGCCGATCGCGATCAGCGGCACCAGCAGCGGCAGGATCGCGACCGCGGTCAGGACGACGATTGGAATCGCCAAGGGGAACAGCGCGACTGCGAGGATGCCCAGTCCGACCGTCCACTTCCAAATCTCGTCGGCGGCCTCGGCCCGCGAGCGTGCGGTGGATTCGGCATTCATGACGGCTCCTTTCTTTCGGTCTCACCAGGAAGACGCAATGGAGGCGCGGTCTGTGACGGCGAACCGGTCGCGTGCGGTCTACGAAGCTTGCTGTGACCGCTCGCGAAAGAGCACCTTGCCGTAGAGCGCCTTCTCCACCCTGGCCGGGATCGGCCGCCAGGCCCAATAGGTGCGATAGGTGAGCCGGTGCAGGGGCCCGAGATCGGTCTGGGCGGCGAACTCCTTGCGCCGGGCGAAGAGAGCGGCGTGCTTGGCGCGCAGCTGCCGGTAGACGTGGCGATATCGGCGTCGGTGCTCCTCGTTCCCCGAGCGCTCGTGCTTGCGGTACTCGTGCGTCACCTGTGGGATCTGGAGCCCGCGCCACCCCTTCTCGAGCGCGCTGAGGCAGAAGTCCCAGTCCTCGTAGCCGTCGATCGCCGGATCGAACCCTCCGGCGTCCTCCCAGCAGCGCCGCCTGACCAGGCCGAGCGCGGCGCCGGCGATCGAGCGGTGCAGGAGGATGTACGGGTCGAAGTCCGGGAAGAGCAGCACGCCGGACCAGGCTCCGATCAGCTTCATGAGGCCGTAGCAGTAGCCGACGTCCGCATTCGCCTCGAGCGGCGGGCGCAGGGTGTCGATGGCATCGAGGGTGAGCCGGTCGTCCGCGTCGACCATCAGCAGCAGCTCGGAGTCCGAGTTCTCGAAGCCGGCGTTTCGGGCGGCCGCCACGCCGGCGTTTCGCTGGCGGATCAGCTCGACGCCCTCCGGCAGCTCATCCAGGGCGCGGTCGGTCTCGGGGTCCGTCGAGCCGTCGTCCACGACGATCACATTCGGCGGGCCGCCGCGCTGGCGCAGGGCGCGATCGACCGATTCGAGCAGGAAGCGACCGTGGTTGAAGCACGGGATCACGACAGTGATGTCGCCGTGGCGAGGCACGAGCGCAATGTAGCGGCGACCAGATGATCGATTTCCGATTGGGAATCGCTCATCTAGGATCGCCCCCGCATGGCGGACGCAAAGGAGAGGAGCAGCGCCGCGCCCCGCACGGTCTCGGGGTCGGAGTCCGAGTTGATCCGCTGGATGAGCATCCAGGACGCGAACTCGGCCGGCTTCATTCACGGCGGCGTGGTGATGAGGATGTGCGACGAGGTCGCCGGGATCGCGGCGATCCGGCACAGCGGCTGCAGGGTGGTGACGGCCGGAATGGACCGCATGACATTCGCGCTGCCGCTCTACGTCGGCGAGCTGCTCCGGTGCATCGCGAGCGTCAACGCCGCCTGGCGCACGTCGATGGAGGTCGGCGTGCGAGTCGAGGCCGAGAACGCCGTCACGCGCGAGCTCCGCCATACCAGCACCGCCTATCTGACCATGGTCGCGGTCGATGAGCACGGCAATCCGGTCCCCGTGCCCCCGCTCGAGGTCACGGGCCCGATCGAGGAGCGACGCCAGCGCGAGGCGGAGACGCGCAGGCGCAATCGCCTGGCCGAGCGTGACGAGATCCTCAAGGCCCGTCGGGCGGCTGGCGAGGAAGCGGGCTGAGCCCGCCCACTCGTTTGATGTGACGCTCCTATCCTTCGGCGGGCCGATGGCGGTCACGGCCTCAAAGCGACCCGAGGGCGAGAGCCCGGATAGCGTCGATCGCGTGCGCACCACCGTGGTGCTGCCCGCGTACAACGAGGGTGCGGCGCTGCCGCATGTCCTCACTGAGCTAGGCGAGTACCTCGATGACACGTACGAGGTGCTCGTGGTCGACGACGGCTCCAACGACGACACCGCCGACGTCGCCGAGCGCACCCCGGGGGTCCGGCTGATCCAGCATCCCTCCAACCGCGGCAAGGGCGTCGCGATCCGGACCGGGATCGCCGAGGCTCAGGGCGAGAACGTCGTGATCATGGACGCGGACGCGACCTACCCGGTGCCGGCGATCAGGGAGATGGTCGCGCTGCTGGACGAGAACGACCTGGTTCGGGGCATCCGCGAGTCGGAGTCCGAGAGCATGCCGATCGTCAACCGCTTCGGGAACTGGCTCTTCAACAAGCTCCTTGCGCTCAGCCACGGACTGGAGGGCACCGACCACCTGACCGGCCTCTACGCGATGCGCCGCTCGGCGGCTGTGCGGCTCGGCACCGAAGCCCGCGGCTTCGACATCGAGACCGAGATCGGGATCAAGGCGAAGGCGCGCGGCCTGCGGGAGGCGGAGATCCCCATCTCCTATCTGCCCCGGGTGGGCGAGAAGAAGCTCAGTCCAGGGAGGGACGGACTGCGCATCCTCGGCCGGGTGATCGTGCTGCTGCTGATCTACAACCCGACTCTCACCTTCATCGTCCCGGGCCTCGTCCTGATGTCGATCTCGGTCAGCGGCGCGATCCTCCTGTCGAGCGGCCCGGTTCACACCTCCTACCTGGGCCTCAACATCCACAGCTTCATCGTCGCCGCGCTCGGCGTGCTGGCGGCCTTCCAGCTCGTGATCTTCGGGGTGGCCGCGGCCCTCTATGGCGTCGAAGCCGGCAAGAAGCCCCCCTGGTGGCTGCTGCGGGTGATCTCGGTCCGGTTCCGCCTCGCCGTCGGCGTGATCGGGCTTGTGCTGATGCTGGGGTCGTTCGCGAAGCTGCTCCAGCTGACGATCCAGTGGGCCGGCAACAACGTCTTCACCGACACCCGCGGCCTGGTCCTGACGACGAGCTTCCTGGTCCTGGGCCTCCAGATCATCTCCGCCGTGCTCTTCATCTCGATCTTCAGCGGCCGGCTGAGCCGGCTGGCCGAGGAGGCCTCGACCACCTGGTCTCGGTCGTAGTCGTCAACTACAACGGCGTGGACGCGCTCGAACGCTGCCTCACCGCCCTGCTCGAGGCCGGTGGCGACATCGAGGTGCTGGTGGTGGACAACGCCTCGTCGGACGGCAGCGACGCGATCGCGGAGCGACTGGCGGACGAGCACGAGCGGGTTCGCCTGCTGCGCTCCGCGACCAACCGCGGCTATGCGGGCGCGGTCAACCTCGCCCTGCCCGAGGCGCGGGGCGACTTCCTCGCCGTGCTCAACATGGACGTCGTCGTGAGCTCAGGCTGGCTCGACCCGCTCGTCGGCTTCCTGGAGGCGACCCCGGACGCCGGCGTGGCCTGCCCTCTGATCCTGCTCGAGTCGGACCCGCAGCGGATCAACGCGGCGGGCCAGAACCTCAACAAGACAGGCCTCGGGTTCAACCGCTGGCTGGACAGGCCGAGGGGGGTCGCGGGCGAGGCCCCGTTCGAGGTGGACGGGCTGCATGGCGCCGCATTCGTCATCAGGAGGGAGTTGCTGGAGCGGCTCGGGGGCTGGGATGAGAGTGGCTTCCTCTACTTCGAGGACGTCGAGCTCTCCTGGCTGCTGCGGATCGCCGGGACGGAGATCTGGTGCGTGCCGGACTCGACGGTCTCGCACGACTACCACCTGTCGATGTTCCCCCACAAGCTCTTCCTGCTCGAGCGCAATCGCTGGAAGATGCTGCTGGCCGACCTGGGGCCGGGAACCCGGCTCGCGCTCTCGCCGCTGCTGGTGCTCACAGAGCTGATGACGTGGGGGTACTGCCTGTTGCGTGGTCCCAAGTTCCTGCGGGCAAAGCGGCAGAGCTATGGCTGGGTGAGGGCGAGCCGCGCGCAGATCGGCCAACGGCGCGAGCAGGTCGACTCGGTTCGGCGGCGCTCCGACCGCGAGGTCCTGCGCGGCCTGGACTGGGGCTACCCGCTCGATCAGTTCTGGACGCTGGGGCGCGAGCGGGGCCAGTCCCAAAGGGACCGCTTCGCCACCGAGTAGCGGCCGCTCAACATGAGTCGCGTCGGCAAGCCGCCGCTCGC
>CAWFHN010000019.1:0-15488 GCA_963815665.1 uncultured Solirubrobacterales bacterium | reverse complement strand
TGGATGGCGAACCCAAGGGCAGAGGCCGAGGACAAGCTTGGCGGGAACTACGAGGCTCGCGTCCTGGAGCCCTCGCCTCCGGCCGTGACCGATCCCCCCTACGCCGACGATCCCGTCCATCCGGGCGAGGTGCCCGAGGGACGTGAGCTGGTCTCGCCGGTTCAGAATCGCGGCGATCACACCTGGGACGAGATCGCGGCCGAGGACCCGGATATCGCCCCCTGGTGCGCCGACCGGTGGCTGGGCGCCTGGAAGCGGCTCGAGCTCCTGCCGCCGTCCTTCGCGGAGACGCGGGTCGCGCTGCACAGGATCGCCGAGGGGTGGTCGCCCTGGAGCGCCTGCCGCCCAACGAGATCGCCCTGCGCTACACGCGCGGCGGCTTCGGCACGCCGTTCTTCGTCAAGGACGGAGCCGACTGCCAGGTCCGCGTCGAGCACGGCGAGCTCGTTCGCCAGACCGGCTCCGAGGAGAGGCACGAGCCGCTCCCCGGTGTGGAGATAGCCGCCGCCACGGCACTCGGCGACTTCTATGGCCTCGCCTGCTCGGTGCTCGAGCAGCTCCGCGCCGACGAGGCCGATGGCGATCCCTCGCTCGTTCAGCTCTGGCCCGAGCACTTCGACATCGCGATTGACCTCGGATCCGTAGCGGCCGGAGAGCGCGCCACGTACGGCGCCTCGCCCGGGGATGACGATCATCAAGAGCCGTATCTCTACGTCAGCCCCTGGACCCGGGAGGTCTCAGGCGAACTCTGGAGCGCGAGCGGCTTCAAGGGGGCGGAGCTCGGCTACTCCGAGTTGATCGCAGCCGAGGATCAGCGCCCCGCCGCCCTCGACTTCATGCGCGAGCGCCATCGCGCTCTGCAGGAGGCCTAGCGGCGGGTGGGCCGGGGTCGCGGCGCGGGGAGCGTCGCCCTGAGGGGACAGCGGCGGCCCGCTGGTCGCAGACACCCTCGGCGGGCCGCGCCTGATCGGGGCGGTCAGCTCGGGAACCTTCCCCTGCGGCCTGGGCGGCGCCAGCATCTACACGCGGGTCGCCAGCCGCCTGGGCTTTATCCGGCGCGTCGCCGGACTTCCCTGACGGGCTGACGCCCGCCGAGCTCCGGTCCGCGTAGAATCGCGAGGCAGGTGAGGAGGAAGGTCTGGAGGAGAGCCAGACTCGGGCTGGCAGCGGGACTTCTCGTCGGCGCCATCGGGGTGACGACTGCGGATTCGGCGCTGGGCGCATTCCCGTATACCCGGCCCGCCGGCGACCCGACGGACTTCAAGGACCTCTTCCTCGACCCGGGCCAGGTGCCCGGCGACGTCGGCGGGGACGATTGGAAGTACGCGGCGACGCCGGAATCCGGCTATCCCGGCGACCCGCTCGGCATCGACCTGGCGGGCGTGCGCGGCGCCCACATCGTCGACCCGAGCACCACGCCGCCGACGGCGTGGGAGACGACCACCGGGCGCCCCGACGTGCAGATCGCGGTCCTCGACTCAGGGATCGAATGGAACAACGCGGGCGCGATGGCGAACGAGCGCTTCAAGGTCTGGCTCAACAAGGGCGAGCTGCCGACCCCGAACACCGGCCTGAACGATGCCGGATCGACGACCGAGTCGCTGCTGGGCACGGACTGCGGGGGATACACCGCCGGCCAGTACGACGCCAACGGAGACGGCGTCTTCAACCTGCGCGACTACGCCTGCGACGATCGGATCAACCTCTCTGAGACGCGTCGCTCGGGCCCGCCCGGGATGCTCACCCCCGAGGACCTGACGATCGCCTTCTCCGACAGCACCGACGCGGACGGCAACGGCTTCGTGGACGACATCGCCGGCTGGGACTTCCTCGACAACGACAACGACCCTTACGACGACGTCCAGTACGGGCACGGCACCGGGGAGGCGCAGGACTCGACCGCCGAGGCCGACAACGGGCAGGGCGACGTCGGCTCCTGCCCGAACTGCGTGGTGATGCCGCTGCGCGTCGGCGACAGCTTCATCGCCGACATCAACAACTTCGCGCAGGCCGCCCTCTACGCCACCGACAACGGAGCGCTGGTGATTCAGGAGGCGCTCGGCACGCTCAACAACAGCAGGCTGGCGAGGGAGGCCGTCAACTATGCCTACGACCACGGCACTACGGTGATCGCCTCCGCCGCGGACGAGGCGGCCCAGCACAACAACTGGCCCTCGAGCCTGCCGCACGTGATCCTCGTCAACTCGGTGACCAAGTACGACAGCGGCTCGACGCCGCAGTCCTACCTCGAGTTCAACGGCTGCACGAACTTCAGCGCCAAGGTCACCGTCTCCATCCCCTCGAGCAGCTGCTCCTCGGAGGCCACCGGCAAGGGCTCGGGCATCGCTGGGTTGATCTACAGCGCCGCTCTCGATGCCCATGACCGGGGCAAGCTCGATTCGAGCACGGACTGCACCCGGGCTGTCGACGTCGACGGCGCTCCCGGGGACGACCCCTGCATCATCACGCCGAACGAGGTCCGCCAGCTGATGGCCTCGGGGACCATCGACGGCACCGGCCAGGCCGACGACGTGGACTTCTTCAAGGGGCCGCTGCTCAACCCGGAGCCCGACTGCAGTCCGCCCGTTGCGGGTTGCACGGACCCCTACACCGCCGCCAACATCGCCGGGCTCGATGCCGTCCGCCCCGTCGTTCCGACGCCTCCGCTGGGAGCGCTGGCGCCCAGCCGCTCCTACCCGGCGCGGGCGGGGCACGACCAGTTCTACGGCTACGGCCGGGTGAACGCGGCCAAGACTGTCGACGCCCTGGTCCGCCCGCCGCTCGGCGACTCCTCGGTGAAGTCCCTGATCCCGCCGGAGGTGGAGATCGACTCCCCGCAGTGGTTCGACCAGATCGATCCCTCTCAGACCAGCTTCGACGTCACCGGGCACGTCTCCGCGCGTTCGGGCTCGGGCAGCTGCAGCTATGCGGTGCTGGTGGCGCCGGGCCACTATCCGAACAACGGGGTCGCGCCCAACGGTGACTTCCAGCAGGTGGGCACCACCCACAGCTGCGACTCGCCGGTCGACGGCACGCTCGCGACGATCGACATCGCCTCGCTCAAGGCGCAGTTCCCGCCGGGGACCTCATTCACCGGCGCCCAGCCCCAGCCGGCGCCCACGATCGACAACGGCCGGCCGTTCAAGGCGCCGAACGGCTTCACCGTCAAGGTCGTCGCTTCCACCACCCAGGACGGCCACGATCTGACCGGCGAGGACGAGCGCGCGATGTGGCTGCACCACGACGCCTCCCTGCTGCCTGGCTTCCCGCGCAAGCTCTCGGGGTCGGCCAACACCGGCGATGGCGCCTCCTCGCCGGTCCTGGTCGACCTCGACGGGGACAACCGCAACGAGCTCGTGGTCGGCGGCAGCGACGGGATCATCCACGCCTTCCGGCCAGACGGCTCGGAGCTGCCGGGCTGGCCGGTGCACACGGATCCACTGCCGCTGCACACGGGCGAGCGCGCGTTCGACAGCGGAGACGTTCCATCCGACGCCGATGGGGCGGTGCTTGCCTCGATCGCCGCGGACGACGTCGACCACGATGGTGTCCCGGAGGTCTTCGCCGCCGACATGCAGGGGCAGGTCTACGGCTGGCGGGCGGATGGCCACGAGTTCTTCCACGAGGAGTCGAATCCCGCCTATTCGGGCAAGCCCCTGTCGCCATTCGTCAACTCGCGCCACGGCAAGTTCAACCGGACTCAGCACGGCTTCATCGGCTCACCGGTGCTGGCCGATCTCGACGGCGACGGCACGCAGGAGGTCATCGCCGCGTCGATGGACCGCCATGTCTACGCCTGGCACATGAACGGCGATCCGGTGGCCGGCTTCCCTGTGCTGGTGGTCGACCCGAGCAAGGTGCAGTCGATCGACCCCGCAACCCACCAGATCACCTTCAACGCCAACGCCGGCTCCGAGCAGCAGGGGGCGATCGTGGACACGCCCGCCGTCGGCGACCTCGACGGGGCAACTAACGGACCGCAGGCCTTACCCGAGATCGTGGTCGGGACCAACGAGGAGTACGACGCCGACAGCGATGGCGGAGCAAATGCCGACCTGATCAACAGCGGGCTCTATGCGGCCGCGAGTTCCGCCGGCATCCTCAGCCCCGGCAACAGCAGGCTCTACGCGATCAACGCAACTGGAGACGACGACTCGAACCCGAACCCCAGCAATGCCATCCGCTCCGGTTGGCCCGCGAGGATCGGGCTCGTCTCGACCGAGCTTCTGCCGGTCGTCGGGGAGGGGATCACCGGATCGCCGGCGATCGGCCCCGTGAACTGCCCGTCGGGTGGCCAGGGCGCAAAGATCACCGTGATGCCGGACGCAGGTTTCTCCTACGTCCTCAACCCGAACGGTCAGTCCTGTTACGGCCGGGACGCGAACGGCAACGACCGCGTGCTCAACTCGGTGATCCCCGGAGGCAACCCTCAGAAATACGACCTCACCACGACCTCCGCGGTCGGTCACCCCGCCTTCGCGAACCTGGGCGGAATCGGCACCGGCCTCAGCGTTCTGGGACCAGCGACCGGGCTGATCCGCTCGCTCGATATCGGCGTCAACGAGTACCAGGGTGGCCAGGACTTCGCGATGGCCTGGGACGCCTCCACCGGGCAGCCCCGCGCCGGCTGGCCGCTGACCGTCAATGACCTGCAGTTCCTCACCGGCCCGGCCGCCGCGGACATCGATGGCCAGCCCGGCGATGAGGTGATCGGGGGCACCGCCTCCTTCGACCTCTTCGCCGCCAACAATGCCGGCCAGCCGGTGAGCGGCTGGCCGAAGCTGACCGGCGACTGGACGGTGGCGATTCCCACGATTGGGAGCTGGGGCACGGTCGACACAGACGCGGGAGTGCACAAGCGCGTGATCGACCTGACCCGCTCCGGCTACCTGCTCGCCTACGACACCGCCGCCGGCCCCTGCACGAGCTCGTCCTGGCCGCGCTTCCATCACGACAACGCGAACTCGGGCGACTACAGCCGCGACGCGATCTCGCCCGGCAAGCCGACGAACGCATCGGTGTCCTCTGCCCCAGGGCCGCGGGACATCAGCCTCGATCCGCCGGGCGACGACCTGCTCTGCGGCAACGCGACGAAATACCAGATGGTGACCTCGGACGACCCGATCACGACTGCGGGCGAATTCAACGGCGCGACACCGCTCTCCGGGGCGGCCGTGCCGACGGCGCCCGGAGGCTTGCAGACCTTCCAGCTCCCGGCGGGCGCCCACCGCTACCTCGCGCTCCGTGCCGAGGACGAACAGGGCAACGTCGGGCGCTTCGTCAGCCTCGACCTGGGCGTGGGCCCGATCGACGTCGACGGCGACGGTCTCCCCGACGCCTCCGACAACTGCCCGTCGGTGGCGAACCCCGACCAGCAGGACTCGAACGGCGACGGCGTTGGCGACGCGTGCAGCCAAACGTCCCCCGGCACCGCGACGGGGAAGCTCTTCCTCAAGGTGAAGGGCAAGCCGCGAACGGGCCGCCGGAGCTGCATCAAGGTCACTGCGACCGACCAGGCGGGTCAGGGCGTCTCGGGAGTGACCGTGCACCTCGGCGGCAAGTCGAAGAGCACCCAGGCCGACGGGCGAACCCGGATCTGCCGTCGCTTCAAGAAGGTCGGCAAGATCGAGGTCTCGGCCGAGAAGACCGGCTACGAGGGCGCCGCGACGCCGGTCGAGGTGCGCCAGGCCAAACAGAAGTGAGGAGAGAGCCCAGGGCCGGACTCGAACCGGCGACCGCAGCTTTACGAGAGCTGTGCTCTACCAACTGAGCTACCTGGGCGCGCCTATTGGCCAGGCGATTGTAGGGTCCTCGTCCGTGAACGATCAGCCACTGCTCACCGAGCGACGGGACCGCGTCCTCCTGATCACCCTGAACCGCCCTGACGCGCGCAACGCCGTCAACCTGGCGATGGCCGAGGCGATGGCCGCCGCGCTCGACGAGCTCGACGGCGACGACGGGATCAGCGTCGGCGTGATCGCCGGCGAGGGGAAGGGCTTCAGCTCGGGGATGGATCTGAAGGCATTCGCGACGGGCGAGCGTCCATGGGCGGGGGGCCGGGGCTTCGCGGGCATCGTGCAGAAGCCGGCCGCGAAGCCGCTGATCGCCGCAATCGAGGGCTTCGCCGTCGCCGGTGGCCTGGAGATCGCGCTCGCCTGCGATCTGATCGTCGCCGCCAAGGGCGCCAAGCTCGGCATCCCCGAGGTGAAGCGCGGCCTGGTGGCCGCCGGCGGCGCGCTTCGGCAGCTCCCCCGTCGCCTCCCCGCCGCGATCGCGATGGAGCTCGCGCTCACCGGTGAGACGATCAGCGCCGAACGCGGCGCCGAGCTCGGGCTGGTCAATCGCCTCGCCGATCCGGGCAAGGCACTCGACGTCGCCCTCGAGCTCGCCGGAGAGGTCGCGGCGAACGCCCCGCTCGCGACCGCGGCATCGAAGTCGATCCTCAACGGCCAGGGATCCTGGGACGAGGAGACCTTCTGGACGCAGCAGGGCGAGATCGTCGCCCCGGTGTTCACCTCCGAGGACGCGATCGAGGGCGCCACGGCCTTCAGCGAGAAGCGCGCTCCGAACTGGCGCGGCCGCTGAGCCTTCCCGGCTCCCCTGGAGGTGACTCTCAGGAGGACCGCTTGCAGGGAACGCGGCCATTCGAATACGGTCGCCCGGTGACCGACCAGCTCGAGGATGAGGACCGATACCAAGCCCTCGTCCGACGAGACGGAATCATTCGCCGGGGAGCGGGGCGGGCGTGGCTATTCCTGGAGGAGGGGGGGGAAACGCGTTTGGTGGAAGATGGCGGAGAGCGGGGCCGAAGCGTCCCGGTAAGACCCTGAAGGTCCCTGCGGTGGAGAAGGGTGGCAGGATCATCTCGCTCCAGATCGACAATGCCACGCTCATTCGTGGCGCTGACGGGTCCGTAGAGGCGGTCACGGTGACCCCCTCGATCGGTCCAGCATGGGTTGCGGCTGTCTCACGCCCGGCTCTTGCCTTGCTTGGCCTCAGGCGCAGTCGCTAGGGACGAAGCGGGGTCGGAAGCGTCAGCCTGCCTGCTGTCGCTCGGCCTCGCGGAGCTCGATTCGCCGGATCTTGCCGGTCAGCGTCTTCGGCAGCTCCTCGACGAACTCGATCCGGCGCGGGTACGCGTACGCGGACAGGTGGCCACGCACAAATCCCTTGATGTCGTCGGCCAGCTCGTCGGAGGGCTCCGACCCCTCCGCCAGCACGATGAAGGCCTTGACGACGTTCCCGCGTCGCTCCTCGGGAGAGGCGACAGCGGCGGCCTCACGGACGGCCGGATGCTCGATGCAGGCCGACTCGACCTCGAACGGCCCGATCCGGTAGCCGGCCGAGATGATCACGTCGTCCGCACGGCCGGCGTACCAGTAGTAGCCGTCCTCGTCGCGCTCGGCCGCATCCTTGGTGTGGAACCAGTCGCCGCCGAAGGTCTCCTCCGCGGCCTCCGGGTTGTTCCAGTAGCCGAGCGGATAGTGCGGGTTGGAGCGCGCCCGCAGGCAGATCTCCCCGCGCTCGCCGGTGCCGACCGGGTTCTGGTCCTCGTCGAGGATCTGGACGTCCCACCCCGGCATCGGCTTGCCCATCGAGCCCTCGCGTACCTCCATGAAGGGGAAGTTGCCGCAGAGTGGGTAGGACTCACTCAGTCCGTAGTAGTCGAGCACCGTGACGCCGTACTGGTCGCGGAACCAGCGAATCGCCTCAGGATTGAGCGGCTCGCCTGCCGAGCAGACCCGGCGGAAGCGCTGCGGGTAGCGCTGGCCCGCGTCCTCGATCGACATCATCGAGCGCATCGCCGTGGGCGTTGTGAAGACGTTTGTGACCCCGTGCTTGGAGAGCACCGAAAGCTGCTCGTGCGGATCGAAGCCACCCTCGCGCGCGTAGACGAATTGGACCCCCCCGTAGCGCCACGGCCCGATCAGCGGGCAGATCCCCGCCGCCCAGGCCCACTCCCCCATCCCGTGGAAGAGCTCTCCCTCCTCCACCTGATGGCAGTAGACGAACTCCTCGTGGGCGAGGATGTAGCGGTGGGCGTGGAGGATGCCCTTCGCCAGGCCGGTCGTGCCCGAGGTGTAGTAGATCTGAGCGGGGTCGTCGGCCGAGGTGTCGACCGTCTCGAAGCGGTCGTCCTGCTGGGCGAGCAGGTCGGCGTCGAGCACGATCACCTCGTCGACCAGATCGCCCGGCATGCGGTCGACGTTCTCCGCGTCGGTGACGATCACCCTGGGCTGCGAGTCGCGGATCCGGTGTTCGATTCCCTCGTCCCCGTAGAGGACCGACAGCGAGAGCAGGATGGCGCCCGCCTTCCAGGTGGCCAGAAACATCGCGGCCGTCTCGGGTGAGGCCGGAGCGCAGACCGCCACCCGATCGCCGCGCTCGACCCCGCGCGAGGTCAACAGGTTCGCGGCGCGGTCGGCGAGGGAGCGCTGCTCGGCCCAGCTCACCTCTCGCTCCATGCCGCGAAAGTCCTCGAAGACCATGGCGGTGCGATCCGCGGGCTGGCTGTCGCACACCTCGGCGGCGATGTTGTAGCGCTCCGGCACGCGCCAGCTATGAGCCTCGCACGCCTCCTCGTAGGTGAGGGACTCGGTTGCGCTCATCGACTCTCCTCCTCCGATAGCTGGGAGACATCATCCCCCTTTCGAACGGGTGCGGAAACATCGGGCGGGCATCTGAGATCTCCGGTTGGATGGGTAGGGTCCCCGCCATCTCGGGACCGCCCATCTCGGACGCGCCTCCGAGCGGCTCGGTGCCGATCGGCTGCAAGCTCGCGGCGCTCTAGTCCGCAGAAACCACTGAGTCAGGTCCACGGGTTTTCCCCGGTCGAGTGATCGTGCAGGGGGCCGATTCAAAACGGCGAAGAGATTGCCGATGCCACCGAACTCGACTCAGAACCTGAACGCCAAGCTCTCGCGACCGCCGACTGACCGGCGGCGCCCGGGCGGATCCGGCGTCAGCTTCACTCCCTCACCGATCCAGGCCTCCGCGCCGCCGAATCAAATCGTCACCGGTCCCGCCCGCTACCGGGGCGGATACCACCTCAGCTTCTAGGCCGGAGCGGCGTCGGCGAAGCGATAGCCGACGCGGCGCACGGTGAGCACGAGCTCGGGGTTCTGGGGATCCCTCTCCACCTTCTGGCGAAGGTTGGAGATGTGGACGTCGCAGGCGCGCACGTCACCGCGGAACTCGGTCTGCCAGAGCTCCTCCATGATCTCCTTGCGTGAGAAGACCTGGCCCGGGCTCTCGGCGAGAAGACGAAGCACCTGGAACTCCGAACGGGTCAGATTGATCGGCTCACCCCTGACAGTGACCAGATGGCGGGCGAGGTCGATCGACACTGGGCCGGCCTGGATCGCCGTCCCCTCGGTGCCGGCCGAGCGGTCGAGCTCGCGGCGTCGCAGCTGCGCGCGGACGCGGCCGAGCAGCTCGCGGACAGAGAACGGCTTGGTGACGTAGTCGTCTGCCCCCACCTCGAGGCCCACGACCTTGTCGACCTCCGCGTCCTTCGCGGTCAGCAGGATGATCGGGACCGGGCTGTGCGCGCGGACCTCGCGGGTTATGTCGAGGCCGCTCTTCCCCGGCATCATGATGTCCAGGATCAGCAGGTCGAAGCGGTCGCCCGAGATCCACCGCTCTGCCTCCTCACCGTCCGCGGCGAGGGTGACGTCGAAGCCCTCCTGCTCGAGTGCGTAGCGCACCGACTCCCGGACCGAGGGCTCGTCGTCGACCACGAGGATGCGGCTGGCGGTGGCCAAACCCGTGCTCATGCGACCGGAGTCGGGGTCGGCTTGGCGGCGCGCAGGCGCACCCAGAACGTGCTCCCGTGGCCGGGCTCCGAACGGAGACCCATCTCTCCCCCCATCACGTCCACCATCCGCTTCGCGATCGAGAGGCCGAGGCCGAAGCCCTCACCCTCGAGCGTGGCCGAGCCTCTGTAGAACCGCTCGAAAACGCGGTCCTGCTCGTTTGGGGGAATCCCCTTGCCTGTGTCCTGAACCTCGATCGTCACGGTCTCCTCCTCCCCACGCGCCGCGCGAAGGGTAACCGTGCCAGGTGGCGGGGTGTGCGTGCAGGCGTTGGTGAGCAGCCCGATCGTCACCTGCCGGACCAACACCGCATCCCCCTCGGCAACCAGGTCTGGCTCGATCTCCAAGCGCATCTCGACTCCCTCCGGCGCCGCGACGGCGTCGGTGGCCTCGGCGGCCGCAAGCGTGACGTCGACAACCTTGTCGGGATCCCGTTGGCGCTCTGCCTCCACCCGCGCCAGCGTGAGCAGCGACTGCGTGAGACGGGTCATCCGGTTCGCGTCGATGGCAAGCCGGGCCAGGAACCGGTCCCGGGCATCAGGGTCGTCCTTGGCGCCGCCGCGCAGCACCTCGATTCCGCTGGTGATCCCCGCCAGCGGGTTGCGCAGCTCGTGCGCCGCGTTGGAGACGAACTCGCGCTCCGCCTCCTCGCGCTTGAGCTCATCGGTGCGGTCGCGGACCACGACCAACACGGCGTGCTCGGCCGGGACCCGGCGCGCCTGGACGCCGTAGACACGGCCGTCGATCGAGAGCACGGGAATCTCGTCGGAGCCGCGCTCTGCCGCCCGCCGCAGCGACGGGATCAGCGCCGTGGCGGGCTGTCCGTTCCGGACAAGCCGCTCCGCAGCGGGATTCGCGAAGCGAACCGCGCCGTCCTCCCCGACCACGATCACCGCCTCGGTGAGGCCGTCGAAGATGGCGGAGAGCCGATCGCGCTCGGTGGCGAGCATGCTGAAGGTCTTCCGCAGCTCCTGACGCATCGAGTCGAGCGAGCGGGTCAGGTCGCCGATCTCGTCGCTGCCACCTGTCGGCAGAGGCCCATCAAACTTCCCGGCCGCCATCTGCTCCGCCGCCTGGGCCAGCCTCCGCACCCGGATCGCGATCAGCGAGGAGACCAGGAATCCGACCAGTACGCCGATCGCGATCGCGATCAGCAGAGCCCGGAGCCGGTCGCCGCGAAGCTGATCGAAGGCTCGGGTCAGGGCCGGCGGTGGATCCGCCCGGACGATCACCGCCCCACGCACCGGCACGTTCGTGTTGCCGAAGATCGGCGCGGCGGCGACGGTGACGTTGCCGGGCAGGCTCGCGCGGTACCGGCGGTTGTCGAGTGCGACTCGAAGCGCCTCCGACTTCTCGGGAACCGCGCCCAGCGCCGCCAAGTTCTGGCCGGGCGCGAAGGCGTTGCCGTGACGATTGACGGCCCAGGCATCGAAGTTCCCGCTGTTGGCGAGGACCAGCACGTTGGCGGCGTGCAGCTTGTCGACTTTGCCGAGGTCATCGGCGAGGCTGGAGGTCTTGCCGACCGCCAGGTCAGCGGACTGGCTCTGGAGGGTGCGGCCCGAGGAATCGTCGACGAAGACGTAGACCGACGCCGCGGTGATCAGCGAGACCCCGGCGAACGCAGCGCCGAGCCAGAGTCGCATCGGAATCCGGCGACCGTTCTCCCCGCCCCTGATTCCCCTAGGGCTCTGAGCCTCCATCTCCGAGAATTGTTACCGCTTGCTCATAGGTGTGCTGACATTCCCCCGCCGCCGTGGCGGCTCAAGGGTGAAGCGCGGCGGCGAGGCGCAGCCAGAGCGCCTCGAGGGCGAGCTCCTCCGAGACGTTGACTCGCAGCCGGCGGCGGGTGTCCAGCACCCATTCGACGGCCGCGCGCGCCTTTTCCGGGTCGAGTCCCTCGGCGTCCTCGGCCAGCTGGACGCGGCGATCGGCGTTGAGGATGACGTCGTCCGCTCCGGACGCGATCGCGGCGAGGTCGCGGTACCAGGCGCCGCTCAGGGCCAGGCCGAGATCGAGCGCCTGAGTGCGGGCGCGCCTCTCCGTTCGCTTCACCTGCTCGGTGGCCTCGCGGGTGAGCTTTCCCTTGCGGCCGCGCTTCGCCATCGCCTCGGCCTCCTCGACCAGACGACGCTCCTCATCGGCGCCGGCCTCGCCGCCCGCCTCGCTCGCCGCGTCGAGCAGGCCTCGCCAGGGCTCCGGCGGAGGCTCGGGCGACCGGGCGGCCCGAGCGGCGGCCTCGGCGGTGGCCCGGAGAGCCGCCCCCCGCTCGCCGAGAAGCAGGGCGGCGAGCTCGACATCGCCGCCGCTCAGCCTTGCGGCGGCGGCAGCGTCCTCGCCTCTTCCGAGCGCCTCGAGCACGGCATCCGGGGCGAGCGGGCCGAATTCGACGGGGGTGCAACGCGAGAGGATGGTCTCCGCAAGCAGCTCCGGCTCGGAGCAGATCAGGATGAGGTGGGCGAAGGGCGCCGGCTCCTCGAGCGTCTTCAGCAGGGCGTTCTGGCTCTCGTCCCGCAGATCCTCCGCCTCCTCGATGACGAAGACGCGGCGCCGGCCCTCCGCCGGACTCAGGCTGGAGGCGCGGATCACCGACTCTCTGACGTCCTCCACCAGATGCTGGGCGCCCGGCGGGCGAAGCCATGCGAGGTCTGGATGCGGCGACGGATCGAGGAGGGCTCGCCGCCGCGCATCATCGGGGTCCGGTGCCCCCTCGGCGAGCAGCTCGGCCGCGAACGCCCGGGCGGCCGCCGCCTTGCCGGCGCCACGCGGCCCGCGAAAGATGTAGGCGTGACCCGGGGAGGCGAGAGCGGCCACCAGGGCTGCTCGCGCCCGCGGCTGGTGGCGGGTCGCCTCGGCCAGCGCGTCCGGGATCGCCGGCGTGCTCGCAGCGGCCTGAGTCATGAAACGGGTCGCGCTGACGCGCGCCCTCGCATCGGGACGGCTTCGATCTCGGCGAGCACGGCCGCGTGAACCGCATCGCGCTCACCATCGGCGTCCACGACCCGGATGCGCTCGGGGTGCCGCCGCGCGATCTCGTCGTAGCCCTCGGCCACGCGCCGCTGAAGCTCGATGCCCTCCTCCTCGAAGCGATCCGCCTGACGCCGGCCGATCCGCGTCGCCGCACGCTCGGGATCGATGCGCAGCAGGATCGTCAGGTCGGGCCAGACGCCGCCGGTTGCCAGGTCGCAGATCTCCTCGACGCGCTCGGTGCCGAGCCCTCTGGCGGCGCCCTGGTAGGCGATGCTCGAATCGCTGAAGCGGTCACAGACGACGTCGCGGCCCGCCTCCCGGGCAGGTCCGACGACCTGAGCGACCAGCTCGGCGCGTGCGGCGCAGAACAGGAGCAGCTCGGCGAGCGGGCCCAGCTCGAGTGCCGGATCCTTGAGAATCTGACGGATCCGCTCCCCCGCCTCGGTGCCGCCCGGCTCGCGCACCAGGAGGACCCCGTCGCCCAGCGCTCTGGCGAGCAGCTTGGCCTGCGTGGTCTTCCCGGAGCCGTCGATTCCCTCGAGCGAGATGAACATCTGCGATCAGGCTAACCCCCGCTCCGCCCCGGATCCCGTTCGGCGTTCGTATTACCTGCAACCCGCGAGTTTTTCCCGGCGCGCCTTTGGGTAGGCCGGGATACCGCAAAGGAGAGGAGTGAAGATGCTGTTCGAAGCCCCAGGAACGGAAGAGCCCGATGAGGGCATCGGCACCGAGGAAGGTGACGACGACGGCGGCCAGGAGGGCGGCGGCGACGAGGGCGGAGGCGAGGAGAGCGCCTGAGCTCAGCTGCTGAGCACTGACCGCAGCGGGGCGGCCCTCGGGCCGCCCTTTCGCTTTCCGGGGCCGATCGACCGCCGAAAGGCCAACCGGCACTTCATCCATCCGGCTCCTGAATAATGGGTAGTGGGATGGCTGCCTCGAAAACGCCCAGCAGCGGCGGACGGGCGCGCTCGACTCGCTCGAGCGCGACCAGGAAGCCCGCAGCCAGGAAGCCCGCGCCGAAGTCGGCGAGCAACGCCGAGGCCCCCACTGAGTCGAATGGGAAAGGAAAGACGGCTGCGGCCGCAAAGGCCGAGGCCACCGAGTCCAGCCTGCGCCCGCCCCGCCGAGGCGGCTTCGCACGCTGGTTCTCGGTCAGCGCACTGCTCACCGGGGTTGTCCTGGTGATCATCGTGATCGCCGCAGGGGCCAAGGGCAACGGCAACAACGCGACCGTCGCCGACTCGATTCCCACCATCAACACGGCGCCCGCCACGCCGGCAGTGGAGTCCCCCCCGGACACGACTCCGACGATCACCGCTCCGCCGGTCACCGCTCCCGCCGTCAAGACACCGCCCGCTGCTGCACCGGCGGCCCCGCAACCCGCCAACCGGACAGTCAAGTGCGACCCGATCGTCGGCAGCGGCAACCTGAACGGCGGCAAGACCTACCCGGTGACCTCCTCGGCGTCCAGCCCACGCCCGACCGGTTGCCGCGAGGCCCACTCCGTGCTGCTCAGCGCCCTGAGCACTGGCAGCACGACGGTCAGCGGCTGGAACTGCAAAACGGACACGAGCGGCGACCCGATCGCCGTCTGCAGGTCGGGCAGCCGCACCATCCTCGCCCGCGGCTGACACCTCTCCGCGAGTGATAGCTTCGCTCGGGCACCGAGAGGAGAAGGCGATGGAGTCGAAGGGGATTGATCCGGTTGAGTTCCGGGGCGCGCAGCGAGAGCAATGGGATCACGCCGCGACGGGGTGGAAGAAATGGTCGGGCTGGTTCGACAACCATGCGGGCGTCGTCAGCGAGAGGCTGGTTGCACTCGCCGGGATCGAGCCCGGCAGCAGGGTCCTGGACGTCGCCGCAGGCCTCGGCGAGCCTGCTCTGACGGCTGCCAGGAAGGCCGGGCCGGACGGGGCCGTGGTGGCCACCGACATCTCGGCGGAGATGCTGGCCTGTGGCCGCGAGCGTGCGGCGGACGCCGGGATGAGCAACATCGAGTTCATGAACTCCGACGCGTCGGCGCTCGACTTCCCTGCCGAGAGCTTCGATGCCGCGGTCTCCCGGTGGGGCATTATCTTCGAGCCGGATGGGGAGGGAGCGGCGGAGCGCGTTCGTGGCTTCCTCAAGCCGGGGGCGCGGATGGCGATCAGCTCCTGGGGTTCCCCGGAGCGCGCGCCCATGATCGGGACCCCGATGCGGACAGCAATGGAGCGGCTCGACGTTCCGCCACCGCCGCCGGGCACCCCGGGACCGCTCTCACGCCCGACGCCGGAGGCCATCGGCGGCCTGCTCGAGGGCGGCGGCTTCTCCGACATCCAGGTGGAAGACATGGACATCACTTTCGAGTGGGAGTCGCCCGAGCAGTTCAGCGTCTACGTCCGGGAGAACATCGCTCCGGTCACAAGGATGGTCGAGGCCCATCCCCAGGCCGTTCAAGACGAGGTCTGGACGGCGATCGCCGACTCGGTCCGGGACCAATCTGAGAACGGCGGCACCGTGCGCCTGACCAACCAGGTGCTGCTGGCGTCCGGGAAGGCCTAGCGTGGCCCGACGTGCCGGAGGAACAGCACCGCCCCGCTCTGACTGAGATTGCGGGCGCTAGCTCTTCGCGCGCGGCTTCGACTTCGAGCGCGAGCCGTTCTTGGCCCTCGAGCCGTTGCCCGACTTCGCGCGCGAGCGTGAACCCGATCCGTTCCGGGCTCGCTT
>CAWFHN010000018.1:0-86480 GCA_963815665.1 uncultured Solirubrobacterales bacterium | reverse complement strand
GAAGAGCACGGATCGATTATCCGGCCAGGTTCTAAATAGGCCCGCATAATCGGTGCCGTGGCGAAGGCGAAGCCCAAGTCCCCTCTCGAGGAGGCCCCGAAGGAGAGGCTGCCGAGCAGGCTGGAGGCAATGCTGGCCAAGCCGGGCGACGTCCCCGAGTCTGACTCCGGCGAGTGGGCCTACGAGATCAAGTGGGACGGCATCCGCGCGCTCGGGTACGCCGATCACGGCGAGTGGTCGATGTTGAGCCGCCGTGGAGAGGACGTCAGCGCCCGCTACCCCGAGCTCGCGGCCATCGCCGAGGCCCTGGGTGACCACTCGGCGGTCCTCGACGGCGAGGTGGTGGCGCTCGACGCCGAGGGCAGGCCGCGCTTTCAGCTGGTCCAGAGCCGCATGGGCCTGACCTCCCCGGCAGCCGTCCAGGCGAAGATGAAACGGCAGCCTGTCGACTACGTGATCTTCGATCTGCTCCACCTCGATGGGCGCCGCGTCCGCGACCTGCCCTACATCCAGCGCCGCGAGCTGCTCGATGGGCTTGGCCTCGACGGGCCGCGCTGGCGCACCCCCCGGTACAGGCTCGACGGCGGCGCCGACCTGCTCGAGGCGGCGCGCCGCCAGGGCCTCGAGGGCATCGTCTCCAAGCGCACGGACAGCCCGTACCGACCGGGCAAGCGCACCGGCGAGTGGGTCAAGACACGCGTCTGGCGCCGCCAGGAGTTCGTGATCGGCGGCTACATCCCCGGCGAGGGCTCCCGCGCCAACCGGGTCGGCTCCCTCCTGGTGGGCTACTTCGACAAGCGCCGCTCGGAGCTGGGCAAGGGCGTGCGCCAGCGGCTGCATTTCGCGGGCGGCGTCGGCTCGGGCCTGAAGGAGAGCGACATCGAGTTCCTGACGAAGGACCTGCGCGAGCGCGAGCGACCCGACAGCCCCTTCGAGGTGGGCGCGCCGTCGGGCCCGAAGGCGCGCTTCGCGGTCTGGTGCGACCCGGAGCTCGTTTGCGAGGTCTCCTGGACCGAGTGGACCAACCAGGCCACGCTCCGGCAGCCCGCCTTCAAGGGCATGCGCGACGACAAGGACCCGCGCGAGGTCGTCAAGGAGCTCTAGACCGATGAATTTGCGGAGCTGCTCCGGTCGTAACAGGCATGAAGACGCAAGGAAGCGCCCGATTGCCGGCGCCCGCCCAGGGGTAATCTCCGCAATGTCGAAGGATTCGGATCGAGGTGATTGAGCGTGGCTAGGGCGATATGGAGTGGATCGATCAGCTTCGGGCTGCTCAACGTGCCCGTGAAGCTCTACAGCGCGGTCTCCAAGCAGACCGTGCGCTTCCGCGAGCTGCGCGAGGGCGACGGCTCGCGCGTGAAGCACAAGCGCGTGGCCGAGGCCGACGGCAAGGAGGTCCCCTACGAGAAGATCGTCAAGGGCTACGAGTACGCGCCGGACCAGTACGTGGTCCTCAGCCGCGACGAGCTCTCCGAGCTCGAGCCGCAGCGCTCACGCGCGATCGAGATCCAGGACTTCGTCGACCTCGACGACATCGACCCCATCTACTTCGAGCAGCCCTACTACCTCGGTCCCGACAAGGGCGCCGGCCGCGCCTACGCGCTGCTGGTCCAGGCGATGAAGGACGCCCGCAAGGTCGCCATCGCCCGCTTCGTGCTCCGCAACAAGGAGCACCTGGCCGCGATCCGCCCGATGGACGACGTCCTCACCCTGACGACTATGCGCTTCCACGACGAGGTCACCTCCCCCGCCGACCTCGACGGCGAGGTCTTCGAGGAGGAGAAGCCGAAGAAGCCCGAGAAGCGCGAGCTGGAGATGGCCAAGCAGCTGATCGAGTCCCTGACCAGCGACTTCAAACCCGACAGCTACCGCGACGAGTACCGCGAGGAGCTGCTCGACCTGCTCGAGCGGAAGGCGGCCGGCAAGGAGGTCGTCAGCGCCCCGAGCGAGGAGCCCGAAGCCGACCAAGGCGCCCGACCTGATGGCCGCGCTCGAGGAGAGCCTCGCGGCGGTCAAGGGCGAGGAGGCCGCCACGGACGGCAAGGCGAAGGCCAAGCCGAAGCCGAAGCCGAAGGCCAAGGCCAAGTCCTCAGCCGAAGTCGAAGAGCTCGAACGGCCGCAAGAGCGCCGCCAAGACGCGCAAGAAGGCGAAGGCATAGCCAAGGCGCAGGAAGTCACGATCGGTCGGCGGAAGCTCAAGCTGACCAACCTCGACAAGGTCCTCTACCCGAAGACCAAGACCACCAAGGCCGAGGTGATCGACTACTACGCGCGCGTCGCCGACGCGATCCTGCCTCACCTGAAGGGCCGGCCCCTGACCCTGCGGCGCTTCCCCGAGGGCGTCGGCAAGCCTCAGACCTCGTTCTTCGAGAAGAACTGCCCGAAGCACCGCCCGGACTGGGTGAAGACGACGCCGATCTACGTCGACCGCCGGGCCGGCGAGATCGACTTCTGCATGTGCCAGGACCTGCCCACGCTGACCTGGATGGCGCAGCTGGCCGCCCTCGAGCTCCATCCGTCGCTCTCGAAGGCGAACGCGCATGGAGCAGCCGACGGTGCTGGCCTTCGACCTCGATCCGGGCGCTCCGGCGGGCCTGGTCGAGTGCTGCCAGGTGGCGCTGCGGGTGCGCGAGCTCTTCTCCGCCTTCGGGCTCGAGTGCTTCCCCAAGGTCTCCGGCGGCAAGGGCCTGCAGGTCTACGTCCCGCTCAACACGCAAGGTGACCTACGAGCAGACGAGCCCCTTCGCGAAGGCGGTCGCGCAGCTGCTCGAGAAGCAGACCCCGAAGGAGGTCGTCTCGAAGATGGCCAAGGTCGACCGGCGAGGGCAAGGTCTTCGTCGACTGGAGCCAGAACCACCAGAAGAAGACGACGATCGCCGTCTACTCGCTGCGCGCCCGCGAGCACCCGACCGCCTCGATGCCGCTGCACTGGCGCGAGGTCGAGCGCGCGGCCAAGCGAGGGGACGCCGAGAAGCTCCGCTTCGAGATCCCGGCCGCGATCAAGCGCGTCGACAAGGAGGGCGACCTGTTCGAGCCCGTCCTGACGACCAAGCAGAAGCTTCCGGACCTCGGCGAGCTCGAGACCGATAGAGGGTGAAGACCCTCAGGGCTAGCGATCGTTACGGGGCCGCTTGCGGGCGGCCCCGTAGCTCAACCCAGGGGCTGGCGGACGACCGGGTTGCGGTTCGCCGCAACCTCGTCCAGGCGGCGGACCGGGGTCGTGTACGGCGCGCCCTGCGCGATCCCGGGATCCTCACCGGCCTCGTCCAGAATCGCCTCGATCGCCTCGGCGAAGGCGTCGAGCGTCTCTTGCGTCTCGGTCTCGGTCGGCTCCACCATCAGCGCCTCGTCGACCAGCAGGGGGAAGTAGACGGTCGGCGGATGCATGCCGAAGTCGAGCAGCCGCTTGGCGATGTCGAGCGTCTTGATGCCGAGCTCCTTCTTCGCGGGCGCACCGGAGAGGACGAACTCGTGCATGGGGCGGGTCTCGAAGGCGACCGGCGCGTACCTGCCGGCCTTCCCTGCGGCCAGCTTGGCGAGCAGGTAGTTGGCGTTCAGCACCGCCGTCTCGGAGGCCTCCTGCAGCCCGTCGCCGCCGAGGCTGAGGATGTACGCGTAGGAGCGCACGAAGACGCCGAAGTTGCCCTGGAAGCCGCGCAGCCGCCCGATCGACTTGGGCCGGTCGAAGTCGAGGTCGAAGCGAGGGCTCTCCCCCGTTCTGCGGCTCGCGCCGAACCACCTGCGGGCGCGGCAGGAAGGGCTCGATCCGGTCGCGGCAGGCGATCGGCCCGGCGCCGGGTCCGCCGCCGCCGTGAGGCTGCGAGAACGACTTGTGCAGGTTGACGTGGACGATGTCGAAGCCCATGTCGCCCGGCCGCGAGCGGCCCATGATCGCGTTCAGGTTGGCGCCGTCGTAGTAGAGGGTGCCGCCCGCCTCGTGCACGATCGAGGCGATCTCCTCGATGTTCTCGTCGAAGAGCCCGAGCGTGTTGGGGTTGGTGAGCATCAGGCAGGCGGTGTCGTCGCCGGCCTTCGAGCGCAGGTCGTCGAGGTCGATCCCGCCCTTCTCGTTCGAGGCGAGCTTCACCACCTCGTAGCCCGGCCATCGTCACCGTCGCCGGGTTGGTGCCGTGGGCGGTGTCCGGAGTGAGCACCTTGGTCCGGTTCTCGCCGCGGTCGGCGTGGTAGGCGCGGGTGAGGAGCAGGCCGGCCAGCTCGCCGTGGGAGCCAGCCGAGGGCTGGAGGCTGACGTGCGGCAGCCCGCAGATCTCCGAGAGCGACTGCTGGAGCAGCCACATCAGCTCGAGTGCGCCCTGGGCCCGCTTCGGCTCCTGGGCCGGGTGCAGGCGCGCGTGGCCCGGCAGCGCCGCAACCCGCTCGTTGAGGCGCGGGTTGTGCTTCATCGTGCACGAGCCGAGCGGGTAGAAGCCCGTGTCGAGGTCGAAGTTCCGCCGCGAGATCCGGTTGTAGTGGCGGACGATCTCGGGCTCCGCGATCTCGGGGAGCTCCGCCGGCTTGGCGCGCAGGAGGTTCTTCGGGATGAGCTCCTCGATTGGGCGTTCGTCCACGCCCGCCTCGGGCAGGGTCGCGGCGCGGCGTCCCTCGACGGAGCGCTCGTAGATCGTGGTCGCTCGGTCGCGCTGCATCGGGGTCTCGGTCATCGACGCCACCCCCTCTGCGACCTTCGCGCCGCGCAGATCGGCCACAGCCTGGCCGAGGACGTCCGCCAGGCGGTCGATGTCGTGCTTGCTGCGCCTCTCCGTGATCGCGATGAGGAGGCCGTTCTCGTGCTCGGGGTAGTCGCGGCCGAGCGGGTAGCCGGCGCCGATGCCCTCGGCCGCGCAGCGATCGAGTACCTGCGAGGTGGGCGCGTCCAGCGTGACCGCGAACTCCCTGACCGCCGGCGCGTCGTGCAGCAGCTCGACCCCGTCCACCTGCGACAGGCGCTCGCGCGCGTACGCGGTGCGCCGAACCAGCAGCTCCCCGAGCTCGACGAATCCGCGCCTGCCGAGCCAGGCGAGGTGGATCATCCCCCCCAGCGCGTTCAGCGCCTGGGCGGTGCAGATGTTGTGGGTCGCCTTCTCGCGGCGGATGTGCTGCTCGCGCGTCTGCAGCGTGAGCACGAATCCGCGCCGGCCGTCGACGTCGGTGGTCTCGCCGGCGATCCGGCCCGGCATGCGGCGGATGTGCTCCTCGGTTGCGCAGAAGAAGCCGAACGAAGGCCCGCCGTAGTCGAGCCGGTTGCCGAGCGGCTGCCCCTCCCCCACGGCCACGTCGGCGCCGCATTCGCCCGGCGGCTTCAGGATCGAGAGCGCGATCGGGTCGCAGGCGACCACGACAAGCGCGCCGTGCTCCTTCGCCTTGGCCGCAAGCGCCTCGATGTCCTCGACCGCGCCGAGGAAATTCGGCTGCTGCAGGAAGACGGCGGCGGTCTCGTCGTCGATCGCCTCGGCCAGAGCGGCGGGGTCAGTCACACCGCCATCGAGGGGGGCCTCGACCAGCTCCGTCCCATATCCCTCGCCGTAGGTGAGCAACGACTCGCGGCTGTGCGGGTGGACGCCCCGAGAGGCGACCAGCTTCTTCCTGCCGGTAGCCCCGATCGCCAGATAGGCGGCTGCGGCGACCGCGGACGGGCCCTCGTATAGGGCCGCATTGGAGACGGGCAGGCCGGTCAGCTCCGACATCGCCGTCTGGAACTCGAACATCACCTGGAGCCCGCCCTGGGAGATCTCGGGCTGGTACGGGGTATATGGGGTCAGGAACTCCGAGCGGCTGGTTATCGCATCGACGATCGCCGGGACGTAGTGGTCGTACATCCCGGCGCCGAGGAAGCTCGTCTCGGCCTCCGCGTGCGCGTTGCGCGAGGCCAGCGCCGAGAGCCGGTCATAGACCTCAGTCTCGGGCTTGCCATCGGGCAGCTCGAGCGGCCGGCCGAGGCGTACCGCCTCGGGGATGTTCTCGAAGAGGTCATCGATCGATGAGACGCCGACGGCCTCGAGCATCTCGCGGCGATCCTGATCGGTTGCGGACGTGTACCGGCTCACGGGCCACCATCGTAGTCAGCGCGCTGGACCGGCCCCCGGGCCGCGCTTCGTGCCCGGGGGCCGGAACAACGCTTGCCCCTAGTGCTTCCCGTGCCGTGGCTCCCCGGTCACGGGGTCGAGGATCAGCCGTCCGGCGCGCCTCTGGTGCCCGAACGAGAACATGCCGTTCAGCGACCCGGCCTTGGTGTCAAATGACTGGTTGCCGAGTCGCCCGGTCCGCCAGTTGTCCTCGATGAAACGAAGGATCGAGCTCTGGTCGGTGGTCGAGTGGTCGACGTAGTTCCGCCGCGCGAACGGCGAGATCACCAGCAGCGGCAGCCGTGGGCCGTAGCCGCAGCGGTCCTGATAGCTGCCGGCCGGGGCGCTCCCGCAGAGACCCGCGCCGAACAGGGCGTCGTTGGCCGGATCGCTCGACTGGCTCACGATCGGGCTCATCTGGTGGTCGTACCAGCCGTCCGAGTCGTCGTAGGCGATGACGACTGCCGTGCTCTTCCAGCTCGGCAGCTTCTCCAGGCGGTTGATCGTGTCCACCAGGAACTGCTGCTCATCGAGCGGGTCCGAGTACCCGGCGTGGCCGTCCTGATAGGCCGCGGCCTTCAGGAAGCTCACCGCCGGCAGCCTGCCTGAGCCAGCCGCCTGCCAGAAAGCGGGCAGGTCGTACTGGTGATTCGCCTGATCGGTCTGCCCGATCGCAGCCGGCGAGCTCGGCGGCAGATGCTGCGGGTTCGCCGTCGAGGGGAAGTACTGGAACGGCTCGTGGTGCGGGATGTAGTCCTTGCTCGTGCCCCCACCGACGTTCGCGTGGGTGGCCGCACAGCTGTCGAACCCGCCCTCGAACCAGCCCCAGGTGACCCCCTTGTGGTTGAGGAGATCGCCGATGTTGTGGTTGTTCGTGTCGGTCGACGTCGTGTTGTCGCGGGTGTCGCACGCATCACCGGTCGGCTGCGGGTCCCCGATCACGGTTCCGTTCGAGGTCACCGCCGAGCTGGTCTGCGCGAAGCCGTGCGTCTGCCCGCTGACCAGGTTGAGCGCGCCGGGCGTCGAGGGCCCGAACGTCGTGTTGTACGAGTTGTCGCTCATCGCGAAGTGCTGGGCGTAGTTCCACAGCCCGGTGACGGTGTTGCCGTCGTAGTAGTCCATGACCAGCCCGGGCTTGCTGATGTCGGGCGGGTTGCACGACTCGACGTCGGTGAACTGGACGAACTTGTCCATCAGCCCACCGTCGAAGGCCTGCTGCTCCTGCTTGTAGCCGTGGCCCTGGTCGCAGGTGAGCGGCTCGGAGCGATCGAGCCTCTGCGGGTTGGCCGTGTTCGGGTTGTTGTTGAGTAGGTCGTCGGTCAGGCCGTTGACCCCCGGGGTGCCGTGGGCCGCATTGAATGCCGGCTCACCGGCCGCGTTTGCCGCGTTCGGGTAGGTCCCGAAGTAGTGGTCGAATGAGACGTTCTCCTGGAAGATCACGACGAGGTGCTTGATCGGCGTCGCCGTCCTCCCCGCGTCCGATTTGTGACCTCCGCGATGGTGCGCCGGCCTAGCCACCGCCGCGCTCACGATTGTGACCGCGGCCAGCAGGCCGAAAAGAATGACGAGCGTTCTCCGGTGCATCTAGCCCTCCTGATCAGGTTTGATTGGAGTGGCCCCGGATCCGCGTTTTCTCCCGCATCCCCAGCTTCTCCCGGCCGGGGCGAAATTCTGTTTGCGCGTCAGCCGGCGGTGGTTGCGGAGTTGTGAATCGTCAGCCGGCTTCTTCCGGGCGGGCCTGTGCCCGGTAGCTGACGACCTCCACTCGCTCGAGCGTCACCATGCCCTCGTTCACCATCTCGTCGATTCGCGGCATGATCGCCTCGATCCGCTCGGCCGTGTCCGCGACTTCGATCACGATCGGAAGATCCTCGGAGAGGCGCAGGATGCGCGCCGTGTGCAGGTGCGAGGTGGCTCCGAAGCCCTCGATCCCACGCAGCACCGTCGCGCCCGCCATCCCTTCCTGCCTGAGCATCTCGACAATCGCCTGGTAGAGCGGCTTGCGGCCGTGCTTGTCGGACTCTCCGATGAAGATCCGGAGCAGCTTCCCGTCGCCTTCGAGCTTCACAGCGTCCTCCCGATCGCGAGTCCGGTGAAGGCGGCGAGCATACCCAGGGCGACCATCCCGACGGAGTTCACCAGAGCGAGCCCGACCGCGCCATCCTCGGCGAGCTTCACGCTCTCGTATGCGTAGGTCGAGAAGGTGGTGAAGGAGCCGAGGTAGCCGATTCCGAGGGCGGTCCGCCAGTTGGGGTGCGGGAGCAGGCGCTCGGTGGTCAGGGCGACGAGCAGGCCAAGCGCGAACGCCCCGGCGACGTTGACGACGAACGTGCCCCATGGGAACTGGCCGTGGGTGAGGTCGCTGATCCGGCCGTCCAACCAATAGCGGCTAACCGCCCCGGCGGCGCCGAAGCTCGCGACCAACGCGTATGTCACTGATGACCTCCTGGTGTCGTAGACATCGGGGTAGAGGCCATCAGCGGCGCTAACCGCGGTTAGGAGCGAGCCTCATCGCTCGGCCGGCAGGATAACCAAGGCCGCTCAGCCACGGTCCCGGTTCCGCGCGGCCCGCCGAATCGACAGGACCAGCAGGAATCCCACCGCGACGGGCATCACGAACCAGGCCGCGCCGCGCTCGCTGACCAGAGCCGTCAAAGCGAGCGCACCGACCACGCCGGCAGCTGACCGCCAATCGTCGCCGGCGACGAACTCCCACACCCCGAGGGCGCCTTCGCGGACCCGCCTCACGCGCCGACCGCGTTGCCGGTGAGAACCGGCCGCCGGAAGACGCGAACCAGCAGCAACGAGAACGCGAGCACCACCGGCACCAGGACGAGCAGAGCGACGTCGCCACCGGGCCAATCGGCGCCGGCACCCTCGGATCCCCAGAAGATCCCGAACGAGGTCAGCATCACGCCGACGCTGAACTTCATCGCATTCTCTGGCGCCCTGGCAAGAGGGGCGCGCACCAGCACGCCGATCGCGGCCACCAGCAGAACCGCCGCTGCCGCGGACGCCGCCGCGAGCCCGAGCCGGTGTTGGTTCGCGCCGAAGGTGAGTGCGATGAAGACGACCTCGAGTCCCTCGAGCATGACGCCCTTGAAGGCGATCGTGAACGAATAGGGATCGAATGCGTCAGCGGCCGCACCCGCCGCGGCAGCCGCAGCAGCTTCGTCCCGATAGATCCGATCTTCATCATGAAGAGACATGAGCCCGGCGCTGCGCAGAATCGCCTTGCGAAGCCACTGCAGGCCGAAGACGAGGAGCAGACCACCGACGACCAGGCGGAGCGTGTCGATCGGAAGGGACGCCAGCCTTGGTCCGAGAATCGCGGTTGCCGTCGCGAGCGCGATCACGGCGACCGCCGCACCACTGAGGGCGGAGCGCCAGCTGCGCGTGGTCCCCACCGCGAGCACGATCGTGAGCGCCTCAACGGCCTCCACCGCGCAGGCGAGGAAGACCGAGACGGCAAGCCCGAGCGCTTGTCCGCTCACGGCGACGGCCTCATGAGCTCAGGCTAGTCGGAGTCTTCGAGCAGCTTCTTGTACGCGGCCGCGTCCATCAGGCCGTCGGCCTCCGAGGGGTCCGAGAGCTTCACCTTGACCATCCAGCCCTCGCCGTAGGGATCCTCGTTGATCTTCTCGGGGTTCTCCGAGAGGGCGTCATTGGTCTCGGTCACCTCGCCGGAGAGCGGCGCGTAGACGTCGGAGACGGCCTTCACCGACTCCACCTCGGCGTAGGCCTCGTCCTTCTTGACCTCCTTGCCCACCTCGGGAGGCTCGTAGAAGACCACCTCGCCGAGCGCGTCCTGCGCGTACCAGGTGACGCCGAAGGTCGCCTCGTCACCGTCCACTCGCGCCCAGTCGTGCTCGGGGTGGTAGCGAAGATCGTCGGGATAGCTCTCGTCGGCCACAGCGGAAACCTATCTACTCCTTCGAGTAGAGCGGTCCCTTGCGGATCTCGGCTGCCCGCCGCTTGCCCCGGACGTCGATCTCGACACCTGTCCCCGGCTCGGCCAGGTCCTTGCGGATGTAGCCCATTCCGATTCCGATCCCGAGGGAGGGAGACATCGTCCCGCTGGTCACCTCGCCCACCTGATCGTCGCCGGAGACGATCCGGTTTCCCTGCCTCGGGATCCCGGTCCCGGTGATCACGAACGGCTCGAGGACCTCCTTCGTTCCCTGATCGCGAACCCGGCGGCAGGCCTCGGACCCGGTGAAGCCCGTGTCCTCCTTGACGCACCACCCCAGGCCGGCCTCGATCGGCGTGCGCTCCTCGGTCAGGTCGTTGCCGTAGAGGCAGTAGTTGACCTCGAGCCTCAGGGTGTCCCGCGCGCCCAGGCCCGCCGGACGGGCACCGCCGCCGATCAACGCGTCCCAGACGGTCCTCGCGCCGTCAGGCGCCATCAGCAGCTCAACGCCGTCCTCGCCCGTGTAGCCGGTGCCACAGACCAGGCAGGGGACGCCGGCGACCGGGAGCTCGGCGGTCCTGAAGCGCGGCGGCAGCTCGCCGTCGGTGATGCGCTGGACGATCGGCCGCGCCTCCGGCCCCTGCACGGCGAGCATCGCGTATGCGTCGATCCGGTCATGCACCTCGGCCTCGAACTCGACCGCGTGGGCCTCGAACCACTCGAGATCGCGCTCGTGGTTCGCGGCGTTCGTCACCGTCAGGTAGCGGTCCTCGCCAAGCCGGTAGGTGAAGAGGTCGTCGAGGACCCCTCCATCCTCGCGGCAGAGGCACGAGTACTGCGCGCCGCCGAGCTGGATCTTCGAAACGTCGTTGGAGAGCAGCCGCTGGAGCAGCTCCACCGCCTGCGGCCCCTCGGTCTCGATCTCGCCCATGTGGGAGACGTCGAAGACGCCACAGCCGCTCCGAACGCGCAGATGCTCCGCGCGGATGCCGTCGTACTCCACCGGCATCTCCCAGCCCGCGAACGGCACCAGTTTCGCGCCGGCCTCGACGTGAGCCTCATAGAGCGGAGTCCTCTTCAGCGTCCCTGCTTCCACGGCCCAGACGCTACCGCGCCGCCTCAGGAGCTCGCTTCTCCCAAGCGACTATGCTCGCCCGACCCGGGCGGTCGGGGGCTCGATCTGCGGCCAGGTCCTCGCGCAGTCGCTTCAGGCCGGCCCTCAGGTCATCGGGGTGGTCGCGCGCAAGACGCTCGAAGTAGCTCGTCTGGTCGCGCCAGGCGGGATTGAGGGTCAGCTCAGGGAACGAGGCAAGAGCGGCGAGCGACGCGTCCTGCAAATCGCCAAATTGGATCTCGCGTCGCGTCGCGCCCGGCAGGCGCTCTAGGAGCGCGCCGACCGGCGGGTGGGTCGCCTCCATCCAACTTGAGCTGACCGGGAAGTAGTCGAGCAACCAGAGGTCGCGTATGTCCTCGAGCGTGAACGCCATCAGAGCGAGGCGCCCGCCAACCCTCAGAACGCGTCGCGCCTCGGCGAGCGCCATCGCCGAATCGTCGAGGTGGTGCAGCATCGAGATCATCGTCACCGCGTCGAAGCTGTCGTCATCCACAGGCAGCGATTCCGCGGCGGCCTGCCGGGTCGAGAGCCCCTTCGCCGCCGCGAAGGACAGCATCGCTGGTGAGGGATCGATGACCGTGGGTTCCCAGCCCTCCCTGGAGAGCGCCGCGGCGTAATTCCCGGTTCCCCCGCCTATGTCGGCCAGCGAAACGCCGGGTGACCCATTGAGGGCCCGCCGCACGGCCGCCAGCACCGACGGACTCGCGGCGCGGGTGCGATCGTAGGTCTCGGCCTGATTCGCGTAATCAGAGAGCAACCCCACACCGTGATGACACCAGATCATCGCGAGAGTGCTCCTCGCGGGGGTGGGCTACTTCAGGAAGTCCGGAACGTCGATCTCAGACTCTGAGATGCGCAGATCGCTGAGCGTCTCGCGACTGCGGCCAACGCCCGCTGCGGGGCGCCGCTCGGCGGCACGTGCGGTGAACTCCGGCGCCCGGGCGATCATCTCGAAGCCCTCGAAGCCCGTGGCGATGACGGTAACTCGGACCTCCTCGTGCATCGACGAGTCGACCACGGCTCCGAAGACGATGTTGGCGTTTGCATCGGCGGCCTGGATGCACATGCGCGCGGCCTCGTTGACCTCGAAGAGGCCGAGGTCCTCGCCGCCGGTGACGTTCAGCAGCATTCCCTTGGCGCCGTCGATCTGCTCCTCGATCAGTGGAGAGGTGATGGCCGCCTTCGCGGCCTCGACGGCGCGGTTCTCGCCGGTCCCGGTGCCGACGCCCATCAGGGCCGAGCCGGCCTGGTGCATGACCAGGCGGACGTCGGCGAAGTCGAGGTTGATCAGGCCCGGGATCGTGATCAGGTCGGTGATGCCCTGGACGCCCTGTCGCAGGATGTCGTCGGCCTCGCGGAACGCCTCGAGGATGGTCGTTCTCCGCTCGACGATCTGGAGGAGCTTCTCGTTCGGGACGGTGATCAGGGTGTCGACCTCCCTGCGGAGCCGGTCGATTCCCTCCTCGGCCTGGGCCATCCGCTTCTTGCCCTCGAACTCGAACGGCTTGGTGACCGCGCCGACGGTGAGGGCGCCGATCTCCTGCTTGGCGATCTCGGCGATCACCGGGGCGGCGCCGGTACCGGTGCCGCCACCCTCGCCGCAGGTGATGAAGATCATGTCCGCGCCCTTCAGCGCGTCCTTGATCTCATCGCGAGACTCGGCTGCCGCGCCGGCGCCGACCTCGGGGTTGGCACCCGCGCCGAGGCCCTTGGTGAGGTTGTGTCCGATGCCGATCTTGACGTCGGCGTCACAGGCCTGCAGGGCCTGCGCGTCGGTGTTGACCGCGACGAATTCGACGCCGCGGAGACCCGCGTCGACCATGCGACTGACGGCGTTGGAGCCACCGCCACCGACGCCGACGACCTTGATTACGGCCAGATATGAGGTTTCCATTTGGTTGGTCCTGCTCCGAGCCCGCCGCTTATCCGGCTGTGGGCCTTATCGAAAGTAGGGCAAAGGGTACGCACTGTCAACGCCCCCACATGCCTGGAGTCTCAAGTCTCCCTTGAGACTTTGGGCACCGTGACTCTGGTGTCGAGGTCGAGGTGCAGGGTTGGTTGAGCCCCCGGAAAACCCCTGCAAATCCGCCGATTCTTTTGGGTGCTGCCGCATCCAATCCGGCGGCCCGCCGGACCGGCTCAAGGGCCGAAAACTGGCTGCATGTGCCGTTGCAGACGGCCCGGCAAGGCTCCCGCCGGCGCCTCAGCCGCCAGAGACGGGCCGGTCCGGGACGCTGACGTCGAGGTATGACGGGGAGCCGCGCTCGTCGCTCGAGAGGACCGCGACCGCCGCCGCCCACTTGTCCCGAGCGAGGGAACCATCCCCGAAGCGAACCTCCGGACCGTTCCTCAGGTCCAGCACGACACCACCCCGGGCATCGTCCCAGTTCGAGGCCGTCACCCGGTTGCGGAGCGGCTCGGGCGTCGCCCCGAGGATCGCCGCCTGTGCCGCGGCGTCCTCATCGAGGCGGGGACCGCTGGCCGCGGCGCCCTCGATCCTCGGCAACTGCTTTTGATCGAAGCTCGCCCCGGCGAGAAGGTAGCCGTCGGCCGAGACCGCGGTCTGCCGGCCCGCGATCCGGACGAACGCGACGGGCAGGCGCTCGGTGATCGTCACCTCGAGGCCATGCGGGAAGCTCGTCGTGGCCTTCACCGAGGCCACCGTGGGGAAACGGGCGACGGCGTCGCGGAGCTCGCCGTCCTTGATGTGAAGCGTCGTCATGTCCCCGGCCACCCCCTCGACCGCCGACTTGATCTCACGCGAATTCGTCGTCGCTCCCTTGACCGTGACGCTGTCGATCGCGAACCAGGACGCATTCCGGAACCAGAGCATGTAGCCGGCGTAGAGCGCCGCGACGACGACGGCCGCGGCGATCAACCGGCGCCGGACGACCGCCCCGCGTGCCGTGGGCCGGCCTCGGGCGCGCCCGGCCGGACGCGTCCGGCCTACGGCTCGAGTTGCCATTGCTCCGGCCAGCTCACTTCGCCCAGGACCTGCACCTCCGGCTCGAGGGTCACGCCGAAGCGCTCGTGGACCCTCCGCCGGGCCTCACCCATCACCGCGAGGATGTCCGCGGTGGTCGCGCCGCCGGTGTTCTCGACGAAGTTGGCGTGCTTCGGGGACAGCCGCGCCCCGCCGATCTGGAGCCCACCGCAGCCCGCCGCGTCGAGCAGCTGCCCGGCCGAGCGGTTCTCCGCCCGCGGGTCGTCGGGATTCACGAAGGTGGAGCCGAAGGTCTTGATGCCTGACGGCTGCGCCTCCTTTCGCCTGCGTCGCATGTCCGCCATGGTGGCCTTCACGTCGGCCGGATTTCCCTCGGAGAGAGCGAAGGTCGCAACCGCCACGACGTCTCGGTCGCCGAGATTCGACCCGCGGTACCGGAAGCCGAGGTCCTCCGGGCGGCGCGGCTCGGATCCCTCCGGCGTGCACACGGTGACCAGCTCGAGGACGCGCCCCAGCTCACCGCCGTAGGCGTTGGCGTTCATCCTCACGGCGCCGCCGACGGTGCCCGGGATGTTCACCCCGAACTCCAGCCCCGTCAGGCCCCAGCCGGCGGCCTTGGCCGCCGCCGAGGGCAGCCTCGCCCCTCCCCCGCAGACGATCTGCATCCCGTCGCGCTCGACTCGGGCCAGCTCTCCCGTCAGCTTGATGACCAGGCCGCGGAAGCCGTCGTCGGAGACGAGCAGGTTCGACCCTGAGCCCACCACCCCCACCGGCAGCCCCTCTGCCTCCGCCCAGGCGAGCAGGCCGATCACCTCCCGCTCGGTCTCCGGGCGAGCGAAGAAGTCCGCGGATCCGCCCGACCTGACCGTTGTCAGCCGCGCGAGCGAGTAGTCGCGTCTGACGCCCGCCGGAGGGCTCATGAGGCTCCTGCCCCGTCCACCAGCGCCTCCGCCAGCTTGTAGATGTCGCCGGCCCCGATCGTGATCAGCACGTCTCCGTCGCTCAGGCGCGGCCCAAGCGCCTGAGCGGCCAGCTTTGCGTCCGGGAGCCACCAGACGCGACGCCCTCGTCCGTGGTCCGCCGCGGCGCTCGCCACCATCAGGCCGCTCACCCCGGCCAGGGGGCCGACCGGCTGCTCGCGGGCCGGGTACACGTCGAGAACCGCAACCTCGTCCGCCGCGGCCAGAGCCGCGCCGAGCTCCGTAGCCAGTGCTTTCGTGCGGGAGAAGAGATGTGGCTGAAAGACGGCGATCAGGCGCCGCGGCTCGAGCTCGCGGGCAGCCTGGAGGGTGGCCGCCACCTCGGTCGGATGGTGAGCGTAGTCGTCATAGACGCGGGCGCCATTGCTCTCGCCCTTCAGCTCGAGGCGTCGCGCCACGCCGGGAAAGTCGCCCAGGGCCGACGCACATCCTTCGAAGTCCGCCCCCGCCAGCGACAGGCCTCCCAGCGCAGCCAGCGCGTTGGCGATGTTGTGGCGTCCGGGGACCGTGAGCGCGACCGCCGCGTCGATGCCGGGACCGCTTGCCCGGAAGCGGGCTCCGCCGCCAGGCTCCGTCTCGATGCCCGTCGCGACCAGATCCGCATCCAGAGAGCGCTCGCCGGGACCGGGCTCGAGGGCGAACCGGACGACGCGCTGTGTCTCCTGCCCCGGCAGCCGCACGTCCGCGCCGGTCACCAGTGCGGACGCCGGCGAGGAAAACGCGGCGAAGGCCTCGGAGAGCTCCGCCAGGGAGCTCCAGCGCGAGTGGTGGTCGAGCTCGAGGTTGGTGACCACCGCGATCTCGGGCTGCAGCTTGAGGAAGCTGGCGTCGCTCTCATCCGCCTCCGCGACCACCCACTCCCCCTCGCCCCAGCCGGCGTTGGTCGCCTCGCCGTCCGGCCCGGCGCCCACCAGCTCGCCTCCCAGGAAGAAGGAGGGGTCGGCCCCGGTGGCGCGGAGCGCCCAGATGCACATCGCCGCCGTCGTGGTCTTGCCGTGGGTGCCGGCGATCGCCAGCAGGCGGCGCTGCGAGCAGAGCTCGGCGAGCAGCTCCCCGCGGTGGATTACGCGCTGGTCACGCTCGCGGGCGCGGACCAGCTCGGGGTTGTCCTCGGGGACGGCGGTGGAGACGATCACCTCGGCGTCCGCTGGGACATGCTCCGCGTCGTGTCCCAGGGCGGGCTCGATACCCGCGGCTCGCAGTCGCTCCACATATGAGGACTCGGCCCGATCGGAGCCGGTGACGTCGGCGCCCAGCCTTCGGCAGACGAGAGCAAGCCCGCTCATGCCGGCGCCGCCGATCGCGATGAAGTGGAGCCTGCGGCCCTCCAGCGATTCAGCCATTGCCCGCCGCCTTCAGCACCTCGCGCGCGATCGTGTTGGCCGCGTCCGGCTTCGCGAGCCGCCGCGCCACGATCGCCATCGCCCTGAGCCTGTCCTCATCGGCGAGCAGATCCGCGATCGTCCCGCTCAGCCGTTCGGGCGTCAGCTCGGCGTCCGGGATCACGACCGCCGCGCCGCCGTCCGCCATCCAGCGGGCGTTGGTCGTCTGATGGTCGGCGGTGGCATGCGGATACGGGATCAGGATCGCGGGGCGGCCCGCTGCGGCGATCTCCATCACCGAGCCACCCGCGCGGGAGACCACCAGGTCCGCGGCGGCCAGAACGTCGCCCAGGTCGGGCTCGTACTGAATCAGCGTGTAGCGCTCCGGTCGACCCTCCTCGTCCCAGCGGCGCCGGAGCTCCGGGTAGTCGCGCCGGCCGGCGACGTGGAGGATCCACGGCTGACCCACGTGGTCGTGAACCCCTCGCTCGAGCCGCGTGAACGCATCGAACGCGGCGATGTTGATCGACCGGGCCCCGAGGCTGCCGCCGACCACCGTCACGCAGTCCGCGGGCCCCGGGATCCCGAATCGGCGGCGGGCGACCGTCGGATCGGCCTCCAGGACGGCGCGGGGCACCGGCCTTCCCGTCACCACGTAGGGACCTCCGTCGCGACCACGGATCGGGAAGGACAGGCAGATGCGACGGGCGCGGCGCGCCAGCAGGCGGTTGGCGAGACCCAGATGGCTGTCGGCCTCGGTGAGCACCAGCGGCAGGCCCATCCTGACCGCAGCCAGGCCAACCGGGCCGGCCACATAGCCGCCGGCCCCGAGGACCACGTCGGCTCGGCGCCGTTCGAGCACACCGCGCCCGGCGCCCACGGCCCGATACGCTCGCCAGGCAGCCCTCGCCGCCTTCAGCGGATTCCGGCGATCCAGCCCGCTGACTCGCAGGTAATCGATCTCGTAGCCGGCGGCTGGGACGAGGTCTGCCTCGGCGCGCTCGCGAGTGCCGAGGAAGCTGACCTCGGCGCCCTCAGCGCGAAGCGCGTCGGCGACGGCGATCGCCGGCACGACGTGCCCCGCCGTGCCGCCGGCCGCTATCACGACTCGTGCCACTGGCTGCGCGCTTTCTTCTGTTGTGATTTCCGCCCTTGACCACGCGCAGTCTGGCAGGGCCCGCGGCCGTGGCGCGGCCCCCGCGCCTGGAGCCACGTGCCGCAGCCTGCGCCGGCCGGCGGGCGACGTTCAGGATCAGCCCCGTGGCGGCGAGCGTGAGTATCAGGCTGGTGCCGCCGTATGAGACGAATGGCAGGGGTACCCCCGTGAGCGGTGCCAAGCCGAGGACCGCGAACAGGTTGAGCGCCGCCTGGGCCATGATCAGCGAGGTGAGGCCCGCCGCGAGCAGCTTGCTGAAGCGGTCGCGCGCCCGGTGGGCCGCGCGCAGGCCCGCGTAGCCGAACATCCCGAAGAGCCCCACCAGGACGAACATCCCGGCCAGGCCGAGCTCCTCGCCGATCACCGCCGCGATCATGTCGGTGTGAGCCTCCGGGAGGTACGACGCCTTCTGCACGCTCTCACCGAGCCCCACGCCGAAGATCCCGCCCGAGCCGACCGCGATCGTGGCCTGCTTCGCCTGGAAGCCCGATCCACTCGTGTCGGCGCCCGGGTGAAGGAATCCGGTGAGGCGGGCCTCCTGGTAGGGATGGGTGGCGATCATCCCCAGACCCACCACGGCGATCACGGCGCCGACGGGCGCCAGCGTACGGGCGCGTACGCCCGCCATGAAGAGCATGCAGCAGACGGCGAACGAGAGGACGATCGCGGTGCCGAGATCGGGCTCCTTGGCAATCAGCAGCACGGATAGGCCGACGACGAGCAGGTAGGGCCCGAGGCCGGCGAGCGTCCGGACCCGCTTCGGCTCGGACGAGAGCAGGTAGGCGCCGTAGAGGACCAGGGCGATCTTGGCCAGCTCCGAGGGCTGGAACTGGACCAGGCCCCCTCCCACCCAGCGCTGCGAGCCGTTCACGGTCGTGCCGATCCCGGGCAGGAGCACGGCGAAGAGCAGGAACAGCGCGGAGAGCAGGATCAGCGGGGTCATGACGCGCGCCGCCGCGACGCCGCGTACCGACGCGATCCGCATCGCCACCAGCCCGATCGCGCCGAAGATCAGCGTTCGCTCGAGGTAGTAGAAGCCATTGCCTCCCGTGTTGAGCAGCGAGCGCGCCGAGCTGGCGCTGAAGACCATCACCGCCCCGAAGGCGAGCAGGCAGAGCGTCGCCGTCAGCAGCAGGGAGTACTCGATCGGCGGAGCCGCAGGCTTCTTCGTCCGCCCCGCGCTCATCCGAGGGCCTCCACCAGCTCGCGAAAGCGGTCGCCGCGCTGCTCGAAGTCCTTGAACGCATCGAAGCTCGCGGCGGCCGGCGACAGCAGCACGACCTCGCCGGCCCTGGCGTCGCCCGCAGCGGCTTGGACCGCTCGCTCGAGTGTCTCCTGCTTGGAGATCTCGACGCCGGCCTCGGCAGCCGGAGAAAGCTCCTCCGCCATCAGCTCGGCGGCCTCCCCGATCAGGTAGACGGCGATGCAGCGCTCCCTGACGGCCTCGGCGAGCGGAGCGAAGCTCTCCCGCTTGGCGCGGCCGCCGGCGATCAGGCGCACGCCGCCGTCGAACGCTCGGACACCGGCGACCGCGGACGCGACGTTGGTGGCCTTCGAGTCGTTCACGTAGACGACGCCGTCCAGCTCGCCGATCCGCTCGAGACGGTGGCGCACGCCCTGAAAGCTCCTCAGGCCCTCGGCCACGGCGTCGCGAGGCAGACCCGAGGCGAGTGCGGCAGCGGCTGCCGCCATCGCGTTCTCCACGTTGTGCGCGCCGAGAAGCTGCAGCTCGTCGGCGCGGAGCAGCGGCTCGTCCGCCGCGAAGATGACGCCGTCCCGCATGCTGAGCTCACAGTCCGGATCGGCGCCCGACTCCTCGGCGGGGCAGAACCGGACGAGCCGCGCGCAGCCGCCGAGGTCACGTCCCTGGAGCTCCGGCGTCTGCCCGTTGTAGACGGCGGCGTCGTCATTGCCCTGGTTGGCGAAGATCCGGAGTTTCGCCGCGAGGTAGTCCTCGAGCGTGCCGTGGCGGTCCAGATGGTCGGGGGCGAGGTTGATGAAGACCGCGCACTCGGGTGAGAAGAACTCGGTGTCCTCGAGCTGGAAGCTGGAGGACTCGCAGACCACGGTCGCGTCGGGATCGATGGCGCCGGCGAGCGAGGCTAGCGGCGTGCCGACGTTGCCGGCCACGGCGACGGGGCGGCCGGCCGTCCGGTGGAGATGGCCGATGAGCTCGGTCGTGGTGGTCTTGCCGTTGGTGCCGGTCACGGCGCAGAAGGCGTTGGGGATCAGCCGCCAGGCGAGCTCGAGCTCGCCGGTGACCTCCGTCCCGCGTTCCCGGGCGGCTTGGACGACCGGGGCGTCCTGAGGCACGCCGGGGCTCTTGACCAGCGTTCGGGCACGATCGAGTTGCCGTGTTCCTTCCACGCCCAAACTGACTTCGACGCCCGAGGCCTCAAGCCCTGCCGCCTCGTCAGGCGTGCCCGAATCCACCCCGAGCACGGTCTCGCCACGCTCGGCGAGCAGGCCCGCGATCGCCGCGCCGGAGCGCGCCAGGCCGACCACGAGGAACGGCCCCTCGGGCAGCGATGGACGCGGCTTTTCGCCTGGGTTCACATAACTATCTTCGCCCTGGGTCGCCCACTCCCTGCGTGCGTGGGCACGCCTGAGTGGATACTGGTGTACGGCTTCGCCATCAGATCGCGGCCACAAGCGGCCGCCCCACATAAGTCGCTACGGGCTTCGCCCTCCGCTCCGAAGTGGAGCGGCCTGGTGGCCGCTAGGTCCCGATCGACTGCTGGTAGAGCGTGAAGCCGATTCCCGAGCAGACCGCCGCGATGATCCAGAAGCGCAGCATGATCTTGGTCTCCGACCAGGCCATCAGCTCGAAGTGGTGGTGGACGGGCGCCATCAGCAGGACTCGGCGGCGGAGCATCTTGAAGGTCGCAACCTGGAGCGCGACGGAGAGTGCCTCGATCACGAAGATGCCGCCGGTGATGATCAGCAGGATCTCGGTCTGCGTCATCACCGCCAGGGCGCCGATGGCGCCGCCTAAGCCGAGTGACCCCGTGTCCCCCATGAAGATCGACGCCGGGAAAGCGTTGAACCAGAGGAAGCCGATGCAGCCGCCGACCAGGCAGGCGGATAGCAGCGAGAGGCTGTGCTCGCCCGTGGTGATGAAGGTGATCGCCGTGTAGGCGAGCAGCACGATCGCGCAGCATCCGGCCGCCAGGCCGTCGAGGCCGTCCGTGAGGTTGACCGCGTTGCTCGAGCCCGCGATCACCAGGAAGATGACGAGCGGGTAGACAGCGTCCGGGATGTCCAGGGAGGCGTGGGAGATGCGCAGCTCCAGGCTCGAGTCGAGGCCCACGGAGTGCCTGGCGACGTACCAGAGGCCAAGCGCCAGGGCGAACTGCATCAGCAGCTTGTAGCGAGCGGACAGGCCCAGCGAGCGGCGCCGCGTGATCTTCAGGTAGTCGTCGATGAAGCCGATCGCGGCGCAGCCGATCGCGACGCCGAAGATCGCCAGGCTCTGCGTATCGCGGTCGGAGAGCACCAGATACGGGACCGCGACGGCGGTGAAGATCAGCAGGCCGCCCATCGTCGGCGTGCCGGCCTTCTCGTGGTGCTCCTGGGGCCCCTCTTCGCGGATCTGCTGGCCGAACTCCCGCAGGCGCAGGTACTCGATGAACTTCGGGCCCAGGAAGATGCAGAGCAGCATCGTGGCCATGCCGGCGATGAGGATCTCCCCGAGCATCTAGCCGGCCAGCTTCTCGGCGACCCGCTCCAGGCCGACCGCCCTCGAGCCCTTGACCAGGACCGCGTCCCCCGGGCCGAGTGCCGCCGCCAGGGCGTCGGCGGCCGCCTCGGCGTCGGCGACCTGCTCGTCGGGCCCGTACTCGGACGCCAGCTCCCCCACTCCGATGATCAGCTCGACGCCCCGCTCGCGCGCGTGCTCTCCGACCTCTCGGTGGTAAGCCGCCGCCTCGGGGCCGAGCTCGCGCATCTCGCCGAGCACCGCGAGCCGCCGGCCGCCCGCCTTCAACGAGGCGAGATGGTCCAGCGCCGCCCGCATCGAGATCGGGTTGGCGTTGTAGGAATCGTTGATCAGGATGGCGTTCTCCGGGAGCTCCACCAGCTCCCCACGAAGGCGCGAGAAGACTATCCCGGGCGCCCGACCGGCCATTTCGCGAGGCGGAAAGCCGAGCGCGACCCCCGCCGCGATGGCCGCCAGCGCGTTGTCCAGGTTGTACGCCTCGACGAAGGGCAGCTTGAAGGCCTGCTCGCCATCGGGGGTGCGGACCACCGCGTCGGTCTCGCCCTCCTCGGCCAGGACCCAGGTCGCCTCCACGTCCCCGCCTGCCCCGAACCGCAGCAGCTTCGGCGCCCGCTCCAGATGGGGCTCGAGCGGCCCGGGCTGCGCCGGGACCACGGCGATCCCGCCGGGACGCAGGCCATCGATGACCTCCGCCTTTGCGGCTGCGATCGCCTCGACCGAACCGAGGAGCTCGACGTGGACCGGGCCGACGTTGGTGATCACGGCCACGTCGGGCGGGGTGATCGCACAGAGCTCCGCGATCTGGCCCGGGCCCCGCATCGCCATCTCGAGCACCAGCACCTCGGTGCCCTCGGGCGCGGCCAGAACCGCCAGCGGCAGCCCGATCTCGGTGTTGAAGTTCTCCGGGCTCGCCTGGACATCCGCGGGGATGATCGCGCGGCAGACGTCCTTGACGGACGTCTTGCCCGTCGACCCGGTGATCCCGACCACGCGGGCGTCGAGCTCGTCTCGCCAGGCACGGGCCAGCGACTGAAGGGACGCCAGCGGGTCGGCCGAGCCGAGTATCCAGCTTGACCCCTCGACCGCGCCGACGCGGCGCTGTGCGGCGAGCTCCCGCGCCCACTGCGTCCCGACGAGGATTCCCCAGGCTCCCTTTCGCTGCGCGTCAGCGCCGAATTCCCCGCCGTCCTGCCGTTCGCCGGGCAGGCCGACGAACAGGTCTCCCTCCCGGATCTCGCGGGAGTCGATCACGGCACGCGCCGGGCCACGCGGGCCACCGGCCGCCAGCACCTCCGCCCCCGCGGCAGAGGCGAGCCGTTCGCCGTCGAATGCGATCAACTTGCCGGGCTCGCGGCCAGGCGACGCAGCTCCTCGCGAGCCACGTCGCGGTCATCGAAGGGGATCTTGCGTCCGTCCTCGAATTCCTGCCCCTGCTCGTGACCCTTGCCCGCGATCACGACGGAGTCGCCGTCGGCGGCGCGGCCGAGGGCGATCGCAATGGCGGCGCGGCGGTCGGCCTCCACCAGGACCTCGGCGTGCGGCTCCGCGGGGATCCCGCCCCGGATCTGGTCGATGATCGCGTCCGGATCCTCGGAGCGGGGGTTGTCGGAGGTGACCACCGCGATGTCCGACAGCTCGGCGCCCGCCTTGCCCATCAGCGGGCGCTTCTCGGTATCGCGGTCGCCGCCGGCGCCGAAGACGGAGATCAGGCGCCCGCCGGTGAGCCGTCGCGCAGCGGCCAGCACGTTCTCGAGCGAGTCCGGTGTGTGCGCGTAGTCGACGATCACGCCGAACGGCTGGCCCTCGTCGATCGACTCGAACCTCCCCGGCACCTGCTCGGCCGAGGCGAGCGCCCGGGCCGCGCCCCGAAGGTCGAGCCCCAGCGCGTGCGCCACCGAGAGAGCCGCGAGTGCGTTGGAGACGTTGAAGTCGCCGGGGAGCGGCGTTTCGACCTCGAGCTCGCCCACGGGTGACATGCAGAGAAAGCGGGAACCGCTCGGATCGAAGCTGACGCCGCGCGCGCTCAGATCGGCGGCGCCGCCCGCCGCGGAATACGTGATGCAGTCGCCGCGCTCCCCCGTCGAGAGCTCCTCCGCCAGCCGCTGGCCGTACGGGTCGTCGAGGTTGACCACGGAGATGCCGCCCTCGAGCTCGATCTGCGGAACACCGCCCTCACCCGAGAACAGCAGCCGCTTGGCCGCGAAGTAGTCCTCCATGTCGGCGTGGAAGTCGAGGTGGTCCTGGCTCAGGTTGGTGAAGACCTTGACGGCGAAATCGATGGAATCGGCGCGGTGCAGGACGAGCGCGTGGGAGGAGACCTCCATGGCGCAGGCGCTGTCACCCGCCTCGAGCATCCGGTTGAACGTCCGCTGTAGGTCGATCGCCTCGGGCGTGGTCCGCTCGACCTCCTCGGCCTGGCCGCCCACGACCTGCCGGACGGTCCCCAGCAGCCCGCACCGCCTTCCCGCAGCCTCGAGCAGGTGCCTGACCAGGAACGCCGTGGTCGTCTTGCCGTTGGTCCCGGTGATCCCGATGACCGCCAGCTCGGAGGTCGGGTCCCCGTTGAAGGTCGCCGCGATCGGCGCCATCGCCGCCCTCGCGTCGTCGACCTGCACCTGAGGCACTTCGAGGTCGAGCGGCCGCTCGACGACGAGGCCGGCCGCTCCCTCCTCGACGGCCGCGGGGGCGAAATCGTGCCCGTCCGTCTTCTCCCCGGGGAAGCAGAAGAACAGGGTCCCGTCGCTCACTCGGCGGCTGTCGTAGGCCAGATCGCGGATCTCAGCGGAGGAATCCCCGCGCAGCTCCGCCCCGACGCTCGAGGCCCTGATCAGCTCACCCAGCTCCATCCCGACGCGATTCTAGGAGCGGACCTCACGGCGCGCCCGCCGGCACTAGCGCGGCGAGATGCCCAGGTAGGGCAGCGCGAAGGACGCGATCTGCCCGAAGACCGGCGCGGCGACCGCACCGCCGACATGGACGTACTGGGGCTCGTCGACGACCACGGCGACCAGCAGCTTGGGATGCGCGGCGGGCGCGAAGCCCACGAACGAGGCGACGTAGCGGCTGTCGGAGTAGGTGCCGTTCTCGACCTTCTGCGCGGTACCGGTCTTGCCCGCCAGCACATATCCGGGGACGCTCACCGACGATGCGGTTCCGCCCGGCTCCAGGACGCCCTCGAGCATCCGCCGCAGCCGGGCAGCCGTCCTGGCGCTGATCACCCGGTGCGGGTCCGTGTTCTCGTTGGTGGGATGCCCGCCGACGTCCTTGATCAAGGTCGGGCGGCGCAGGATTCCGCCGTCGGCGATCGCCGAGTACGCGGTCGCCATCTGCATCGGCGTCACGGCGAGGCCCTGGCCGATCGGCAGGTTGCCCATCGTCGAGCCTGAGTACTTGTCTCGCGCGGGCACGATGCCACGCTCCTCGCCCGGGTAGTCCAGGCCGGTGGTGCGGCCGAAGCCGAAGCGGTTGATCCACTGCGAGAAGCGGTCGGCGCCCTCCTTCAGCCCGATCGTGACGGCGCCGACGTTCGAGGACTGGGCCAGGATCTGGGCCGTCGTCAGCGTCTCCGGGGGACGTGGCTCCGCCTCACCGATCGTGCGGTCGTAGACGTGGATCTCCGATGGCAGGAAGAAGCTCGAGTGCGGTGTCACGACGTGGTCCTCGAGGGCTGAGGCTACGGTGAAGGCCTTGAAGGTCGAGCCGGGCTCGTAGGTGAAACCCGTGGCGCGGTTCTCGAGCTCATTCGAGGTCGCGTTCTGGAGGTCCTCGGGATTGAACCCCGGCGTGTTCGCCATCGCCAGGACCTCGCCCGTGTTCGGGTTCATCACGATCGCCGTCGCGCCCTGGGCGTTGTAGCGCTGCGCGGCGTCGTCGAGTGCCTGCTCGGTCTTGTCCTGGATCGCCGCGTCGATCGTGGTCTGCACGTCCTCCCCGACGCTGGCGGGGCTGACCGTCTCCATCCGCAGCGGGCGTCCCAGAGCGTCGTGGACGACGTCCTGCTCGCCGTTGGCGCCTCCCAGAACGCTGTTCTCGGAGTGCTCGAGACCCGTCAGACCCCGGTTGTCGGTGCCGACGGCGCCGATCACCTGGGAGGCCAGCTGACCCTGCGGGTAGAGCCGGCGGCTGTTGGGGACCGTTGAGATCCCCGTGATGTCGAGCTTCTTGACCCTGGCGGCCACGTCGGGGTCGACCTTCCTGTCGAGATAGGCGAATCCCGAGCTGCGGTCCGAGAGGGACTTGAGGAGGTCCGCGGTCGGCACGCCGAGCACCTCGTGAAGGCGGAGCGCGGTCTGACCGGGGTTGTCGACCTGGTACGGCGTGGCGATCACGTCCGCGGCGTCCTCGGACGCCGCCAACACCTTGCCGTTGCGATCGAGGACCCGGCCGCGCTCCCCGGGGATGGTCACCCTCGTCACCTGCTGGCTGCGCGCCTCGGCTCGCAGCGAGCCGCCCTTCACCCCCTGCAGCCAGAAGGAGCGAGCGATCGCGAATGAGAAGATCAGGCAGAAGACGCAGAAGAGAAGCCCGAGCCGGCGATCTATCAGTCGCATCTCAGCCCCTAGAGGCCGACGCCTCCGGTCGAGCTGCCCGAGGACCCGCTGGAGCTTCCGCTCCCCGCTGACGCCCCGCTCGCCGATCCGCTGCCGGTGCTCGATGTCGTGCCGGTGCTCGGTGTGGTGCCGGTCGCGGGCGCAGTCGTGCTGACGGTCGGGCTCGGCGAGGTGGTCGTCGTGGAGGTGGGGGCCGAGGACGTCGCCACCGGCGCATAGGACTCGCCGTTCGCCGGATAGCTCGAGGGCAGGCTCGGCGCCATCAGGAAGCTGTCCGTGCCCAGCAGGTGGGCGAGGCGCTCGGCGCTGCCGTTGCTCGCGCTCAGGTAGGTGATCGCCTTGGGATCGGGCACCGCGAGGCCGAGCCGCGACGCCTCAGCCTCGACCTTGCTGGCGGAGAGGCGCTCGTCGATCTGCGCGTTGAGGGCCGAGATCTGGGTCTTGAGCTCGTCGATCCGGAGCGACGTCGCCCCGGCGCCCGCGTTCAGGCTGAGGCTGACCACGTTGAGGGCGACGATCCCGCCGAGCAGCGCGCAGAGGACGGCGATCCAGCCGCGGCCGCGGGTGAGCCGCATGATCAGGCTCGAATCGGAGATGTCCCGGACCGCGCCGACGCTGCGCACGGCGGCCTGCGGCAGCAGCGCCGCTCCCGCGACGGCGGGTCGCATCACGCGAGCCGGCGCCTGGCGCGGCACACGGGCGGAGGTCCGGCGCGACCGCGGCTTGCGGCGGGGTGCCGGCCGGGCAGCGGGCGCCGAAGCGCTGCGGGCGGTCGCGGCGGCGGCCATCAGCCGGCCTCCTCCGCCTCGCGGATCTTGAGCGCCGCGCGCAGGTGCGCCGACGACGCGCGGGGGTTGCGCTCCAGCTCCTCAGGGCCGGGGGCGATCGCCCGCTTGGTGAGCAGATCGGCTTCGGGCTCGCGCCCGCAGACGCAGACCGGCAGCTCCGGCGGGCAGACGCAGCCGCGCGCACGATCGGCGAGGAAGCGCTTGACGCGGCGGTCCTCCAGCGAGTGGAAGGAGATCGCGCCGAGGCGCCCACCGGTCGGCAGGATCGCCCAGGCGAGCGGCAAGGCGCGGTCGAGCGCGTCGAGCTCGCCGTTGACGGCGATCCGGATCGCCTGGAAGGTGCGCTTTGCCGGGTGGCCGCGCCCGAACCGCTCCGACGGCGGAATCGCCGCCTTGATCGCGGTGACGAGCTGCGAGGTGGTGTCGATCGGGCGACGCTTGACGATCTCGCGCGCGATCGAGCCGGCGCGGCGCTCCTCGCCGAGCTCGCGGATCACGTTCGCCAGGCGGTCCTGGGGCCACTCGTTGACCACGGTGGCCGCCGAGAGGCTCTGGGTCGGGTCCATCCGCATGTCGAGGGGGGCGTCATAGGAGTAGGAGAAACCACGCTCCCAGGCGTCGACCTGCATCGAGGACATGCCGAGGTCGAAGACGATCCCGTCCGGGCGCACGCCCTCGCCGCGCAGGCCCTCGAGGGCCGCCACGAACTCCGCGCGCAGGAAGCGCGTCCGCGAGGGCGCGTCGGCGGCAAACTCGGTCCAGCGGGCCTCGGAGGCGGGGTCACGGTCGACGGCGATCAACTCGCCCTCCGGGCCGATCCGCTGGGCGATCAACCCGGCGTGGCCCCCGCCGCCGAAGGTGCAGTCGACGAAGGTCTCGCCCGGACGCGGGTCGAGGACGTCGATCAGCTCGGTCGCCAGTACGGGGTCGTGTTCCTGGGGCACATAGGAAAGGTTCGCTGAATCGGCCAGTCCGGCCCTTTTTGGGCCCACCACGCGGTGTGTAGCGGTGGCCATCTCAGCCTCCTTCGCTCTCGGCGAGGTTCTCCGCGACATCGGAGACCTCCGCGTCCATTTCCTTCTCGTAGGTGGCCCAGCGCTCGGCGCTCCAGACCTCGAACCAGTCGTCGGATCCGACGATCACGCAGGGTCCCTCCCCCAGCCCGGCGTGCTCGATCAGCTTCTTGGGCAGGCGTATGCGGCCCGCGGAGTCCAGGGAGTCGTCGAAGGCGCCGCCGTGGAAGTGACGCCGGAGCATGCGCCCGCGCTTGCCCAGCGGGTTGGTCTCGCCGAGGAAGGTCCTAGTGAAGTTCTCGTAGCCGCCGGGCGCGAACACCCAGACGGAGGGGTCGAGGCCCTTGGCTAGAACGACTCCATCAGCAAGAGCCGCGCGGAACCTCGACGGGACCGTGAGACGGTCCTTCGCATCGAGATTGTGCTCGTACTGACCGAGAAACGACAAGTGGGGCGCCCTTGAGTTCGGAGCGGGCCGGGGTGGTGAGGTGGGAGGAGCCTCATCACCCCGGCCCTATTGACCAACTCTGTTCGCCACGCTAACCCACTCTGTCCCACTTTGCAACACAGATTGGGCGGGCGCATTGCACCGAATCCGTCGGACGGAATTGCTACCCGGGCCGGCTGGACCCCGAAAACCGCATTCCGATGCGGTTTGCGGCGCCGCCGATCCGGTGAGAAAACGGCGCGGACCGACCCCGATCCTGCAACTCTGGTTGCAGCGAAAGGACCTCCGGGCGTCCGTCCCCCACCTTGACCCCCGCGATCATTCTCAACCTGACCAGCTTCGGCCTGGCCGCCCTCGGTCTCGTCGTCCTGCTGGTCTTCGCGAGCGTCGTCTACCGGGGGCCGACCCGCCCATGCCACCGCTGCGGAAGGCGAGTCCCGCTGGCGAAGCGGGTCTGCGACCACTGCGGCTACGAGTTCGAGCCGATCCGCTTCACGCGCTAGCCCCGCGCGTCATCTCACGTGGTTCCAGGTCCGCTCGTTCAACCAGCGAACCAGGAACCAAAGGAGGCCAGATGGACTTCGAGCGGCGCTATCGAGCAATGGAGACGAGGGACGAGAGCCACGCGGGCGAGTTCTTCGCCGCTGTCACCTCAACAGGGGTCTATTGCAGGCCCGGCTGCCCGGCGCGGATGCCGAAGCGCGAGAACGTCCGCTTCTACCGCAGCGCCGACGCGGCGCGGAGCGACGGCTTTCGCGCCTGCCTGCGATGCCACCCGGACGATCTGGTCTGATCGGACCTCAGAATCCCGCCATGAAGCGATCGATGTTGGCCAGGAGGCCTGCGGCGATCATCAGCAACACCGAGGGGACCAGAAGCAGGGCGACGGCCAGCTGAATCTTCGGCGCGGCGCGGGCGGCCTGCTCCTCGATGCGGCGTCGCTGGATCCCGCGCAGCGCGGTTGCCTGCTCGCGCAGCTGGTCGGCGAGCGGTGAGCCGTAACGGCGGGAGCGCTCGATCACCCCGCACATCGCCGAGACCTCGCGTACCGGTGCACGCTTCCGCAGCGAGTCGAGCGCCTCGCTCTGGGGGAGGCCACAGGAGCTCTCGGCCGAGAGCATCGCCAGCTCCCGGGCGAGCGGCCCCTCCCCCGCGCCGAGCTCGCTCAGGCCCGCGAGCGGACTGCGCCCGGCGGCGGTCCCGACGGCGAGCAGGTCGAGCGCATTGGGAAGCCCGGCCCGGAGTGCACGCAGGCGCCGGCGGGCACGCCGCTCGATCCACGCGTCGGGCCCCAGGAACCCCGCCGCGGGGAGCCCCATCGCCACTATCCAGCCGAGCCTGCTCGGAGCCGCGGGTGCGACGATCATCGCCCAGAGGGTCCCGGCCAGAGCCCCGCCGAGCTTGGCCGCGATCAGGGCCTCGGGGGAGATCCGGTCGGCGAGTCCCGCCCTGGTGAGTCTGGCGGTGAGGCCGAGTCGCAAGTCGAGCGCGGCGAGCGCAGCCCACGCGACGCCCGGCGGCCGTGCCGACGTGTCCGGACCGTCGTGGGAAGAGGGCCGGCCGGCGGGCATGAGCTCCCTGGCCGCGGCGAGGCCCAGGACGAGAGCGAACGCGACGAGCAGGAGGACGGCCGTCACTCGGCCGGTCTCCCCAGGCGGCGAATCAGCCCGAACCCGATGATCTGCAGGCCGCCGGCCGCGACCAGCATCGCGGCCGAGACCGGTTCGGAGAGGACCCTCGAGACGAACCCCGGCTGCAGGAGCTCGGCGAAGAGCGCCGCTCCCGCCGGCAGCGCGACCACCAGGAGCCCGGTGAAGCGCGCCTGGGTGGTCGCCGCGCGAGCCTCGTCGTCGACCCGATCGCGCTCCGCCGCGGCGGCGGCGATCCGGCGCATCAGCGCCGCCACGTCTCCACCCGTGACCTGCTGGCTCAACAGGGCCGTCGCCAGGGCGTCGACGCGCTCGGAGCGCAGCCGGCCGCGCATCGCCGCCAGGGCGTCACCGGTGGATGAGCCGAGCTCGAGGTCGGCGGCGACCCTGGCCAGCTCGGCCGAGGACGGGCCCTCGAGCGACCCGGCGGCCGCCGCCAGGGCGCCCCGCACGGAGTGACCGCCCGAAATCGCGTCGGCGATCGCACCCGCGACGTCCGGGACCGAGCGCTCGACCGCCCTCCGATAGCGCTCTCTGCGACGTGCGACGAGCGCGCCGACGCACCACGGCCCCGCCGCCGCGGCAACGGCCGGAGGGCCCGGCCCAGCGATCAGGAGGGCGGTCGCGGCGATCGCGCCGCTGCCGAGCATGGCCAGGCGCCGCTGCTCCTCGGCGCTGGGCGCGTATCCCTCGCGGCCGGCGCGACCAAGAGGCGCGACAGACATCCGCAGCCAGGTCGCCAGGCGCGGCGCCGAGATCAGCGCCTCGCGGACGGCGACGGCCACCAGTCCGCCGGCCAGCGCCGCCAGCACGATCAGCGCCGGCTGGCCCATGGGCGCCCCTCCCTGTCGCTGCCGAGCCTGTAGAGCTCGCGCACGCCGACCGAACCGGCCGTCCGCACCACCTCGGCTACCTCCACGACCCGCCGCGACCGGTCGCTCAGCCGCGCCAGGTGGATGACGAGATCGAGCCCGCGCCCGAGCTGCTCGCGGATCGCGTCGTGCGGCAGCCCGACTCCGGCCATCAGCGCCAGGGTCTCGACCCGGCGCAGCGCGTCCTCGGGCGAGTTGGCATGCACCGTCGACAGCGCACCCTCGTGGCCCGTGTTGAGCGCCATCAGCAGATCGAGCGCCTCCCCTCCCCGCACCTCCCCAATCACGATCCGGTCGGGCCGCATCCGCAGGGCGCCGCGCAGCAGGTCGCGGATCTCGACGCGCCCGCGTCCCTCGACGTTCGCCGGGCGGCTCTCGAGCCGGACGACGTGCGGCTGGCGAAGGCGGAGCTCGGCCGCGTCCTCGATCGTGATCACCCGCTCGGCCGGGTCGATGAAGGCGGAGAGGGCGTTCAGCAGCGTCGTCTTGCCGGAGCCGGTCCCGCCGCTTACGAGGATGCTTCGCCTGGCGGCGACGGCCGCGGCCAGCTCGTCGTGCAGCTCGTCGGTCAGGGTGCCCAGCTCGACCAGCTCCCGCGGGCCGGGACGAACGGCGGTGAAGCGGCGAATCGACATCGATGGGCCGTCGACCGAGAGCGGTGGGATCACGACGTGAACACGCGAGCCGTCCTCGAGGCGGGCATCCACCATGGGGCTGAGCTCGTCGACCCGGCGTCCGAGCGGCGTCAGGATCCTCTCGATCGCGTCGCGCAGCGACTGCTCGGTCGGGAACCGGACGTCGGCCCGCTCGATCCTGCCGGCGCGCTCGACGTAGACGCATTCGTGCCCGTTCACCATCACCTCCTCCACCGCGGGGTCGGCGAGCAGCTCCTCCAGGGGACCGAGGCCGGTGGCCTCGCGGAGGATCAGCTCACGGAGGCGGGCGCGGGTGGCGGGCTCCAGGATCGCGGCGTCCTCCTCCACGAGGTCCCCGACCGCCTCGGGCAGCGGGCCCATGGCGCCCCCACCCGATGCGGCCTGGGCGCGCCGGCGCTCGACGAGGCGCCGGCGCAGCTCGGCGGCCAGCTCATCCAGGTGTCTGCGGCGGACTCGATCGTCCACCCAGGGCTAAGCGGTGAGAGCGGCCTACTCGCCCCCGGCGTCCTGCGAGGGGAAGAGGATGTCGCCGTGCTCGGCGGCGCCCGCCTCGAGCAACCGGGTCTCGTACCGGCGTAGGCCGGCAAAGGAGACGAGTGCGAACGCCCCGCCGATTCCGGCGCAAACCCCCAGCGGTGCGCCGCTGATCGCGCCCACCGCGAGCGCGATCGCGCCGCCCCCGACGACGCTGTTGATCACGCCCACCATGCTCGCCATCGTGAAAAACGCCTGCCAGGGGCTCGGTCGAATCGCCATGTTGGAGAGCACTCCCGGCGCGTCGTCGTGGCCGCCGAGCATGAAGAGATGGGCATGATCGCCGGCCAGCTCGAGGTAGTAGCTGCGGATCCGGTTGATCGCCCGGCCGTAGAAGATGTCCTGCACGGTGCCCTGGACGAGGCGAGTGAAGGTGAACAGGCCCAGAACGTAGAGCGTGGGCAGGGCGGTCAGTGCGAAGACGTTGAAGACGTCGCCGACCTGGGAGATCTGGCCGATGAATCCGAGGGCCACGAGGGTGCTCGAGACCGAGCTGATGTAGAGGGCCGCGCGCGACGAGCTCTCGCTGGTCACCTGCGCCTGGGCGCCGGAGAGGCCGAAGTGCTCGGTGGTGAGCGCGGTGAGGAGTTGCTGGCGATCCGGTTCCTCGGCCATTCTTCGACGGTAGCCTGCGATGCGGACGTGGCAGAGATCGAGGTCCAGCAGGCGGACATCACCAAGCTCGAGGTCGACGCGATCGCCAACGCGGCCAACACCGAGCTGCGGCATGGTGGCGGAGTCGCGGGCGCGATCTCCAGGGCCGGCGGCCCGGCGGTCCAGGCCGAGAGCGACCGGCGGACTCCGATCGGGCTCGGCGAGGCCGTCGAGACGACCGCGGGAGAGATGCCGTCACGCTGGGTGATCCACGCGGCGACGATGGAGCCGGGCGGGCCGACCTCTGCCGAGATCATCCGCAAAGCCACCGCCAGCACGCTCGCCAAGGCCGACGAGCTCGGCGCCAGGAGCCTGGCGCTCGTTGCCTTCGGCACCGGCGTAGGCGGCTTCCCGCTCGACGAGGCGGCGCGGATCGAGATGAACGAGGTCAGACGCCACCTCGGCTCCGGCAGCGGCCTCGAGCGCGTCGTCTTCGCCGTTCACGGAGACGACGCTCTGGCCGCGTTCCGGGGTGCGATGAGTAACCGCGACTAGCCGGGTCCTATGAGCAAATGGCCTTCGTACCGCCTGCGCGCCATCTCGTGCGCGCCAAGGATCTCGCCGATGCCCGCTACTCCGAGCGGCTGCACGTCGCGGACATGGCCGGCGCCGCCGGCCTCTCCAGGGCTCACTTCAGCCGCGAGTTCCGTCGCGCCTTCGGCGAGTCGCCGCACGCCTATCTGCTGACCAGGCGCCTGGAGCGAGCCGCCGCGCTGCTCCGGATGACCGACTGGAGCGTCGCCGAGGTCTGCTTCTCGGTGGGGCTGCAGAGCCTCGGGTCGTTCACGAGCAGCTTCAAGCGGGCCTACGGGCAGACCCCGACCGAGTATCGGGGGAGCCAGCCGCCCGCGGCCCAGTTCGCGAAGGTGCCGAGCTGCGTGCTGCGCACCTACCTGCGGCCGGAGACAGCACGTTTCAAGAAGACAGCGAGCTGACCCGGGACTAGCTTGCCGCCGACCACGAAGTCAAACCAAAGGAGATACCGATGATCAAGGTGGCAAACGCACAACTGTGGGTGCACGACCAGGACGAGGCGCTCGAGTTCTGGACCAAGAAGGTCGGATTCGAGGTCCGCTCCGACATCTCGATGCCGGAGCTCGGCGGCTTCCGCTGGCTGGCGGTGGGCGCCCCGGGGCAGGACGATTTCTCGATCGCGCTGCTGACGATCCCGGGACCGCCCGTGATGGACGAGAAGACGGCCAAGCAGGTCGAGGAGCTGATGGCGAAGGGCTTCTCGGGAAGCGTCTTCCTCACCACCGACGACGTCCTGGCGGCCTACGAGGAGCTCAAGGGCCGCGGCGTCGAGTTCACGGAGGCTCCCAGCGAGCGCCCCTATGGGATCGACTCCGAGTTCCGCGATCCGTCGGGCAACACGATCCGGCTCGGCAAGCCGACGGTCTGAGCGGTTACGGCTTGGGCAGCAGGCGGACCTCGCGCCCGGCGCTCTGCGCGCCGATCAGCGTCAGCGCCTGCGCCTCGGTTACCGCGAGGGTGGCGGACCAGGACTCGCCGGGCCCGCCCGGGCTCTGCAGCGCCAGCAGCCTGACCGCTGTCGCGGCGATGTAGGCCCGGGCGGAATGGCCGAGACCCGCCTGGCGCGAGACGACGACGTCCACGAGGCCGCCCTCCGGCGGCTCTCCGCCGACGGTGAGGGCCTGGGCCCCGGCGACCGCCACCTCAACCGGGCGCAGCCCGCGGCCAACCCCCGGAGCGCGCGGCGCGTCGGGCTTGGGGATCGCCAGCTGTACGCCCAGCACGTAGGACCCGGCGGGGATCGTGGCGGCGGGCGCGCGGCCGAGGACGTCCGCCGGGCGGGAGAGCGCTCCAGGCGGGACGAAGCTGGCTGGGACGCGCCGGACGGCCAGCGCCGCGCCTGCCCGCTCGACCCCGATCGGGCGGCCGGCGGCCAGCTCTGAGGTGGCCACCACCACGGGACGCAGCGGCCCGTAGCGTGCCTCGACGCGCGACCGATAGCGGCCGGCAACCGTGGCCGCGAGCGCCGCGCAGACCAGCGCGGCGACCAGGAAGACGATCGCGCGGGTGCGGCGGCTCACGCCGCCAGCGCGTAACCGGGCTCGGCCAGCGGCAGCTCGAGCGCCGCCACGCAGCCGCTTCCTGTCCGGCAGAGGGCGAACCGCCCCCGATGGGTTCTTGCCACCTCCGTCACGACCTTGGTCCCGTGGCCGCGCCGCGGGTCGGCGCCGCCGTGTGCGGGCTCATCCCCACGGCCGTTCGCGATCGTGATCCGGACGCGGCCCGCGACCCTTGCGCCGGTGAGCACCACCGGTGGACCGCCATGCTCGAGCGCGTTCGCGAGGAGGTTGTCGAGCGCCTGCGCCAGCCGCACCGAGTCGCCCTCGATCGGCGCGGGGCCCGCATCCCAGTAGACGCGGATCCCGCCCGCACGAGCCGCCGCCGGTCGCCACCGCTCGAGACAGGCGAGCACGATCTCCCGGCAGGAGAACCGTCGCGCCGGCCGAGACGTGGCGTCGCCGTTGAGTGCCCCGTCCAGGTCATCGAGGGCGCTCGCCGCCACCTCGAGGAGACCGCGCCGGCCGGCGGCCGGCGGTGCGGCGGCGGGTATGCCGGAGGTCTCTTCCAGGAGCACCAGGGCCTGGAGCGGGCGCCGGAGCTCGTGCAGGGCCCGGTTGAGCGCGCGCTTGTGTCCCGGCGTGATCACCAGTCCAGCAGCCTGTAGCCGACGCCCCAGCAGTTGAAGACGTATCGCGCACCGTCAGGGTCGAGCTTGCGACGCAGGCGGCTGGCGTGAGAGTCGAGCGTCCGCGTCCGCCCCTTCGACTGGAACCCCCAGACGTCGCGCAGCAGCTCGTCCTTGGTGAAGACGCGGCGCGGCTCGGAGGCCAGCGCCCGCAGCAGGGCGAACTCCTTGTTCGCCAGCTCCACCTGGCGGTCACCCACCGCGACGCGGCGAGTGACGGGATCGACGCTCAGGTCACCGACCCGGATCGGCCCCCGGCGAGCGCCGGACCGCCGCCGCAGCACGGCCGCCACTCGCGCGATCAACTCCGGGTAGTGGAAGGGCTTCGGCAGGTAATCGTCCGCGCCGGCCTCGAAGCCGCGTAGCCGGTCTGCCTCGCTGGCGCGCCCGGAGAGCACCAGCACCGGCAGCTCAGGGTCGATTCGCTCGCCGGACCCGCGGATCTCCCTCAGCACGTCGATCCCCGGGGCGTCGGGAAGCCCGAGGTCGAGCAGCATCAGGTCCGGGTGGTTGTAGCCGCAGAGCCGCAGCGCGTCGGAGGCGCTCGGCGCCGGCAGGGCGCGGTAGCGGTCGGCGGTCAGGTGGTCGCAGAGGAGCTCCCGGGTCGGATCGTCGTCCTCGCAGACGACCACCGTGGCGAGCTCTTCGACGTTGGGCAGCACGCCCCGTTAAGGGCGAGGGCCGCACCGACTCTCCCCCGGTCCCTCCGTTAAAGGTGGAGCCGGTGGCGCTCGAGCCTGTGCTCGGGGTGCTCCTCCGGCGCCGGCTCATCTCCTCCGGTCCGCCGCACCAGCGCCCAGGTGAGGACGGCGCCAACGGCGACCAGGCCGACCAGGACCCAGGTCGAATCCGCGAGCGCGGAGGCGAAGGCGCCGGCCGCGTCGCCGGGATGCTCCTGGAGCTGGTCGTTCTGGACGCTCTGGAAGACCGCCGACACGACGGCCAGCGCGACCGCGCCCGCGGTGACGCGGACCATCGCCAGCACTCCGGCCGCGATCCCCGCCTTCGCGCGCGGCATCGCCAGCATCGCCGCGGTCGACATCGGCGCGTAGACCAGGCCCAGCGAGATGCCGAAGAGCAGATAGCCGGGCATCAGCGCGCCGTAGGAGCTCGAGGCGTCGATCTGGGTCAGGAACGCCAGCCCGACCGCCCCGCAGACCATCCCCACCGTCATCAGCCCGCGCGGCCCGAAGCGCTTGATCAATGGCCCGCAGAACGGCGAGATGAAGACCATCGGCGCGGTGATCGGCAGGACCAGTAGGCCGGCCGCCACGGGGCCGTGGTCGAGAACCTCCTGCAGGTACTGCGGCTGGAAGAAGATCACGGCCCAGTAGGCGCCGACCAGGGTGAAGGCGGCGGCCGAGGCGCCCAAGTAGGGCCCGCTGCGGAACAGGCTGAAGTCGACGATCGGGGAGTCGACGCGGTGCTCGATCGCCCAGAAAGCCACCAGGAACAGGATCCCGGCCGCGAGCACGCCGATCGTCCTGGCGGAGCCCCAGCCCCAGTCGTCCGCGCGGACCAGGGCGAAGACGAGGGCCAGGAGCCCGGGCGTCAGAGTCGCCAGCCCGGGCAGGTCGAGCTTCGGTGGCGAGGTCTCGTCGCGGGATTCGCGGGCCGCCCACCAGGTGATCGCAATGCCCAGCGCGCAGATCGGCAGGTTGATCCAGAAGATCAGGCGCCAGTCGATATCGATCAACACCCCTCCCACCAGCGGCCCGATCGCCAGGGCGAGCGCCGAGACCGCGGCCCAGATCCCCAGGGCCTGCGCCTGGCGCTCCACCGGGAAGGCGTGGCTGACGATCGCCAGCGAGAGCGTCAGCATCGCGGCGCCGCCGGCTCCCTGGATGGCTCGCGCGCCCACCAGGACCCCGTCGTCCGAGGCGACCGCGGCCAGCACCGAGCCGGCTCCGAAGACCGCCATCCCGATCAGGAAGACGAGTCGCCGCCCGTAGATGTCCCCCAGCCGGCCGGCCGTCACCACGAGGATGCTCAGCACCAGCAGGTAGCCGTTGAGCACCCACTGGACGTTGTCGCGCGAGGCGTGGAGCTCCCTCTCGATCGTCGGCAGGGCGAGCGCCACCACGGTCGAGTCCAGCATCAGCAGGAACAGGCCCATGCAGGTGCCGACGAGCACCCACCACTGCCGCGTGGATTCGGAGGACGAGGTCACGCTAGGGAGAGGGCAGCTCGAGCACGGCCATCGCGCCCGGGCAGCGTATGAGCCGCCCCGGCGGCACGGCGCGCCTCAGCCCCACGACCCGGCCCTCCGCGTCGAGGAAGACGAGATCGAGCCGGAAGAGCATCCCGAACGTGTGGACGCTGCGGCAGCGCGGGATGAGCAGGCCCGCTCCCGCACGGTCACGGTGGAGGAGCGCCAGTCCGAGCAGCCGGCTGAGCGGAGTCTCGGCCACCGGCACCTCGAAGCCCAGGATCTCCTCCCGCTCGAGGCCGCGAAAGCGAAGTGGCGTCGCCACCCCCACATAAGGCTCGGCGCCGATGGAGTACGCGGCGGATCCGGTTCGCTACGGTCGGTGGCATCGGGAGCGCGCCCGACACACCGACGCTGTACGAGTGGGCGGGCGGAGGCGACGCCTTCCAGCGGCTGATCGACGCCTTCTACGACCGGGTGGAGGGCGACGAGCTGATCTCGCCGCTCTTCCCGGAGGGTGTGAGCGAGGAGCACCGCCGCAACGTGACGCTCTGGTGGTGCGAGGTGTTCGGCGGGCCCGCCTCCTACACCGAGAAGCTGGGCGGCTATCACCGCATGGTCGGCAAGCACCATGACCTGGCCATCACGCCGGAGCAGCGCCTCCGATTCGCCACGCTGATGAGCATGGCCGCCGACGACGTGGGCCTCCCCTCGGACCCGGAGTTTCGCTCCGCCTTCATGGCCTACGTCGAGTGGGGAACCCGGCTCGCCCTGCACAACTCGCAGCCCGGCGCCGACGACGTGCCCCAGGAGGCGCCGACTCCGCGCTGGGGCTGGGGCGTCGCTCCGCCGTACAAGCCGTGAAGGATGTCGTCGAGGGCCCGGACGGAAAGGCGCGCTGCCCCTGGGCGGCGGGAACGCCGGACTACCTCGACTACCACGACTCCGAATGGGGGCGGCCGCTGCACGGTGAGTCCGAGCTCTACGAGCGCCTGACGCTCGAGGCGTTCCAGTCGGGCCTCTCCTGGCTCACAATCCTCCGCAAGCGGGAGAGCTTCCGTCGTGCGTTCGACGGCTTCGAGATCGAGAAGGTCGCCGGCTACGGCGCCAGGGAGCTAGAGCGCCTGATGGGCGACGCCGGCATCGTGCGCAACCGGAAGAAGATCGAGGCCGCGATCTCCAACGCCAAGGCCGCCCTCGAGCTCCATGCCCGGGGCGAGACGCTCGACGAGCTGCTCTGGAGCTTTGCCCCCGACTCGAAGGCGCACCCGGCACCAGGGTCCGCTCGCCGACGTCCCGGCCACCAGCCCGGAGTCGACCGCGATGGCCAAGGAGCTGAAGCGGCGCGGCTTCGTCTTCGTCGGGCCCACCACCGCCTACGCCACGATGCAGGCCGCCGGTCTCGTCAACGACCACCTCGCGGGGTGTGCCTTCCGCCCCCGGACGCGAAGCGGAGGAGGCGGAAGTTGATGAGGCGCTAGCAGACGTCGACGCGGACTGCGGGTTCCCTTTTGCTGCAACCGGCCGTTCAGGGCAGCCGAAAGAGTGGCGACGACCTCCCTCATCCGCAAAGATGCAGCAACGCCGTGGACGAGACCGCACGCAGAGGAAATTACGAATCGGGCGCCGACTACGTGCTCGAGTACGGAGAGCTCCGCTTCTCCTTCAACGAGCGGGACTTCGCCCAGCGCGTGGAGCAGGCGGCGGTCAAGCTCGACTTCGTCCGACAGGGACTCGACGAGCACGAGCTGGAGGACCTGCTCGAGCTGGCGGTGAACGGCGAGATCCGGGAGCCTTGCTCCCCCCTCGGCGGGCACGTCAACGAGAACTGGGACGAGCTAGTCGGGCCCTCCAACAAGAGCCTCGTCCACTGGCTTCGCCGCCTCGTCTTCCGCGGCGCCTGGCTCGACCAGCGCGTCAAGGAGGGAGAGCTCGACATCGTCTTCGACGAGTCGACGCAGACCTTCGGCTACGTCCAGCCTGACCGCGACTCCGAGCTGATCGAGCTCTCCGCGGAGCCGTCCTGGGGCGCGATCGCCTACGGCGGCCGCGACCGCGCCTAGCGGGGCCCCCCTCACCGCTCGCGGCTAGGCTGCTTCAGTGTCTAAGGGACGGCTGGAGACCTTCAGCGACGGCGTCATCGCGATTCTGATCACGATCATGGTGCTCGAACTGCACACCCCGGACGGCACTTCGTGGGATGCGCTGAGGCACGAGGTGCCGGCACTCCTGACCTATGTGCTCAGCTTCGTCTACCTGGGGATCTATTGGAACAACCACCATCACATGATGGCGGCGGTTTCTCGGGTAAGCGGCGCGGTGCTGTGGGCCAACCTGCACCTGCTCTTTTGGCTCTCTCTCATCCCGTTCAGCACCGCGTGGATGAGCGAGCACCGGTTTCCGCCCGTGCCGACCGCCTTCTACGGGATCGTTCTGCTGGCTGCTTCGATTGCGTTCTTGATCCTGCAGACGGCGCTGCTCCGCGCAGAAGGCGACGAGTCACAGCTCCGCGTTGCCATTGGCTCAGATATCAAGGGCAAGATCTCACCGGTCCTCTACTGCCTCGGAATCGCCCTGACCTTCGCCAATCGGTGGATCGGTCTGGCGATCTATGTCGCCGTCGCACTGATCTGGCTGGTGCCCGACCGCCGCGTCGAGCGCAATGTGGCCATGGCCCCCGCCGGGCCCGGCGAGTAACCGGCCGAGCTACGCCCGTCAGCCGAAACCTTGGTGTCAAAGGACGCGTTCGAGGACGAGGTACTTCCGACTGGAGACCAGATGCGCCAGATCATCAGCCAACTCCTGGGTCCGTTCCTCGGCCTGTGGCTCCCAGTGCTCGACGTTGGTGATTTCCGCCACCAGCACGTAATCGGCGGCGTCACCCCCACCCGCCTGTCCGGGCACATCCATCGGCCGCGTCAATCGGTAATCCGACATCGTGTCCAGCGAGCTACGAACGATGTCCCGATCGTTGGCCATCAGACGCTCGAACTCCTCGGCTAGCTCGGGCGAGCGCAGCTGAAACCACATGACTAGTGTCGCCGCCGCCATCAGACGAACCTCCTGACGAAGTCGAGCGCCGTCTGGGCGACCTCCTGCCAGCCGTTGTCGATCGTCAGCGAGTGCCCCCGGTTCGGGATCGCCTTGATCTCGGTGACGCCCGGGTTGCGCTTCTGCCTCTTATAGGCGGCATGCGCGATCGCCCACGGAACCGTGTGGTCCTTCTCGCCGTCGATGATCAGGAGCGGCCCGCGGTTCGGGTTCTTCGTGTTGACCTTCGCCTCGGTCCACGGGTTCACGTTGGCGTTCGCCATCTGCATCAGGGCGACCGCCGGGGCGGCCACGTGGAACTCGTCGTAGAGCCGCCTCGCCTCGTCATCCGACTCGATTGCATTCGTCCAGCCGTACCTGAACTGGTCGAAGGTCAGCGTGATCGCCCGCTTGCGGTTTCGCGGGTTCTTCAGAACCGGTGCTGATACGCGCAGGGTGGATACAGGTAGCGGCAGCACTCCGCGGAACGGACCTGGATCGATCGCCACCGTCGCGGCGGAGAGGCCGCGGCCGGCGATGATCTGCGCCAGCAACCCACCGGTCGAGTGACCCATTACAACGGGCTTCCGGTCGAGCGCCTCGATCACCTCGGTCGTGTGGTCTGCGACTTGTCCGAGTGTCTTCCTTGCCAGGACGTCCGGATTGGCCCGGGCTTCCTCGACGGTCTCGGGATCGTCGGGCCAGTCGGGCGTCAGCGGTGCGTAGCCGGCTTCCTTGAAGAAGTCGGCCCAGCGATCCCAGCTGCTCGGCAGGACCCAGAGGCCGTGAATGAACACAACCGGCGTGCTCCCAGACTTGTTGGCAGCAGCGATCTCCTGGTTCTCACGCTCGGAAATTGACCCCACTACGAGCTCCCCTCGGGTCGGGTGACAGTCAACCCGACCCTATCGAAGTGGTTTGAGTTGGCAAGGGGAGTCCGGGCGAGTGGCTCCGGCGGGTCATCATTCGGGTCTCCCTCTCGAGGAGGGCGGGGGTTGCTCCTTGCGGATCTCGGAGAGGTCGCCGTGGTCCTCGGCCTCGACCGCTCGGGCGCCCTCAATCACGTTCTGGACCTGGGCATCCGGGATCACCACCGCTCCGGAGTTGTCGGCGAACACGTAGAAGCCCGGCATCACCCCGACACCGGAGACGACCACCGGTACGTTGGCCTCGAACGGGGTGATCTCCCCTCCGCCCCACTTGGTGGCCTCGCCGGCGCAATAGGCGGCGAAGTCGTATGTCGCGAGCTCGTCGAAGTCGCGCAACCGGCCATCGGTGAGGACACCCGCGCAGCCGTGGTTCTGCAGGCGCGACAACTTCGTGCCACCCCCCATCGACACGTCGGTGTAGCCGTTGCTTGCCAGGACCAGGACCTTCCCCTCAGGGTCATCGCCGACGGCCTGGTAGAAGAGGTTCTGGAGGTTGTAGCGCTCGGGGTTGAGCCCCGCAGAGCAGCTAGGGAAGTAAGAGATGGTCACCGCGGGACCGAAGAGCACGCGTCCAGGTGTGGGACTGACGAGATCGAGGATGTGGCAGCGGTGGCGGTGGAGACGCCCCATGGCATCCACCAGGTCGGCGGCCTTGAGGCCGTCAACCGGTCCGACGCCCCCGGCTGCATCGGCAGAGCTCTTCAGCCATCGGGCCATGGGCGTCTCCAGCCTACGCCGAGAGCAACTTCGTCGTGAGCCGCACGCGATCGGCGCCAGCCAAGCCGAGCGAATCCGCGCACTGCTCGAGCGCGTCATGGGCCGCCTGCTCGAATGCATCGGGGCTGCTCCCTTCGACGCGTCCTCGGACCTCGAGGCTCCGATCGGTGACCGAGTACCAGTCGCCCTCGAACGTATAGGTGCCGTCGACGGTCAGCTCGCGGGCCTGTGTCCCGTTGCGCTCCAGGATTCGAGCCAGGACCAATGCAAGGGCCCCGCAGTGCGCAGCGGTTAGGAGCTCACCCGGGCTGGTGACCTCGGGATCCGGAGCCTCGCCGGAGAAGTCGAGGGGCACCGCCGAAAACGCGGCGCTCCCAACCCGGACCCGGGCAAGACCCCGCGGTGGCTGGGTCAGCCAAGAGACAGTTGCCCGTCTGACCGCCCGGCCCGTATCCCCTAGCCCGGCTGCTGTGTCACCGCTCATCTTCTCCTCCTTCGCAAGGCCGGCACGCCGAACGGTCGCAACATGTTCCCGGCACCTCAACGATTTCGGGGGAACGGGTGGAGAATCTACTCCTCAGCAGACCACTTCGAGCGGCGTCGGTCGAAGCAGCCAAGCGAAAGGAACGTCATGAAAACGGTTGTCATTGGCGGAACGGGCCTGATCGGTTCGAAGGTCGTGTCCTGCCTCCAGGAGGCGAACAAGGAGGCCATCGCCGCCTCACCGGACACCGGTGTCAACACACTGACCGGCGAGGGGCTCGCCGAGGTCCTCGAGGGTGCTGAGGTGGTGATCGACCTCTCCAACTCCCCGTCTTTCGAGGACGCGGCCGCGATGGAGTTCTTCACGAGCTCCACCACCAACCTGCTGGCGGCAGAGGGCGACGCCGGTGTTCGCCACCATGTCGCGCTCTCAGTTGTCGGCGCGGGGGACCTCGAGGAAAGCGGATACCTCCGGGCGAAGGCCGCCCAGGAGAAGCTGATCTTTGATTCCTCGATCCCCTTCTCAATCGTCCATGCGACGCAGTTCTTCGAGTTCGCGATGGCAATAGCGGATGACGCCACGGACGGTGAGGTGGTCCGCCTGCCCAACGTTCTGTTCCAGCCGATGGCGGCCGACGACGTTGCTGCTGCGGTGTGCGAGATCAGCCAGAGGGCCCCCGCCGACGGAGTTATCGAGATCGCCGGCCCGGAGCAATTTCGCTTCGACGAGTTCATCCAGCAAGCCTTGATGGCGAAGGGCGATACGCGCACGGTCGTCGCTGACCCGAAGGCGCGCTACTTTGGCGCAGAGCTGCAGGAAGGCAGTCTGGTTCCGACCAAAGCCGTGCACCTCGGCGAGATCCGCTTCAAGGACTGGCTGGGTCGCGGCGACCTCCGTTAGGGGCGAAGCACGACCGCTCCGCCGGCGCCGCCCCGGGTTGCTGCCGCGAGGGCCGCGGCGGCATCCTCGAGGGGGAACGTCGTCGCGATCGAGACCTCGAGCTTCCCGGCCGCGAGCAGCTCGGCGAGCTCGCCGAGCGCGCGGCCGTCGGGCTCCACGATCACCGACGAGATCTCGATGCCCCGCTGCCCGTCCGGTGGGTCCTGGGTGATCGTCGCAAGGCGACCGCCGTCGCGCACGGTGCCGATCGCGTCGGCTGAGCCGTCAGGCGCAGCGTTCGCGACGGCGGTTACGCCCAGGCCGCCGCCAATGGCGCGTGCCTGCTCCGTCCAGTCGGGGTCGTGATAGTCGAGCACGTGAGCCGCTCCCAGCCGGCGTAGGCGCTCATGGCTCGCTGGTCCTGCGGTCGCGATCACCTTGGCGCCGCGCACCGCGGCCAGTCCAACGAGCAGTGTGCCGGTCACCCCGCTCCCACCGTTGACGAGGACCAGGTCGTCAGGGCGCACCGACAGGGCTCCGTCGATCACCTGCGTGGCGGTCAGGGCCGGAACCGGGAACGCTGCAGCGGCCTCCCACGAGAGGGCGGCAGGCTTTCGCGCGAGCACCGTCGCCGATGCGATCAGCATGGGCGCCCAGGCTCCCTGGTCCCGCAGCGGGAGGGGGTGGCTGAGCACCTCGTCGCCCGGCACCCAGTCCTCGACGGAATCTCCGATTGCCGTGATGATCCCGGCGGCCTCGACGCCGAGCGCCATCGGAGCGGCGCGGCCGACCTCCCACTCGCCTGTCCGGACGAACTCCTCCCAGTTGCCGACGCCTGCGGCCCGGATTTCGATCAAGACCTCGTCATCCGCGAGGGGGCGCGGATCTGGGAGGTCGATCAGGCCGACAGCGCCGCCGAACTCGCCGATACCGGCGGCCCGCATCAAAGAGGCGCCGTCTCAGCGCGGGCGGGCTCGAGACTCTCCTGCGGCATCGCCCACGCAGTATCCCGCGAGAGACCGCTGCTTTCCATGCAGAGCAACGGTTCGAGAAATCACACCTCTATGGGCGAAGCGGTCAGCCGGCCAACCAGCTCGGCGCCGAGGTCTTCGGGACCTCGCTCGCGATTCGCTGCATCAGGCCGTAGAAGCGCGGCAGCTCGGGATAGACGATGGCCTTGCCGGTGGTGATCAGGCCGACCGAGATCGCCCGCTCCGGGTCTGCCCAGCCCATGATGTTGATCAGGCCGAGGTGCCCGAAGGCAAGGTCGGTGTCCCGGCCGTAGAGGCTGATGTAGTCCGCCCCGAGCATCAGGCCGTATGAGAAGCGGGTCGGGAAGATCAGCGAGAAGTCGATCTCGAGATGGGACTGCTCCGTCAGCGCGCGCCGGATCGTGCGCTCGGTCATGACGCGGACGCCGTCCATCTCCCCGCCCGCGCGGAAGATCTCGAAGAACCGCGAGAGCTCGTTGGCGTTCGTGACCGTGCTTGCCGAGGGGATCAGCGCGGTCAGGAAGCGCGGGTCGTTCGAGTCTTCGACCACCTCGTCGAGCGGCGCGCCGAGCACCCGTGTGGCCAGAGTCGAGATCGGCGGTAACAGCGGCGGACCGGTGACGTAGCTGAGCGCGACCTCGTCGACGTCGTCCGGCAGTACGCCATAGTTCATCCACCGGAAGCCAAGCGGATCGAGAATCTCCTTCGCCAGCACGTCGCGAACGGTCTCCCCGGTGACCCGCCGGATGATCTCGCCGAGAATGAATCCGCCTGAGACCGCGTGGTAGGCCAGCAGCCGCCCCGGGCGGATGGTCGGCTTCGCCTCGCAGATCAGCCTGACGATGCGATCCCAGTCGTCGAGCGAGTCGAGATCGAGCGCGTCCTTGGGCATGGAGGCGACCCCGGCGCGATGCGCCAGCACGTGGGCGATGGTCGTCCCCTCCTTGCCGTTTTGGGCGTACTCGGGGATGTACTCGCTGACCCGGTCGCCGATATGGAGCAGCCGGCGCTCGTCGAGCAGGTGGATGACCATGGCCGTGACCGCCTTCGAGGCCGAGAAGATGCACGCCGGCGTCTCGGTGCTCATCGGAACCTTCGGCGTGTCCTCGGAGTCGGCAGGCCCGTTGCCTCGTGCATGCCCGACCGCTCGGTCCAGGACCACCTTTCCCTCGCGGCGCAGGCAGAGCTGCAGGCCCGGGTGGACGCCACTGCGGTAGAGATCAAGCGCCCCCTCCCAGATGTGCTCGACCGTCTCCGCCTCGAGACCGGCGGCACCGGGCTCCTCCTCGTCGCCGACCGTCGTCACCGAGTCGAGGTCCGACGGCACGCGAACCCGGTGGAAGACATCCGGGACCCCGGGCAGGCGAGGGAGATGAAGGACGTCGGAGAGGTGTGGACGGCGTGGCGCCACGGGCGAGCTCCGCCGGGCTACATGCGGGAGAGGATCTCCGCGTTGCTCCCGGTGGCAACGATCTGGTCGCTGAGGGCCTGGGCGGCGGCTTCGGTGTCCAGCTCGGAGAGCTCGGCTCGCAGCTTGCGGGCCCGCTCGAGCTCCTCCGGATCGCGCAGCTCGTCCTCCCCGGATGCCCGGCTGTCGGCCACAACCAGCGCGGGCACGATGCCCTTGGCGGCCAGGCCGGCGTCGAGCCGCAGCAGCAGGTTCTCGGTCGTCTCCAGCGCCTCCCTGACCTCCGCCCCGCGCTCGTCCGAGTCGAGCACCGTCGCGATCACGGTGAGGGAGCCGCTGCCTTCCTCAGACAGCTCTCGGCCCGCGCCGAAGATCCTCTTGACGCGACCCGGGTCGCGATAGCCACGGGCGAGCCTGCTCAGGGAGTCGATCAGGACGACCACGTCCTCGCCGGCCTCGGCGAGTCGCTTCGCGTGTCCCATCGCCAGCTCGGCGGCGTGAATCTGATCCCGGGGCTCCTGGTCGGCGGTGGCCGCGAAGATCTCCGCCTGCGGGAGGGCGCGCTCCCACTGCGGGACCTCCTCGGGCCGCTCGTCCGCGAGCAGCACACAGAGATGCGCGCCCCCGTCGGCGATGGCCGCGCCCAGGGCGCGCAGCAGCGTGGTCCGACCCGAGCGCGGCTGGGCCAGGACGAGCACCCTCTGGCCAAACGCCAGCGGGCCGAGCAGATCCACTGCGCGCACCAGCGGATCGCCGGGAGCGTCGGCCGCGAGCAGGCGCCGGTGGGGCGGCGCGGCGGTGAGATCCTCGAAGTTCCCGCGCTCCTCCTCTGGGGGCTGCCCGTTGACGGCCTCGATCCGGACGAGGGCGCGATGGCGCTCCCCTCGGCGCGGCGCCCGAGCGGGGCCGCTCACCTGGTCGCCCGGGCGCAGCTCGCAGCGGCGGATCTGCGATGCGGAGACGTAGACGTCGCCCTCAGTCTCGCTCAGGCCGCTCAGCCGGATAAATCCATAGCCCTGCGGCATCCGGTCGAGGACGCCGGTGACCTCCTCGGTCTCGGTCTCAGGCTCGGGTTCGGCGTCCGCCTCGGGCTTGTCGTCCGCCTGGACCCCGTCCTCGGCCTCGGCCTCAGGCTCGGGCTCCCCTTCCTCTCCCGACCGCCCCGAGATCGCCTCGATCAGCTCATCGCGAGGCAACATCCGATATCGCGGCACGCCGAGCTCGCGCGCCCGCCGGTGTAGGTCCGCGAGGTGTTCGTCGGTGAGGGCCATCAAGGCGCGCATCCTAGACCCCGCGATGCGGGGATCGCCCACTACCGGGCGAACGCCCTGCCCGGGTCGAGACCCTCCGCCTCGGCGACGCCCTTCCACGCCTCCGCCTCGGCGCCGACGCGAGAAGCGCTCCAATCCAGCTCCCTCCCGAGAGCGGCGGCGACCGCCTCGACCCGCTCGCCGTCGCGAAGCTCGAGCGCCGCCACCAGCCCCAGGCGGGTCCGCCGGAGCAGGACGTCCGCAACCGATCGCGCCTGCTCGCGCCTGGCGGCGATCACCACCTCGGCCATCAGGTCCGGGTGCCCGGGGACGATCGGCTCGGCAAGCTCCGGGCGCTGATCGCACAGGTCGAGGACGTCGCGGGCGGCGTGCCCGTAGCGGAAGGCCAGTTGATCGGCCACGCCGTCGGGGAGCTCGAGGCCCGTCTCCAGGTCCTCGGGGCGGGCCGGCATCCCGAGCGGGATGTCGTCGGTCCGGCATTCCGCCTCGCGCCCGTCGCGCTCGACGATGCGATCGACCACCTGGGCGGCCATCCGCCGGAAGGTGGTCAGCTTGCCGCCGGTGATCGTCAGCATCCCCGACGAGGTCTCGTAGAGCTCCGCGCGGCGCGAGATGTCCACAGACTTCTTCGGGTCGCCGCTCGAGATCAGGGGGCGCACCCCCGCGTAGCCGCCGGTCAGGTCGCCCGAGTCCATGTCGGTGCCGAAGTAGGCGTTGAGCGCATCCAGGAGGTAGTCGACGTCGTCCGCGCCGGGAGGCACGTGGTCGATGTCCCCCTCGTAGTCGTTGTCGGTGGTCCCGACCAGCACCCGCCCGTACCAGGGCAGGGCGAAGATCGTTCGATCGGCGCCGGCCGGGACGATGCAGGCGGCGGTGCCGATATCCAGGTCATCGGTCGAGAGGGTCACGTGGGAGCCGCGGCTCGGCCGGATGTTCGGGATCTCCTCCTCCGCGAGCAGCTCCTCCGGCCGAATCCGGTCGGCCCAGACTCCGGTGGCGTTGACGACGTTGTCGGCGTTGACCTCCATCCGCTCCCCGGACTCGGCCTCTGTGAGGGCGACGCCCGCGGCCCGCCCGTCTTCCTCGAGGACCTCGGTCACCTCCGCCCCGTTGACGATGACCGCGCCGAAGCGCTCGGCCTCCCCCAGCACCGTGAGGACGAGGCGCACGTCGTCGGTCTGGCAGTCGTAGAACAGGTAGGCCGAGCTCGGGTCCATCGGCTCCAGTGCCGGAATCAGCTCCGCCGCCTCCTCGCCCGAGATCGTGCGGTGGCGGTCCGGCGACCAGTACTCGGCCTCCTCGCGGTGCTCGTTGCGCTGGCTGCGCCCTCGCCCGATGCGCGAGGTCGCCATCACGTCGTACATGTTGAGGCCGATCCCGATCGCACGGTTCTTCCGCTCCCCGGCCAGCGCCGGAACCAGGAACGGCGTCGGATAGACCAGATGCGGGGCGAGGCGGACGAGCAGCTGGCGCTCCAGCAGCGCCTCGCGCACCAGGCCGAGGTCGAAGTTCTGCAGATAGCGCAGCCCGCCGTGCACCATCTTCGAGGAGCGGCTCGAAGTGCCCTGGCCGAAGTCGCCACGCTCGACGAGGGCGACGGAGTAGCCGCGCGAGGCGGCGTCGAGAGCCACGCCCGCGCCGGTGATCCCGCCCCCGACGACGACCACGTCGAAGCGGTCCTCCTGCATCGCCGCCAGCGCTCGGTCGCGGGAGATCATTCGGTCATTCCAGGAAGTCGACCACCTGGTTGGCGGGCAGCCGCTCCGGCGCCCGCTGCTCCTGTACCGGCTTGCCGAGATGGAGAAGCCCGACGAAGCGCTCCTCCTCGGGCATGCCGACCGCCGCCCGTCCTTCCGGGGTCCGGAGGACCTCCGGGGTCCGCCAGTAGCCGGCCAGTCCCCGGCCGTGGGCGGCGAGCAGGACGATGTATGCGGCGCAGGCGGCGGCGTGCAGATCCTCCTCGTCCTGGATCGGATCGCCGGTCAGGGCACACGAGCAGACGATCAGCGTCGGGGCGCGGTCGAGCTTGGAGGCGGACTCCGGGCCGGCGGCCCCCTTGAGACGCTCGAGCGCCTCGGGGCCGATCACGCGAAAGCGCCACGGATTGGTCAGGTTGTGGTTCGGCGCCCATCGCGCCAGATCGAGGACCTCCTCGAGCAGGGCGCGGTCCACCGGCTCCGGCCGGTAGGCCTTGTGTGTGCGCCGGGTCCGAATCGCCTCTTCGACTTCCACACCCGAAACGTACCCTGCGCGACCGGCCTGCTCGCCGCCGGCGCTCAGGGCAGGCGACGCCGGTACATCACCCAGCCGCCCCAGACCGCGGCGGCGATCAGCGCTGCAGCGGCCGTCACGACGACCCAGCCCGGGATGCCACCTGCGTCTCCGTCGCTCTGGCTGGAGGACGCGGGCGCAATCGGAACGGGATCGCCCGGTGCCGCGGGCTTCGTCTCGGTCGGAGACTTCGCCGGCGCCTTGCCGGAGGACCCCGCCTTTCCGCCGCCGCCGGCCGGGACGCTCCCTGCCGCCCCCGCGGCCCCGCCGCCGGCCGGAGCCACTCGCGAGGCCGTCCGGGGCACGGGGTTGAGCGGGAAGGCGGCGCCGTTGACCGCCAGCAGCGCCTGCCCAGTCACCCAGACCGGCGTCTGGTCGCTCGAGGACGAGTAGCGGTAATGCCCGTCGGGGACCTGGGCCGAGGCGAGATAGGCGAGTGGTGTGCCGCCGCTGCGCACCGACGACGGTGAGACGCCCGCCGCGATCAGGCCCTGCGCGGCCCAGGCCGTGGACTGCGCGTTGACCGGGCCGCCCGTCAGGGCGAACCCTCCGCCCGTGCGCTGCACGTCGCGCAGGTAGGAGACGCCCGAGCGAATCCCCGCGTTCCCGCCGGCGGCAGCGAGGGCCTGCAGGACCGCCCCGGTGCTGTCCGCGTCGCTCGCGGCGTTGGCGGCGAAGCCCCAGCCCCCATCGTCGTTCCGGTTGTCGCGCAGCCAGCCGGCGGAGCGGGAATTGCCACCGGTCACCCCGGCCGCCCGCAGAGCGAGGATGCCGAACGCGGTCGGGTTGATCTGGCCGCCCCACGAGCCGTCGCCGCCGCGCCGGGCCAGCAGCCGCCTGACCAGGTCGTGGCCCTGAAAGCTCCGCGGGTCGAGGCCGGCGCCGTGCAGCAGCAGGATGGTGCGCTCGATATCGCCGGTGGTGCTGATGTCGCCGACGGCCCCCGCCAGATACGAGATGGGAGTGGCGTCGCCGTGGTCGACATCGAGCGGATTGACCCCGGCCGCCTCCAGGCCGAGCACCGCCCAACCGGTCATCGCGGGACTGGACTCCTCGCCCTTCGCGAATCCGAACCCTCCGTCACCGTTCTCGGCGCCCCGCAGCCAGGAGACGGCCGCGCCCGAGCCGCCGCCCGAGGCGTCCGCTCGCGAGCCGTCGAGGGCCGCGGGCGTCGCGACGAGCAGGGCAACGATCAGGGCGGCGGCCCCCGCGGTGGCTCCTCGAGCCCGCGGCGCGGCGCTGGTGCCGGGCCTCCAGGCGAAGGCGAAGCGGGCGCGGTAGCGCTGGAGCATCCGGACCATGGCGGGACCCGCGACGAGCGCGAGAGCCGCGTTGCCGGCGGCGTGCGCGATGTTGAACGGCACGCCCCGAGCAGAGATCGCCAGGAACCGGCCGAGCGACTGCTCGCCTCCGTAGGACACCATCAGCGAGAAATCGAGCAGCGCTCCGTAGGCGAAGCCGGCCAACGCGCAGACGACGGCCAAGCCGACGCGCCCCATTTGGCGCCCCGTGGCGACGGCCAGGCCCGCGCCCAGCAGGCCCGTGAGGCCCCACCCCGCCATCTGCCACGGCGTCCAGGGGCCCTGTCCGAGCCAGAAGTTCGAGACCACGGCGGAAAGGGCCCCTACGGCGAAGCCGGGAGCGCCGCCCAGCGTGTAGCCGGCGATGAGGGTGATGTCGGTCGTGGGAACGACGTTCGGGATCGGCGAGAAGGCGACACGCCCCGCCACCGAGATCGCCGCGAGCGCGGCCACCAGGGCGACGATCTGAGAGGGCGGGCGGGAGCGCTCATACCAGACGAACCCCCCGAGCAGAACGAGAGCGAGGATCCCGAACGCGGCAGCCTGCCAGCTCACGAGGCCCCTCCTCTCGCCGGGGCGGCGGCATCTCGCATCCGCGCGAGGGATTCGCGAAGGAGCGCGAGCCCGTCATCTACGCCGATTGCCGCCCCATCCAGGATGCGCGCAACCTCGCTGGAGAAGTACCAGCCACCGGTGAGCAGCTCCTTCGCGGAGCCGTCGGCGGCGACCTCGCCGCGGGCGAGCAGGACGACCCGGTCGGCGAAGGTCGTCGCGAACTCGACGTCGTGAGTTGCGATCACCACCGCCGCCCCGCCCCCGGCCAGCTCGCTGCCGAGCCTGGCCAGCTCCGCCTTCCGATAGCGGTCCATGCCCCGGGTGGGCTCATCCAGCAGCACGATCCCCGGCAGCGCATCGCCATCCGCCTCACGGCCCGCGATCACGATCGAGATCGCCAGGCGCTGGCGCTCCCCGCCCGAGAGGTCGCGCGGATCGGCGTCAAGCGTCCCCTCGAGCCCGAAGCGGCGAAGGGACGGCATGGCGGCCTCCCCCTCGAGCTCCTCGCGGACGCGCTCGTGGACGAAGAGGTCCCCGGGCCGCTGTGGCAGCAGGGCGACGCCCCTCGGCACCCGAATCCGTCCGCGCTGCGGCGTGACCAGCCCTGCCGCCGCCCGCAGCAGGGTGCTCTTGCCGGCCCCGTTGCTCCCCATCAGCGCGATCCGCTCGCCCGGTTCGATCGACAGCTCGAGCCCGCGGAGCGCCTCAGTTCGCTCCTCGCCCTCGCCGAGCTCCGCCCAGAGTCCCCTGGCCTCGAGCGCGGCGGGATCGCTTCGGCGCATGGGCGGCGTCTCGTCCGCCTCCGGCGCCCGGACCGACACGCCCTGAGCCGCCAGGGCTCGGCGAGCCGCCCTGACGCTGGTCGGCGTGCCCAGTCCGGCGCGATTGAGCAGGCGCGCGCCCGGCGTCGCGAGCGCCTCGTCGCGTTCGAGCGCCCATTTGAGGAAGTCGGCCGGCCCGCCGTCGAACGCCACTCGCCCCTCGGCGAGGGCGACCACCCGGTCCGCCGCCGCCAGGCATCTCTCCAGCCGGTGCTCGCCGAGCAGGACGGCGACCCCCCACTCCTCATTCAGGCGCCGCAACAGCGAGATCAACTCGTCACCCGCCACGGGATCGAGCTGCGAGGTCGGCTCGTCGAGCAGGACCAGGCGGGGACGCGTGGCGAGCGCCGCGGCCAGGGCGACCCGCTGCAGCTCGCCGCCGGAGAGGCTGTCGGTGGCGCGCCCGAGCAATCCCTCGATCGCCAGCGCCAGCGAGACCTCCTCGACCGCGCGTGAGCGCGCCGCCGGCGAGACGCCGCGCAGCTCGAGCGGCAGCTCGATCTCCGCCCGCACCGTGGTGCTGACCACCTGCGACTCAGGCTCCTGAGCCACAAGCCCGACGAACTCCGCCAGCTCCGCCGGGCCGTGCGCGCGAACGTCGAGGCCGGCGACCTCGAGCTCGCCCTCAACCTCGCCTCCATGAAAGTGCGGCACCAGGCCGCAGCCGGCACGCAGCAGGGTCGACTTGCCCGAGCCCGAGCGGCCGGCGAGCACCACGAACTCGCCCTGCTCGACGGCAAGGTCGACGTCCGCGATCGCCGGCGCCGCCGCGCCGGGATAGCGATAGGTGACGCCCTCGAAGCGGAGGACCGGATCAGACACGTTCGCGCCACCTCCTGACCGCGAAGGGAACGGCAGCGAGCGCGATCACGAGCGCGCTGAGGGCGAGCGTCGCGGGCCCCGCATCGACCTTGACGCCGGGAAATGCCTCGAACTCGCCGATCCCGGCCAGCGCCGCAGCCGCGGAGACGACCAGGACCGTGGCCCCGGCCACGGCGACCGGCACGGAGTCGCGCGATGGGTCGCGGCGCGGCCGGGTGCGCCCCGGCAGTGAATGGCCCCGCAGCTCGAGGGTCGCCGCGACGTCCACGGCGCGGTCGAGCGAGCTCTCGACGACCCGGCGCGCGAGGGCTCCCCTTCCCACGGGCGTGGCGGCAGGGCCGCGCAGCGCCGCCGCCTCCCGCAGCCGCGCACTGTCGGCGACGGCGAGCGGGACCATGCGGGTGACGAGCCCGGCGCTCATCGCGGAGCGGCGGGCTACGGGCCGGAGGGCGCGGAGCACCCGATCAGGGTCGACGCAGGCCGAATAGACGCCGAAGACCAGCACCGCGACCATGACCCGGAGTCCCAGGACCGCTCCCTCCACCAGGGCCTCGAGGGTGACGTCGGTGTTGCCGAGCACGGGCATGTCCCAACCGCGCACCAGCACGGTGTCACCGCGATGGTTGACCAGGATGTTGATCGCCGCCATGACGATGAAGAGGGTGAGGCCGAGGCGCAGAGACGCGAGAACAGCTCGGCGCGCCCCTGCAGCAAATCCCGCCAGCGCGGCCGCCACGCCGGCCGCGAGCAGCACGAGCGGATTCGGATAGACGAACGCGATCGCGGCCAGGGAGCCGAAGTAGAGGACCGCGGCGCCCACCGACGCCCGATGCAGCGGGCTGCGCCCAGGTGTATAGGCAAGAGCTGACCTCACTGTACGGGCACCCCGATAGGCCCCGCCCCCGGCTGGGTGGCGACCGCGTAGTGGTTGCGCAGGGCGTCACCGAAGAGGTTCGCCGCGGCCGCGACGCCCTTGGCGTCGGTGCCGGTGATCACCCAGGTGGGAGGCCCGTCCCCCGTTCGCAGCGCGGCAATCAGCCCGCCGCCCTTGCCGATGCTCCCGGCGGGCTGACCCTGCCGGTCCAGCACCTCGAGAAGTGGCTTGTGAGTTCCGACGAAGCGAGCGAAGACGCCGCTGCGATCGGGTCCCGAGGACAACAGCCCGACGTCTCGCTCGTCGCGCATCTGCTCCCAGGTCCCGACGTCCAGCTCGATTGCGCCCGTCGCGGAACCGGTGGGCCGGATGCCCGCCGCGGCCAGACGCTGCGACACCTCCGTGCAAACCGGTGCGGCGGCTCGGCAATCCATCGAAGTCGGCCAGCGCCTGCCCTGGAAGCCGTGCGCGAACGGCTCGGGCCAGGAGCCCACCACGGCGGCCACGCGCATCGCCGCGGTCCAGTCGCGGTAGTCCCACCAGATCCGGTCGCCGCCCGAGAGGTCGTACTGGGCTGCGCCGATCGGCGACTCGATGCCGTTCACATAGAAGAACCAATCGCTGCTGCGGCCCCCGCTCTGAGCGCCAGCGAGCCCATCGATCGACTGGATGAAGCCGCCGCCGTAGCGCGTGGTGATGTCGGCGTTTCGGTCGAGCACGCGGAGGACCGTGTCCGACTCGTTGATCGAGTCCGACTTCTGCGCCAGGACCTTGGACCCGTAGTCGCGGGTCAAGGTCAGATCGACATCGCCCTGGTCCTTGCCGGGCCCGAGCCCGCAGCCGACGACCGCCGTGGCGCAGAGCGCCAAGGCGGTCGTCAGGACGCGGGCGGGGATCACTTCTTGCTCTTCCCCTTGTGCTTGCCGTGCCTGTGCTTCTTCGCGCCGCGGCTGACGTGCTCGCAGTTCTTGGCGAACTTGTCGCGCTTGTCGCCCTTGACGCTGTCGGTGCCGCCGCCGCAGTTAACGCGATCCCTGCCGCCACCGCGCACGTCGATCTTGTCGTTGCCGGCCAGCGCGCGGACGGTATCTTTCCCCGCACGGGGCTTGATCCGGTCGTTCCCGAGCGTGCCGGCGATGTCGTCGGCGTCGTCGGATCCGACGATGATCCGCCCTCGTGCCGCGGGACACGCGGTGGAGGCATCAGACGTGCAGACCTGCGTCATCGCGCTCGGTATGTCCGGGCCGAGCCCGGCCTGGAGCCGATGGAAACCGGCTCCACCGGCGCTCACCACGGCGTTTCCGGCACCGTCAGCCGTGACTGGCGAATCGCCGCCGGTGATGACGGCGCCGGCCGCGGGCGTCGCGGTCCCATCATCCGCATAGGCCAGCACCTGAACGGGGAACGGCGTCCCGGCCGGCTCGCGCACCGGCGCGATCAGGACGAGCTCGGGCGGAGCCGGGAAATTCGGCGCCAGATACCAGAGCACCTGCTGCCCGGCGTGAATGGGGAACTGCGAACCACCCACCTGGAGCCCGACGTGGTCCACCTTCGTGTACCAGAAGGCAGAGCCGGCGGCGACCTGCCCGCCGATGCCGCAAACGCCCAGCCCGAACCCGTCGGCCACGAACTTGTCCGTGAGCTGCAGCGGGTTCAGGCGCTGCCGGCTCTCGGCGGCCTCCACGACGACGCCGAGCGCGTTCGCGCCCGGGACGCCGACGCCCTGACCGGTGCCCCCACTGCCGGGTCCGAAGCACTCGGCCTGGGGACTGGTGGGCATTGTGGTCGTGTCGCTGTACTGGGTGATGTCGTCGAGCTGGCCGCTTGAGCCAACCACGCGCACATCGGCGCTGACGCTGGCACTCGCGCCGGCCGTGCCGAGCACGGCAAGCGCCATCAGCGACGCCAGCGCCGCAATCGAGACAGTGATTCTCATCTGTGAGCCACCCCTTCCTCGAGGGTCGTCTTGGCTGGGCCGGGGACAGGTCTCCTGGCTTCCGGGCTAACGACCGCCGCGCCTTCCCAAGGAGCCGGTGGCTCCTCAGTGGACTAGTGCTTCGGTCACATCACCCGGTCACAGTGGCGGGACCGCGCCGGCTTCTCACCGGACTTCCCTTGACCACCGGTCCTTTGAACAGCTCATCCTAGTCGCATCAACCCACAAAGAAAGGGGCGGCCCGCAGGCCGCCCCTCTCGCAACATCAGCTGGAAGGAGTCCGAACTACTTCTTCTTCTTGGACTTCTTCTGCTTGCACTTCTGGGTCGTCGACGCCGTGATCGGGGGCGCACCGTTGAACGTGGTGGTCTCCGTGTTGACCCACTTCTTCTTCTTGCAGCGGGCCATCACGTAATAGACCGGCACGTTCTTCTTCTTGCCGTTGACCTTGACCTTCTTCTTACCTGACTTGACCTTGTTGATCGTGGTCTCGAAATGCGTGATCGACGTGCCCGTGGGCGGGATCGAGACGGTCAGCGTGTTCGAGCCGGTGTTGAGAACACCGGTCAGCGTCGTGCTGAACGAATAGGCCCCGTTCGGGAGGGAGACGTCGGTGTGCAGTCCGATTGTCGGGCTGCCACCGCTCGGGGTGCCGTTATACGCGGCAACCGTCCCGAGGAGTGCACCACCGTTGATCGTGGCGCTGCCGGTACCGACCTTGCTGGCGGCACACTGGCCGTCAGCCGTCGACTGCGGCACCGTGTTGATCGCGGCCAGGTTGCACTGCGGGATGTTCCCCGGCGTGAACTTGATGTCCTTGCTGAAAGTAAGGACCGTCTGAGTCGCGTTCGGGCTGAACCCACCGGAATACAGGGTGTCAACCACGTTTGTGAACGCGCCGACCGGCCCAAACGTCTTCTTCTGCTGCTTGGGCGGCGACGTCGTCACCGAATAGGTCTGACCGGTGACCGTCGCCGATGCGGTGCTCGAGACGACCAACGCCCCGATCACGCTCAGCAGCGCGCCGATCAGATACTTGCGCTTGCGCATACCACTCCTTTTCCGTTGGGCAATTCCCCGACGGCTACCCCTAAACGCAGTACCGCCAGCCCTTGGATTTGCCTTCTGTCGCTGAACCTAACACAGCGAAATACCCGTAGTTGTGCGGTTTTCCCCTCTGAATCCCCCCGACCGGAAACTCGGTAGGCCCTCAGGGGCCCGTGGATCGATCAGGGATTCGCGTAGACGTGGGTGTAGTTGCTCTGCTCGGAGATCCGCCCGATCGATTGCTGCGGCCCCTGTGCCGTGCACGCCGGCGCTGGGAACGTGCCCGCGGTGGTGTTCTGCCCGGTGAAGGCGAACTGCTTGATGTTGTCGAGAATGTCCTGCGGGGTGTCGAAGGTCGCGCGGTCGCTGAAGAAGGGATTGCCCGTGTAGACACTGTCGTTCGCGTTGAGCTTGGCGGTCAGCCCGACGGCGCCCGAGCATGCCCTGGTATCGAAGGTCTCGAGCCCGTTGGCGACCTTGAGCGCGCTGCCTGGCACGGGGTACGGGTTCGCTCGCGAGTAGGCGAGGCGGTGCGACGTGAAGGCCCCCAGGGAGTCGGGATAGAGCGGGGCCGAGCTGCGGATGTAGTGGATGTTCGCCCCGGTCTCGGTGGTGCCCGTCGCGTTCAGTGAAGAGGCGACGTTGCCCAGGAAGCCGGTGACGTCGCTCTGGTAGCGGCCGATTCCCGCCACGATCGGCGTGAGCTGCTGTGTGAACGGGTGCAGCTCCGTGAGCAGCGGGGGCAGGTCGTTGTTGAGCAGCCGCTGGAGAGCGGGCAGACCGGTGTTCGCACGCTTCGCGGTCTTGCGGAGGCCGATGAAGAACCCCTTGAAGTCCGGAGCCACCTTGGCAATCGGCTTCAGGTCGGCGCTCAGGGCCCTCGCCGAGGGGTGGAGCTGCGTGATCACGGGATTCGCGTTGCGGGAGAAGCTGGCGAGGCGGTTCAGGGTCAGCCTCGACTCATCCTCGAACGTGGGCAGGGCCTTGAAGGTGGCCTCGAGGTCCTGGTTGCGGACGGCGGTCGTGTGGAAGACGATTCCCGAGTTGCGGATCAGGCCCTGCAGCTGGCCCTGCCGCTCGCTCAGCGCGCCGAAGACCTCACCGGTGTTGCGAACGAGCTGCTGCACCGCGCCCTGCTGGGTGTCCAGGACGCGAAGGACCTTGTTGGCGTCCTCGGCGAACGGCTCGAGGTTGGCGATCGCGGCCGAGAGGTCCGCACCTCGACCTGTGCTGGCTATCGCGAGCTGCTGCATCCAGGTCTGGAAGGCCGCCCGTGTCTTGGCGTCGAAGGTCCGGAAGATCTCGTCGAGCTGGACCGACGGCTGGACCTGCGCCTTGGGCAGCGTTCCGCCCTCCGGCAGCTTCGGCCCGCTTCGGTCTCCCTGCGTCAGCTCGACGTAGGTCTCACCGAGCAGCGTCTTCTGCCTCAGCATGGCGCGGGTGTCCGAGGGGATCGGGGCGTACGGGGTGTCGATCTCGAGCGTGGCCACCGCGAGGTCGCGGTTCGGCCCGGAGTCGGCCAGCGTGATGGACTTCACCTTGCCCACGGAGACGTTGTGGATTCGCACGTCGGACTCCTGCGCCAGCTGGGTCGCCTCGCTGAACGGGACCTTGATCCGGTAGCCCTCCGGCTTCAGCGGCACAGGCCCTCCGAAGGTGGCCCAGAGGAAGAGCAGCAGGCCGAAGCACGAGAAGGCGAAGGCCACCGCCACGGCGATCTGGCCGACTGTGGGCGCGCGCTGGCCCATCAGCTGCACCCCGGGATTTTGGCGGAGCGCGGCTGCCCGGTGAGCTGGTAGAGCAGCCGCAGGTACGGCTCCGCGAGCAGGGTCTGCTCGGCCGTCTGGGCCGTGCCGCAGCTCTCCTGCACCAGGCCCCGGCGAATCGGCCCGTAGGCGTCCTGGAACGTGTAGTTCGCGGTCAGGTCGTGATTCAGCCAGGGGACGAAGAAGAGGTACCCCTCCTGGCTGTCACCTGGCGGGTTGTAGGCGAGGGCGTTGAGCCCGTCGTTCAGGCTCGTGAACCCGGTTCGGAGGCCGGGGGTCGCGACCCCCAGGCCCTGCGAGATCTGGGCCACGTGCGTGACCGGGCTCGCTACCTGGGTGGTGAACGGCCGGATCTGGTTCTCGATCGGGCCGGCGGTCTCCCGGAAGAGCGGCCGCAGCGCGCGCAGGGCCGGGGCGGTCGCCTTGGCCCCTGGGATCAGCTTCTTGAGAGCCGGGCCGGATTGGAGCGCGAGCTTGTTTGCGCTGGTCAGGGCGCCCTTCGTCTCCTTGAGGGTCGCCGGCAGCTCGTGCACGGCGCTGCGAATCGAGGCCTGCTCCTTCGCGAAGGACGCCAGCACGGCGTCGGAGGAGTCGACGAAGTTGACGAGGTCCTGGTCACGATTGCCGAGCTCGGTCGAGAGCAGCTGGAAGTTGTGGATCGAGTTGGCGATGTTCTGCCGGCGCGTCGCGAGCGCTCCGGAGATCCTCGAGATGTCCCGCGCGAACGGATCCAGGCGGCGCAGAGCGTTGGAGAGCTTGACGTCCCGGCCCTTGGCCGGATCGAGCGCCTCCGCCCCGTTGGCCAGCAGCAGCTTCAGGAACTGCTGGGTGTCGCCGTCAAGCGCGGCGAGGATCTCGTCGGGGTTGACCTGCGGCTCGGTCGACGCCAGCGGGACGGTCGCGCCCTCCTTCATCTTCGGCGCGGATTGGGTGCCCGGGTCCACCTCCACGACCATGTCGTTGAGGCCGGTCTTGGGCCGGAGCAACAGCGAGGCATTGGTATGGATCAGCGAGGCGTACTGGTTGTCGATCTCCATGCCGACCACGGCGTGTCCGTTCTCGAGGGTCACCGACGAGACCTCGCCGACCTTGATCCCGGAGATGTCGACCGACTGGCCCTGGCCGGGAGTCACAGCCTGCGCGGTCGAGAAATCCGCCTCTAGTGCGAAGCGGTCCGTCCCGATCAGCGGCACCCAGCTGGGAAGAACAGCGCGCTGGTTGACCAGGATCACGGTCACGGCGAACAGGCCGGCCACGATCAGGCCGATGATGGCCATGACGTCGCGGAGGTGTGCTCTCAGGGCGCGTCTCATGGGTAGGGAACCGGGTCCGGCGGGCCCTGGGCGGCCGCCGGCCCGTTCAGGTCGGGGACGGGGTTGTTCTGGCAGGCGACATCGGTGCGGAAGGGGGGCGTCGACGAGGCCACCGGTCGCGTCCCGAGCATCGGCGGCGAAGCGGCGTTGCCCGACCAGAAGGCGTCCCTCCCCGGGCTGCCGCCGGGGATGCTCGCCCGCAGGTTTGGCACCGGGCCCCCCTTGGGCACGGCGCCACCCGCCGAGAAGAACCTGAGATAGGGGCCGTTGCCGTCGAAGGAGGCGCTCTCACCGGCGAGGTCGGCAGCCGCGTAGCCGAACTCCTTGAAGTTCGGCACGTTGGTGTTGAAGTTGTATCCGCTGCCCGAGTCATTGAGGACCACGTTGCTGGCCGGAAGCAGGACGTTGTCAACGCAGCCGCTCGTCAGGCCTATCTGGGAGAAGAGCCCTCGGCCATCCGCCGCTGCCTTGCCCGCTCCCGGCGCGGCCGCGCGGAGCTGACTCGCGATATAGCCAAGCTCGTTCTTGCCCAGCAGGGCCGCGGTCTGGTCGATCCAGGGCTGCGACGCGGCGATGGTGGCCGGCAGCTCGCGGATGCCGGGAGTCAGGTCCAGGGCGAAGGTCCGCAGGAACGGCAGCGTGGAGTTCGTATGGCGCAGCGCCGGCTCGGCGATATTCAGGGTAGGCCCGAGCAGCTTGATCGTCCGCTGCAGGTTGTCGGACTCGGAGGCGAGCGCTCCGGTGACGATGTTGAAGTTGCTGACCAGGCCCTGGAGCTGGGACTCGTGGCCGGTGAGCGACCCGAAGACCTTCGCCTGCGCCGCGATCAGGTTGGCGAGGTCGTGCGGCGCGGTCCCCAGGAGCGCCTCGTTGACGATCGCCGTGTCGCGTGCGGCGGTTTGCCCGTAGTCGAAGGACTTGGCGATCGCCTGTCCCGCCGTCAGGCCCTGGACCTCGGGGTCCTGTGTGGCGTCATCGGCGGCGGTCGGCTTGTGGGTCAGCGACGTGCCGTATCCCTCGAGCAGCTTCTGCAGGTTGGCCCGGTCCGGCGCCTGGAGCGAGGTGAGGATCTGGTCGAGCTGGACGGCAGTGGAGGTCTGGGTGATCGGGATCGTGTCGCCGCTCGAGAGCGAGTGGGCGCTCGGGCTGCCGGGATGGACGTCGAGGAAGAAGTTGCCCTCCAGGAAGATGCGCGGCCGAATCTCGACCTGCGCGTCGCTGTGGACCGGCTGACCGTTGTCGTCGACGGTGAAGGTGACGTCGGAGTAATCGCTGTTGCAGTTGCCGGTGAGGCCGTTCTCGCAGACGCTCTTCACGCTCTCGACCTTGCCCACGTTGACGCCGGCGATCCGGACCGGCGAGTCCTTGCGGATGTTGGCCGCGTTCTTGAAAACCGCGTGGATCTCGAAATGGCTCTGGAACGGAATCGACTTGGTCCAGGCGAGGTAGGTGCCGACGATGACCAGAGCGATCAGGATCAGCGCGTTGCGGATCCGGTGCGGCGGGTGCCCCTTGCGGTAGACCCGCTCGTCGTAGTCCTTTCCCTCCACCTTGACGGGCGGCCTGTTCGCGCGCTCGGGCGTCACTTCTTGCCCTTCTTCTTCTTGGGCGCCTTCGTCTTCTGAACCTGCTGGAGGATCTGCCCGGAGGTGTGGATGCCCTGGTTGCCGGGGACGTTCCCGATCGCGACCCCGGCCGGGAAGCCCTCGTTACCCGCCTCGCACTCTCGGGTCTGCCCCGGTGCCGCCGTGTTCGGGTAGGGGTTGTAGTGGAGGAAATTGGTGCTCTGGCCTCCACCGTTCGCTGGAACTGCGCTGGGCCCGGCCGTGCTGCCGGGACCGATCGGCGGCTGGAGCACGATGAACCTCTGCCCGTTCCCGATGCCGTCGTTGTAACTCGCCAGGTTCGCGGCGTTGCTGAACAGGATCGAGGCGTAGTTGCAGACCGACTGCGCCGGCGTGATGAACGACAGCGGTGGCCCCAGCGTGTTGTTGAACGTCGTCAGGTCGTTGATCCCCTGGCGGGCGCTCGCGTCGTTCGAGAGGTTGAGCACCGCCTGTGCGGTCGGGTCGAGCTGCGCGTTGAGCCCCGGGGCGAAAGCCAGCGCCTTGACCCCCTCGACGACGGACTGGCCCAGCGCCTTCTGGCTCGGCGCCAGCGCGTGGAACCCGGGGCGCAGCTCGCTGAAGAGCTTTCCGGTGTTGGCGAGGAAGGGGCGAATCGTCGGCAGCGTGTCGATCGCCGTCTGCTCCGTTTCCGGGCCCTTGGAGATGGCGTCCTGGATGAAGGGCCGCGAGACGCGGGCGAAAGCAGCGAAGGTCGTGTCGAGGTCCACGAAGAGCTGCCCCTGGATCTCGGCGACCGGAGCGACCTCCGCGGCTGTGGCCGACAGCGAGGAGATGAAGTTCGAGAGCCCCGTGTTCGGGTCCGCCAGGTTCTTCATCACGGGGGTCAGGACCTCGACCAGCGGCTTCAGCTGGCCGATCGCCTCGTTCAGGTCCACCCCGCGTCCCGCCAGCGCGTTGCCGAACTCGAGCAGGTTGGTCTGAATCGCCGTCCTGGTCGGGTCATCGAACATGTTGAAGACCTGGTCGATCTCCACCGGCTCGGGCCGGGCCGCCGTGAGCGGCATCGTCGATCCCGGGCTGAAGCCCTGGCTGGAGTTACCGCGGTCGATCTCCAGGTACTTGAGGCCCAGGGCGGACTTTGCCCGCACGACCACGGTCGAGTTCTCCGGCAGCGGGTCGAGGTCCTGGTTGAGCTCCATGTTCACCTTGGCGACCTGGGTGGTGCACTGCCGCGTGGGGTCGTTCGGGCAGGGGGCGTTGTTGACCGTCTCGGGGTCGACCGACTTGATCTGACCCACGCGGATCCCGCCGATCCGCACCTCGTTCCCGGGCACCAGCGTCTCCGCGTTGGGCAGCTGGGCGGAGAGCTTGTAGGTGGGGACGAACGGCAGGCCCTGGTTGGCCTGGTAGGAGAGGAACACGGCCACGACGACCACGAGGACGGTCACGGCTCCGACGAGGGTCGGGCTGGCGGCCAGGCTGCCCACGCGCCCGCCCCTCATGCTCCGCCCCCGAGCAGGAACTGGAGGAACATCTGCGCCTCGTTCATCGAGACGTCCTGCCGGCCTGAAGGCGTCGTTGTCGTGTCCTGGTTCTCCTGCGGCGTCGTCGTCGTGCCGTCGGAGCCGGAGCCATCAGGCGCCGTCTGCCCCAGATCCGGGCTGAGCTGCGGGATCAGGTCCTGGATGTTCGGAACGTTGACCTGCGGCAGCGGCGAGGCGGAACGCAGCTCGCCCTTGGCCTTGGAGACCTTGGCCTTCTTCCCCGTCTTCTGCCTATTCGCCTTCGAAGCGGCGGTGGCGCCCTGCGAGAAGAACGCTTCGCAGCCGCCGGCCGGTGTGGCGACGACCTCGACGCAGGTGCTGAGCTGGAGGTTGGAGCGCTGGAAGTGCCCGAACTGGTCGAAGCCGTTCAGGGAGCCGGTCGTGTTGTAGATGAAGCTCATCAGGGACTGGAAGCCCTGGGTCTTCTCGAACGTGCTGAGGAGGGCGGCGAAGTTGTTGCCGACCGGAACCGAGGAGCTCGCCGTCCCCGCCAGATCGGAGAGCAAGCCGTCGGAGGCGGCGAGCTTCGGGCCCGCTGTCTGCGCGGCCGTCCCGAGGGTCTGCAGGGCGGGGATGCCCTCCTGGGCGAACTTCGGCAGGTTGATCGTCGCCTTGTTGAGGCCGGGTGCCACCTTGTTGAGGTCGGCGAAGAGGGGCGTGCCCTGATCGGCGAAGTCCTTCAGCTTGCTCGACGTCAACCTGATCTGGTGGAGCGTCGCCGGGAGCTTCCGGAGACCCTCCTCGAGGTCGGCGCTCCGCTCCGCGGTCGCCTGGCCCGAGATCGCGGCGTTGTGGAGGAAGCCGGTGATGTGAGCGCGGTTGCGCGCGAGCGGGGCGAGGACGGTGTCGCCGTTGCTCGCCAGACTGGCGAGCTGCTGGTTCTGCTGGGCGAGGATGGCGAGGACGCGGTCGGTCTGGCGCAGCGCCGGGTTGGCACGGTCGATCACCTCGCCCAGGTCCTGCCCGCGGCCGGCGAGGCCGGCGCCTAGGTCGTTGAGGATGATCCGGAAGCGGTCGCGGTAGGGCAGCCGCTGGATGTTCTGGACCAGGTCGAGGTCGACCGTCTTGCCGTTGTTCTCCAGGGGCAGCAGGTACTGGCCGGCGCCGGTCTGGCCGTCTGGGATCTTCTGGAGCGGAGGCGGAGGCTGGGTCCCTGGCGCCCGCGGCTGGGTCGGCGTGCAGTCGATGTACTTCTCGCCGATCAGCGACTGGGGGCGGATCAGGCAGCTCGCGTCCTGGCGGAAGTCCTTGAAGCCCGAATTGTCGATCTCCATCACGACCACCGCTTTGCCCGGCACCGGGTGCGGCCCGCCCTCGAGGCTGGCGATCTCGTGGTCGTTCGAGACGTCGACCGATTGGACCGTGCCGACGTCCGCTCCCGCCACCCGCACCTGCTCTCCGGACACCACGAACGAGCCGTTGTCGAAGTACCCCCTGACGAGATAGGTGCCGCTGGTCCCGTTCGAGCCGATCGCGGGCAGCGCGATCAGCAGCGCGGCGAGCAGCAGCCCGGCGACGATGAGGCCGATCCGCCTCATGGCCCCGGCACCGTTTGGCTCGAGTTACAGGAGGCGGGACTGGCGGGGGCGCCGTTGGGAGGACCGAGGAAGATCCCGGCGGCCGAGGGCACGGCGAACGGGTTGCTGCCGGAGAGGACGGCGCTCGAACCACCGGGGCAGCGCCTGAAGATGCCGCGGTTCGTGCCGAGCGTGTAGTCGTCGTAGACGTCGGCGGAGTTCTGGGGCGCGAACGTGCAGGTGCTGCCCGGAGCCGTCTTGCAGGTGGCGGGGGTCGGAGAGAAGATGCCCATACCGACCGGCGCGACGCGGAGGTAGTGGGCATCGGCGTCGTAGTAGCCGGCCACCTGGTTGAGGTGGGCGACCGCGGCGGTCAGGTCGGGCGTGTAGGGGCGCAGGAACTGCAGGTTCGGCTGCGAGTCCTGCATCGCCTTGACCGTGATCGGCACGGCCTCGGCGGCGCGGCTCTCCAGCGCCGCGAAGTCACCGGTCGCGTCGGCCAGGTCGTTTGACTTGCCCTTCAGGTTCACCGCCCGGTTCAGGTCCCTGAAGACGGGGACCGAGCGGGTCAGAACCGGATGGAGCTGGCGCAGGAAGGGCGCGAGGTTCTTGGTGGATGCCCTGGTCGCGTTGATCAGCGGATCCAGATCGTCGAGCGCCGGCCGGAGGTTGTGGAACGTGGTGTTCGCCTGGCGGAGGGCGCCCGGCAGTGCGACGAGCGCCTGATCGAACGACTGGTTCTGGCTCGCGATCGCGCCAAGCGCGGTGTTCGCGTTCTGGGTCAGTGCGGAGAGGTCCGCCCGGCGCTCCGCCACCGCCGAGACGACGCTGGCGCCGTTGACGATGAAGTTGGTGAGGTTGCCCTCGTCGCTGTCGAGCTCCCTGAGCAGCCGGTCCGTAGCGACTAGAGAGGGGCTCAGGTACTTGTAGGTCTGGTTTGCCTGCGGCCCCTTGCCGGCGTAGACCGTTGCGGATCCCTGGATGATGTTGCGGAGGGCCTGCCGCTCCGGCCCTCGGAGGGTGTTGAAGAGCTGATCGAGGTCGACGGGGGTGGTGGTGTCGACCTCGGAGATGACCTCGTCGTTCTTGAGCTCGGGGTTGCTGTCCGGGCCCGGTTGGAGGGAGACATAGCGGTTGGCGATCCCCGACAGGGAGGTCGCGCGGATGATCGCCGAGGTTCCCTCGTGCAGCGGCCGGTTGACGGAGATGTCGACCTGCGCCTGGCCGTTGTCGTTCAGCGAGACGCTGTCGACGCTGCCGACGGGGGCGCCGCCGATCAGGACCTGGTTGCCCTTGACGAGCTGCCCACCGGTCTCGAAAAGCAGGCGGTACTGGTTGGACGAGCCGCCACCGGAGAGCAGGAGCACGATGATCGCGATGGCGACCAGCGCCAGGGCCCCGATCCCGGCCAGCCGAGTGAATCCGCCGCCCCCCCGTACGCGCGCAGTCTGGGGTGAAACAGCCTCCTCGTCAGGCGTCACGTATGCACTACCTGGCGGCAGTTCGGTCTTGAGCCATGAGCCTCCGTTCGGGTCCCTATGACGGTCCCATCCTCCAGCAGCTCCTCACCTGCTTCCCAGCAGTCTCTCTCTCCTGCCGCATCCAGCAGCTCCAGGCGCGATCCTACCTTGGACCCCAGGCGCAGGACCGGTAATTGGCCGTACTTTCCGGGCGTTAACGGGTGCTTAATCGCCTCGATTTCGACCCCTTTCGGCGCTTCCCTGCCCCCGCTGGGGGTCCGGTCAGCCGGCCGCGAGCGCGAACGGGCTGCCCTCTGAGTCGCGGCAGACGGCCCAGCGCTCACCGGGATGGATCACCGAGCCGCCGAGCTCCGCAACGCGCCGAAGGGCACCGGGAAGATCGGCCACGGTGATGTAGGGGAGCGCCGCGGTGTCGCCGGGACCCGGTCCGCGCTCGTGAACGCCGAGGCGCAGGCCGTCGCTCTCCAGCTCCCATCCCGCTCCCTCCTCGGACTTCCTCGGCGCGAGCTCGGCGCCGAGCACGCCATTCCAGAAACGACGGGCGCGCTCGGGGTCGTCGGCCGGGAACTCGATCAAGGGGGCGGGCATCGACCGGAGTATCCGCCATCTCGCCGGCGATCACCCGCCGCGGGTTGTTCGAGAACGGCGCGCTGCTCCCGGGGCCGGAGGCGACCCGTGGGATTGCCGCCGTGCGCCCAATCTCGGCGAGTCTCCGCGCGACGACCTTGAGGGACGGCGCAACTGGTGGGCTGACTGGCGCCAGGTCGGCGGAGCGTGAAGGTGTCCGTTTCGTTCAAGAGCGCCGCCAGGTCGAGTGGTTGTATCCGGGGCATGGATATTGAATTCATCACAAGCGTCAGCGTGATTGCCGCGGACCCGCCGGCTGCTCGCCGGCTGTATGTCGAGACGCTCGGGTTGCCGCTCGAGGACCAGTCCGGGGGCGAGTACTTCTGGAGCGACCAGATCGCCGGCAGCAAGCACTTCGGGGTGTGGCCGCTCTCCGAGGCGGCTCAGGCGTGCTTCGGGGTCTCCGAGTGGCCGTCCGACCGGCCGGTCCCGCAGGTGAGCCTCGAGTTCGAGGTCGCCGACGCCGCGGCGGTTCAGGCCGCCGCGGAGGAGCTCGGTGCGGCCGGCTTCGCGTTGCTCCATCCCGCGCGCAAGCAACCCTGGGGCCAGATCGTCGCCCGGCTCCTGTCGGGCGAGTGTTCGATCGTGGGCATCTCGTACGCCCCCCAGCTCCACTAGAAGCCGACGCAATGAAAAGCCCCGCAAGAGCAGGGCTTTCGAGACCAGGACGATCTCGATCCCGTGGTGGTCACGGTATTTCTCCTCGTACTCCGAATAGGTCTGGGCCGCGTCATCGCCGCTCGTACCGAGATCCTTCGCTTCGATCAACTCTTGATCGTCGTGGTTGTAGATGAGGAGGAAGTGTCTTAGCGGCATAGTCGAAACCTATTGGAAGTATTTCCGAACACGAGTCCTAAGTTCGTCGAGTTCGGCTATGAGCCCTTCATCGGGCGTTCGCCCCGTTTCCGTGAGCCATCGGATATCCGAGGCAACACGAAAGTACTCGATCAACTCGTCTGGCCCCTGCCCGTCCTTGAGATCGAACGCCAGCCGGCTCGCCGTCCGTTCGACGATCTCGGCCCATTCGTGCTGCATCTTGGTGCGAAGCTGAACCTCGATCAGAAGCCCGCGGCGAACGACAACGTAGTGAAGCGCTCGGTAACCCGTTCCAGGCTTGCCGTCTTCCCTGTAGTCGTTGCGGTAGCGGATCTTCCACTTGGCTTCGATCCGACGAGCCACGGCATCGACTTCCGGTGGATCTTGCAGCACGGCCCGGCAGCCCCCGATGTCCTCCATCTGCGTCAGCCGCATCGAGGGGAAGCGCCCAAGCTTGATGATGATCTGGGGCATCCGCTTGAGGCGCTGGCCGACGACAATCTGGCTGGACTCCTGATCGACCCAGTTCCGCACTCCGGGCGTTACAAGAGCCAGAGGCCCTGCATGCCGTGCTCGCCATGAGCGAACGACCTGGAGGGCCTCCGCGGCCTCTGTTACCTCGCCCTCGTCCTTCTGGATCCATCGGGTCAGGGCCGGCCCGCTTGGTCGACCTTTGTCTTCGAGTGGCGTGGTTGCTTCTTTGCCACGCGCTGCTAAGCCGCAAGCGAGCGGCCGGTGTTGTCGTCCACCGCGAGACCTGCCCGGAACGCGCCGGAGAGCAGCTTTGCTTCGTCCTCGCGGGCCTTGTAGTGCAGGTACCGCTGAGTCGTCTTGATGTCCGCATGGCCCATCCAGGCCTGGACCTGGACGATGTCGGCGCGGTTGATTGCGATCGTCCCGAAGGTGTGGCGAAGGTCGTGGAAGCGCAATTCCCGAAGGCCGGCCCGCTTCAGCGCCGCCTTGTATCGGTACCCCAGCTTCTGCGCGTTGACATGGCCGCGAGGGCCGCGGAACACTAGATCGTCGTCCTCGGTGAAGTTTTCGCGTTCGCTTAGCCGCGCCAGGGCCTGACCGACTTCATCGGCCATCGGCACTGCCCTCCCCCGGCCCGACTTCGGCGTGTCAACTCCATTGCCGCTCTTGTAGGTCCGATGGGCGCGAACAACGCGACGCTCGAAGTCGACATCGCGCCACCGAAGTGCAAGCAGCTCGCCCTGGCGGAGTCCCGTGAAGGCGGCGGTCAGGAAGATCGCCGCGTCCTGCTCCGATCCTGCGGCTCTGACGAGCGCCCAAACCTCCTCGGGAGAGAGCACGTCGATCTCGACCTTGCTCCGGACGCGCGGACGCTCCACCTCATCCATCGGGTTGGTCCGCAGGCCATAGCGACGCTTCGCGTGACGGAAGATCGAGCCGAGGATGACGAGGTATTTCTGGACCGTCCGGTTCGACGGGGACTCGCGAGCCATCCAAGCGTCTCGCCAGCGCTCGATCGTCGCGGTGGTGATGTCCTCCACCGTCAGACCGCCAAGTACCTCGTCGAGCCTCCGGACAGTCAATCGGTAGTCCGTCAGCGTCGAGGCCTTGCAGGCGCGCTCCTGCGCCGCGTGATGCAGCCATTCGGCGCTCGCGTCAGCGAAGGTGGCACCCGTCGACACCGGCGCATCCAGCTCGCCACGACGGGCGTCAGTCAGGACCTCCTGCAGCGCCTCCTCGGCCATCCGCCGTGTGTAGTACCCGGCCGGTGGACGGCCGCGGCCGGTCCAGTTTGGCCCAAGCCGCTTGTGGGTCTGATTGCCGTTCGGCGGCCGGTACTTCAAGTACCAGAGCGACCCGCGCTTACCCTTCCGGAGCTTCACGTGACCGCTCGTGTGCACCACGGATCCATTCTCACTCTGAGCCCGGATGCAGCCCCGACCTGGCCGCGACAGTAGCGGCGGCGGCGCGGCCGTCAAGGGGCTCCGCCCCGACCCCCTCCGGGGGTTGACGGCCGTCGCCTGAGCCGCCGCTAGGCTCGCTCTCAGGTCGGGCAAAGGGGGAGTGGTCGAACCAGAGCTTCTGGACCGAGACGCACCAGCTTGCCCCCGCCTTCTCGACCGCCCGTTCAACGTGGGGAAGGATCTTGGGCGGGCAGAGATAGATGATCGCGTGCGGAGTCTCCTTGCATGGCGTGAAGGTTTCCTCGCGCCCGAGGTTGCGGTACTTGTGAGCATCCCAGGCCTTGAGGATCCCCACCAGGCGCTCAGGCGCTCTGGCGCCTTCAGAGTCAGCTCGACTTCGACCACGTGCTCCTGGGGCTCGCCGTCCTCCAGGGTGAAGCGGTAGAGGTCCGGCCGATGCCAGCCGCGATCCGGATAGCTCCGCTGCGCCGAGTAGCACCGATCCCCGAACTGCCTTTCCTCGGCGAGCATCTCTCGCTCGGAAAGAACCTCGTCGCCGGCTCCCTCGAGGTGGGCGGCGACCTGGGCGCAGACAACCGAGTGGTTCGCCGACCAGACCGAGACCCGCGAGGGCCCGAGTTCGCTGCGGTCGGCGAGCCGCAGGCCACGGGAAGTCACCGAGAGCAACGGGCCACTTCGTCCGATCGGCGGGTGTGCCGCGATCAGTCCTGCTTCTCTCAGCCGCCGCTCCCTGTCGAGGGTTACGGACCTCCCGGTGCCGGCCCACCACTGAACGGCAGTCCTGTTCACAACACCGAACCTGCAGATGAAATCCAGCACCTGCAGATCCCTGAAGCTGATCGTCTCCTTCTCTCCCTTGACTCTTCTTCCTTGGCATCACCTCTCTTGACGCAAACAGCCGAAATCGTCCCGCCGTCCGCACCCGCACTCACCCCCTCCACCACCGGCCCGTAGCTAGCCGCCGACCGCCAGGCACCGCTACCGGGATTCGAACCCGGGTTTCCGGACTGAGAATCCGGCGTCCTAGTCCCCTAGACGATAGCGGCGTGTCTTGGGACGGCCGTGAGTGTAGCCAGGCGAGAGCTAAGCTTCCCGGGCCCGCGGCTGTGGCGGAACTGGTAGACGCGCAGGCTTCAGGTGCCTGTGTCCTTCGGGACGTGGAGGTTCGACTCCTCTCAGCCGCATCGAACGCTGCCCGCGATCAGGGGCTTCGCCGACAGGGTTGAAGCTAGGCGGCGCTGCCGATCAGCGGGTCGAGCGACTCCGGTGGGCCGAGCGCGTTGCCCTGAACCTCATCGACGCCGAGGCCCTCGAGCAGCTCCAGGGTGACGAGGCTCTCGACGCCCTGTGCGATCACCCTCTGGCCGTTTTGGTGCGCCTTCAGGACTGCTCCGCTGATCAAGCGGCGCTTCTCTCTGTCGGCCGCCAGGTCCTGGATGAACGGGGGGCCGAGCTTGATGTAGCCGATGGGAAACTGCCTGAGCAGAAACGAGCCGCGGCCGCCCTGTTCGAAGGCGTCGAGAGCGATCTGGCATCCGAGCTCGCCCACCGCGTGCACGAACTCGCCGCGCGTCTTCGCCGCCCGCACCAGCTGCTCCTCGCTCAGCTCCAGCACGATTTCGCTCGGTTCGGCGCCCGTCTCCTCCAGCCGGTGCCGGATCAGCTCCAACATCGCCCCGTCCGTTGACCGCATGCTCAGGTTGACGTCCACCGGCCATCCCGTCGCCGCGACCTCGATCGCCCTGCCCACGACCCAGCGATCGATCTCCCGGATCGATCCGAACTCCTCCGCCGCCATCACGAACTCGCCGGCGGGGATCAGCCGCCGGCGGTCGACCATCCGGAGGAAGAGCTCATGGCGCATCGTGTCGCCGCTGTGGACGTCGACGATGCGCTGGCCGTGCAGCACGAAGAGGTCCCTCTCCAGGGCCTCCGCGATCCTGTTCGACCATTCGAGCGGGCGCAGCACTCCTCCTCGTGCGGGCCCGGAATCCGTTCCCTTGGCCATGGATACAGATCACCGCAGGCGGGGGTCAGGCACAACCGAACGAAATACTGGACGAATGTCGGGGGGAACTACGGAGGCGGCCTCGACTCGAGACCGCGAAGCGCCGATCGGGCCGCGTTGTAGCCGTTCATCCCATGCGCACCCGCGCCGGGTGGGGTCGCCGCCGAGCAGAGGTAGATGCCGTCGGTCCCGGCGCTGTACGGGTCGAGCGCGAAGCGGGGCCTGAAGAGGACCTGCAGCGGCGTGTTGGCGCCGGTGACGATGTCGCCCCCGACGTAGTTGGCGTTGTATGCGGTGAGGTCCGCGGGGGTGCGGATCGAGGTCGCGACGATTCGCTCGCGGACGCCGGGGGCGAAGCGCTCGATCTGGCTGAGCACGCTCTCCGTCGCATCGCCGGAGTAGCCGCTGGGTACGTGGGCGTAGGCCCAGACCGGGTGCAGGTCCCCCTGCGAGCGGCTCGGGTCCGCGAGGTACTGCTGCCCGACCAGGATGTACGGCCTCTCCGGCATCGATCCGCGGTTGATCGCCCGCTCGGCGACCGCGATCTCCTCGAACATCCCACCCACGTGGACCGTTCCCGCCCTGCGACAGGCCTCGTTCGTCCAGGGGACCCCTCCCTCCACCGCCAGGTCGAGCTTGAAGGCGCCGGGCCCGTGCCGGTAGCGGCGATAGGAGCGGGCGACCCGCGCGGGAAGCCGCTTCCCCGCGATTTGAGCGACGGCGCCGGGCGCGAGATCGAAGGCGACGACATCGGGGCCGCCGAGCTCCTCCAGTGAAGTGACGCGCCGTCCCGTCTCGATCTTCCCGCCGTGCTCGCGGAGGACCGACGCCAGCGCATCGGTGATCGAGCGAGAGCCACCCTTGGCGACGGGCCAGCCGAACGCGTGGCATGCGTCGATCAGCGCGCATCCGACGGAGGAGCTCATCGGCCGGTTGAGCGGGCTGAAGGCGTGGGCGGCCACTCCTCCGAACAGGGCACGGGCCTGCGGCGTCTTCCAGGAACGAGCCAGCAGCGTCGCCGGTGCGGCCGCCGGCAAGCCGAAGCGAACGAGGCGAAGGGGGTGCTTGGGCACGTGGACGATCGGAGCCAGCATGTCCTCCAGCACGTCGCCGAAGTTCGCCGACGAGGCGCCGAAGACCCGCTTCCAGGCGCCGCCGTCCTCCCCGAGGCCCCGCGCCGTCTGCTCGATGGAGCGCACCATCACCCCGGCGCTCCCGTCGTCGAGCGGATGCGCCAGGTCGACCTCGGGCCAGAGCCATTCGAGCCCGTGCTTCCCGAGATCGAGCGAGTTGAGGAAGGGCGAGGCCGCCGCCATGGGATGGGTGGCCGAGCAGTCGTCGTGCAGCAGGCCCGGCACGGTCAGCTCGCTGGTGCGGGTGCCGCCGCCGATCGTCTCCTCCGACTCGAGGACGGTCACGTCCACCCCGTTCCGGGCCAGCTCCACGGCGCAGGCGAGCCCGTTGGGGCCCGAGCCGACGACGATCGCGTCGCTCAAGCGACCGGGACGGGCTCTTGCTCGCGGACGGCGGCCCGATCGACGGCGACCGGGACGTCGTAGCGCTCGTCGAGCCACGGCTGGCGGCTGACCATGTCCTCGACGGCAACGGAGCCCTCCTCGACGAGCCCGTCCACCGGATCCCAGATCTCATAACGCTGCCGGCCGCGGCCCCAGCCGGTCGGCTCGGACTCGAGCGTAATCACTCGCACGTCGCCGGGAGCGAAGTCGCAGCGCTCCTGGACCGCCTCCAGCAGCTGCCTGCCATGGAAGTGCGCGTCGCCGAAGTTCCAGCCGTTCACGATGTTCGAGATCAGCTCGCCCTCCCGTAGGTCGTAGTCCTCGACATCGTCGACGGCGTGTGGCAGCAGGCCATTCAGCGCTCTGCCGTGCGAGTGCATCGCACGGAACGAAAGGCCCTTGTTGAGCAGGAACTCGGCCGTCTCCGGGTCGTAGATATCCCCGACCTGCTTGACGATGATGCGAGCCGGCTTCTTGACGCGGGTGTCGAGCTTCTCCTCCGCCCCACTCCCCTTGCGGAAGAGCCACTGGGTGGTGGCCCAGTTGCCGGCGTAGTAGCGCATCGAGGGCAGGAAGGAGATCTTGTCCGGCCGCAGGCCCCCGATCACGGGCAGCAGCACCAGCGGGATGGCGAGGAAGGCGATCAGCAGCGGATCGCCGATCGTGGACAGGGGCGTGTCGCCGTAGTGGCCGAAGAGGAAGAGCAGCCCGTAGATCATGAAGAGGTTCCACTCCAGCGGCACGGCCAGCGGGAACATCGACGTGATGTTCAAATGGAAGAGGATCATCCCGACGATCGCGATCGTCCTGACCGTGTCGTTGTCGACGCTGATCAGGAGCAGCGGCCAGAGGAACTCCTGGACGGTTCCGAAGTGGGCGATGCCGGCGACCATCTTCGAGGGCCTCATGTCCTCTGGGTAGTCGCGCCACAGCCTGCGCTTGAAAGCGCGCGATTGGATCAGCGGGGCGTTGCTCATCATCGTCGAGACGACGAACGGGAAGTGATCGTTGAGCTTCGACGACGCTGCGCCCCACCAGATGAAGAGCAGGCAGAACTGCCAGGCGACGATCCAGTGCTGGACGGGAAAGAGCCCGACGGCGAGGATCGTCCCGTAGATCTCCGGCCGGGCGCCGAGGAAGGACACCTTGTCGCGCAGGCCGAGCAGGCCGAGGAGGCCGAGGAGTACGGCGATGCCGGCCGGCGCGAGCTTGCCGGCCGACCCCCCACCGGCGTCGACCCCGGTCGAGGCGAGCAGGAAGACGCCCACGGCGAGCACCCCCGCATAGAGGCCGACGTCGAGGAGCGTCCGGGTCGACCCCTTCGTGAACGGGACCCGGTCCGGCCAGGGCGGCAACCGCACGGTGCCGGGTCGCAGCCAGTAGAGCGCGCCGCCGATCGGCGGTACGAAGCGGAAGCTGAGCGGCATCGAGCCCGCCCCGAGGCCGAGGATCTCCCAGAGCAGCAGCCAGACGGCCAGCTTCTGGAAGACGATCGGCTCCGTCCACCAGTCGCCGAGGTTGCCGAGCGTGCCGAGGCCGGGGGTCAGCGAGATCACGAACAGCGCCCCCACGCTGAACACGATCAGCTTGAGGACGTAGATGAGGTAGACGAACGTGGGCGAGCCGAACCCGTTGATGCCCCAGTCCTGGACCAGTGGCTTCAGCCGCGTCAGGTGCGGCTTTTCCTTCCACTCCTCCAGGTCGAACGGGGGCGGTGAGGGTTCGAGGAATCCCATCGCGGGTCGCTCGAACCCTATTCCCTGGCCGCAACTTCGTGCCGGGGCCATCGTTATGTTCGTTTGATGCCTTCCCGGAGAGCGGCCAGGGCGGGATTGCTGACGGCGGGGATCGCCTGCCTGACGCTGCTCGCGTTCCTGGCCCGCGGGGAGAGCTCCCACGCGGCGAGCGGCAAGCCCAACGTGATCATGTTCACGACCGACGACCAGACGTTCCGGGACATGGCGGTGATGGCGAAGACGCAGGCGCTGATCGGGAATCAGGGCGCGAGCTTCCTGCATGCCTACGCGTCCGACCCTCTCTGCTGCCCATCCCGGGTGACGGTTCAGACCGGGGACTACGCCCACAACACCGGCGTTCTCGGCAACACGCCCCCGGCCGGCGGCTACAGCTCCTTCAACGACAAGAACGACCTACCGATCTGGCTGCAGTCCGTCGGCTACCGGACGATCCACATCGGCAAGATGCCCAACGGCTTCGGCGAGGTCACCAACCAGAACTACGTCCCGCCGGGCTGGGGCCCCTTCGCCGGCGGAACAGGTGCCGGCTCGACGGGCGAGTTCTACGGCTTCCTCGGCCCGCCGTCCTCCTACACCGGCTTCACCCTCGACCAGAACGGCGTCGACAAGAGCTACAGCCCCGACGCCTACTCGACCGACGTCTACGCCGATCTGGCCGTCTCGCGGATCAACAACCACCTCAAGAACTTCCCGGACTCGCCCCTCTACATGCAGGTGCAGTTCTTCGCGCCGCACGACCCGGCCACGCCGGCGCCCAAGTACGCGGGCGCATTCGCCGGCGCGCTGCTCCCGACCGACGCGAGCTTCAACGAGAAGAACGTCAGGGACAAGCCGGGCTGGATCCGGGGAATCAGGCGCTTCGGGCCGGGCCTGATCTCCAAGATCCTGACTCGCTACCAGCACCGCCTCGAGACGCTGCTCTCCGTCGACGATGCCGTCGAGAAGATCGTCCATGACCTGGACGAGAAGGGCGCGCTCGGCAACACCTACCTGATCTTCACCTCCGACCAGGGGCTGATGCAGGGTCAGCATCGCCTGCATCAGGGGAAGTTCGTCGCCTACGACCCCTCGACGCAGGTGCCGCTCGAGATCCGAGGCCCCGGCATTCCCGCCGGCTCCCAGCCCAGAGCCCTGGTCTGGAACGGGGACATCACCTCGACGATCCTGCAGATGGCGGGAGCCCAGCCCGGGCTGCCGCAGGACGGCCAGTCGATGCTCCGGTTCGCACAGAATCCGGCGCTGAAGTCGACCCGTCCCCTCCTCTTCGAAACGGGCCCCCCGGGGACCGCCTTCGAGCCCGGCACGGCCGCCTCCGCGGCGAAGGCCGGAGGGCCGGTGAAGGTGAGCAAGTACGTCAAGAACCTCGATCTCGACCACACGGCCCAGTTCGCGCGCGCGATCGTGGCGCCGCGCTACCGCGGGATCCGCACGGGCCGGTACCTGCTCGTCAAGTACGGGGACAACAGCCGCGAGATGTACGACCTCTCCCACGACCCGCTCGAGCTGGACTCCGTCTACAAGGACTCCCGCTACTTCCCGGTCCGGAAGTTCCTGCTGAAGCACCTCAAGCGGCTGGTCCAATGCAGCGGCCCGCCGTGCGACCGGGAGATCGGCAAGCCCCCGAAGCCCTTCCCCAAGAAGAAGAAGCTGAAGAGGAAGCAGCCGCCGACATAGAGTCCCCGCATGGCGAGCGCCGAGACTCCCCCGCCGCTCTTCGGTGACTACTACCGCGAGATCTACGCGAAGGGAATGCTCGCGGGAGAGCGCCCGACCGTCCCGATGGCCTGGGCCGAGCTCGAGAGCCGCGCGAGGGAATCGCTCGACGACAGGGCGATCGCCTACATCTTCGGCGGCGCCGGATCCGAGGACACGATGCGCGCCAACCTGGACGCCTTCCGGCGGTGGCGCATCGTCCCCCGCGTCCTGCGGCAGGACCTGTCGGAGCGCGACCTCTCGGTCGAACTGCTCGGGACGAGGATGCCCGCGCCGGTGCTGCTGGCGCCGATCGGCGTGCAGACGCTGCTCCACGACGAGGGCGAGCTCGCCTCGGCGCGAGCCGCGGCGGCCGTGGGGCTGGCGCAGGTCACGAGCACCGCGTCGGCCACCCCTCTGGAGCGGATAGCCGAAGCGAGCGGCGACGGTGCGCGCTGGTTCCAGCTCTACTGGCCGAACGACGACGAGCTCGCCGCCAGCCTGGTCCGGCGCGCCGAGACGTCCGGTTACAGCGCCCTGGTCCTGACGGTCGACAACTACCTGCCCGGGTGGAAGCCCCGCGACCTGGAGCAGGCGTATCTGCCCTTCCTCGAGGGGATCGGGATCGCCCAGTACCTCTCGGACCCGGTGTTCCAGGCCGGTCTCGAGAAGTCGCCCGAGGAGGACCTCGGGGCGGCCGTCGGGCACTTCCTCGGGGTCTTCGCCAACCCCGACCTCACCTGGGAGCGCCTGGAATGGCTGCGCGGGACCACCACGCTGCCGATCGTGCTCAAGGGGATCCTTCATCCCGATGACGCCAGGGAGGCACGGGAGCGCGGGGTCGACGGCATCGTCGTCTCAAACCACGGCGGCCGCCAGATCGACGGTGCGATCGCCTCCCTCGATGCGCTGCCGGCCGTCGTGGACGCGGTCGGCGAGGGGATGGCGATCCTCCTCGACAGCGGAATCCGCTCGGGCGCCGACATCTTCAAGGCTCTCGCGCTCGGTGCCGACGCCGTTCTGGTCGGCCGCCCCTATCTCTGGGGGCTGGCGCTCGACGGCCGGAACGGAGTCGAGACGGTGCTCCGGTGCCTGCTTGCCGAGCTCGATCTGACCATGGCGCTGAGCGGCTGCACGCGCCCGGCGGAGATCGACTCCGGGGTCCTCCGGCTCGTCTAGCCGTCTACTAGCCGGCGACGCTGAAGGCCGGGGCGGTCGCGTGGATCGCGACCGTGCAGCCGGTCCCGTTGCGAATCTCGACGGCGTCCGAGAGAAGCCGCGTCAGCCACAGCCCGCGCCCTCCCAATCCCGCCGCGGCGGGCGTCAGCTGGCCGGCGAGCACGTCCTTGATCCCCTGGCCGCTGTCGCTCACCTCGAAGACGAGCTCCCGGTCCGCATGCCAGACCCTCAAGGTCGCGGGCGATCTCCCATGGATCACGGCGTTGGTGGCGATCTCGTGGACGGCCAGCACCACCTCGTCCGCGCGCACGCGGGGCAGTCCCGCCTCGATCGCCAGCGAGCGGATGGTCCGCCGCAGGCCGGGTAGATCCGCGAGGCCGAAGGTGAGCTCGGTCTCAGGGTCGCCCGCGGGGTGGCGCACCGAGGTGTCCAAACGGCGGCAGAACTCGAGCGGTTCCTCGTAGAGCTCGCTGAGCGCCGCCCCATCGGAGTCGACGATCTCGGGGTGGGTGCTCCCGGCGTGCTCGATGATCTCGGCCGGCAGCACGCGCGAGTCGTAGGGGCAGATGAAGCTGAGCTTGTGCTCGGCAAAGGCGACGTTGAGCACCGACTCGTGCCGGGCCCAGTCGCGCACCCGCGCCTCGTGACCAACGGCCCACAGCGGCTCGGCGATCACCCGCACCCTCCCCCCGTTCTCGTGCTCGGCCACCCAGCGGCCGAACTTCTCGCGGGTGCGGGCCGAGGTGCCGTACCACTGCTCCACGGAGAAGGCGGTCACGCCGGATGGGAAACCTCCAAGCGCCGCGCGCAGGTTGTCGAGGTTGCGCTCCTGCACCGTGACGAGGATCGGATCTCGCGAGAGAACCGCGTCCTCGAGGAACGGCAGGGCGACATCCATGAACTCCTCGTCGGAGCCGTAGATCAACGCCTGGTGTACGAACCCTTCGACGCCTTCGGACGCTTCGCGGTCGAACCGCATCTGTTCTTCCTTACCCGGTCGATTCACCTTTACGCAGGCGATTCGCCGATTGCAGGGAAAAATGGATCACTGGCGTCGTCGATCCCGAGTAGCCCTGCGCTCCGATCGCCGGCGGGGTGGGTTTGGAGCACCAAATCGTGAGACCGCGAATCACAACAACGGGCGCGATCGCCGTGGCGGCTCTCTGCCTCGGGCTGGCCGGCTTCGCCCCCGCCGGGGCGAGCGCGGGCACCCGCGCCATCGGCATCGACGTGTCCCGCTTCCAGGGAGCGATCGTCTGGCCCAGCGTCGCCGGCGCCGGGGTCAGGTTCGCGTTTGTGCAGGGGAGCCGCGGAAGCGGCACCGACTGCACCGTGAAGCCGGCCCAGTGCGGCGCCGACCCCTACTTCGCGACCAACCGGCTCGCCGCCGAAACCGCCGGAATCCGGGTGGGCGCCTACCACCGAGCCTTCGCGACGGGCGGCACCGTCGCCGACGCCCGCGCCGACGCGATCGCGGAGGCGAACGTATTCCTCGCTTCGGTGCGCTCGCTGCAACCCGGCGAGCTGGTCCCGGTGCTCGATGTCGAGACCCCGTTCACCGGCATGACCTCCACGACCCTGCGCACCTGGGTCCGTGTCTGGGTGAAGAGGGTGAAAAGGCGGCTCGGCCGCAAGCCGATGATCTACACGAACGCGACCAGTTGGGCGGCGACCGGCAACACGAAGGAGTTCGCCAAGGCGAAGTACCCGCTCTGGGTCGCCGAGTGGGGCGTCTCAAGGCCCACGGTGCCCGCTTTCAACTGGGCCCGCCACGGCTACTCGGTGTGGCAGTACACGAGCTCGGGCAGGGTGCCGGGAATCTCGGGTGATGTCGACATGGACCGGCTCGGCAAGGGGCTCGCCAAGATCACCGTGCACTGACGCCGCTCGGCGCACGGCCCGTTTCCCAGATGCGCACGCAGTTCCGGCCGGCGCCCTTCGCCTCATAGAGCGCCTGGTCCGCGGCGTGGACGAGGGCGTCCGGCGTGTGCTGCCCATAGGTGGCGAGCGCGCCCCCGACCGAGAGGGTGAGGTCGATCGAGACATCGCCGACGCTCACCGGGGCCTCGGCGAGCGCCTCGCGCGCGCGTTCGGCCAGGATGCGCACGCCCTCGCGATCGATCGAGGGCGCGAGCACGGCGAACTCCTCCCCGCCCCAGCGCGCCAGGCAGTCGTCCTCACGGAGCACCGAGGCGATCCGGTCGGTCACCGATTGGAGCACGGCGTCCCCCATCAGGTGCCCATGCTCGTCGTTGACGCGCTTGAAGTGATCGAGATCCAGAAGCAGGACCGCGGGCGTGGCGCCGTCCTCGGGATCGCTGAGCTCCCGGGCCAGGACCTCGCCGAAGTGCCGGCGGTTGAAGATCCCGGTGACCGGGTCCTCGCGCGAGAGGCGTTCGGCCTCCGACCGCGCCCGCTCGAGCTCGCGGTTCGCCTGCTCGACTCGTTCGAGTGTGGCGGCCAGCTCCGTGGACCGCTCGTCCGCGAGCGCCACAGCCGCGTCCCGCCTGCGTCCCAGGGTGCGCAGGACGATCGCGACCGTGAAGGTGAGGGCGCCACCGATGAGCAGGATCAGCCAGGGCAGCGCCTTCTCCGCGGTGGTCAGCGAGGCGCCGTCGACGGTGAGCGTCCAGTTGCGCGAGGGAGCCGCGACGGCGCTCCGGAGCGCGTCGTGCAGGCCGGATCCAATCGTGGCCAGAGGGGTCACCCGGTCGCGGAGCTGAAGAGCGGTCTGCTGGCCGCTCGGTTGAGCCTCGGCGACCAGCTGTTGCGCGTCGACCAGTCCAACGACCGTACTCCGTGACTCGACGCTCGAAACGTCGCCGCTGAAGCGATGGGAGACGACGGGGACCGCCAGGTAGAAGGCGGAGTCGCCGTTGGCCAGCCTGACCGGCGCCGAGACCCCCACATGCTTGTGGAGCGAGGCCTGCTTGATCACGGGCGTCGCCGTGGGATTTGCCTCAGCGTCGCCGAGCCTGTTGTTCGCCGGGTCCGAGGGCTTGATGAGCTCGGGGTCAGGGCCAATGTCGGCCGGCGGGACCAGCTTTCCGCTCGGGGCTCGCCGTATCCACTCGACCGCCACGATCGCATCCTCGTTGCGACCGCGAACGTGGGCGTAGCGGGAGAACTCGGCCTCGTCGGCGTCGTCGTGCACGCCGACCATGTCCGCCACGTCCTGGAGGTAGTAGGCGCGCCGGCTGACCGCGTCGGAGATGGCCTGGCGGACGTTCGAGACCTGATGCGATCGCCGCGAATGGAGCTGGCTGTGCGAGACGAGGTAGGCGCCGAGCGCGCCACCGACAGTCGCGAGGATCATCGCGATCACGATCCCCCGCTGCAGCGCTCTGGAGCTCACCATGCTCTCTTCGGCGGCTCAGGCGCGGAAGTTGAGCCATGAATCGTCTCTGCGGCCCTAGTCCTCGATCTCGACCCCGTCCCAGAACGCGACGTGGTTGCGGATCTTGCGGATCCAGGGATACGGATGACGATAGGTCCATGCCGCGTGGCGGCTCGTTGTGCCGCCGGCCTCGATCGTGTAGTAGCTCGCGATCCCCTTCCAGGGGCAGATCGAGCGCATCGCGCTTCGCTTCAGGTAGCGATCGTCGACGCTCTCGGACGGGAAATAATGATTGCCCTCCAGGTAGATCGTCTCGTCGCTCTCCGCGATCACCTTGCCGTTGAAGACTGCCTTCATCGTGACGCTCCTATGGGTCGTTTCGGTCTACCCATCCGATCCCGCTCGAAGCGGAAACGATTCAGCGACGACGCACAGGGATGGATAACCGGCGCTGACCCGTCGCCCGCGGACCGGGCGCAGACCCGCCGCGAGAAACTCGGGCCCCGGGTCGAGGGGGCGCAGCCCGGCGAGCACGCCGTGCGAGCGGCGCGCGAGGGCCCGGATCGGCCAGGTCGCGAACGACGAGATGCCCCCGGCGGGCGGGGCCACCGTGACCGTCCCGAGGCGGCCGCCAGGCGCGAGCACTCGGATCGCTTCGGCGATCACCCGTGCCCGCTCCTCCCGATCGAGGAGGTGGAGCAGGTAGCTGGCCGTGACGACGTCGAAGCTGTCGTCATCGAACGGCAGCGAGGCGGCGTCGGCCTCGAGCAGCCGCCAGGCCGCGGGCAGGTCGGGGACCCGGGCGAGCATCTCGGCCGAGCGGTCGACGCCCACCGCCGTTCCGGGTGGCTGTGCCGAGCGGGCGAGCTCGCGCAGGACGATGCCGGTCCCGGTCCCCAGGTCGAGCACCGCCTCGGACTGCCCGACCTCGAGCATCTCGACCAGTGCCCTCACGGGGCGGAGCTCCAACGGAATCTGGAGCCCATACCAGCGGGACCAGCGCGACCATCGATCGGGTGCCACTAGCGGGATTCGCCCTCGGCGCGCTTGCCGGCAAGCAGGCCGAGATTCGAGACGACGAAGGGAACGCAGTAGTTGAGTCCGCACTTGACCCAAGTGAAGGCTGTCGCATCACCGCCGAGGATCACGTCGAGCTGGTTGATCGCGGTCAGAATCGTGCCGACGACGAGCGCAATCGTGACGGTTCGGCGCAGGTGCTCGGGCTGGCGGCAGATCCGCAGGGCCTCCTTCGGGGTCATTGCAGATCTGCTCCATCCAACCAGGGGAAATGATTCAGCCGCTGCGACATCTCAGCGCGCGGCTAGGCCGAGCGCGGTGGCGTCACGGTCCAGTCGAATTTCGAATACCGGACCCGTGGTGTCCGGCTCCTTCGCTCCAGGCACTCGCGCACGCCGGGAACGTGCGCGGCGGCGAAGGCGAGTTGCTCGTCACGGCTGCCGAAGTCCGCGCGGTAGAGGCGCATCAGCCGTGGCAGCTTGATCCGGCAGCGCTCGACTTCGATTTGCGTCTCCGCCTCCAGGTAGCTGCGGGTGCTCAGCTCGAGCTGATCTTCCAGGACTTCGGGGTCATAGGCGCGGATTGGCGGACAGGAACGGGCGCCGCAATTGAGCGCGAAGTGGATCCGGGGATCGACGCTCGAGACTGCGGCCGCCAGCCGCGGATCCGATTGTCCGAGCAGCCGGCGCACTCGGAACGGCGGGCGGCGGTTGCCTCGCAGGACGCCGTGCTCGATCAGGTTGAGCGGGTAGTCGTGACCGCCGACCCCGTAGGCGATCCGGTCGAACATCCGCAGGTGCCTCAGCAGACTTCCCTTCAAGGGCCTGAGGCAGAGGCAGTGGAGGATCAGCGCGTTGTAGAGATTCGCCCAGAAGGCGATTCGCTCCGAATCGCCCGCCAGCCCGTCGGGATCGACTCCGTGAAGCTGAGCGGTCAGCCGGTCGAGCCGGGCGCAGTGCTCCGGGCCCTGGACCGACTTGGCTTCGGCCAGGATCTGCTCGGAGAGATCGACCGGATCGAGGTGGAGCGGAGCGGCGTCGGGATTGAGGATGGTCGCGCGCGCCATCAGCTCTAGGGCTTCGTCGCAGCGAAGATCGCGTAGCCGATCGCGCCGTCGGCGACCGCCTCACGGGCCAGTCCGGCGAGCCGAATCGCGTCCTCGATTCCGACGGGCGAGCCCGCCAACGAGTCGGCTCCCAGCAGCCGCGCGCCCCTCAATCGCTCCTCGATCCGCTCGGCGAAGGCGGCGGTGTCCTCGGCCCTCTCCTCCACGCTGAACAGGGCGAACCCGGCTTCGGCAAGCAGCTCCTCGTAGCCGGTTCGGGTGAGCGCCGAGCCGACGCAGGCGATCGTCGCGATCGGGCCGAGCAACTCCTCGGGCAGGCGCTCCGGGTCAACGACGACGTCGGAGATCGCCACCCGGCCGCTCGGTCGCAGCACGCGCCGCATCTCGGCGAGGGCACGCGTCTTGTCGGGGAAGGTGCAGAGAGAGCACTCGCAGAGGACCGTGTCGAAGGAGCCGTCGGGGAGCGCGAGATTCTCCGCGTCGCCGCGGGCGAACCTGACCCGATAGTCGAGGCGCTCGGCACTGGCAGCAGCGGTGGCCCCGAGCACGGCCTCCTCCCCGTAGTCGACACCGGTCACCTTGGCGCCGAACTCCCGCGCCGCGAGCATCGCCGAGGTCCCGGCTCCGGAGGCGACGTCCAACAGCCGGTCGCCCCGGGCCAGCATGATCAGCTCGAGGGCGCGACGGGTCGCCCGCTCGCCGCCCGGGTGGAGCTCGCCGCCGAGCAGCCAGCGGACCGCCGGATGCTCGTAGGCCGAGGCACAGCACGACTTCAGCTCCTCGGGGCCGAGCTCGGAGAGCGCCTGGTCAGCCGGTGGCACGGGCGACCTCCCTCCGGATCTGCTCGCGGTAGCCGACCGAGTTGTAGGCGCAGAAGGGGATCAGGCGGCCGTCGGGGACGATCTCCGAGACGCAGCACTTGCGGAGCTTCTCGACCTCGAGCGTGTACGGGTCCTGGAAGTCCTGGACCACGATCATGAACCCCTGCGCCGCGACCTCCCTGAGCTCCTCGGGCATGGCCGTCGAGCAGGCCACACACTCGAGCCGCTCCGCCGCCGGCGCGGTGCCGCCCGCGGCCTTGGCGGACCAGAGGCCCTCCAGCGCCGTCCGCACCTCCGGATCGGGCACGGCGCGGTTCGAGACGTAGTCGAGGTACTGCTCGACGTCGACCAGGCGCGGCAGGGGAACCAGGTCCTCTCCGTCGTAGAGCGCGAACGTCGCCGAGCGGCAGGTCGGGGAACAGCAGGGCACGGGGATGAAGTCGTCGGAGCGGAACCACTCCGGCAGCTGCTCCGCGATCGCGTCGATCACGTCGGGGTTGGTGAGCTTGTCGAGCGGGTCGGCGTCCACGCGGAAGCGTCCGGAGTGGGTGACGGGCTGGAAGAAGACGCCGGTCACGGCCGGGTGCTCGATCCCGAAGCGGACGATCTCCCCGACCTCCGCCTCGTTGATCCGGCGCTCCACCGCCGCCGCCAGGGAGACGCTGACCCCCGCCTCGGCGCAGCGGTCGAGGGCGCGCAGCTTCTCCTCCGTCAGGTCCTTGCCCCGGATCGCCAGCTGCGTCTCCTCCCGGAGGCCGTCAAACTGGAGGTAGACGTGGACCCCGATCTCGGCCAGCACCGGGGCGAAGCGTGGGTCACGGGCGAGCCGGATCCCGTTCGTGTTCAACATCACCAGCGGGATCTCCCGGTCCTTAGCGGCTTGGAGCATCTCCAGGATCTGCGGGTGGATCGAGGGCTCGCCGCCGGAGAGCTGCACCGCCTCGGGCTCGCCCTCGGCGCGGACGAACGCGTCCAGCATGGACTCCACCTGCTCGAGCGAGAGCGAGAAGCCGTGCTCCTGCGCCCCCGTGCCCGAGTCGGCGAAGCAGATCGGGCAGTCCAGGTTGCAGGCGGTGTTCACCTCGATGATCCCGAGGCAGGTGTGCTGGGCGTGTTCCGGACAGATCCCGCAGTTGTGGGGACAGCCCTCGACGGTCTCGGTCTGCCGCTCGACCGGCTGCTCGCCGGGCTTGTTGAAGCGCTGCACCTCCGCCCAGCGCTCGGCATCCCCGTAGACCACGGCCTCGAAGAGACCGTGGTCCGGGCAGACACGGGACAGCACCACCTTGCCATCGCGCTCGAGCAGCTGGGCGTTCAGCAGGCGCTTGCAGCGAGGGCAGATCGAGGTGGTCGAGCGAAGCACTACGCGGCTCGATCCAGCTCGTGGACGAGCCCGAGCGCCCCCTCGAGCGAGCGCCTCGGCATCGCTCCGACCGCACGCGCGACCGGCTCGCCATCGCGGTAGAGCACCACGAAGGGGATGCTGAGCGCGCCCGCGCCGGCGGCCAGCTCCGGCTCGGCGTCCACGTCGACCTTGCCGACCTTCAACGACCCGGCATGCTCTCTGGCGATCTCATCGACCACGGGGCCGAGCACGCGACAGGGCCCGCACCACGCCGCCCAGTAGTCGACCAGCACCGGCACCTCGGACTCGAGCACCTCCTGCTTGAAGTTCCCCTGAGTGAGCGTGATTGTCTCGCTCATTTTGGTCCTTCCTTTCCTGTTGGTGCCGATCGGACCGCATCGGTGCCTCAAAGGATTCGCGATCCAGATTACGAATCTATTTCGCCACTCGATGGGTCTTAACGGCGAAGATGACCGGAGTCGCCATAGCACCGAGCCTCCCATTGCCTGATACGGCCGAAAACGAGGAACGGCTTGTCTCTCGCGCGCGAAACGGCGACGAGGCGGCCTTCAACCAGCTCGCCGATCGCTATTCGACGCGCCTGCGGCGCACGCTCTTCCGCATCACCCGGGACTGCGACGCCGCCTACGACGCGGTCCAGGAGGCGCTGATCCGGGCCTGGAAGAACATCGGCCGCTTCGAGGGACGCTCACGCTTCTACACCTGGCTCACCCGGATCGGGATCAACGAGGCCTATCGCGGCCTGCGGCGCCACAGCGAGGAGCCGCTGGAGATGATCGACCTGGTCGGCGAGCGCGTCCCCGACTGGGGCAGCCAGCCCGAGCGCGTCTTCGAGTCGCGGGAGTTCCTGCAGGCGGTCGACGCCGCACTCGCCGAGCTCCCGCTCGACTACCGCACGGCCGTAACCCTGCGCGACGTCGAGGGACTGAGCACCACGGAGGCCGCGGAGGTCCTGGGGATCGGGGAGCGAGCACTGAAGAGCCGCCTCCACCGCGGGCGCATGGCTCTCCGCGCCGAGCTGGACCACTACTTCGAGGAGGGATACGGATGACGCCGACCATCAACCCGATCAAGCGCTACCACGAGATGTGCCGCGAGACCCGGGCGAAGATGTCTGACCTGATCGACGGCGAGCTCGACCCGCGCGACGCACGCCAGGTCACCCGCCATGCGCGCTGGTGCCCCAACTGCCGCCGGATGCTCAAGGACCTTCAGCGCACGGTTGACGGCGTTCAGGCGCTCGGCGGTCTGCCCACCCCACTGGACGAGCCGCCTGCCTGAATCACAGGGGAAAAGTCGGGGCGACTGGATTTTGAACCAGCGACCTTTCGGCCCCCAGGAAAGTTCGCATCATGACGCTATGATGCATATATGGCGAAGGTGCGCACCACGCTGACGATCGACGACGAGGTGCTGCGCGCGGTCAAGCACCGCGCGGCTCGCGGCGGCCAGCGCGAGAGCGAGGTGATCGAGGAGGCGCTCCGTCGTGATCTTGGCGTTGACCTGCTCGATGAGCTCTGGTCGCGGGCCGACTTGTCGGAGAAGCAAGCGGAGAAGCTGGCCGTCGAGGCCCAGCACGAAACCAGGCCGAAGAGGTCGCGCGGCAAGCGCAGTT
>CAWFHN010000017.1:0-7601 GCA_963815665.1 uncultured Solirubrobacterales bacterium | reverse complement strand
GAGAACGCCCTACGACGCCGCCGCGGCCTTCGCCTCCTCAGCCGCGTCGCCCTTGGGCAGCGGGACGCCGGCGACCTCATAGGCCTCCGGTTGGTCGAGCGTCTCGTGCTCCAGTAGGGCGTTGGCGAGGGACTCGAGGCGCTCGCGCTCGCGTTCGAGCAGTTGGATCACTTCGTTCTCGGACTCGTCCACGATCCGGCGGACCTCCTGGTCGACCAGCTCCTGGGTCGGCTCGGAGGCGGACTCCGCGCCGGGCAGGAGCGGTCCGCCGGCGCGGCCGTCGGTGACGGCGATCGGGCCGATCGCGTCGCTCATTCCCCAGCGGCCGACCATGCCGCGGGCGACCTGGGTGAGGTTCTGGATGTCCGACTCGGCGCCCGTGCTCAGGTCGTCGAAGATGATCTTCTCCGCGGCGCGGCCGCCGAGCGCGACCTTGATCTGGGCCTCGAGCTCCTCGAGGCGGTAGTTGTAGCGGTCGGTCTCCGGGGTCGAGAGGGTGACGCCGAGGGCCTGGCCGCGGGGGATGATCGAGATCTTCCGGACCGGGTCCGCGCCCGGGGTGAGCATGCCGACCAGGGCGTGGCCGGACTCGTGGTAGGCGGTGCGCTTGCGGTCCTCGTCTGTCATCACGATCTGCCGCTCGGCGCCGAGGAGGATCTTCTCGATCGACTCCGTGAAGTCGCTCTGTTCGACCTTGGCGTGGCCGTGACGGGCGGCGGCGAGGGCGGCCTCATTGACGAGCAGGGCGATGTCGGCGCCGGTGGAACCTGGGATCGAGGAGGCGATCCGCTCCAGGTCCACGTCGTCGGCCAGCGGCACCTCCCGGGTGTGGATCTTGAGGATCTGGACCCGGCCGGGCTGGTCCGGCGGGTTGACCGCGATGCGGCGGTCGAAGCGGCCCGGGCGCAGCAGCGCAGGGTCGAGGATCTCGGGGCGGTTGGTCGCACCGAGGACGATCACGTTCGTGCCCGGCTCAAAGCCGTCCATCTCGGTGAGGATCTGGTTGAGCGTCTGCTCGCGCTCGTCGTTGCCGCCGCTGATGCCGGCGTAGTTGCCAGAGCGCGAGCGACCGATCGCGTCCAGCTCGTCAATGAAGACGATCGAGGGCGCCGCCTCCTTCGCCTGCTTGAAGAGGTCGCGCACGCGGGAGGCGCCCACACCCACGATCGCCTCGACGAACTCCGAGGCGGAGAGGTGGAAGAAGGCGGCGTGCGCCTCACCCGCAACCGCGCGAGCGAGCAGCGTCTTGCCTGTCCCGGGCGGCCCGTAGAGCAGGACGCCGTGCGGGATCCGCGCGCCGAGCTTCGTGTAGCGCTGCGGGTTCTTCAGGAAGTCGACGATCTCGACGAGCTCGTCCTCGGCCTCGTCGATCCCGGCGACGTCCTTGAAGGTGACGTGCTGCTGCTCGTCGGGCCCCACCCGCCGCGCGGTGGCGCGGCCGAAGCCGCCGAGCACGCCGCCCGCCCCGCCGCGCATCTGGCGGCGGATCAGCCAGATGAAGAAGCCGATCAGAAGCAGCGTGGGCAGGAAGCCGAGCAGGATGGTCCCGAAGGTCGAGCGGCCGCTGTCGGGCGGCTCCGCGTTGATCACCACGCCGTGCTGCTGGAGGAGCGCGGTAATGGACGCCGGGTCGATGAACGAGGGGACCTCGGTCTTGAACTTGGTCACCTTGAACGGCTTGTCGTCGCCGGGCGGGTCGTAGGTCGCCTCGTTCTTGAGCTGGCCCTCGATCGACTCGCCAGTCGAGGTGATCTCCTCGACGTTGTTCGCCGTCACCTGGTTCTGGAAGAAGGGCTGGTAGGGGACGCGTGGGCGGCTCGCCGGCCCGCTGGTGAGAACCGAGATCAGGATGTTCACCGCCAGGAGGCCGAGCAGGAAGGCGATGAACGCCCTGCTGCGCGGGATCATCGGCGGCTTCTGCTCCGGCGGGGCGCCCCGACCATCGGGCGCCGGATGCACCCGCCAGCCCGCCGGGTGCTGTTCCCCGGGTGGGGTCTTCGGAGGCGGCGCCGACTTCTGCGGCGGCGCGCTCGGTTGTGCCGGGCTTTCGGCGGGCGAGTCGGGCAAGCACTCAATGTACTCCGGGCGGCGTAGCCTCGGGCGTGACGGCGAACAGAGGAGGCCAGAATGGAACTGGAAGGCAAGGTCGCGCTCATCACGGGCGCCAGCGGCGGGATCGGCGCGGCGGTGGCGCGCCGGCTGCACGAGGAGGGCGCCTCCGTGGGGCTGCTCTCGCGGCGCGGCGACGACCTCGGGCTCGAGCGCGCGCTCGGCGTCGTCTGTGACGTACGCAGTCGCGACGCCGTCGCCGAGGCGACGGAGGCCATCGCCCTGCACTTCGGCCGCATCGACATCGCCGTCGCCAACGCGGGCGTCGGCGCCTATGGCGACTTCCTCGACCTCGATCCCGAGCAGGTCGAGCTGATGATCGACGTGAACCTGAAGGGCACGCTCTACACGGCGGCTGCCGCCCTCCCCCACCTGATCGACTCGGGCGCCGGCGACTTCCTCTCCATGGCCAGTGTCGCCGGCCTCCGCGGGCTCCCCGGCGAGGCCGTCTACAACGCCTCGAAGTTCGGTCAGCTCGGCTTCACCCGCGCGCTGGACCACGAGTTGCGCGAGCGAGGGGTGCGCTGCACCTGCATTTGCCCCGGCGGCGTCCACACCGACTTTGCGATGGGGACGGGCCGCACCGAGGGCGACTCCGAGCTGGAGGGCATGATGAGCCCGGACGAAGTCGCGGACGTCGTCCTGTTCACCGTGACGCGTCCGCGCCGCCTGCGGATCCTGACCACCAGCTTCCGCCCCATGAGCGAGGCATCCTGGGGCTGAGGCGCTGCCAGGGCACTCCCTAACCTGGAGTGCATGAGGGAGCTCCTTCTTCCTCCGTTGCGGGCCGCGGCCTTCGCCGCCTTCATCGCCGGGTGCCTGCTCTTGTTCCTCAACCCGCCGTCGTTCGCCCATCTCGGCGGGCTGATGACGATCGTGGTTGGGGGGGTCGCGATCGTGCTCATCACCGCCTGGTTGACGACGTTGATGATCGGGAGGGAGATGCCCGAGCCCGAGTTCCGCAAGCTCGTCGATCGCAGTGAGGCGCTGGCCGCCTTGCCGCCCCCCGACTATCCGCTGAGCGAGTTCGATCTGCTGGTGATCGAGGCGATCGACAACATCCCGCCGGAGTTCCAAGCGCTGCTGGCGGAGACGCCAGTGGTGATCTCGAACCTCGGGCACGAGCACCGTGCCTATGGGATGTACATGGGCGGCACGGTTGCCCGCGACATCTATCCCGACCGGATCGTGATCTACCAGGACACGCTGGAGCGCGACTTCGGGCACGACCCGAACCTGCTTCGCGCGCAGGTCGAGCGGACGCTGCAGCACGAGCTGGCCCACCACCTGGGCTGGAACGAGTCCGGCGTGCGCGGGCTCGGTCTCTGAGCCCCGGCGCCGGCTAGGGCACCGAGGCGGTCCAGCTCAGGACACCGCTGTCGCAGGTGAGGTCGTCGTTGGGAGGCGGGGATCCGTTGTTGCGGTGATTCTCGATGCGGAGCGTGCCGCTGGCCGTCCGGCCGCGGAATTTGCCGGTCATGTTGAAGGTGCCGCTGTCGACATCGCCGGTGCTGGTGTCGGTGACGCTGAAGGTCTTGTTCTTCTTGACGAAGACCGTCTCCTCGAGCTGGCGGTGGGCACTCGTTGCTGCATCACTGCCGCCGCCGTCGGTTGGGTAGTAGTCGTTGCCGTCGGCGCAGTGGATGTAGACGTTGAACTCCTTGCCCTCGAAAGACTTCGGGACGAGCTTCTTGGACCCATGGCTCTTGTGTCCGAAGTGGACCTTGAGCTGAACCGTGGCCTGCCCGAATGACAGGGGCGGCTGATTGACGGGGCCGATCAGCTTCGGGTCGGGTGCGTGCCTGGCAGCGGTAAGCGATGCCGATACCGCCAGGGCAGCGCAAAACGCCGCCACAAGGGCCGCCACGCGAACAGGTCGCATCTCGCTTCCTTCCCTTCGAGTCGAGGCCGTCGGACGAGGCCCGGCCCTCAGCCACCGTACTCCTATCCCTGAAGGGGCGGGATGTTCTGGTTTCGGTGCAGGACGTTGTCCGGGTCGTACTGGGACTTCAGGGCGCGAAGGCGGTCGAATGACTCCGGGCCGTAGGCGGCGCGGACCCGTTCGAGCGGCTCGTCCGCCTGCATGTAGTTCGCGTAGCCGCCGCTCACGGACCAGGGGGCGATCGCGGCCGCCGTCTCGCGCGCCCAGGCGATGTACTCGTCGTCGTCGGCCGGGTCGAGCCAGCTCGCCATCACGCTGATGTTGAAGGCGGCGTCGCGGTAGCCGAGTGCGGCGCTCGCGGGATCGACGTCCTTGGGCGCCCCGTGGAGCGACTCGATCAGGATGCCGCCGGGTGGCCGGCCCAGGACGCTCATGCGCTCCAGCAGGGCGTCGATCAGCTCATCCGAAAGCTCGCGGACGAAGTGCCCCTTCCAGTAATTGCGGTCCACGCCGTAGCCGGGATTGAAGACCAGCTGCTGGTCGAGGAAGCCCTGCGGCCGCACCCCGTCCTCGACCAGCGCGCTCGCCGCGCGTAGGTCTGTGAGCGCGGCAGGCTCCTGGTCGGGCCCCGTGTAGCAGGGGACCACGTCCGCTTCGGGTGCGCCGTTCTCGTCAGTCGTGATCTGAGTCTGGATGCTGAGGTCACCCGGACCGTCGGCGGCGACGTCGCGGAACAGGCGGAGCGCGTCGCTCACTCCCTCCCCTTCGAAGGCCAGGCTCCCGCCGACCACTCGCTCCAGCGGGTGCAGCCGGAACGTCCCTCGGGTGACGACGCCGAAGTTGCCGCCCCCGCCGCGCAGGCCCCAGAGCAGCTCGGGGTTCTCATCGCCGTCGGCGCGAACCACCTCACCGGCCGGGGTGACCAGCTCGGCGGCGATCAGGTTGTCACAGGTGAGTCCGAATTGGGCGGTCAGGTGGCCGATCCCGCCGCCGAGAGTCAGGCCGGTGACGCCGGTCGAGCCGACCACGCCGCCGGGAGTGACCAGGCCGTGGGCCTGGGTGGCGGCGTCGAAGTCCGACCAGGTGGCGCCGCCCTGCGAGATTGCGAGCCCGGCCTCGGGATCGACTTCGACGGTGCGCATCCTGGTCAGGTCGATCACCAGGCCGTCGTCGACGGCGCAGTGGCCGGCCGGGTTGTGGCCGCCGCCCCGCACCGCCACCTCCAGCTCGTTCTCCTGGGCGAAGGCGAGCGCCGCGGCGACGTCAGCGGCGTCGACGCAGCGGGCGATCGCCGCCGGCCGCCGGACGACCAGCAGGTTGAAGCAGGTGCGCGCGCCCTCGTACTCGCGGTCGCCCGGCCGAAGCACGTCGCCGGTCAGCGTGTCACGGAGGTTGTCGAGGGCCTCTGCCATCTCAGAGGCCCTTGTACAGGAGCTCGACGGCGCCCTTGGGGAGCTCACGCACCCCGGTCAGCTCCAGGCGCTCGTCACTCTGGATCGCCGGCGTGAGCTGCATCCCCTCGCCGGCGAAGATCGGCAGGACGACCAGGCCGAACTCGTCGATCGCGCCCAGCGCCTGGTAGGTCTCGATGGTGGTGGGCCCGCCGATCAGATGGACGTCGCCGCCGTGGTTGGCTTCGCGAACGCGCTCCAGGAGGCGCTCGGGATCGCCGTCGACGAGCACGCCGCCGGGGGTGTCGGGCGGGCGCTCGGAGCCGAGCACGAAGACGTCGACGTCCGACCAGGGCCACGGGTCCGCATTGAGGGCCGGGCCGAAGGTGGTGATGCCCATCAGCACCGCATCGCACTGCCGCTGTAGCTCGACGAAGCCGTAGGCCTCGGGATCGAACTCGGGGTCCGAGAGCTGCACGGGCAGGCCGTCCGCGTTGGAGATGTAGCCATCGAGGCTGGTGCACATGCGGGTTCGGATCTGCATTCGGAATCCCTTCGCTTTGCCCCTACTGACGGTCCGAGCAGCCGAAACTCATCGATCACCGGACTCGAGGACCCGCTTCAGGTCGGCGAAGTTGGAGTCGACGCCGCGCTTCACCGCCCGCGAGGCAAGCGGGCCGAGCGCTCCCGCGAGCCCTCCGAGCTCGACCTCGGCCGCGAGCGCCAGCCGCGTCGCACTCCCCTCCGGCTCCAGGACGTAGCGATAGAGAAACGGCGTGGGGCCGGAAGTCGTGCGAATCACGAACAGAGTCGGTCTTTCCGCATCGACCACCTCTAGGGCGTTCTCGGCCCTGCCGCCCGGAAGGTCGCGCTCCATCCGGTAGGTCGCGCCGATTCCATCGGCTCCCGAGGAGGTGCGCTCGACCGACTGGACCGCCGAGTTCCAGCGAGGGAAGGTGGTCGGGTCGGAGACGTAGTCGAAGACCTCCTCGACGGGACGCTCGATCCGCACGCTGGTCTCGAAGTTCATGCCATCGCCCTCTGCATGCAGACTATGTGGCGATGGCATCGGCACGAGAGCAGCCGACCGACAAGTTCCGGATCCTCTGCGTCGACGGTGGGGGCATCCGCGGCCTGATCCCGGCATTGGTCATCGCGGAGCTGGAGCGCCGTCTCCAGAATGAAGCCGGCGAGCAGGCCCGCGCCTCCGACTACTTCCACATGTTCGCGGGGACCTCGACCGGCGGCCTGGTCGCCCTCAGCCTGACCGCGCCCGACCCAGACCACCCCAAGCGGCCGGGGGTGAGCGCCGACCAGCTCGCCCGCTTCTACACCGAGGACGGACCCGGGATCTTCCACCGCAGCCTCTGGCAGAAGCTGCGGACCCTCTGGGGCTGGCTGGGTCCCAAGTACACGCTCGGCCCTCTCCAGGACGCGATCGAGCGGCGGCTGGGAACGACCGAGATCCAGAACGCGCTCCGTGAGCTGGTCGTCTGCTCCTATGACATGACCGACCGCCAGCCCTACTTCTTCAAGCGCTGGCGCGCCCGCGAGCTACCGGAGTCCGACCGCAACCGCCCGCTCGCCGACGCCGGACTCTCCACCTCCGCCGCCCCGACCTACTTCCCCTCACACGATCTGGATGGCCATGCCCTCGTGGACGGCGGAGTGTTCGCGGCGAACCCCGTGATCGTCGCGATCGTGGAGGCGCTGAAGCGCTTCGGCGACGACCCGCACCATCTCGACCAGGACGATCTGCTCGTCGTCTCGCTCGGCACGGGCCTGCACGAGGACGGCTACCGCCAGGAGCAGGTGCGCAAGTGGGGCAAGCTCGGCTGGATCCTCCCCCAACGCGGAGAGCCGCCGGTCCTCGGCGCGACGCTCGGCGGCGCTTCGGACGGCGCCGACCACTGGGCCCACACGCTGCTCAACCATCCCGACGACCCTCACATCGCCGCCGCCGAGCTCGGCCGCGGCCCACGATATTTCCGCCTGCAGGTCCCTCTCACCGAGTCGCTACCGCTCGACGACGCGAGCCACACGACCCTGACCGAGACACTGCCGGCGACAGCGGCCGAACTGATCCGCACTCACGAGGCAGAGATCTCCGAGATCGTCGAGCGGCTGCTCGCATTCGAACCGCTGCCGTACGACCCGGCCCCCGACTCGGCCTGAGCTCAGCTCGCCGCCGGGATGTTGTGGTTGAGCCGGAAGACATT
>CAWFHN010000016.1:0-316028 GCA_963815665.1 uncultured Solirubrobacterales bacterium | reverse complement strand
AGTCCGATGCAGCGCAGACGAGCACCGCGTCGGCGGAGTCCTCCCAGTGTGAGCCACCCTCGAGATCCGAGCGGACCCGTGCATCGGCGCCCGCCGAGCGCGCGAGCTCGACGAGCTCGGAATTGAGGTCCACTCCGACTACCCGACAGCCCGCAGCCCTGGCGATTCGAACCGCCAGCTGGCCGATGAGCCCGAGTCCGACTACGGCCACCGTCGACCCGACCTGTACCTCCGCCCGGCGCCAGCCGTTCAGCGCGATCGCACCGAGCGTGGCGAAGGCGGCGTCCTCCGCGGACACGCCGTCCGGCACCTTTGCGCAGAGCAGGGATGGCACGACGTCGATCTCGGCATGGCTCGCGAAGCCGCCGCCGCCGATCGCGACGCGATCTCCTGGTGAGAGCCCCCTGGCCTCCTCGCCCGCCTCGACGACGACGCCGGCGGCGCTGTACCCGAGAGGCCCGAGCTCCTCGAGCCTCTGGCGCACGAGGGTGAGCGTGGAGCTAACGCCCTCTCGGCGCATGCGCTCGACGACCTGCCGTGCCTGGTCAGGCCGCGCGCGGGCCTTTGCGATCAGGCTCTTGCGGGCGAGGTCGAGCGTGGCGCGCTCGGTCCCGGCGCTCAGAATCGACGCATCCACTCTGACGGCCGCGGCCCCTGGCGCCGGCCTCGGGTCGGGAACCTCGATCAGATCAAGGCTCCCGTCCTTGAGCCGGCGAGCGATCTGCCGCATCAAGCCCTTTCCGCGACGGACCGCGCAACCGCGGGACAAGCTCTGACGCTGCGGCGCGTTGTTCTTAGTGATGCCACGTGACGCACCCCACCCAACGTGAGATCCCACCTGAGACTCACGCTCCCCAACCCGGGGATGGCGTAGCCCGTGTGCGGGATCTGCGGCTTCGTCGGCCGGGCGGACAGGGACCTGATCGAATCGATGACGGCGTCACTGGCCCATCGAGGCCCAGACGGCGAGGGGATCGAGCTCTTCCCGGCCTCCGATGCCTCGGTCCCCGCGGCGCTGGGTCACCGCCGCCTCAGCATTCTGGACACGAGCGCGAGGGGCGCGCAGCCGATGGTCCATGCGGACCGGTACTGGATCACCTACAACGGCGAGCTCTACAACTTCCGCAAGCTTCGTTCCGAGCTGCGGTCGGACGGCTTCCGCTTCCGGTCGAATTGCGACACCGAGGTGCTGCTGGCGATGTACGCCCGTTACGGGGAGGGAATGCTGGACCGCCTGAACGGGATCTTCGCCCTCGCGATCTGGGATAGCGAGCTGGACGAGCTCTTCCTGGCGCGCGACCGGCTCGGGGTGAAGCCGCTCTACCACGCGGAGCAGGATGGCGCTCTCTACTTTGCCTCGGAGCTGAAGGCGCTGCTCCCGGCCCTTCGTCGGCCCTCGCTGCGGCACACCGCGATCGCCGACTATCTGACCTTCCTCTGGGTTCCCGATCCGGGAACCCTGTTCGACGGCATCCACCAGCTGCCGGCGGGGCACTGCGCGCGGTACGCGGACGGTGAGCTGGCTGTGAGGCAGTACTGGGACGCGAGCTTCGGGGTGGAGGGCGGCGTCTCCGAGGCGAACTGGGCCGAGCGGGTTCGCGAGACGACCCAGGCCGCCATTCGCCGGCAGATGGTCTCCGATGTTCCGCTCGGCGGCTTCCTCAGCGGAGGCCTGGATTCGGGCGCCGTGGTGGCCACCATGAGGGGCGCCTCACCGAGCGTGACCGCCTACACCGTCGGGTTCAGCGAGGAGGACCTGGCGCACGAGATCGTTCCCGACGATCTCCGCTACGCGCGCAGGCTCGCCCGGGAGCTGGGACTCGACCATCGCGAGCGCGTGCTCTCGCCTGAGATCGTCGACCTTCTGCCCCGGCTCATCTGGCACTTGGACGAGCCGATCGCCGATCCCGCTGCGATCACGACCTATCTGATCTGTGCCGCCGCACGCGAGAGGCTCACCGTGATCCTCAGCGGGATGGGCGCCGACGAGATCTTCGCCGGCTACCCGCGTCATCTGGCGGCCCAACTGACCCGGTCGGCCGACCGCCTCCCTCGAGCCCTCCGCACCTCCATCCGGACGTCGCTCGATGGCAGGTTGACGATGGGGGGGCCGGGGCGGTGGCGTGGTCCTCGCAGGAACCTGATGAAGCTCCTCCGCGGCATCGACCAGCCCCTCACGGACCGCTACCTCACCTACAGCTCCTACTACCGGTCCGAAGAGCTGTTCGGCCTCCTCAGCAGCGAGCTCCGCAGCGAGGTCCGCTCGCACGATGCGCTTCATGGGCACCGCGAATACATGTCGCACCGAGAGGACGAGGACTGGCTCAACCAGCTCCTCTACGTCGACATGAAGACGTTCCTTCCCTGTCTCAACCTGGCCTACACGGACAGGATGAGCATGGCGGCTTCGACGGAGGTACGGGTCCCGCTGCTCGACGACGAGGTGGTCGAGCTGGCGGGCCGCATCCCCCCGCGGCTCAAGCTGAGGCGAACGACGCGCAAGTACGTTCTCAAGCGGGCCATGCAGGGGGTGCTGCCCGAGTCGGTCATCTGGCGACCCAAGGCCGGGTTCGGCGCCCCCCTGAGAGCCTGGATGGGCGGCGAGCTTCGGCCGCTGATCGATGACTGCCTGTCCCCGGCGACGATTCGCGACCGCGGCCTGTTCGACCCCGACGCGGTCCGCGGACTGGTTCGCGACAACGAGGCGGGCACCGCCGACAACGCGCTGCGGATCTGGGCGCTGGTCGTGCTCGAGCTATGGCAGCGGACATTCGTCGATCGAGCCACGGCTCCCCGGAAGCCCCGCGCATCCCAGCCCGTTTGGTAGGAGGAGATGAGGCCGATTTCGGTACGCCGGCGAGTTCGCGAGCAGCCTCGCCCAGGCAGTGGTGGGCACCCCGCGAACCGGGCGCCGCACCGGTTGATCGACGACGTGCGCTTTGGGGACGACGTGATCGTCCACGCGTTCACCAACCTTTACGGCTGCTCGATCGGATCCCGGACGAAGATCGGCACCTTCGTCGAGATCGAGCGCGGCGCCGTGATCGGATCGGACTGCAAGATCGAGGGCCACACCTTCATCTGCGACGGCGTCACCATCGGCGACCGCGTCTTCGTCGGACACGGCGTCACCTTCATCAACGACAGGCATCCTCGCGCGACGCGGGAGGACGGGGGGCTGAAGGGCGATGACGACTGGGTGATGGAGAGGACGATCGTCGAGCCTGGGGCCTCCCTGGGCTCGGGCGCGATCGTGCTCGGCGGCGTGCGAATCGGTGAGGATGCGCTGGTGGGAGCCGGCGCGGTGGTCACCAGAGACGTTCCCGCGGGCTGCACCGTCGCCCGCAACCCGGCCCGGTTGATCGGGGCGGGCGCGCTCAGTCGCTGAACGCGTCCTCGTCTGGCGTAAGGCAGCCGGGCGGCGGGCCGTTGGATAGGCGATGCATCACGGTCCGGTCAGCAAGCGACCGTCGTTCCTCACTGCGTTCGGGTTCGGCGGCCTCAGCTTTGCCGTCAGCGGGATCCTGGCCCTCGGATCGAGCATTCTCACCGCTCGGATCTACGGGATCGACGTCATCGGGGAGTTCGCGCTCGCCTACGCTCCAACAGGGGCCGTCTGGTTCCTCTCCAGCGTTCGCGAGCAACCCGCGCTGATTCGCCTGCTCGCCCCGTTGCCGCCCCGAAGCGCCCGGGTGACAGGCCTGTTCGTCCCAGTGCTCATGTTCTCGGTCGCACTGACCATCGTCTCGTCGTTGATCGCGGCGGTGGGCACGTATCTCCTCTTTCACGGCCCGATCGGGCACCCCGAACTGTTCGCGCCGGCGATGGTCAGCCTGGGCGGCTATCTGTTGTTCACCAACCCGGCCTGGAACATCGACGGCGTACTGTCGGCATTTCGCGCCGGGCGCGACCTGTTCTGGATCCGTACTCATCAGATGGCCGCCTATCTGGCCCTCGCCGTGGTGGCCAGCTTCTTCATGCCGACGGTGTGGGGCCTGATTCTCTCCACCGTCGCATCGTGGGTGACCTCGCTGGCGCATCGCCTCTACGTGTCACCGAAGTGGATGCAGTGGTCGGTACCGCTAGGCGAGATCCGGGACGGGTTCCGAGAGCTGCCCGACATCCTGCGGTTCGGGCTGAAGGTCACCCCGGGCTCCCTCGCCACCGGCGTGAGCGATCAGCTCGGGACCTGGATCCTCGGTGCCTATGGCTCGCTCGGTGCCGTCGGCGCCTGGAACCGCGCGTGGGCCCTGAGTCAGCGCTTCGTTGAGCTCAACTACCGGATCACCGAGATGGTGTTCCCGACCCTGGTCGAGCGACACGTCGGGGAGGACCAGTCCGGCTTCGATCGCGCTCTCGTCGATTCGCAGAGGTATGTCGCCGGGGGGATGTTCCTCCCGGCGTCCGTCGGCGGGGGGGCGGCCGCGGGTGTCATGGCGCTCTTCGGACCGGGGTTCTCCAGCGCATCCACGGCGCTCGCGCTCGTCCTCCTCGTGCCGGCGATCTCGACGATGACGAACATCCAGTCGGATGCCCTGCTTGCGGTCGGGAGACCCCTGGCGACGACCGCGCTCGCAGGCGTTCGGATGGCGGCCACGATCCCGCTGACCATCGTCTTGACGATCTCAATGGGCGTGACCGGCGCTGCTCTGGGCGTCACGCTCGGGTCCTGCGTACAGCTCGGTGTGCAGCTCGTCGTGTTGCGGGCCCACCTCTCGCAGCCGATCCTTCAGCTCTGGCCGGTTCGCCAGCTGGCAGGGCTGGTCGCCGCCTACGCCGGCGGGTTCGTCGTCGCACGCGTGATCGACCCGGTCCTACCCGGGATGCTCGGCCTGCTGACCGCACTCACCGTCGGCTCCGTCGCATACGCAGCCGTCCTCCTGGTCGTCGGTGGGACGCTCCCACGCGATCGTGCGCGAGCCGAGGCCGTCGTCAGCGCCGTCGCACCCGGCTCGAAGTGGGCGGGTCGAAACATCCCGCGACCACAACCGTCCATGTGAGGAGACCGATCGACGTGCACTCGCAGGGACCTCTTCCCGTATCGGTTGTGATCTCGGTCTTCAACCGCCCGGAGCTGCTGCGCCGGGCATTGCGGAGCGTCGCTTCGCAGCGGCCGAGGCAACCGGCCGAGGTGATCGTGGTCGATGACGGTTCAACCGACGGCACCGCCGAGGTCGCCGAGGCGAGCGGCGCTCGCGTCATTCGGCATGAGCGAAACCTGGGAACGGCTGCCGCGAAGGAAACCGGCATGAGGGCGGCTCGATACGACTGGGTGGCCCTACTCGACTCCGATGACGAATGGCTTCCGCATCATCTCGGGGTCCTCTGGTCCCTGATCCCCGGGAACGTGCTGGTCGCCGCCTCCTGCGTCGAGTGCAAGCCGGACTCGAGTGAGCTCGGCTTCCATGGGACCCTTGCCGAGGAGACCACGACCCTGACTTCACCGGCGCGTCCTCCTTCACCCCGAGAACCCGATTCCGGACAGCGCCGCGATGATCCATCGGGACACTGCATTGGCGGCGGGTGGATTTCGGGATGGGCTCTGCGAGGACCTCGACATATGGTGTCGCGTCTTGGCTCGTGGGCAGGCAGCGCTTTCCACCGAGGGTGGGGGTCCGGTATCACGCTCACTCCGATCAGCTGTCGTCGGACTGGGAGGAGATGCACGCTGCCCATCTCGCCATTGCACGTTCATTTTCCGAGGAGACGTGGTGGTCGCGACGATTGGTCGAGCGCCGCACGGGCGTCACCGCGTGGGATCGCTTCCGGGCCCAACGGCGAGCCGGCACCCCCGGTGCCCTTCGCAGGTTCCTCCTGACCTTCTCGAAGCCCCCAGCGGATAGTCGGCGTGATGGATGTCTGTCGTCAACGCGTCGGGATGCGCCGGAGGGCCAGTCGGCTGGGCTCGAGCGGAGCACCATCCGTTGCGGTCCTGTCCGGTGGCGACCCCGCCGCGATTCCCGAGGAGGATCGCTACGCCGTGGATCTGAGCACCGCCGGACCGGTCGAGGCTTTCCTCCGTCTCGTGCGGCGGCCCAGCGCATCGCGGTTGTCAGCTCCAGCGCCCAGGCTGCGCTGGCCCGCCTCGCCGGAATCCGGCCGGTGCGCGTTCGGGACCCCGGCCGCGGGTCCACCGCCGAAGCCGGGCCGGCCTAGCTCTCCGGACAGGGACCGGATGACGCAGAGCCTCATCCGCACCACCTCGAGGCTGTCCCACGGGAATCTGGCGAGCAACTGCGTCGGGGATTGACCGCCGAAGAAACCGCTCAGCCCCCCGTAGGGGTCTCTCTTCGCCTTGACGGGGTCCTGCCCATAGAAGCCGATCGCGACACCCGTCTGGTCCCGGACGATCATGCCGTACCGCTGTGCCGCCCTGGCCATGATCAATGTCATCCGCGGCAGGTCGAGATTCTCCAGATTCAGGTTCGGATCGATTCGAAGACGGGCGCCCTCCGGAATCGCGCCAGGAGGGCCCGTGCCGTCGGTCCTCTGTGCCGGCCAGGCGAACACACCGGCGCGGGGAGCAGGCAGGCTGAGCGCCAGCGCATGCTTAACCTCTCCCGCGCGAAGCTCTCTGACGAGCATCGTCCCGGCCACCACGGGCAGGCTGGTGGCGGTTGCCCCCCAGTAGCTCTTCGAAAGGCGCGGCCAGGACCTCGCATCGAAATAGCCGGGGCTTTGCGAGACATGCTTCATCGCCCCACCCCAGCTCGCATGCCAGCCGTCACGCTCCCTGCGGGCCTGCCAGAACTCCCAGAGCCGGTCGCGCGAGGGTTGCCATACGGTCATGTGCGCGTCGGTACCCGCAGCCGGCCGCGCACGTTTCGGGATCGGGACCTTCCGAAAGGCGCATTGCAGGCCTTTTCGCCAGGCTCGGTGCGGATCGTCGAGCGACACGCGGACAACCGGCTGCTTTGCGCGCACAACGTAAAGCGGCGTGCTGTAGCTGTCCGTTTGGATGTAGGGCCCAGTCCCCGCCGATGTCTCTCGATTCACTTCGTGAAGAACCCCTTCGGCCATCTCCCTGGATCTCGAATCGATGGGAGCGTTCGCGGGGAGGCAGGCGTTCCAGACGCTGTCGGCGGCAAACAATCGCGAGGAATTGCACGGCTCACCCACCGACCGGTATGCCGAGGAACCGGAGGGGTCGGAGGAGGCGCAGCACGCGGACGCGAACAGGGCCAGCCAGACTCCCAGCAGGGCGATGACTTCGTGGCCCGCGGTTTGGACGCCCTCCTGCACCGAGGGGGCCATTCTCAGCAGGCTACGGCATGCCCGGGTCAGTGCTGTTTGGCGCCGAGCGTCATCCGCATCGAACGCCGAGCGCGCGCGAAGACCTCGGGGTCTCGCGTGAGCTGGAAGCCGTAGCTCGCCGCGGCCGCGAGGGCGTTCAGCTGGAAGGCGACGTCGGCCGGCTCGGTGCCAGCCGGCAGCTCGCCGGACTCGACGGCGAGGGCGACCTCGCGCTCGAGCGTCCGCAGCCAGCGATCCATCGTCCCGGCGACGGCGTCGCGGAGCGGGCCCGGCCTGGCGTCGAACTCGACCGTCGCTGTGGTGAGGAAGCACCCGCCGGGGAGCGACTCGCGCTCGTGGTAGGCGAGCCAGCTGTCGCAGAGGGCCAGCAGGCGGTCCTTCCCGGGTCGCCGATCTCCGACCGGCCCCCAGACCTCGGCGCGGAACCCCTCAATCGCGGCCTCCAGCGTCGCGAGCTGCAGGCCCTGCTTGCTGCCGAAGAGGCTGAAGAGGCTGCTCTTCCGCATCTCCGCCTCGCCGGCTAGGCCGCCGATGGTGAGGCCCTCGAGGCCCTCGACCGAGGCGCGGTCGACCGCGACCTCGGTGACGGCGGCCCGGGTCTCGGCGACGGCTGCTGCGGAACGGCGGGGCATGGGAGGCATGATACCGTACGGTCGTCCGTAATAATCGAGGAGGCGAGGAGCGCAGATGAAGGTCCGTTGGCTGGGTTGGGCGGGGGTCGAGATCGAGGCGGACGGGGCCGCGATCGTGGTCGATCCGCTGGCCGACCCCGCCGCGACCTTCGCCGCCCTGGGGGACGATGCCGCGCGCGCGCAGCTGCCGTCCGTGGTCGCACCCGAGGCGCGGGGGAGCGCGGTCGCGGGGCTCGTCAGCCACCTGCACCGCGACCACACCGACGCGGGCGCGCTGGCCGGAGCGCTGGCCGATGACGCCGCCGTCCACGAGCCGGCCTGGCCCGGCGGCTCCGATTTCGAGAACCTCGCGCTGGCCCAGGCGACCGCGGAGCTCGAGGCGGCGGGCCTGCGGCGAAGGGCGGTGGAGATCTGGGAGAGCTTCGAGATCGGCCCCTTCACGTTGACGGCGCTGCCCGCGGTCGACGGGCTCGGCGACCCTCAGGTCTCCTGGGCGGTCGAGGCCGGCGGGCAGCGGGTCCTTCATCTCGGGGACACGATCTTCCATGGCTACTGGTGGCGGATGGCCCAGCGCCACGGGCCCTTCGACGTCGTCTTCGCCCCCATCAACGGCGCGGTGGTGAACTTCCCGCACCTGCAGCCGCCGAGCCCTCTGGCGTCTGCGCTCGAGCCGGAGCAGGCCGCCATCGCCGGCGAGGTGCTCAACGCGGGGACGCTCGTCGGCATGCACTACGACGGCTTCGAGATCGACCCCTGGTATCAGCCGGTCTCGGGGCCCGCGGAGCGCTTCGAGGCCGCCACCGGCGATCGCGGCTACGCGGCTCGCCTGCTCGGGCCCGGCGAGAGCTTCGAGCCGGCGGCGGCTCCGGTTCCCTAGGGCGCCATCTCCTCGAGCCGGTCGGCGAGCCGGTTCATGCCGCGAGCGCGAGCCGCTTTGGCGGCGCCGCGGTAGTCCGTGCGCTTGTCGCGAGGGCGACCGACCTTCTCGGTGCGCAGGGTGGCCATGTCCTTGAACGCGAGCAGCTGCTCGCGGTCGCCGATCAACGACGTCCGCAGCGCCGGGCGCGTCTCTCTGATCGCGGCGTTGAGGACCTTCTCCAGCGAGCCGTGCTTGCGAAGCAGCTCGACCGCCGTCTTCTCCCCGACGCCCTTGGCGCCGGGGATGCCGTCGGAGGGATCGCCGCGCAGCGCGATCAGGTCCGGGACGAGCTTGGGCGCGATCCCGTAGCGCTCCTTGACCTCGGCCGGCCCCATCGGCTGGCCGCCCTGCTTGCCGGTGCTGACGTAGAGCACCTTCACCGAGCCGCTCGCGCACTGGAACATGTCGCGGTCCCCCGTCATCAGCAGCGCCCGCCCGCCGGCCTTTCGCTCCTTCTCGGCGAACGAATGGAGGAGGTCGTCGGCCTCGAGGGTCTCCGACGCGGCGACCGTCCAGCCGAAGGCGCCGAAGAAGTCGGCCGAGTCCACCCACTGGGGTCCCAGCTCGTCGGGGAACGCCGCCTCGCGATCGGCGTGGTAGGCCGGGAACAGCTCGACCCGGTAGGCCGCGGCATCGGGACCGAAGCAGAGCACCACCGCCCGCGGCTCGTGCCGCTCGACCTCCCGCAGGATCAGGTTCGCGGTTCCCAGCAGGGCGTTGACCGGCTTGCCATCCGGCCCCTTGATCGACTTGGGAAGGGCGTAGAACGCCCGGAAGAGCATCGAGGGCGCATCGACGGCGAGCAGGGGGCGCGGCACGCCCCGGACGCTAGCGTGAGCCGCCGCTTGTGGCCGTAGGTGCGGCGGCGGTGTTTGCGGCCGCCGTTGATGTCAGAAGCCGTTCATCCCTACCTGCCCGTCGTTCCGCCCACCGCTCAGCCCCCCAGTCGACGACGTAGACCGTGGCCGCGGCGTACGCCCAGCCGAGCAGGATGTCGATCAGGTAGTGCTCGCCCAGGTACATCAGCGAGAGGGCCATCCCCAGCGGATAGGCCAGCAGCAACGGGCGCCACTTCCGCTTGAGGCGCGGCCAGAGGAAGATCGCGATCAGCGCCGTGTATCCCGCGTGCAGGGAGGGCACCGCCGCCACGTCGTTGCCCCAGTCGGTTCCCTTCTGGAACATCGCCCCGGCCTTCGGCACCGGGAGGTTGTTCACCACCGCGTGGGTGATCCGGTAGGTGTGGGGCAGGTAGCCGTGATCGCCGGCGAGCCAGGGCGGCGCGGCCGGGAAGATCACGTAGGTGACGAGACCCATTGCCGCCAGCAGCACGATGCAGGCGGCGAAGCGGTGGAACCACCGGTACGCGTAGAGCCAGATCCCGACCCCGACCAGCAGGGTCGCGAAGAAGTGCGAGAACCAGAAAGAGAACGCCGCGTAGTCCCAGAAGTGCAGGTGGCCCGGGGTGTAGAGCGCGTCCTGAAGGCGGATGGTCGGGACCTGGCCGAGCCCGAGCACCTTGTCGGCGTGGACGGGCGCGCCCCAGTGGATCGCGAAGAGATTGCCGTCGGCGACGCCACGGAGCAGGTCATAGGCGAGCAGGGCGACGATGATCGGCAGCCAGTCCTTGACCAGGCGCCTCACGGTGTGCTGCCCGTCGGCGAGTGAGAAGACGAGCATCAGGCCGACGATCCAGACGAAGATCCAGTCCTGGGAGTAGGGGAGGCCAACCCGGTCTATGGCCACCGCCGTCCCGAGCAGGTAGATCGCCGGCAGGGCGAGGCGGGCGGCCCAATGGGACCGCAATCCTCGGTCTGGATCCCTCTCTCGTTCGGCGGCCCCGGCCGTGCTGGCCTCGGCCACCGCGGTGCTGCTCATCCGGGCAGCCTAGGCGAAATCGTTCACCACTCATTAACAAGTCCCCGGGCGAATCGGGACTTGCGCCGGCTACGACGGGACGCCGAGAAGCGCGGCCTCGACCTCGCGAAGGCGGTCGACGTCGCCCCGGATTCCGGCGACGGCGTCGTTGAAGAGGAAGGCCTCGGCCAGGCGCACGATGGCGTAGCCGAGCGTCGAGGGCTCGACCGGCGGCGCATAGGTGCCGGCCTCGGCCTCCTCTTCGATCAGTCCCGCGATCAGCTCCACCATCCGCGGCTGGACGAGGCCCGCGCCCGAGGCGATGATGCGCAGCGCGGCGTCCCGCTCCTGCTCGACGAATGCGCGGAGCGCCGGGGCGTCGGCGAGTGACCGGTTGAAGCGATCGAAGGTGTCGAGCAGCCCCACGCCGCCCATGCCGGCGAGGCCGGAGCGGGCCTCGACGAGGACGGGCTCGGTGGCGCGGATGATCACCTCGCCGATCAGCTTCTCCCGCGACCCGAACCAGCGGTAGATCGTCGCCCGGCCGACCCCCAGCTCGGCCGCGATCGCCTGCACGTCGACGCGGCGACCGCGGAGGTAGCGGTGGAGCCCCGCGTCGAGCACGTCGTCCCGGCTCGCCGCCGCGGGACGGCCGCGGCTCTTGCGGGTTCTAATTTGAGACATACCTAAAACTATGTATAGTGCTCGCCGCGCTCATGGGAACCGGATTGTGGAGGAGAGTGCCCGCGATCGCCGCCCTGGCGGTTGCAATCGCGTTGCTCGGCGGCACGGCCGTCGCCAGCGCCTTCGATCCGGTCTACGAGGCGAAGGACTTTTCGAAGACGCTCGAGCGGGCCAGGATCTACTCGACGCCCCAGTATCAGGCAAAGCTGCGGACGATCTCGGTGCAGAACCGCCTGGACGCGACGCTGGCCCAGGCGCGGGACCCGCAGCGGAACTTCATCGGCAACCTCTGCGCCACCGGCGAGGATGGCTGCGCCGGCGACGTCCGCCTGTATGACTGGGGCACGAACGGCTATGGGATCGTCGAGCCGGTCCTGTTCACCGCGCGCGACGGCGCGACGCTCGCGGGCCACGTCTGGGCGACCAAGGCCGGCCCGGCGCAACGCCCGGGCATCGTCATCACCAACGGCTCCGTGCAGGCCGACGAGCAGATGTACTGGTACGCGGCCCAGGCGCTCGCCAAGGACGGCTACGTGGTGATGACCTTCGACCCGCAGGGACAGGGACAGTCGGACGCCCTCGGGGAGTACCCGGACGCCCGTGAGGGGTTCCCCGCGCAGACCGACGGCCGCCCGTTCTTCGACGGCACCGAGGACGCAATCGACTTCTTCCTCTCCGACGCCGCCCACCCGTATGAGCCCGTCCCGAGCTGCCAGACCGGCACCAGCCACGCGGCCAAGCAGGACAAGCGGGTTGCCGCCGGCAGGGACACCGCATACGACCCGCTCGCCGGCATGCTGGACTCCAGCCGTCTTGGGCTCGCCGGCCATTCCTATGGCGCGGCGGGCGTCTCCTACATCGGGCAGTGGGATCCGCGTGTGGACGCCGTGGTCGCCTGGGACAACCTCAGTGGCGCTGATCCGAACGGTGGGTCGGGATCATTCCCGCCCGGGGAGCAGCCCTGCGTCGATCCCTCCCAGCGGACGGTCGCGCCGATGACGACGCCGGCGCTCGGGATGTCGGCCGACTACTTCCTGCCCCCGACGCCGAACACCTCCCAGCCTGACCCGGAGTCGAAGGCCGCCCAGTCGGTCGAGTACTCGGACGCCGGAGTCGACTCGGGGGAGATCGTGATCCGCGGCGGCAGCCACCTCGACTTCAGCTGGATCCCCAATCCGGCATTCGGCGCCAGCCTCCGTGGCGCGGACGAGATCGACTGGTACACGACCGCCTGGTTCGACAAGTACGTCAAGGGCGACGCGAGCGCCGACCGCCGCCTGCTCAGCGACCGCTGGTTCGACGACGCGCAGGAGGCGGCGGTCGATCCCGACGGCGACGGCAACATGTTCTCCCGCTACTACCGCTCGCGGCTCAGCATCACCCTCTCGAGCGGCGGCCGCGCAGGTTGCGAGGACATCAGGCCGGACGCGCTGCGCCCGGATTCCCCCAGCACGTACCCGGACGACACCTGTTCAGGCTGGGTCCCCGCGGCCGAGGACGGCTGGCCGGGTACGTACGACTACCTCGCGATCGACACCTCGCCCGACTCGCCCTAGGGCCGGCGCTCAGGCGCAGCTCTCCAGCAGGCAATCGAGCGAGGCCGCCGCCGCGCCGGTCGAGATCGCCCGTCCCGCCTGGGCGATGCCCGCGTCCACGGAGTCGCAGGCGCCCGCCACCAGGCAGCGGAGGGCCGCTCCGATGAGGACCGCCTGCCCGGCGGGGCCTCCGTCGCCGTCGTCGAGGATCGCGCGGGTGAGCTCCGCCGAGGCCTCCGGGGACGCCGCGTCCTCGGGGAGCCGCAGGCCCAGCTGCTGGGGCAGCTCGGGGCCGCCGTTCACGCCGGTCGCCTGGGGCCGGGCGGGGCGAGGAATGTCCGATCCCTCGACTCCCCGGACGGCGAGGGAGGGCTCTGCCCCGAGCAGCGCGAGCGCCTCGACCAGTCGAGGCCCGTACGGCTGGTGGGTGTAGCCGACCACGAAGCGGCGAGCCCCGAGGTGGTCGACGAGCTTCTCGGCGGAGTGAACCGGGCCTCGCAGGCCGACCTGGTTCCGGATCGCCGCCAGGCGGTCCCAGCCCGGGATCGACTCCCCGGCGTGGACCAGCGAGATCCCGCTCGCGTCGAGCATCGCCCGGGACGCGTCGAGGGTGGGCCGGCGCGGGCCGCCGAGGGCGGCCAGCACGTCGGCCGGGTTGGTTCCGTACTTCGGCCCGAGGCTGTCGCCGCAATGGAGCACGCACGGTGCGCCGCAGGCCGCCGCCACCGCACCGGCCGCGAGCGAGAGCTGCGGGCTCTCGGCCACGCCGTCGTATGCGCCGGCCGTCGCGACGGGGCTGACGGACGCCGGGGCGCGGGAGACCGCGGCGTCGCGGAGGGCCTGGACCAGGCCGGCGAGCTCCTCCGGTTCCTCGCCCTTGATCCGCATCGCGATCAGGAAGGCGCCGGCCTGCGCCTCGGTCGTCTGGCCGTCGAGGAGCGCCCGCATCGCCTCGCGAGCCTCCTCGAAGGCGAGCGAGCGGCTGCCGCGGCGACCGGTGCCGACCGCCTTGATCGCCCCGCGGAACCCGGGGTACTGGCTGCGGCCCTGGGGTTGTTCGACCCAGAGGCTCATCGGTCGAAGCGGTACCCCACGCCCCGCACGGTCTGGATTCGCGCCGCATGCTCGGAGCCGAGCTTGGCCCGCAGCCGGCGGACGTGGACGTCGACGGTCCGGGCGCCGCCGTAGTAGTCGTAGCCCCAGACGCGGTTGAGCAGCGCCTCGCGGGAGAAGACCCGCCCGGGGTGGGTGATCAGGAAGCGCAGAAGCTCGTACTCCTTGAAGGCGAAGTCCACGGGCTCACCGTCGACGGTGACCTGGTAGGTGGCGAGGTCGACCTCCAGCGTGCCGACCCGCACGGACTGGGCCTCGGTGCCCCCGCCGACCTGCTGGCGGGCGCGGACGATGCGCGCCTCCAACTCGGCCGGGGTGAACGGCGGGATCAGCAGCTCCTCCGCCAGCGGAACGCGCCCATTGAGGTCCTCGGGCCTGATGGAGAGCAGGATCGGGACGTTCGTGAAGGCGTCGTCGTCCCGCAGCCGGGAGCAGAAGCCCTCGTCCCCGATCACCACGGCGAGCTCCGGCGGCCGCCCGGCGGCTCCGTCTTCCTCGCTCGGTCGTAGATCCCCGTTCGACGAGGAGACCAGCCGCGGCGTGTAGCCGAGCTCGGCGACCTGCGCCGCCATCCTCGATGCCCGCTCCGGCTCTCGACTGTAGATCCACGCGTCAGGCACGGGGCTAGAGCCACCGCAGGTATCGGTGCCGGTCGAAGTCGGTGACGGTCGCCCGGTAGGCATCCCACTCGGAGCGCTTGTTCGCGACGTACCAGTCGCAGAGCCGGTCCCCGAGGGTGTCGCGAGCCAGCTCGGATTCGTCGAAGAGCGCCGTGGCCTCGCCGAGGTCGCGTGGCAGCGGCAGGCCGGGGTCGCCGTTGGAGGGTCCGGCGCTCAGCTCATGCGCGAGCTCGTAGCCGCGCTCCATCCCACGCAGCCCGGACGCGAGAACGAGCGCGAAGAGCAGGTAGGGGTTCGCGGCGGCGTCGGGGGAGCGCAGCTCGATGCGTGCCGTGTCCTGCCGGCCGGGACGCCCGGCGGGGACCCGCACCAGCCCGCTGCCTCCGTTCCGCGTCCAGTTGACGTGGGTGGGCGCCTCCATGCCGGAGGCAAGCCGCTTGTAGGAGTTGACCCACTGGTTGGTGACGGCTGCGGTCTCGTTCGCGTGGGCGAGCAGGCCGGCCAGGAAATGACGGCCCCGGTCCGCCGGCCCCGCGTCCGACTCGCCGAAGAACAGGTTGCGCTCCCCGTCGTAGAGCGAGAGGTGCAGGTGCATGCCGCTGCCGCTCACGCCGTCGAGCGGCTTCGGCATGAAGGTCGCGAACAGGTCGAGCTCGCGCGCGACCTCCTTGACCACGATGCGGAAGGTGGTGATCGCGTCGGCCATCGAGAGGGCGTCGGTGTGCTTCAGGTGGATCTCATGCTGCGAGGGGCCGACCTCGTGGTGTGAGGCGGTCACCGGGATCCCCATCTGCTCCAGGTGCTCGATCGTGCGGCGCCCGAAGTCGCTGACCACGTCCTGGACGGTGAGGTCGAAGTAGCTGCCCTCGTCCAGCGGGACCGGCGGCCGGCCGTCGTTCTGGCTCTCGGCGAAGAGGAAGAACTCGATCTCGCAGCCGACCTGGAGGGTCAGCCCGAGCTCGGCCGCCTGATCGAGCACCCGGCAGAGGGCCTGGCGGCTGTCGCCCGGGAACGGCTCGCCCTCGGGCGTGAGCAGGTCGCAGCACATCCGCGCCACCCGGGGCTCCTTGGTCCAGGGCAGGACCTGGAAGGAGCCGGGGTCGGGCCAGGCGTAGACGTCCCGCTCGGAGCCGCGGACGCCCGCCTCGATCGCGGAGCCGTCGACGCCGACGCCCTCGAGCAGCGCGGGCTCCAGCTCCGAGGCCGGGACCGCGAGGCTCTTCAGCGAGCCGACCACGTCGACGAACCAAAGCCGCACGAAGCGCACCCGTCGCTCCTCCACGACGCGCATCACGTAGTCGGTGTCGGCCCCCACCGGCTGAGATTGCCAACACGCGGTCCGTGTGTCGTTCGACCGCCGGTCCAAAATCCCGGCAGCGCTCCTCGCCTCCCTGTCGAGGGCCAGGCACGAGTGTTTCGCCTGCGTTTCGGAGCGGTTAACCGCACCGTCATCGGGCGGTCACCGGACCGCAACAGCGACGAGACCGGCGCGTAACAGCCGTTCGCGAGGCTGCCGGACATGTTCAAACCGACCCAGCGCGTGGCGATCATCGGCGGCGGCATCGCCGGCCAGTCGCTCTGCGAGGAGCTGCTGGAGCGGGATCCGGAGGTGGGGATCACCCTGATCTGCGCCGAGGACAGGCTGCCGTACGACCGCGTGCGGCTCTCCGAATTGCTGCTCGTAGACGACGACCCGGAAAGTCTCCAGCTGCGCCCGGAGGAGTGGTACGCGGACCATGGTGTGGAGGTCCTGCTTGGCCGCAGGGTCAGATCTCTCGATCCGGATCGCCACAGGCTGGAGCTCGAAGGCGGCGAGGTGCTCGACTTCGACCGGATCGCGATCGCCACCGGCTCTCGCCCGCTGCTTCCTCCGATCGACGGGCTCGACAAGGCCGGGGTGCTGTGCTTCCGCGACCCGGAGGACTGCGATGCGATCCGCGCGGGTGCCTCGGAGGGCGGGCGCGCCGCGGTCATCGGCGGCGGTCTGCTGGGACTGGAGGCGGCCCGTGGACTGGCCGGACGCGGCATGCACACCACGGTCGTCCATCTCGTGGACCGGCTGATGGAGCGCCAGCTCGATCCGGGCAGCGCCGGGATGCTGCTGCCGGCCATGGGGGAGCTGGGCATCGACGTGATGCTGGAGCGTCAGGCCACCGAGGTGGTCGGCAACGGCCGGGCGGAGGGCTTGCGCTTCGCCGATGGTGAGGTGGTCGAGGCGGAGATGGTCGTCGTCTCGGTCGGGATCAGGCCGGAGATCGGCCTGGCCGAGCGGGTTGATATCGCCTGCGGACGCGGGATCCTCGTCGACGACCGCCTGCGGACCTCGGCCCGCGGGGTGGTGGCGGTCGGCGAGTGCGCGGAGCACGACAGGATCGTCTACGGGCTGGTCGGCCCGATCACCGAGCAGGCGCGTGTCGCCGCCGACACCCTGCTCGACCTCGAGGGCGAGCCGTATCGCGGCTCGATCCCCTGGGCCAAGCTGAAGGTCGCGGGCATCGACCTGGTCGCGATCGGCAACGCCGAGGGCCAGGCCGCCGCGGTTGATGTCAGTCCTGGCAACTACCGCAAGCTCGTCGTCAACGAAGGCCGGCTCTCGGGGGCGATCCTGCTCGGCGACACGCGCGGCTCCGAGGACCTGCTGGCCGCGATCAGCACCGGGGAGAGCACCGCGGACCCGCTGGCGAGGCTGGCCGCCGCCGCGACCATGAGCGCCGCCGACCTGCCCGACGAAGCACAGATCTGCAACTGCAACGGCGTCTGCAAGGCGGACCTGGTGAGCGCGGTCCGCGACGATGGCCTCGCCACCTCGCGCGAGGTGATGGCGGTGACGCGGGCGGGCACCGGCTGCGGCTCCTGCCGGGGCGCGGTCAAGGAGATCGTCCTGGCCGAGACCGGCGGAGGCGAGGAGCCCGCCTACCTCTGTCCGTGCATGAAGCAGACCCGGGAGGAGCTGGCCGCAGAGATCCGCGACGGCGGCCTCGAGTCCGTCTCCGAGGTGACCGGGGCCTGCGGCACGGGTCGCCAGTGCGGCACCTGCAAGCCGGCGCTCGCCTACCTCGTCTCGGAGATCAACCTCAACCGCCACCGCGAGGAGCGCTCGGCCAAGTTCATCAACGACCGGGTCCACGCCAACATCCAGCGCGACGGCAGCTTCTCGGTGGTCCCGCGGATGTACGGCGGGGTCACCAGCCCCGACCAGCTGCGCCGGATCGCGGACGTGGCCGAGCGCTACGACGCCAAGATGGTGAAGGTCACCGGCGGGCAGCGGATCGACCTGCTCGGCGTCCGCAAGGGGGACCTGCCGGACATCTGGCGCGACCTCGACATGCCCTCGGGCTTCGCCTACTCGAAGGCGATCCGCACCGTGAAGAGCTGCGTCGGGACCGACTTCTGCCGATTCGGGATCGGCGATTCGATCGCGCTCGCCCAGCGGATGGAGCGGGCCTGGGAAGGCCTGCACACTCCACACAAGCTCAAGTCGGGGGTGAGCGGATGCCCGCGCAACTGCGCCGAGGCGACCGTCAAGGACATCGGAGCCGTTGCGGTCGAGGGTGGCTGGCAGGTCAGGGTCGGGGGCGCCGCGGGAGGCAGCGTCCGCGAGGCGGACGTCCTCTGCACCGTCGAGACGCCCGACGAGGTGATGGAGGTCGCCACCACCTTCATGCAGTACTACCGCGAGAACGGACACTTCAAGGAGCGCATCTACGACCTCGTCCCGCGCCTGGGCCTCGACGAGATCAAGCGGGTGATCTTCGATCCGGACGAGGGCGCCGCCCTGCGCGAGCGGTTCCGCATCGCCAAGGCCGCCGCGGGCGACACCTGGCAGGAGCGCGACGAGCCGTACCACCCCAAGCAGTTCGATGACCTCGGGGAGGTCGCGGGCGATTCCGAGCTCGCTCTCGTCGGGCCGCCGGACGAGGCGGAGCTCGAGTGATCCGGCTCTGCGCCACGGAGGACGTCCCCCTGGGCGAAGGGCGGTCGGTCAGCGTCGGGGGCGATCTCCTCGCCCTCTTCCGCCTGCCGTCGGGATGGTTCGCCGTGCAGGGCAGATGCCCGCACCTCGGCGGCCCAATCGCCGACGGCATCGCGGCGGACCGCTCGGTGATCTGCCCGTTGCACGAACGCCGCTTCGACCTCGACTCCGGAGAGCCGCTCGGTCACGACTGCCGCGAGCTCCGCACCTATTCCGTCGCCGAGCGCGACGGCCAGGTCTTCCTGCTCAACCGCAAATCACACACGCAATACGGAGGTGCCAGCTAGATGTCTTTCATGAGTCCACCCGAGATCTACAACGCCACGATCGATGCCGGCGAGGCGAAGGCGAAATCGCCTCCGGCCAACCTGCTGGTGGCGGGCGCCCTGGCGGGCGCCTTCATCGCCTTCGGAGGCCTGTTCGCGATCACGATCACATCGGGTCTCAACCCCGACACCTGGGGAACGCTGCCGCAGCTCTTCACCGGCGCGGCCTTCTCCTTCGGTCTGATGCTGGTGATCATCGCCGGGGCCGAGCTGGTCACCGGCAACGTCCCCGGCGTCACCCTGGCGGCGGCCAAGGGCAGGATCTCCTGGGGCCGCAGCGGGGCCTACCTCGGGATCACCACGATCGGCGCCTTCTTCGGCTCGGTCTTCGTCGCCTATTTCCTGGGCGTGAAGTCGGGGATCCTGACCGGGCCCGACCAGCTCGAGCGGCTGGGCGGGATCGCGACGCTGAAAGCCCACACCGAAACCGACTGGCAGATCTTCCTGCGCGGCATCGGCTGCAACTGGCTCGTCTGCCTGGCGGTCTGGATGGCGCTCGGCGCCAAGGACGTCGCCGGCAAGATCCTGGCGATCTTCTTCCCGATCATGGCCTTCGTTGCGATGGGCTTCGAGCATCTGGTGGCGAACATGTTCTTCCTCCCGGCCGCGCACTGGGCGGGCGTGCCCGGCATCGGCTGGGGCGACATCGCGCGGAACCTGCTGTTCGCCGGTCTCGGCAACGCGGTGGGAGCGGTGCTGTTCGTCGGCTGTGCCTACTGGTTCCTCTACGGGCGCGCGGCGCCGGGCATGGCGGCCGAGACGGTGCCGGAATCTCGGGAGGTCCCGGGTCGGGAGCCGGCGACCATGCCGGCGACGGTCCAGGGCTGATTCACCCCGCAGTTCTCATGTAGGCGAATGGTCCCGGCGGCTCTACGGAGTCGCCGGGACTACCACTTGACGGGCAGTGACTTCAGCTGGTTGAGGAAAGCGGAGATCGCAGGGTCGGGCTTGCCGTCCAGCTTCATCTCCGGGAATCGGCGCAGCGTCTCCTCGAAGAGGATCTTCAGCTCCAGTCGCGCGAGGGCGGCGCCGAGGCAGAAGTGCCGGCCGCCCGCGCCGAAGGCCTGGTGCTCGGGGTTGCGGTGGACGTCGAAGCGGTCGGGGTCGTCGTAGACGTCCTCATCGCGGTTCGAGCTGACGTACCACATGAGCACCTTGTCGCCCTCGTGCACGGGGCAGCCCGAGATCTCCGCGTCGCGGGTGGCGGTCCGGCGGAAGTGGGCGAAGGCGGGATACATCCGCAGGGCCTCCTCGACGGCGCCCGGGATCAGCGAGGGATCGTCGACCAGCGTCTTCATCTGGTCGGGGTGCTCGAGCAGGGCCCGCATGCCGCTCGTGTAGGTCGCCTTGGTCGAGTCGTTGCCGGCGGCGACCAGGAGGAAGAAACCCATCACGATCTCGTGCTCCTCGAGCTTCTCGCCGTCGATCTCGGCGTGGACGAGGACGCTGGTCAGGTCGTCGGTCGGGTTTTCGCGCCGCTCGGCGATCATCTCGCGGCAGCGCTCGAAGATCTCGGGGATGTCCTCCTCGAGGACCTGCTCCAGGCCACCGGGGTTGAGGTCCTCATCGCCGAAGCCGAGGGCCGAGTTCATCAGCTTGGCCCAGATCGCGTCGTCCTTCTCCGGGATGCCCATGAAGCTGCCGATCACGCGCGAGACCGCCGGCTGGGCGACGTCGTTGACCAGATCGCACCCGCCCTTCGGGGCGACGTCATCGAGGATCCGCTCGACGATGGCCCGGATCTCGTCCTCGTGCTCCGCGATCCGCTTGGGGGTGAAGCCCCGCTGGAAGAGCATCTTGAGGCGGTCGTGCTTCGGCGGGTCCATGCCGATGAACATCGCCTGCTGGAGCTCGAGCGGCACGGCGTGGGTCAGGCCTGTGACCCCGCCTCTCTCGGACGAGTACGTCTCGTGGTCGAGGCTGACCTCGCGGATCTGGTCGGCCTTCGTGAGCGACCAGAAGCCGGTTTCCTCGGGGTACTCCGTGATCTGGTCGGTCCAGTGGACCGGACAGCGGCCACGGAGCTCCTTGAAGAGCTCGTATGGGGGACCGTCCTCCCAGATGGGGCGCTCGGTGACGTAGAGCGCCTCGAGCTCCTCCTGGCTCAGAGCTTCCGGGGGCCGGGCGACGAGCTGTTCCTGGGGCGGCTTGTTCACGCCCCGGGGACAATACTGGCTGGCCAGCCAGTCTTCCCTACCGGTGCTTCGGCCGCTTCTTGTGTCGTGCTCGCTTGGAGGCCTTGAACGTGCCCATCACCGACGGCATCGCCTCGCTGAGGTCGCGCTGCCAGTAGGGCCAGGAGTGAGTGCCCGGGCCGTAGTCGTTCCAGATGTGCGGGATGCCGAGGGAGAGCAGCCGCTCGTGGAGCGAGAGGCTCATCGCGTGGACCCCGTTCTCGATCGGATCGAACACCGTGGTGGGCGGGTCATAGGGGCCGGGCTGGCCATTGCCCGTGTCGATGACCAGCTTCATCTTCCGGAGATTGGCGGCGAGGTCCCACGGGTTGTGCGCACGCCAGTTGGCCTCGTCGACGACGCGGTCGCCGAACTGATCGCCGGGCAGGCCGCCGTCGGCCGGCGCCTCGATCCCGATGATCGCCGCCACCGGCAGGTAGTTGACGATGTCGACCGCGCCGGAGAAGCTTCCGGCCCACGAGAAGAGGCCGGGATGCCGGGCCGGATAGCTCATCGCTCCGAAGCCGCCCATCGAGAGGCCCGCGATCGCCCGTTCTCCCCGGCTCGCGAACACGCGATAGCGATCGTCGATCCACGGGATCAGCTGTCCGATGTGGAACGTCTCCCACTCGGGAGGACCACCCTGGCCCCGGTTGACCCAATTCGTGTACCAGCCACCCTGCCCACCGTCGGGCATGACCACGATCAGCCGTCGCCTGGCCGTGATGCTCTCCGCGGCGCCCTTGTCGGTCCAGGAGCGATAGTCGTCGAAGGAGCCGTGCAGGAGGTAGAGCACCGGATAGCGCCGTGGCTTCTCCTTGCGGTAGCCGGTCGGCAGCAGGACCCTGACGTGGGTGGGCCTCGCCAGCGCCGGCGTCGAAAGCGTGAGGTCGATCAGGCGGGAGTCGATGCGCTGGGATCCCAGGACCTCGATGCCGTGGTCCGCGGCCGGGGCCGCGGGCGCGCAGAGCAGCCCGGCGAGGGTCGCAAGCAATGCCGCGGAGAGCGCCGGTCGCCTCATCGGCCGGCGCCCGGGTCGAGCCTGCGGGCTATCTCGCGGATCTGTCGCCGGAGTCCGGGCAGTTGCTCGAACTCGCCGACGGCGACCCTGATGGTGACCAGGGAGCTGACGGCGCCGACCAGCGCCTCGCAGAGTGCACGATCGGCCGCGCTGCGGGCGCCGAAGATCTGCGCAATCAGATCGACGAAGCCCTGGAAGACCCGGAAGCGGCGGGCGAGCGCGGCCGGGCCGGCACCGTATACGTCGATCAGGAAGACCCGGGCGTACGCGCGCTCCTCGGACATCGTCGTCAGATAGGCGGCCATGGCAAGGTCATGGAGCTCCAGCGGATCGGCGGACTCGGGCGGGAGGGCCGAGGCGATCGCCTCCCGCAAGGTCGCCGCCGCGAGCTCATAGGCGGCGAGGAAGCAGTCCTCCTTGTCGGCGAAGTGCTCGTAGAAGGTCTCCCGCGAGACTCCGGCGCGCTCGATCACGTCGGCCACCGACGTTCGCGCGTAGCCCCTCTCGGCGACGGCGTGACAGAGCGCATCGAGCATCCGCCCCCGCTGGGACGCGAGCACCTGATCGCGGCTCAGGCCGTGCCTTCCCCGCGGCAGCTGCTCGGCGGTCTCCTTCGGAGCCATCCGGCGGGATGCTAGACCTTTGCGAACACGGATGTTCGCTAATGTGGGCTGGTGTGCGCGGAGCGATCGGTCCAGGCGACGGCGGCGGAGGCCAGGGGCGAGGCGCCCGGCCGGGGCCGGCTCGAGGGGCGGCGCATCCTGGTGGTCGGCGCCGGCCAGGAGGACCATGGCCTGGAGGATCCACCGATCGGCAACGGCCGGGCGATGTCGGTGCTGTTCGGGCGAGAGGGCGCCTCGGTCGCGGCGGCCGACCTGAACGAGGAGACGGCGGAGGCGACCGCCGAGCTGGTCAGAGCGGAGGGGGCCACCGCGGAGGTGATCGCGGCCGATGCCGCGGACGAGCGGGCGAGCGCCGCGATGTTCGAATCGGCGGCGAAGGCGCTCGGCGGGCTGGACGGTGTCGTGATGAACCTCGGCATCGGCGCCGGCCTCGGGATCGCCGGCACGAGCGTCGAGGACTGGGACCGCGTCATGGCGGTGAACCTCCGCTCGCACTTCCTGGGCTGCAAGCACGGCCTGGCGGCGATGAGCGAGGAGGGTGGCGCGGTCGTCCTCGCCGGCTCAATAGCCTCCCGCGAAGTCATGCCCTTCCCCGCCTACGCCGCGTCAAAGGCCGCCCTCGAGGCGCTCTGCCGGCAGGCGGCCGTGGAGGGGGCCCCGAAGGTCCGGACCAACCTGCTGCTCCCCGGCCTGATCGACACCTCGCTCGGCCGGCTGGCCTCGCAGATCAGCCCGCTCCGCGACCAGGTGATCATCCCGGCCGGGCGGCAGGGCACGGCCTGGGAGGTCGCCTACGGCGCGCTCTATCTGCTCTCGGGCGAGTCGAGCTACGTCACCGGTCAGAGCCTGGTCGTCGACGGGGGGCTGACGGTCGGCCCGAGGGCCCAAGCGTGAGCCCCGATCCCCGCATCCCGCCGCTCCCCCCGGAGGAATGGGACGGCGACCTGAAGAAGGTGCTCGAGGCGGTGCCGCCCGGCATCGAGCGGCGGCTCGGGGACAACAACATCTTCCCGACCTTCGCCCGCAATCCCGAGCTCTTCCGGGTCTGGCTGCCGCTCGGCGGGTACCTGCTGGCGGCGGGCAAGCTCCCCGGCAGGGACCGCGAGCTGCTCATCCTGCGGACCGCCGTCAACTGCGGGTCCTCGTACGAGTGGGGGCAGCACGTGCGAATCTCGCTGGACGGAGGGATCGAGCGCGAGGCGATCGACCGGGTGCTCGAGGGCCCCGACGCCGACGGCTGGACCGCACATGAGGCGGCGCTGCTGCGGGCTGCGGACGAGCTGCACGAGGACTCGCGGGTCGGCGATGCAACCTGGGGGGCCCTCGCCGAGACCTACGACGAGGCGCAGCTGATCGAGGCGACCATGGTCGTCGGCCACTACCACATGGTCGCCTTCGCCCTGAACAGCTTCGACGTGGAGCTGGACGAAGGCCTCGAGCCCCTCCCTTAGGGTTCGGCGCGTGAAGCCGGTCACCGTCTCCGTCGAAGTCCCCAGCTCGACCCACCAGGTCTACGAGTTCCTCGACGTTCTCGGGAACCACGAGTCCTTCATGGACCACTTCATGGTCGACTGGCAGCTCTCGGGCCCGAAGCGCGGAGTGGGGGCCAAGGCCAACGTGCGCGTCAAGGCGACGGCCGAGAAGGACTGGACCGATGTCGAGATCGTCGAGGCCGACTCCGGCCGCCGTCTCGTGGAGGAGACGATCGGCGGCCCGGGCGCCAAGCGCCGCACCCGGGGCACCTACCTGCTCGAGGCGCTTCCGGATGGCGGCACCAGGGTCACCTTTGAGCTCGAGATGCTCGCGATGCCGAGGGGCGAGCGCCTGATGGGCCCGCTCAACCGCGCCTACGTGCGACGGGTCAACCGCAAGGCGATGAAGCGCCTGGCAGAGCGCCTCACCACCTTGCCCACCACTTAACGGGTTGCTCCTCGCTTCGCTGCGGAGCACCCTCGCATGTCAGTGAGCGGCTGCGACCAGGACGTTCGCCGCTCCCGTCATCCCCGCCAGATTGGGGTGAATCGGCGCCGCGGAGTTGCCCGGTATCAGCGGCTCGACCCAGCGGACCGACGAGCTCTTGCAGGCGTCATGCCCGACGCTCGCCGCGTACCAGCTCACCAGGCTCGCGCCGTTTGCCGCGGCCTGCGTCGCCAGCATCTGGTTGAGCTCCTGCTCCTTCGCCCTCAGGTAGGGCGTGTCTGAATAGGAGATCGGCATCTGCGGCCAGCAGCCGTGCCCGGTCTCGGGGAAGATCGCCGCGTAGTTGACGACGAATATGCGGGCCGACGGCGAGCGGGCGTGGATCCCCCGCAGGACCGCAGCGACCTTGGGAGCGGTCGCCTGGATCCGCTGGCTGATCTGATCGACGCCGCCCGAGTCGTACTTGTCCTTGCACGGGTGGCTGAACGGGTTGTAGGTGATGCAGCTCTCCGCGATCGAGGAGAACCCGATGTCGTTGCCTCCGATCGTCAGGGAGACCACCGTCGTGCTCGCGTCCAGCGAGTTGAACTGAGGTGGATTGGGACCGTCCGGGTCGACGTTCTGCGGATTGGTCATGTCATCGGTCGTCGCCCCGCTGCAGCTCGGGTCGCGCAGCGGCAGCCCGATTCCCGGGGCGGCCAGGTGCGAGTAGTTGTGATCCGAGCGGATGCACCCGTACGGCGACCCGATCGTGTTCGGGATGAACGGCCCGGCCGCGTACGAATCTCCCAGCGACACGTAGTTGTCCGCCCGGGCGGCTGCCGCCGCCGCCAGGCCCGAGATGATCGCCGCGAGCACCGCGAGCAGGCCGACCAGCAGCCCGAGCCGGCGCCCAATCAGCGCATGCAGGTCCATTTGCGCTCCTCTCCTCCAGAGGGATGAGTCGGCCAGCGCCATACCCCGTTTCGAGATCACCTACACCGGGGAGCCTCACCCCTTGGGGAACGGGTACAAATCCGCGGGCATGAGCTCGACGCGCTTCAGCAGAACGCTGCTCGCCCTTGGGGCGGCCGCCCTGCTGGCCGTGCTGGCCGGCTGCGGCTCTGATTCGAGCGGCGAGGGGAGCACCATCGCGCCCGTGTCGATCCCCTCGCCGACGTCGCCGTTCCCGACCACGACGACGCCCAGCACGGCGGCCGGGGGCGGCAAGCAGAAGACCGCCCAGACGACGACGAGCGCGAGTGGCCCGGCGGCGTGCACGATCCCCGACGCCTACCAGGACTTCAAGTACACGGGTCTCGACTGCACCGCCGCCCTCGCCGTAGCGCAAGCCTGGGATTCGAACGGCAAGACCTGCAACACGGTCGACAACCCGGACTCGCCGATCGGCCCGCAGCGGACCTGCACCGTGAATGGCTACAGCTGCACGGCCAAGCGCGATGTCACCTCCGACGCGCGCTTCGTCACCTGCACCCAGGGCGGCCAGAGCATCCGCTTCACCTGGCTGCCGGCGTAGCGTCGCCATGCGCCGAAAAGCGCCGCTTGCGTCCACGCGGCTGTCTTACGACCGCGGAACGAGTGATGCTCTTACCGGAGCGGCTTCGTGCTCTTCAGCCAGTGGACCGTCGTGGCGGTCCAGACGGCGCCGAGGAGGAAAGCGCCGATCAGAACCACCGGCAGCAGAATGATCTCGAGCGATTCCATCTGTACCCAGGATGGAGGGACGTCCTAAGCGGGAGATCAAGGGGGACAGGGGGGACCTAAGACCCTTCTAATCGGGTGCTCATCCCCCCGTGAGATGCGGGTGGTTGGCTCGCCTGAAATGTCCTCCACTCCAGGCGTGATGGACCGCACCCGCGCCGCGCCGAGGCTCGGCGAGGCTGAGGACAGACGCCGGCGGCGACGGCGGCGAATCTTGGCCGTGGCCGTCGTCCTCCTCCTGCTTTCGCCGGCGATCTACTCCTATGCGACCTGGATGCTGCGGCCTTCGAGCATGCCCTTCGGCGCACGAAGCGTCGAGTGGGTGAGAGCCGATGTGCCCTTCGGCAACCAGGTGGTCGATGAGATCGAGCACGTCTACTACAGCTGGAACGCGCCGTCGAAGGGCGGCCCCCAGCTGACCAGCCTGCCGGCCACGGGACAGGCCGCCAAGGCGCCCAAGCAGGCGGCTGCGTGGCCGCCGCGGATCAGGCCGATCTTCCGTCATCGGCTGCCCGGCGAAGGAGTCTGGAGGCCTACCGGCCCGCCGGTCCGCGGCGGCCCACCGGTGCTGGTGACGACCTTTCGCCCGGAGACCGACTATCCGCGGAACCTCGCCTACTTGGCCTGGTTTGACCACACGCGCACCGCGCTCGCCTCCTATCCGGGCCGCTACGAGCCGCCGAGCGCAGCCGTACGCGGGCCGGCGATGGTCCCGGAGAGCCAGCGCAGGCGGCTTCTGGCGACGTTCAACAGCGGCTTCATCTACCGCGACGTGAACAACGGCTCAACCGACAACGGCCTCGTCAACGAGCCGCTAGCGAAGGGCAACGCCACGCTCATCGGCTACCGCGACGGTCGGATCGCAATCAAGATTTGGAACGGCGGCCCGAACGCCGGGCCAAATGTCGCCTGGTCCCGCCAGAGCCTGCCGCCCATCGTCTGGCACGGGCGCCTCAACCCCAACTTGAACGACAGCTCGCAGTGGGGCTTCACAGTCGGCCACGCCGTCCGCGTCTGGCGCACCGGCGTCGGCATCGACCGCCGCGGCAACCTGATCTTCGCGGCCTCCGATGGCATGACCGTGACCTCCCTGGCCCAGATCCTCCAACGCGCGGGCGCTGTTCGGGCGATGCAGTTCGACATCAATGCCGACTGGCACACCCTGATCACCTACACGCACCACCACGGCCTCCGCCCGACGCAGGTCGGCACGTCAAACCAGCCCGACGGCCGCTATCTCACTCCCGACGACCGCGACTTCTTCGCCGTCTACCGGCGTCCGAGTGGTCCCGTCACGGTCCCCTTCAAGTAGGAGGGGCGGGAGCCACGCCACCATCCCGGGGGCTAGTACCCAGTGGCGGTGTGCACGCGCTTGCGCTCGGAGGGATGCACGCCGCCCTTCTCCTTGAGCGTCTTGCAGGCCTGGTCGAGGTCCTCGGCGAGCCTCTCCGCGAGCGAATAGCCGAGGGTCAGCTTGACCAGGATGCGCATTAGCTTCACCTTGTCCGCGTTCGGGGGCAGGTGGTAGGCGGGGACCATCCAGCCGCGCTCCGCGGCGAGCTGTGAGGCCAGGTCGAACTCGTCGTAGGGCTCATCCTCGTGGATCCGGAAGGCGACGAGGGGAAGCTGCTCGCCCTCGCCGATCAGCTCGAACGGGCCCATGCCCGCGATCGTCTTGGCGAGCTCCTCGGCGTTCTTCTGCATCAGCCCCATCAGGTACGCGTAGCCGGCCTTGCCGAAGCGGATGAAGTTGAAGTACTGGGCGAGGACCATCGCCGACCCGGTCGAGAAGTTGAGGGTGAAGGTCGCGTCGCGCTTGCCCAGGTAGTCCTCGTAGAAGACGAGGTCGTCTGGGAGCGAGTCCTTGCTGCGGAAGATCAGCCAGCCGATCCCCGGATAGACCAGCCCGAACTTGTGGCCGGAGGCGTTGATCGACTGCACCTGCTCGAGGCGGAAGTCCCACTCGGAGTCCGGGTAGACGAAGGGCCAGACGAAGGCGCCGCTGGCGCCGTCCACGTGCAGGGGAACGTCGTGCCCCTTCTCCTCCTTGATCTGAACGAGGAGCTTGTTGATCCCGACGATGTCGTCGGAGTGGCCGGTGAAGGTCGTGCCGAGGACTGCGGCGACGCCGATCGTGTTCTCGTCGATGTGGGGCTCGACGTCCTCCGGCCCGATCACGAGCTTGTCCTCCTGCAGGGGGACGATCCGCGGCTCGACGTCGAAGTAGCGGCAGAACTTCTCCCAGACCACGTGCACGTCGCCGCCGAAGATCAGGTTGGGCTTGTCCGTCCCCTTCTTCGCCTTCTCCCGGCGCGCCCGCCATTTCCACTTCATCGCCAGAGCGCCGAGCATGATCGCCTCGGAGGAGCCCTGGGTGCGGGCGCCCATCGTCTCGCCGGGCGCGTGGAAGAGGTCGGCGAGCATGCGGATGCAGCGCTGCTCGATCTCCGCGGTCTGCGGGTACTCGGCGTGATCGATGAAGTTGCGGTGGAGGTTCTGGCCGATCAGGTCGGTGACGTCCGGGCCCATCCAGGTGGTGACGAAGGTCGCCAGGTTCTTCTCCGGATCGCCGTCGAGCAGCAGCTCCTGGTCGATCAGCAGCCGGGCGTCCGCCGGGTCCATCGGATCGTCGGGAATCCTGTGATCCGGCGCCGGCTCGCCGATGAAGCGCGCCCGGCCGAAGTTGCTGGGTCCCTTCTCTCGCTCCGCCATCCGCCGCGACACTACTCTCCGCGTGGGTCAGGAGAATGGCTTCCGAGCGCCCACAATCCAATCCCGTCCAGCGAGCGGTCGCGCCAGTCGCGCGGGCCGGGCTGCGCGGCGCTCAGGGAGCGGCGCGGCGGCTGGGCCTCGACCGCGCCGCAGAGCGCGGAGTTGACCGGGCGCTCGACAGCGAGACCGCCGCAAAGGCGACGGAGAAGCTGCTCAAGAGCGACACCGCCAACCGGGTCTGGGACAAGGTGCTGGAGAGCGACGAGGCCCAGAAGCTGGTCGAGCGGGTGGCCGAGGCGCCGGAGGTTCGCGCTGCGATCACGCGCCAGGGGGTCGGCCTGGTGGAGGACCTGCGGCGCGGGGTGCGGCGCGCCGCCCGGCAGATCGACACCGCGGTGGAGCGGGCTGCCCGACGGGTGCTCCGCAGGCCCCAGCGGGAGCGGCGCCCCATCTACGCCGGCGCCTTCAGCCGGGCGCTGGCGCTCGCGATCGATGCCGGGATCGTTTACGGCTCCCTGCTGCTGATCTCGGCGGCGATCGCCGCGCTGATCTCCGCGTTCGAGAAGGGCGATCAGCACGGCAGCGCCGTCGTGTTCGCGCTCGGGTTCTTCGCCTGGTCCCTGATCGCGCTCACGTACCTGGTGGTCTTCTGGTCGGGCGCCGGGCGCACCCTCGGCATGTCCTTCGTCGCAATCAGAATGCTCGCTGAGGACGGCGAGCCCGTCAGGCCCGGGCAGGCGTTCCACCGGGCGATCTGGCTGCCGATCTCGGCCCTGCCGTTCCTCCTTGGCTTCGCAGGCGTCCTCTTCAAGCGCGAGCGACGAGGCTGGCCCGACCGGCGGGCGCACACCGTCGTCTGTTACGCGGACCCGGAGATCGACAAAGACCTCGTCTAGCGCGCCGGGGCCCGATCGCGCTCGCTCGCCGCGGTGACCAGGCGCATCATCACGTCAACCGCACCGGAGTCGTCCAGTTCCTGCTCGCGCGTCAGCGACCGCCAGGTCGAGAAGGAAATGGCGTGTCCAATCGCCGCGCGCACCCGAGCGCGGGCGGCTCCGCGCAGCCCCCTGCCGGCCATCAGCACGTCCCCGGCCGCCTGCAGGTAGGCGCGGACGGGGCCGAAGTGCCGGCGGACGTTCTCGTTCGTCGACTCGTCGCGGATCAGGTTCTCCATCATCTGCTCCGTCCGCCCCCAGTAGGTGTAGAGCTCCCCAAGGGCGGAGCGCAGACGCTCCTCCGGGTCGTCGATCGCCGCCCACGCCCCGATGTCCGGCGGAGGATTGGCCGCATTCCAGTCCGCGCTGCAGGCCTCGAACAACGAGGCCTCGTCCGGGAAGTGGCGGTAGAGCGTGGAGCGGGGGACGCCCGCCCGCTCGGCGACCGCGCTCATCGCGGTACGCGAAGGCCCGAGGGTTCCATGAAGCTCGACCGCGCTCTTGGTGATCCGGCGCCGGGTCTCTGCCTCGAGCTGGGCTCGCTTCCTCTTCCGGTAGGGCCGTTTTTCGGAGGACATATCTGTCCTATGAATCTTGACAGATCGATCAGAGATGTGTATAGATTCACGCGACAGCAGTGTTCTACGAAAGGAGAAGGAGATGGAGGCGACCACCACTACGAAGGCAAAGGTCCTGAAGCCCAGCGAGGGTGCGGCGGGCTTCCTGGGCAGCATCGGCGTTCGCTTCATGATCGACGGGGACGAGACGGACGGTGGCTTCTCGCTGGTCGAGCACCCGATGTCGCCCCGAGCCCTGGCCGCTCCCCTGCATATCCACACTCGCGAGGACGAGTACACGTTCGTCCTGGAGGGGAAGGTCGGCGCGCTCCTCGGGGACGACGTCCTCGTCGCCGAGGCCGGGGATCTGGTCTGGAAGCCTCGGAACCAGTGGCACACGTTCTGGAACGCGGGGGACGAGCCTGCCCGGATCCTCGAGATCATCGCCCCCGCCGGCTTCGAGAGGTTCTTCAAGGAGCTGTCGGACATGGGGGGCGCGATGAACGCCGACCCGGATGAGCTAACCGCGCTTGGCGACCGCTACGGCCACTACTTCAAGCTCGAAAGCGTCCCCGAGCTGGTGGAGCGCTTCGACCTGGTGGTCGGAGAGCCGCTCTCAGGCGGCTGGACTCCGGAGGCCCGCTAGACGGGTTCGTCCAGGGCCTCGTTCGCCTCGGACCACTTGCCGGGCGGTACCCGGAGGGCGATGTCCCCCCGCCCGTACTCGTTCAGCGGGTGGTCCGAGGTGATCACCGCCTCGTGCCCGGCGTCGGTGAGCTGCTGGCGCCAGGCGCGGGCGGTCTCGAGGTCATCGAAGTCCCGCACGACCTGCCAGTCGTCATAGCTCGCGTCGCCGATCTTGAGCTCCGCGACGCCATCGGGATGGAGCGGGTCAGTGCCCACGCCTAAGAGCTCGCGGAACTTGTCGCCGATTCCCATGGCCAGAATCTAACGGCCGCCACAAAAACCGCGGCCGGATCAGGCGGTGGCCTGGATGCCCGTCAGCTCGGAGGAGAGCTCCCGCAGGCGCCGCCGGGCCTGGGGGTCCTCGGCCTGCGGGTTGGGCGCGGACTCGCTGGTGCCGTCGAAGTAGTGGCCGTTGACTCCGTCCAGCTCGGGTGAGGCGATCAGCCGCATCGTCGCCCTGACGCCGTCCTCGAGAGGAGTCGCGGGCTCGACGCCGGCTCTGCGGACCATGTTGGTCGGCATGAAGGTGCCGGGATGCAGGCAGTTGGCCGTGACGCCGCTGCCCTCGAGCTGCTCCGCGAGGTCGAAGGTGAGCATGACGAGCGCGACCTTGCTCTGGCCGTAGGCCTGGATGCCGTTGTAGCGGCGCTCCAGCATCACGTCGTCGAAGTCGATCGGCGCCTGGCCGGCCGAGGTCACGTTGACGATCCGGGCCGGGGAGGAGCGCTCGATCAGCGGCAGCAGCACCCGCGTAAGCAGGAACGGTGCGAGGTAGTTGACCGCGAAGCGCAGCTCGTAGCCGTCGCCACTCTCCTCGCGATCCCCGTCCCCTCGCTCGGCGGACCCCTCGGCCGTGGTCCCGATCCCCGCGTTGTTGACGAGCACGTCGATGCGGTCCTCGTCGAGCAGCGAGTCGCCCAGATCGCGCACCTCGTCGAGCGAGGAGAGGTCCGCCCGGCGCCACTCGAGCTCGCCGGTCGACCGCGGTCGCAGCTCCTCGAGCAGCGCCTGGCCCTTGCGCTCATCCCGCCCGTGCAGGATCAGCCGTCCCCCGCCGGGCGCCAGCTCCGAGGCCAGCGCCTTCCCGAGGCCGTCGGTCGCCCCGGTGATCACGATCGTCCGGTCGTCAGCCATGCCTCCTCCCTTCCCCCGGCGCGACCCGGCTAATCGCTGAGATCGATCCTCTCGATCACCTGCGGCTGGCTCGGCTTGTCGCCGGGGCCGGTCTCGGTCCCCTCGATCGCATCGACCGCGTCCATGCCATCGGTGATCTCCCCGAAGACGGTGTGCTTGCCGTCGAGCCAGGGCGCGGCGTCCGTGGTGACGATGAAGAACTGGGAGCCGTTGGTGTTCGGCCCCGCGTTGGCCATCGCCAGGGCGCCGCGGACGATCTTGTGGTCGTTGAACTCGTCCTCGAACGTGTAGCCGGGGCCACCCGTCCCGGTGCCCTCCGGACAGCCGCCCTGGACCATGAAGTCCTTGATCACGCGGTGAAAGATGAGCCCGTCGTAGAAGCCGTCGCCGGCGAGCTTGCGGAAGTTCTCGACGGTCTTGGGGGCGTCATCGTCGAAGAACTGAACGGTGATCGGGCCGGCGTTCGTGTGGAGGGTCGCCTCAGACACTGACCTCCACCCTATCGACAGGACGGCTTCGCCATCAGATCGCGGCGGCAAGCGGCCGCTAGCCGGCGCCGACGGACTCCAGCGGCTTGTCCGGCAGCCACGGCCGGCGCCAGCCTCCGTAGCCGTGCAGGAGGTTCGATGCGCCCTCCGGGCCCCAGCTGCCCTTGCGGTAGGGCTCCAGGGCGCAGGGATTGTCGATCAGCGGCTGCACGACGCGCCAGGTCTCCAGCACGCTGTCCTCCCGGGCGAAGCGCTGCTGGTTGCCCGCCAGAGCGTCGGCGAGGAGGCGCTCGTAGGGCCCCGGCTGTCCTCCGAGCTCCCGCTGGAAGAGCAGGTCGAGGTGGACGCGGCGCAGCGCCTCCTCACCCGGCTGCTTCGCCTCGACGAGGAAGCTGACGCCCGAATCGGGATCGATCCGGACCACGATCTCGTCCGTCTCGGGAGCCGGACCGCCGCCGATGCCGAGTGGAGGCGGGCTCTGGAATATCACCCGCACCTCCGTGACCTTCTCGGCGAGTTCCTTACCCCCGCGGACGAAGAAGGGGATTCCCGACCAGCGCCAGTTGTTTATATCGAGCCGCAGGGCGATGAAGGTTTCGGTGTCCGACTTCGGGTCGACGCCCTCGATCTTGCGGTACCCGTCGTACTGGCCGCGTACGTAGCGGTTCGGGTTGATGTCGGGGATCGCCTTGAACATGTCGAGCTTGGCGTCGCGGATCGGATCGGGGTCGGCGCCCGCCGACGGCGGCTCCATCGCCACCAGGGCCAGCGTCTGCAGCAGGTGGTTCTGGAACACGTCCCGCATGCAGCCGACCGCGTCGTAGAAGCTGCCGCGATCGTCGACCCCGAAGTCCTCGGCCATCGTGATCTGGACCGACTCGACGTAGCGGCGGTTCCAGATCGGCTCGAGCAGCGAGTTGGCGAAGCGGAGGTAGGTGATGTCCATCACCGGCTCCTTGCCGAGAAAGTGGTCGATCCGGTAGATCTGGTCCTCGTCGAGGACCTCGTGAATCTGGTCGTTGAGCTCGATCGCCGAGGCCAGGTCGTGACCGAACGGCTTCTCGATCGCGACCCGGGCGCCGTCCGTGAGGCCGGCCTTGCCGAGATGCTCGATCACCGTCGCGAACAGCGACGGCGGGATCTCGAGGTAGAAGACCGGGTGCTTGGCGAAGTCGAGCTGCTTCTTCAGGCCCTTGTAGGTGGCCTCGTCGGTGTAGTCGCCCTGGGCGTAGGTGAGCTTGTCGGTGAATTTCTTGAAGACGTCCTCGTCGAGCTCCTCGCCCTTCACCGCGACTCGGCCCTCGACCGCGTCCCGGGCGTGCTTGTGGAGGTCCTCATCGCTCCAGTCGTTCCGCGCGACGCCGATCACCGGGACCTGCAGCGTGCCGTTCTCGACCAGGTCGTAGAGCGCCTTCAGCGTCATCTTCTTCGCCAGGTCGCCGGTGATCCCGAAGATCACCAGCGCGTCGGCAGGTGGCCCGATGCCTTTGCCGGATGAGGATGCCTGCGCCACGCTGGGAACCTACTGGACCGGCGTAGGATGCTCGCGTCAACGAAAGAGGAGAAGAGACGGATGGCTCAGCTCGGAATGGTCGGCCTCGGCAGGATGGGAGCGAATTTGGTCCGGCGTCTCATGCGCGACGGTCACGACTGCGTCGTCTACGACGTCAACCCCGACCCGATCAAGGAGCTGGCCGGCGAGGGGGCGACCGGCGCCTCCTCGCTTGCGGAGCTGGCCGAGAAGCTCGACGCGCCCCGGTCGGTGTGGGTGATGGTGCCGGCGGGCGAGATCACGGAGAGCACCGTCAAGGACGTCGCCGAGGTGCTCGACAAGGGCGACGCGATCATCGACGGCGGCAACTCGTACTACCGCGACGACATCCGGCGTGCGCAGATGGTGGGGGAGAAGGGCATCGACTACATCGACTGCGGGACCAGCGGCGGCGTCTTCGGCCTCGACCGCGGCTTCTGCCTGATGATCGGTGGCCCGGACGGGGCGGTCGAGCGCCTCGATCCGATCTTCAAGACCATCGCCCCCGGGGTCGAGTCGGCCGAGCGGACGCCGGGGCGCACGGGGGACCCGGACACCGCCGAGAACGGCTACCTCCACTGCGGTCCGAACGGGGCGGGCCACTTCGTGAAGATGGTCCACAACGGGATCGAGTACGGCGTGATGGCCGCCTACGCCGAGGGTCTCAACATCCTCAAGAACGCCAATGCGGGGAAGGTGAAGCGGGAGATGGACGCCGAGACCGCCCCGCTGGAGCACCCCGAGTACTACCAGTACGACCTGGACCTCCCTGAGGTAGCCGAGGTCTGGCGCAGGGGCAGCGTGATCGGCTCCTGGCTCCTCGACCTGACGGCTGCCTCCCTGCAGGAGTCGCACGATCTCTCGGACTTCGAGGGCCGTGTCTCGGACTCGGGCGAGGGCCGCTGGACGTCGATCGCCGCGATCGAGGAGGGCGTGCCGGCGAGCGTGCTCACCACGGCGCTGTACGAGCGCTTCGCCTCTCGTGACCTGGACGACTTCGCCGACCGCGTCCTGTCGGCGATGCGGTACCAGTTCGGCGGCCACAAGGAGAAGCCGAAGTGATGGGCGCCCACCGGCTCGAGGTATTCGACACACCGGACGAGGTCCACAAGCGCGGGGCCGAGCTGATGGCCGAGGCCGCGAAACGGGCGGTCGCGGAGCGAGGCAGTGCTGAGCTGGCGGTCAGCGGCGGCAGCGACCCCTGGCCGATGTTCTCCCAGCTCGAGGACCTGTTCGAGGACTGGAACAAGGCGGCCCTCTTCCAGGTCGACGAGAGGGTCGCGTCGGCGGGCGACGACCAGCGCAACCTGACCCACCTGATCGAGAGCCTCTCGATCGGCGCGCAGGGCAGCATCAAGCCGATGCCGGTCACCGCCGAGGACCTCGACGCGGCGGCCGCCCGCTACGCCGAGTCGCTCCCCGGACAGCTGGATCTCGCCCACCTCGGGATCGGCCCCGACGGGCACACCGCCTCGCTCGTCCCGGGCGATCCGGTGCTCGAGGTGACCGACCGCCGGGTCGCCGTCACCTCAGGCGAGTACCAGGGCGTCCGCCGGATGACGCTCACCTATCCGGAGATCGAGAGCGTCCGCAGCCTGCTCTGGGTGGTCACGGGAGAGTCCAAGGTCGACGCTCTCGAGAAGCTGATCGCGCAGGACCCCTCGACTCCCTCCGGCCGGGTCCAGCCGGGCGGCGACTCGCTGATCCTGGCGGACCGCGCCGCCGCGCCCGACGCCTAGGCCCAGCGCCTCACCCGGCGAGCTTCGCCGTGACGTTCATCGTGTTGACGCCCGCGAGGGCTCGCGAGACCGCGCAGCCCGCCTTCGCCGCCTCGGCCTGCTCCTGAAACGTCGCCTCGTCGATGCCCGGCACGTCGCCCTCGGTCTCGAGATCGATGTTGTCGATGGTCGGCCGACCGTCGACGTTGCGGATCTGCACCTTCGCGGTGGTCTTGATCGAGTTGGGGGCGTGCCCGGCCTCGCTGAGCTGGGCGCTGAGCGCCATCGAGAAGCAGCCCGAATGGGCGGCCGCGATCAGCTCCTCGGGGTTGGTGCCGTCACCGTCCTCGAAGCGCGATGCGAACGAGTAGTCGCCGCTCCAGACCCCGTCGCCGACGGTCAGCGTGCCGGAGCCGTCCTTCAGGCTGCCGTTCCACTGCGCGCTGCCGTTGCGAGTCGCCACTTGCGGCCTCCTCTTCGTTGTCCGTTTTCACGGTACCGAGGGGCCTCACCCGGCCCTAGTAGGCGTCGTGGTAGCGGATCCAGAGCGGCTCGGTGGCGCTTTCGTTACGCCCCTTCGGCGTGCGATCGAGGAGCTGGTAGAAGGCCATGATGGCGTCGAGCCCCCGCTGGGTCGTGACGTAGGTCCGATAGACGGTTCCGTCGTCGAGGGCGTACACGCTCAAGCCCGGCCCCTCGGCGACGTAGCCGGCCGCGTCGGTGCCGCACATCTCCGCGTTCTGGGTGACCGTCAGCGGGATCTGGCCCGACTCGAGGAACGGCTTCAGCTCCTCCTCGGAGTTGAAGAAGCCGAGATCGCGATGGAAGTCGGTCTCGGCGGAGACCCAGGGCAGTTCCCATCCCATTCGCTTCCTGAAGGGCTCGAGCTTGTCGACCGGCGCTCGCGAGGAGAGCATCAGCGTCGTGTCGCGCGCCTGCAGATGCGGTGCCTGTGGCGCGAGCGTGTCGGTGATCGACGAGCAGACCGGGCAGCCGGTCTCGTACGAGGGCCCGAACATGAAGTGGTAGATCATCAGCTGCGAGCTCCCGTCGAACAGGTCCGCGAGCGACTTGGTGCCCTCGGGGGTCTCGAAGCTGTATTCCTTCTCGACCGCCACCCAGGGGAGCTCCTGCCGCTTCTTGGTGACCTCGTCACCGCGGTGGGTCAGCTCCTTCTCCTCGGCGAGCACGGCCTCGCGCTCGGCCTCCCACTCGTCCTGGGTCGCCACTCTGTGCTCCGGCATGCGCGTTTCCTCCTGTGGTCGGGATCGACGTCCTCCAAGAATATATAGTTAGCACAATGGCTAACGATGCTTTCAAGGCGCTCGCCCATCCGACCCGCCGCGAGATAGTCGAGCGCCTCAGCGGCGGGGCGGCGACCGTGAGCGAGGCTACCCGGGGCCTCGGGGTGTCAAAGCCCACGATCTCGCGTCACCTGAAGCTGCTCGAGGAGGCCGGCGTCCTGACGCGGGTGATCGACGGGCGGACGCATCGTCTCGCCCTGCGGCCGGAGAGGCTTGCCGAGACCTCCGATTGGATAGAAACCCAACGAGCTCGCTGGGAGCGGCTCTTCGACGTCGTCGGCGAGTATCTCGAGGAGAGAAAGGAGTGACTGTGGCCGAGGATGCGGCGCGGGTGGTCCGGATCGAGAGGACTTTCGACGCTCCGGCCGAGGACGTCTTTGACGCCTGGACGAGCGAGGAGGTCATCAGGCGCTGGTTCAGGCCGGCCAGCGGCTGGCGGGAGCCGAGCGCCGAGGTCGACCTCCGGGTGGGCGGAAAGATCCGGGTCGTGATGCGGGATCCGGACGGCGAGCCGGTCGGAGCGGGTGGCGAGTACACCCTGATCGAGCGGCCGAGCCGGCTGGCCTTCTCCTGGACCTTCGACGACGATCCCTCCAACGAGCAGATGATCGAGCTGGAGTTCACGGAGCGGGACGGCGTCACCACGGTGCTGTTCACGAACAGCGGCATCTCCGAGCAGGAGCGGCGGGACTCCCAGTACGAGGGCTGGTCGACCTGCTTCGATGAGATTGAGCGCGTTCTTGGGTCTAAGTAGGAGAGCCCAAGATGGACATCGCCTTCCCAGGAGAGAGCGCCGAGTACAGGACTGCCCGTGACGCGCTGCTCGAGGCCGAGATCGAGCTGCGGCGCCAGACGGAGGCGGTCGCCGCGGCCCGTCGCGAGCTTCCGCCCGGCGGCGAGATCCCCGAGGACTACGTCTTCCAGGGGGAGGGGCCCGATGGCGGGTCCACCGACGTGCGGTTCTCGGAGCTGTTCGCGCCAGGCAGGGACTCCCTGGCGATCTACAGCTTCATGTTCCCGCGCGACCCAGAGGACGAGCGTCCCGGGCCGGTCCGCGAACGGGAGACGGCGGAGCTCGCGCTCGCCGAGGGACCGTGCCCATCGTGCGTGGGCCTGCTCGACCAGCTGGACGGGATGGTCGAGCACGCGAGCCGGCAGCTCAACTTCGCCGTGGTCGCCAGGTCGCCACTTCCCCGGTTGCTCACCTGGAAGCGGGAGCGCGGCTGGCGCGGGCTGCGGCTGCTCTCCTCGCAGGGGAACACCTACAACCCCGACTACTTCGGCGAGACGCCCGAGGGTGCCCAGCGGCCGATGCTGAACGTCTTCCACCGCGACGGCGAGACGATCCGCCACTTCTGGGGCTCGGAGCTCTTCTACGGGCCCTGGGACCCCGGCCAGGACCCACGCCACGTGGGGACCCTCGAGCCGCTTTGGAACCTGTTCGATCTGACTCCGGAAGGGAGGCCAAATTGGGACGAGCAACTGAACTACGAGTGACCGCCATCTTCCTGCTGGGGGCGGCCGCCATCGCCTGGGTGGTGACCGTGGACCGGATGCAGGGAATGGATGCGGGCCCGGGGACGGACCTCGGCTCCTTCGGCTGGTTCGCCGGGATCTGGGCGGTGATGATGGCCGCGATGATGCTGCCGTCGCTGGTGCCGATGGCCGGCGCCTACGCCGGGCAGGCGCGTGGCGGCTCGGCCCAGGTGACGCCGCAGTCGCTCCTGCGCACCACCCTGTTCGCCGCCGGCTATCTGCTCACCTGGGCGCTCGTCGGCCTGGTTGCCTGGCTCGTCTACAGGGCCGTCCGCTCGCTGGACATCTCCTTCCTCGGCTGGGAGGACGGCGGCCGGTACGTGGCCGGCGGCGTGATCGCCTTTGCCGCCCTCTACGAGCTCACGCCTCTGAAGACGGCCTGTCTGCGCCACTGCCGCGACCGCGAGCTGCTGGCCGCCGACTGGCGCGAGGGCGCGGCCGGGGCACTCCGCATGGGCCTGGATCAGGGCGCCTATTGCGTCGGCACCTCGTGGGCGCTGATGGCGGCCCTCTTCGCCCTCGGAGTCATGAGCATCACCTGGATGGTGGTGATCGCCGCGCTGATCGTGCTCGAGAAGGTGCTGCCCTGGCGCGAGCGCGCTGAGGCCGTCACCGTAGTGGTGCTCCTGGCGCTGGCGATCGGGGTCGCCTTCTTCCCCGGTCAGGTTCCGGGGCTGACTCTCCCCGGCTCGCCGGCGGCGATGCACGCGATGGACTCGATGCACATGGCGCCTTGACTTAGAGCGCGCTCTAAGTCGTATCTTCAATCGAGTGGAAGCCACCCTCACGATTGCGGAGGCCGCGCAGGAATCGGGCCTCAGTGCGCACACGCTGCGTTACTGGGAGCGAGCCGGGTTGCTTCAGCCGGTGAGCCGCAACGGCAGCGGCCACCGGCGCTACGCGGAGGAGGACCTGGAGCGGATCAAGTTCCTGACCAAGCTCCGCGCCACCGGAATGCCGATCCGTCAGGTCCGCAGGTATGCGGAGCTGCTGAACGGGGGAGAAGAAACCAATGAGGAGCGGCTGGCGCTGCTCGAGGCACATCGCGAGGCCGTTCAGGCCCGCCTCGAGGAGACCGCCGGCCACCTCGAATTGATCGATTGGAAGATCGACCTCTACCGCGAAAGGCTTGGCGAGAAATGAAACAGCGCAATCTCGGAGATCTGGAAGTCTCGGAAATCGGGCTCGGCTGCATGGGCATGTCCGCCTTCTACGGCGACACCGACGTCGAGGAGTCGGAAGCGACGATCAAGCGCGCCCTGGAGCTCGGCATCGACTTCATGGACACGGCCCAGATCTATGGCCCGCTGACCAACGAGGAGCTGGTCGGCAGGGCGATCAAGGGCAAGCGCGAGCAGTACGTGATCGCGTCCAAGTTCCAGCGCAACCTGGACAACACCGTCGCCGGGGACATGTCGACGCTCGGTGAGATCGACGGGTCGCCCGAGAGCGTCCGCAAGACGATCGACGGCACGCTCCAGCGGCTCGGCATCGACCAGATCGACCTCTACTACCAGCATCGCGTCGACCCGAACGTCGAGATCGAGGAGACGGTTGGCGCGATGGCGGAGCTGGTCGAGGCCGGCAAGGTGAAGTACCTCGGGCTGAGCGAGGCCGCGCCGGAGACGATCCGCCGGGCCCACGCCGTCCACCCGATCACCGCCCTGCAGACGGAGTACTCCGTCTTCGCTCGCGAGCCGGAGACCGAGATCCTGCCGACCTGCCGTGAGCTCGGCATCGGCTTCGTGGCCTACTCGCCGCTCGGCCGCGGGTTCCTCTCGGGACGCTTCAACTCCCCGGAGGAGCTGGCCGAGGACGACTTCCGGCGGACCCAGCCCCGGTTCCAGGGCGACAACCTGGAGGCGAACGCGACGATCGCGGCGAAGCTTCGCGAGATCGCCGACGAGAAGGACGTCACCCCGGCTCAGCTGGCGCTCGCCTGGGTGCTCGCCCAGGGCGACTACATCGTCCCGATCCCCGGGACCAAGCGGCGCAAGTATCTGGAGGAGAACGCCGCAGCGGCCGACGTCGAGTTGACCGAGGAGGACCTCTCGCGGATCGACGCCGAGTTGCCCGAGGTCTCCGGCGACCGCTACGAGCGCGTCGGCATGGCGCAGGTCAACATCTGAGGAACCAGGGAGCTCATCCGCTTCCCAGCGCCGCCCGCGCGTCGTCGCGGTCGCGGTAGACGTCAAACCGAACGACCAGGCCGTCGCGGAAGGTCCAGAGGTGGGCGCCCTCGGCCTCCATTTCCACACCGCTGCCCTTGCCGTGGCCCTGCCACCGCACCAGGGCGAGGATCCGGTCCCCGGATTGGATCAGCTCCTCCGCCTCGATCGTCAGCGGGCGCTCCCAGGCGCTCAGCCAGTCCCGCATTGCGCTCTGAACCGCCTCGATGCCACCGGCGTGCAATGGCTCCGCCATCCCGAAGGTGTCCATCTCCACGGCGGGATCGAAGATCTCTCCGCCCGAGAAATTGCCGTGGGCCCAGACCTCGTAGAGAGCCTCCAGCTTCTCGAGCGGCTCAGGCACGCTCGACTGCGTCGCCGCGGCCGACGAGGACCGCGCCGACCATCCCCGACGGGAAGAGGCCGTGGTCGACGACGCCGGGCATCACCGCGAGGCGAGCGGCGAGCTCGCCGGGTTCGTGAACCTCGCCGTGGTAGTCCGCGATCACGCCGTCGTCGGGGCTCGGCGGGGTGTCGGGCCGCAGGGCCACCTCTCCCAGCTCGGCGCTGATCCGCGCAAGGGTCGAGGTGAGGCCGAAGGTCGAGAGCTCGAGCGGGATCGGAGCCGAGATCCGGTCGACCGTCTTGGAGGAATCGGCGATCACGACGAAGCGCTCGGCGGTCGCGGCGACGATCTTCTCGCGGGTATGCGCCCCCCCGCCGCCCTTGACCAGCCAATGGTCGGGCGCGACCTGGTCCGCGCCGTCGATCGCGATGTCGAGGCGCTCGAGCTTGTCGAAGTCCTCGACCGGGATGCCCAGCTGGCGGGCCCGGTCCTCGGTCGCCACCGAGGTCGCGACGCAGCGCAGGCCGCTCAGATCACGGGCGGCGATCGCGGGAAGCAGGTGGGCGACGGTGGATCCGGTGCCCAAGCCCACCATCATTCCGTCGGCGATGAGCTCCGCGGCCGCTTCCGCGGCGGCCTTCTTCTCCGCATCGAGGTTTGGCTCACTCACCCCGCGGGACACTATCCGTAGGATCGTGGCGATGGCAGCGACAACCGAGCAGCAGACCGACATCGACGAGCTCTGCATCAACACCATCCGGACGCTCTCGATGGACGCCATTCAGAAGGCGAACTCCGGGCATCCCGGCACGCCGATGGCCCTTGCTCCGCTCGCGTACGTGCTCTGGCAGCGCTACCTGCGCTTCGACCCGGCGGACCCGATCTGGCCCAACCGCGACCGCTTCGTGCTCTCGGCGGGACACGCCTCGATGCTCCTCTACTCGCTGCTTTTCCTGACCGGCGTTCGGGCCGTGGATCCCGACTACGAGATCGAGGGGACGCCTGCGGTCAGCATCGACGACATCAAGAGCTTCCGCCAGCTCGACTCCAAATGCCCGGGACACCCCGAGTACCGGTGGACGTCCGGTGTCGAGACGACCACCGGCCCGCTCGGACAGGGCATCGCCACCAGCGTCGGCATGGCCGTCGCCTCGGTCTGGCAGGCGGCCCACTTCAACCGCCCCGGCGCCGAGCTCTTCGACTTCGACGTCTATGCGATCGCCGGCGACGGCTGCCTGATGGAGGGGGTCTCGCACGAGGCCGCCTCGTTCGCCGGCCACCAGAAGCTCTCCAATCTCTGCTGGGTCTACGACAACAACCACATCACCATCGACGGGCACACCTCGATCACCTACGAGGACGACGTCCAGGCCCGCTTCGAGGGCTATCAGTGGAACGTCACCAGGGTCGAGGACGCCAACGACCTGGCGATGATCGCCCGGGGCTTCGACAACTTCAAGGAGGAGCAAAACCGGCCGACGCTGATCATCGTCGACTCGCACATCGGCTACGGGGCTCCTCACAAGCAGGACACCGCCGAGGCGCACGGCGAGCCGCTGGGCGACGAGGAGGTTCGGGAGACCAAGCGCTTCTATGGCTGGCCCGAGGACGCGGAGTTCCTGGTCCCGGATGGCGTGCGGGAGCAATTCGCCGGGCAGATCGGCAAGCGCGGGGCGGAGCTGAGCGGCAAGTGGAATCAGCTCTTCGAGAGCTATCGCTCCGACGAGCCCGAGCTCGCCGGCCAGTGGGAGGCGATGCAGCGCCGCGAGCTTCCCGAGGGCTGGGACGCGGATCTCCCGAGCTTCGATCCCGACGAGAAGGGCCTCGCCACCCGGAAGGCGTCGAACAAGGTGGAGAACGCGGTCGCGGAGCGCGTGCCCTGGCTCGTGGTCGGCGCGGCGGATCTCACCGGCTCGAACGCGGTCGAGCTCGAGGGCAGCAAGCCGTTCGAGCCGGAGTCACGCGACGGGCGCCAGCTCCACTACGGGATCCGCGAGCACGAGTCGGCGGCGACCTCGAACGGCCTCGCGCTTTCGAAGATGCGCCCGCTCTGGTCCACGTATCTCACCTTCTCCGACTACGCCCGCCCGGCAATTCGGCTCTCGTCGCTGATGGAGCTCCCGGTCATCCACCTCTTCACCCACGACTCGATCGGGCTCGGGGAGGACGGCCCGACCCACCAGCCGGTCGAGCAGCTCGCCTCGCTGCGAGCGATCCCCGGCCTCGACGTGATCCGCCCGGCGGACGCCAACGAGGTCGCCGAGGCATGGCGAGCCGCGATGGAGCGCTCCCACCAGCCGGTGGCGCTGGTGCTCACACGGCAGGACGTGCCGATCCTGGATCGCAGCAAGTACGCCTCCGCCGCAGGCACTCGCCGAGGCGGCTACGTGCTCGCCGATCCCGACGGTGGGCCCGAGGTGATCCTGATCGCCACCGGCAGCGAGGTGGCCCTCGCGGTCAAAGCCCACGAGCAGCTGATCTCCGAGGGAATCGCCTCGCGCGTGGTCAGCCTGCCCTGCTGGGAGCTGTTCGAGCGCCAGGAGCAGAGCTATCGGGACGAGGTTCTCCCCCCGGAGATCACCGCGCGGGTTTCCGTGGAGGAGGCCTCTACCCTCGGCTGGGACCGGTTCGTCGGTCCCGGTGGAGCGAAGATCGGAATGCACACCTTCGGCTCCTCCGCTCCGCTGAAGGACCTGCAGGGCAAGTTCGGATTCACCCCCGACAAAGTGGCCGAGACGGCCAAGGAGGTACTTGGACGATGAAGCCCACGCAAGAGCTCCACGACCTTGGCCAGAGCCTCTGGCTCGACAACATCACGCGAACGATGCTCGACGACGGGACCGAGCAGGGCTACATCGACGACCTCAACGTCACCGGGCAGACGTCCAACCCGACCATCTTCGACAAGGCGATCTCGGGCGGCGACGCCTATGACGAGCAGATCACCGAGCTCCGGGGGAAGGGGATGGAGCCGGAGGACATCTTCTTCGAGCTCGCCCTCGCCGACGTCACCCGCGCGGCCGAGATGTTCGAGCCGATCCACAAGGACACCGATCGCATGGACGGCTGGGTCTCCCTCGAGGTCTCGCCGACGCTCGCCTACGACACCCAGGGCACGGTCCAGCAGGCGGCCGACCTGCACGGGCGCGCGGCCGAGAACAACTTCATCAAGATCCCCGGCACCCCCGAGGGCCTGCCCGCAATCGAGGAGTCCATCTTCGCCGGCGTGCCGATCAACGTCACGCTGCTGATGTCGACCGATCAGACCATGGCCGCGGCCGACGCCTACATGAAGGGCATCGAGCGGCGGATCGAGGCGGGCCTCGACCCGGACGTGCCCTCGGTGCTCTCGCTCTTCATCAGCCGCTGGGACGTCGCCGTCCACGACGACGTGCCCGACGAGATCAAGAACACCCTCGGGGTCGCGGTCGGCAAGGTCACATATGCGGCGTGGATGGAGATGCGCGAGTCCGACCGCTGGCAGGGCCTCGCGGAGAAGGGCGCTCGCCTGCAGCGCCTGCTCTTCGCGAGCACCGGCACGAAGGACGAGAACGCCTCCGACACCCTCTACATCGAGGCGTTCGCGGCCCCGGACACGATCAACACGATGCCCGACAAGACCCTGCACGCCTTCGCCGATCACGGCAAGGTCGGGGAGCCCCTTCCCGCCGACGGCGGAGACGCCGACCAGGTCTTCCAGGCGCATCGGGACGCGGGCATCGACACCGATGCCCTGGCGCTGAAGCTCCAGAAGGACGGTGCGGAGAGCTTCGTCAAGTCCTGGACGGACCTGCTGGACACGATCAAGGCCGAATCGGAGCGCCTGGCCGCCTAGAGGCATCGCTGCGCGGATAGGCTGCCCGCGTGGCATCGGGACCGGAGTTGCGGACGCGCAAGGCCTGGAAGGCCCTCGAGAAGCACCACGCCGAGATCGGGGAACGGCATCTCCGTGACTTCTTCGCCGAGGACTCCGGCCGCGGCGAGCGCCTGGTCGCCGAGGGGGCGGGGCTCTTCCTCGACTACTCCAAGAACCGGGTCACCGACGAGACGCTGAAGCTGCTGATCGAGCTGGCCGGCGAATCGGGCGTGGCCGAGCGACGCGACGCGATGTTCCGGGGCGAGCACATCAACGTCTCCGAGGACCGCGCGGTGCTCCACGTCGCGCTGCGGATGCCGAAGGACCGATCGCTGGTGGTCGACGGCGAGGACGTGGTCAAGCAGGTTCACGAGGTGCTCGACCGGATGTCGGCGTTCGCCGAGCGGATCCGCTCGGGAGAGTGGAAGGGCCACACCGGCAAGCCGATCCGCAACGTGATCAATGTCGGAATCGGCGGCTCCGACCTCGGCCCGGTGATGGCCTACGAGGCGCTTCGGCACTACTCCCGGCGGGAGATGACCTTCCGCTTCGTCTCCAACGTCGACGGGACGGACTTCGCCGAGAAGACCAGGGATCTCGATCCCGAGGAGACCCTCTTCGTCATCTCCTCGAAGACATTCACCACCCTGGAGACGATGACCAACGCCCACACGGCGCGTGAGTGGGCGCTGGCGAAGCTGGGATCGGACGAGGCGATCGCCAAGCACTTCGTCGCCGTCTCGACCAACGCGAAGGGCGTCGCCGAGTTCGGCATCAACACCGACAACATGTTCGGCTTCTGGGACTGGGTCGGCGGCCGCTACTCGATGGACTCGGCGATCGGGCTCTCGACGATGCTCGCGATCGGGCCCGAGGGCTTCCACGACATGCTGGCCGGGTTCCATGCTGTCGACGAGCACTTCAAGGTCAACCCGATCGGTCAGAGCCTGCCCTCGATCATGGGCCTGCTGGCAGTCTGGTACGGCGACTTCTTCGGCACCCAGACCTCGGGCGTCTTTCCCTACGACCAGTACCTGCACCGCTTTCCGGCCTACCTGCAGCAGCTCACCATGGAGTCGAACGGCAAGCACGTCACCCTCGATGGCGCCCGCGTCGACTACGACACCGGCGCGATCTACTGGGGCGAGCCGGGCACCAACGGCCAGCACTCCTTCTACCAGCTGATCCACCAGGGCACGAGGCTGATCCCCTGCGATTTCATCGGCTTCATGCACACGCTGAACCCGCTCGGAGATCACCACGACCTGCTGATGTCGAACGTCTTCGCGCAGCCCGAGGCGCTCGCCTTCGGCAAGACGCCGGAGCAGGTGAGGGAGGAGGGCACGCCGGAGCAGGTGGTCCCGCACCGCGTGATGGAGGGGAACCGCCCGTCCAACGTCATCCTGGCCGACCGGCTCACCCCGCACACGCTCGGCTCGCTGGTCGCGCTGTACGAGCACAGCGTCTTCACCCAGGGCGCGATCTGGGGGATCGACTCCTTCGATCAGTGGGGGGTGGAGCTGGGCAAGGTGCTGGCCGTGAACATCATTCCCCAGCTGCAGGCCGACGAGGAACCGCAGCTCGAGCACGACAGCTCAACGAACGCGCTGATCCGCCGGTATCGAGCGAACCATGGCTGACACCCCCAGCCTGGGGCGCTTTAGTGGCCCCATAGCCGAAGAAAGCGCCCCGCGATGAAGGCTCAGGCGGTGCTGTTCGACATCGACGGCACCCTGATCACCACCGGCGGCGCCAGCGACCGCGCCTGGAAGCGAGCGTTCAAGGAGCTCCAGGATGTCGACGTAGACGTGCCCGCGGTTACCGGCAAGGGCGTTCCCGATCCCGAGGTGGGCCGTGTGGTCTTCGAGAAGGCGATCGGGCGGGAGCCGACCGGGGAGGAGGCCGACACTCTCATGCGCCGCCGCCTCGACCACCTGCCCGAGGAGGTGGAGAGCTCGCCCGGCTTCAAGGTCCAGGAAGGCGTGGTCGAGCTGCTCGAGCAGCTGATCGACGACGGCGTGCTGCTCGGCCTCACCACCGGCAATGTCGAGGAGGCGGCGCACATCAAGCTCCAGCGCGCGAACCTGAACCGCTTCTTCGCCTTCGGCGGCTACGGCTCGGACTCGCCGGACCGCACCGAGCTCACCAAGAAGGCGCTCGAGCGGGCCGAGGTCGTCTCCGGTGACACGCTCGACCTCGCCCGATGCTTCTCCTGCGGCGACACGCCGCGCGACGTCGAGGCCGGCCACGGCGCCGGTATCCGGGTCACCGGCGTCGCCACGGGAGAGTTCACGGTCGAGGAGCTCGAGGAGGCGGGAGCCGATGCCGCGATCTCCTCCTTCCGGGAAGGCCTGCCGCTGCTCTAGGCGCTCCGCGGAGCCGTCCCGGAGGACCGACTAGCGGGTATCCGGTCTTCCCACCGTGCTGTTTGAATGACCTGATGGCCAAACCCGGTTACGAGCCGACCGGCCTGGGCGCCTTTCTCGGAATCGTCAACTACCTGACGGCGAAGGGCGTCGATCTGGAGACGGCCTCGATCAAGGCTGAGGAGGTCCTTTGGGAGCTGCGCGGCAGCAGCTTCGGGGTGACCCGCGAGGAGGCCGTGGAGCTGCTCAAGAGGCTCGAGGACGAGCCCTAGCTCTTCACGTATTGGTGGAGCAGCTGCAGCTCCACGCGCTCGGAGGGGCTCGCCAGCAGTGGCGCGACCTTGTCGTTGAAGTCGGCGAACTGGGGGTCGCTGTTGACGGCGTCGGCGGAGTCGCGATCGCTGAAGACGCCGATGCCGCGGACGACGCCGTCGGACTCGTCCCCGACGATCAGGACGGTCTCGAGGGCGGGGTGGTTGCTGAGGAAGTCCGCCGCGAAGGCGGAGTAGATGTCGGCCACGTCCTGGTAGTGACCGGGCTTGGCATGGAGCGTGAACTCGGCGACGTGCATCGATGGTCCTTTCGGTTGCCTGCTGCGACCGCCGAACCTAGTCCACCAACCGGCGGCTCACGGCCCAGCGGCTGAGCTCGTGGCGATTGGAGAGCTGCAGCTTGCGGAGCACCGAGCTGACGTGCGCCTCGACGGTCTTCGCTGAGATGTGGAGGCGGAGCGCGATCTCCTTGTAGAGATAGCCCCGGGCGATGTAGCGCAGCACCTCGCGCTCGCGGGCCGTGAGCTGGTCGAGCTCCGGATCGACCTCCTCGGCGGGCAGGTCGCCGGCGAACGCGTCGAGCACGAAGCCCGCCAGCCGAGGGGAGAAGACCGCGTCGCCGTCCCGGACGCGCCGCACCGCGTCGGCGAGCTGATCGCCGGTGATCGTCTTGGTGACGTAGCCGCGCGCGCCGGCGCGGACGATCGCGATCACGTCCTGTGGATCGTCGGAGACCGAAAGTGCGAGGAAGCGCTGCTGCGGACGCTGCTTCGCGACCTGCCCGAGCACCTCGACGCCCCCGCCGCCCGGCATGTGGACGTCGAGCAGGACGACGTCGGGCTCGAGCTCGGCGATCGCGCGGACCGCGTCCTCGACCGACTCGGCCTCGCCGAGCACCTCGACCATCCCGTCGAGCTCGGCCTTGACTCCGCTGCGGAAGATCGCGTGGTCGTCGACGATCACGACGGTCGGCTGGGAGCTCATCGGCCGTCGCCCTCCACGGTCAGCTCGACCTCGGTGCCGTCGCCGGGCTCGCTGCGGATCTCGGCGCGGCCGCCGAAGCGCTTCATGCGGCCGATTATCGACTCGCGCACGCCGCGACGGTCCTTCGGGATCGAATCCGGATCGAATCCGGGCCCCCGGTCGTCGACGAAGACCTGCGCCCCGCCGTTCTCGATCTCGGCGTACAGGCGGACCGGGCCGCCGTCGGCTGCGAACTTCGCGGCGTTGGTCAGCGCCTCCCGGGTAGCGGCGACCAGCGCCTCCATTCGCTCGTCGAGCGGCGCGTCTCCCACGACGACCGCATCGACCGGCGTCCCGTGCGACTCCTCGATGTCGATCGCGGCGGCCTCGAGTGCGTCGGCGAGGCGCTCGGTTGGCCGTGACGGGCCCTCGCCCGCAAGCCAGCTCCGTAGCTCGCGTTCCTGGCGACGGGCGAGCTTCGCGACCTCGTCGGGATCGCCGGCGCGCTTCTGCATCAGGGCGAGGGTCTGGAGGACGGAGTCGTGCAGATGCGCAGCCACCTCGGCTCGCTCCTCAGAACGGGCTCGGGCGACGCGCTCGGAGCCAAGGCGCCTCACCATCGCCAGCCACAGCGGCGCCGAGATCGTGCCGAGGACAACCGTCACCAGCAGGGCCGCGGCCGCCGCGCTGCCCGCATCCTGCAGCGCGCCCTGGGACCAGAGGAACACCAGCGCTGCCCCGAGCAGCAGGCCGGCCGCGACGGCGAGCCAGGAGAGCTTCCCCGCGTCGCGGCCGATCTCCGCCGAGAGCTGCTTCTCGGTGGCAATCTGTGCGGGATCCATTCTCCGCCGGGGGCGGCCGGCCGCGGTGGCCACGAGCGCGATCAGCAGGCAGGCTCCGAACCCGGCGAGCAGCCAGCCGGACTGAAGGTCGACGTTGTCGTTTTCCTGCAGGTACAGGAGCACGCCAAGGGCCAGGATCGCCATCCCGGCCCAGAGCGCGCTCATGTCGGTTCGTCTCACCTGCCGCAGACCACCCTTTGCGAGTCGGCCTCCTGCTGGTGATGGTCGTAGTCGGCCCCACGCGTGTCGATCTGGTGGGGATCCTCGTCGGTGACGAGCATCTGGCCGAACTGGATGTCGCCATCGAACAGCAATCGCGGCGCCTGGGTCCGGGGCTCGCCCTGATCCACCTCCGCGTCCACTCCGTGGCTGACATCTCCGGCGATCACCAGCTCACCGCCCTTGGCGGTCGCGTGGCCGTCGACGCACACCGTCTTGGGGACCGAGACGATCATCTGACCGATTCCCTGGTGGGCCGAGACGTGGATCGTCTGACCCTTTGCCCACGGCAGCCGGCGGAGGTCCACGATCAACTGGCCCGTGCCGAGCTCATAGCCGTCGGCCGGAACGTCGGCGACCACGGATGGCGTGTACTCCCGCTGTCCGATCGAGCCGGGGAAGTGGATGTCGGCCGCCGCAATTGCGCCGGCCGGCAGGCCGAGCACCAGCCCAGCGGTGACGAGCCACGGCACCATCCTTCGGCGGAACACGTCGATGAAGGCGACGGCGACGAGCACCGCGCCCAGCGCGATCACGATGGCCGCAACGACCGTGCCGTGTCCGGTCGCGGTGGCCCAGGCGCTCATCACCGCCAGGCTGGCCGCTGCGAACAGCGCCAGGCCCACCAGAAAGCAGATGAGCGCGACCTTGCCGAGACGGGCCCAGACGCTCTCCGGCACCGGGTTGCCCTCTCCGTCGTCCTCCGGCAGCGCGACAGCCAGCACCAGGTAGGCGAGGATGCCGGCGCCCCCGAAGAAAGTGGTGAGGACGAAAGCGATCCGGACGAGGATCGCGTCGAACCCCAGGTGGGCGGCGAGGCCGCCCGCCACGCCCCAGAGCATCCGGTCGCTTCGCGACCGGAGCAGCGGGCGGCGGGGGCCGACCTCGGTTTTGGCCTCCTCGGTCTTCTTGTCCTTGGGCTTGTTCTGTTTTGGATTTGCCATGGCCGTGACGATGACGCCGGCGGCTCTCTCCGTCTATCGGGAATGGCCCCTAAGACACCCGAACCCGTCCTCTAGACGATCGATTCCTGATCCCCGGGCGTGCGGGGACTGGGGATCGGTCGTCTACGCTCGAAGGCATGGCGCGGCGCATCGTCCCTAGTCACTTTCGCAAGGATGGGAAGCCGAAGACGGCCTACGAGAGCGAATCGGTCGCCCGCCAGGAGGCCCAGCGATTCGGCAAGACCTACTACCGCTGCGACTTCTGCAACCGCTTCCACCTCGCCAGCAAGTGAGGTCGCGAGCCGTTTACTCATGAACATCACCTCGATCGGGTGATGCGATAGAACTGTTCGCGGAGGAGGCTGCGAGCCTGCGGGAACGGATGCCTCAAACGTGGCGGTAGCCAAGAGAAAAGAGGGCGCGCGAGCGCGGGAGAGATCCGCGCCGGGCGGCCCCCTACCCGCCGACGTCTTCGTCATCTTCGGCATCACCGGCGACCTCGCCAAGGTGATGACGTTCAACTCCCTCTACCGCCTCGAGGCCCGGGGGCTGCTGGACTGCCCGATCGTCGGCGTGGCGTTCGACGACTGGTCCGACAAGGATCTCCGCGACCACGCCCGGAAGGCGATCGAGACCTCCTCCGGGAAGAAGCCTGATCCGAAGATCTTCAACCGGCTCGCCAAGCGGTTCTCCTACGTTCAGGGGGACTTCTCCAAGCCTGACACCTACGAGCGGGTGGCCGCCGAGATCAAGGGCGCCCGGACCCCGGTCTTCTATCTGGAGATCCCGCCCTCGCTCTTCGGGATGACGATCAAGGGGCTCTACGACGCCGGGCTCACCGGTCAGGCGCGGGTGGTGGTGGAGAAGCCCTTCGGCCACGATCTCGCCTCGGCGCGGGATCTGGCGGCGGAGATCCACCAGTACATCCGCGAGGATCAGCTCTACCGGATCGATCACTTCCTCGGGTTGATGGGGCTTGCGGAGATCCTTTTTCTGCGCTTCGCCAACGCGGTCCTCGAGCCCGTCTGGAATCGAAACAGCGTGGCTTGTGTCCAAATCACGATGGCGGAGGACTTCGGAGTCTCCGATCGCGGCAGCTTCTACGACCCGGTCGGAGCGCTCAGAGACGTCGTCGTCAATCATCTGATGCAGGTCGTTGCGGCGACCGCGATGGACCCGCCGGCCAGCCGCGACCCCCGGGCCCTCAAGGACGCGATGTTCGGTGTGTTCTCGGCGATGCCGAAGGCCGACCCGAAGCAATACGTGCGCGGGCAGTACGAGGGCTATCGGAAGATCAAGGGTGTAGCGAAGGACTCCAGCACGGAGACCTTCATGGCGGCGCGATTCGAGATCGACAACTGGCGCTGGAGCGGCGTCCCCTTCTTAATCCGGACCGGAAAGCTCATGCCGGTGGAGCAGTGGGAGGTCCGGCTGATCTTCAAGGAGCCACCGCGCCTTGGCTACGGCTCACGGGACCAGCAGCGCCCCGATCCCGACGAGCTGGTGGTGAGGCTGCATCCGACCACGGGTGTTCGGCTGCTGGTCAACGCGCAGCGCAGCGACTCCGCCGTACCCGAGCAGATCAACCTCGACATGGAGTTTGCGGAGGAGGGCGGCGAGGGCCCCGCTCCCTATGAGGTGTTGCTGCACGCCGCGATGCTGGGCAACAGCGGGCGGTTCACCCGGCAGGACAACATCGAGGAGACCTGGCGAATCTGCGCTCCGTTGCTCGACAAGCCGCCCAGGATCCAGCCGTACAAGCCCGGCACCTGGGGACCGAAGGCGGCCGACCGGCTGGTCAAGGACTTCGGCGGCTGGCGCGAGCCCTGGACCGGAACGTGACCGCCGCCAAGCAGGCAGAGGTGCCTCAGAGCGCGGCGATGCCGTCGCCGTTCCCGCCGATCGCCGACTACGCCTTCATCTCCAACTGCCACACAGGAGCCCTCGTCGCCCCGGATGGGGCGATCGACTGGCTCTGCGTGCCGCGGTTTGACTCGCCCAGCATCTTCGGAGTGCTCCTGGATCGCCAGGCCGGCTCGTTTCGCTTCGCGCCCTTCGGCATCAACGTCCCGAGCAATCGGATCTACGAGCCCGGCACGAACGTCCTCAACACCACCTGGCATACGCCGACCGGCTGGGGGATCGTCCGCGACGCGCTGACGATCGGCCCGACCCGAAGGAAGGACGAGGTCACTCCCCACACCCGCGCCCCTGCCGATGATGACGCCCACCACCTCCTCGTTCGAACGGTGGTCTGCATCGAAGGCTCGATCGACATGGAGCTGCTCTGTGAGCCTGACTTCGACTACGGTCGCGTGCCGGCCGACTGGGCGCTGCAGGGAACGCACACGGCGGACGCGACTGGGGCCGGGGTCACCGTGAGGCTTCGAAGCAGCATCCCGCTCGGCGCGGAGGGGCAGGTGGCTCAGGCGCGGCACACCCTCCAGCAGGGAGAACATGCCTTCTGCTCGCTTTCCTGGGCGGAGGAGCTCGCATCGCCGGAGGACATGGACGAGGCCCTCGCACGCATGGGGGAGACGACGGATTACTGGCGCAATTGGATCTCCAAGGCCCGCATGCCGGATCATCGCTTCAGGGAGGCGATCTCACGCTCGGCCCTGACGATCAAGGGGCTCACCTATATGCCGACGGGAGCAACAGTCGCGGCACTCACGACCTCGTTGCCCGAAACCCCCGGCGGGGAGCGCAACTGGGACTACCGCTTCACCTGGGTCCGGGATTCCACCTTCACGCTCCAGGCCCTCCACTTCCTCAACCTGGACTGGGAAGCCAACGAGTTCATGCAGTTCGTCGCCGAACTCGAGCAGAACGAGGACGGGGCGCTGCAGATCATGTACGGGATCGATGGCCGCCGGGACTTGACGGAATCGACCAGGGATGACCTCTCCGGCTACGCGGGGGCGTCGCCAGTGCGGGTCGGTAACGGCGCGTTCGACCAGCGCCAGAACGACGTCTTCGGGGCCGCCCTCGCCTCGATCCTGCTCCACACCAAGCGCAGCGAGCGCCTGCCGCGCCAGCTCTGGCCGGTCGTCCAGGCACAGGCGGAGTGTGCGACGAAAATCTGGAAGAAGCCGGACCAGGGGATCTGGGAAGCCCGCGGGAAGCCCCAGCACTACGTGTCCTCCAAGCTGATGTGCTGGGTGGCGATGGATCGCGCCTCTCAGCTCGCCGAGATCCGCGGGGACTCCGAGCTCCGGGACGAGTGGGGCGCGACCGCGGAGGTGATCCGCAAGGACATCCTCGACAACGGCGTCACGGATGGCGTCCTTCGCCAGCACTACGACACCGACGCGCTCGACGCCTCCACGCTGCTCGCGGCGATCTTCGGCTTCCTGCCCGGTGACGACGAGACCTTGAGGAAGAGCGTGCTGGCGATCGCCGACGACCTCACCGAGGACGGCTTCGTGCTCCGCTACGTCACCGGGGATACCGACGATGGACTCTCCGGCAAGGAGGGCAGCTTCCTGATCTGCTCGTTCTGGCTGGTCTCGGGCCTGGCGATCATCGGAGAGCACCAGCGGGCTCGCGACCTGATGGAACGGCTGCTCAGAATCGCTTCGCCACTCGGGCTCTACGCGGAGGAGTTCGACACCAGCACCGGCCGCCACCTCGGCAACTTCCCCCAGGCCTTCTCCCACCTCGCGCTGATCGAGGCGGCGGCGCGGATCATCCTGAGCGAGCGCCTCACGGAGTTCGGGGTCCACATATGAGCGACTACGACGTGATTGTGATCGGCAGCGGCGCCGGCGGCGGGACGCTGGTCAATCGGCTGGCTCCGTCCGGCAAGAAGATCCTGCTGCTGGAGCGGGGAGACTTTCTCACCCGCGAGCCGCAGAACTGGCTCGCCCAGGACGTCTTCGTCGACGGGCGCTACAACTCCGAGGATTCCTGGGACGACGGCGAGGGCAATTCCTTTGCCCCCCAGGTCCACTACTTCGTTGGCGGCGCCACCAAGCTCTACGGCGCCGCGCTATACCGGCTGCGGGCCGAGGATTTCGGAGACCTCCAGCACGTCGACGGGATCTCGCCGGCCTGGCCGATCTCCTACGACGAGATGGAGCCGTACTACACGAGGGCCGAGCAGCTCTACCAGGTGCGTGGCGCCCGGGGCGAGGATCCGACTGAGCCGCCAACAAGCGCGCCCTACCCGCACCCGGCCGTATCGCACGAGCCGCGTATCCAGCAACTTGCCGACGACCTCGCCTCAGCGGGCTACCAGCCGTTTCACGCCCCGTGTGGCGTGTTGCTCGACGAATCGAACATGCCCTTCAGCAAGTGCGTTCGCTGCCCGGACTGCGACGGCTTCCCGTGTCTGGTCCACGCGAAATCGGATGCCGAGGTGATGGCGGTCCGGCCTGCAATCGAACACGACAACGTCACGCTGCTCACGAACGCGGAGGCGCTCTCGTTGACGACGAACGACGACGGCACCGCCGTCGCGGAGGTCGTGGTCCAGCGCGAGGGCGAGAGGGAGACCCATCGCGCCGACATCGTCGTGGTCTCCTGCGGAGCCGCCAACTCGGCGAAGCTGCTGCTCGCCTCGGCCACCGACAAGCACCCGAACGGCCTTGGCAACGGCTCTGACCAGGTGGGGCGCAACTACATGTTCCACAACAGTCAGGCGGTCCTCGCTCTGTCCAAGGAGCCGAACCCGACGATCTTCCAGAAGACGCTCGGCCTCAACGACTTCTACTTAGCGGGCAAGGAGTTCGACCACCCACTCGGGAACATCCAGATGGTCGGCAAGTCCCAGGCCCCCATGTTCCGGGGAGAGAAGCCGGGGGAGACCAAGTTCGCGCCGGAGTGGACCCTCGAGCGGACCGCCTCCCACGCGGTGGACTTCTGGCTCTCGACCGAGGACCTGCCGCGTCCGGAGAATCGCGTCACCATGACCGACGACGGCCGGATCAGGCTCGCTTACACCTACTCGAACGAGGTGCCAAAGAAGGAGCTCTACGACAAGCTCAAGTCGATGCTCGGCGAGATCGGCATGCACGAGGGCCACCTGCTCCCCCACCACGCCTACCTGAAGAACGAGATCCCCGTCGCCGGCGTCGCCCATCAGGCCGGGACCTGCCGGTTCGGCACCGACCCCGGTGACTCGGTGCTCGACACGAACTGCAAGGCCCACGAGCTCGACAACGTCTACGTCGTGGACACCAGCTTCTTTCCGAGCATCGGCGCGGTCAATCCGGCGCTCACGGCGATGGCCAATGCCCTGCGTGTGGGAGACCACCTGCTCGAGCGCCTGGGCGCGTAGGGGGTCACAGGGACCGACGATGGCCTCCGACCCGCATCGAGTTGTGATCGTGGGTGGAGGCTTCGGCGGCTTGTTCGCCGCTCGCCGGCTCCGCCGGGGCCCTGTCCAGGTCACGCTGGTGGACCGACACAACCACCATCTCTTCCAGCCGCTCCTCTACCAGGTGGCCACCGGCATCCTCTCGTCTGGCGAGATCGCCCCGCCAATCAGAGCCGTGTTGCACCGCCAGAAGAATGTCGAGGTCGAGTTGGCCGCGGTCAACGCCTTCGACCTCGAGGCTCGAAAGCTGACGGCCACGCGCGCCGACGGGAGTCCATTCGAGATTCCGTACGACAGCCTGATCGTGGCGGCCGGCGCCGGCCAGTCCTACTTCGGTCACGACGAGTTCTCGCGCTTCGCGCCGGGCATGAAGACGATCAACGACGCTCTGGAGCTGCGCGGCCGGATCCTCGGCGCTTTCGAGATGGCCGAGCTCGAGGAGGACCCGGAGAAGCAGGCCGGCTGGCTCACCTTCGTGGTCGTCGGCGGCGGGCCGACCGGCGTGGAGATCGCGGGCCAGATCGCCGAGCTGTCGGGTCGGGTGCTCAAGGACGACTTCCGGAGGATCGATCCCCGCAACGCGAGGATCCTGCTCTTCGACGGCGGCCGGGAGGTGCTCGCCACCTTCGGCGACCAGCTCTCTGCCAAGGCGGCGAGGGGGCTCGAGCGCCTCGGCGTCGAGCTGCATATGTCGAGCATCGTCACCAGCGTCGATCGCGAGGGCGTGATGGTGAAGTCCGGGAACGAGGAGCGACGCATCGCCGCGCACACCAAGGTCTGGGCGGCGGGCGTCCAGGCCTCTCCGCTCGCGCGGATGCTGGGGGAGGCAACCGGCGCCGAGGTGGACCGCGCCGGGCGGGTCAGCGTCCTCCCCGACTGCACCCTCCCCGGACATCCGGAGGTGTTCGCGATCGGGGACATGATGTCCCTGGACGACCTTCCCGGTGTCGCCGAGGTTGCGATGCAGCAGGGACTCCACGCCTCCAACACGATCAAGCGACGACTGGCGGGTGAGGAGCCGAAGCCGTTCCACTACAGGGACCTGGGGAGCATGGCGACCATCTCCCGATTTCGAGCCGTGGTCAGCTTCAAGGGCATCCGTCTCTCCGGGTTCCTCGGCTGGATGGCGTGGCTCTTCGTCCACCTCGCCTTCATGACCGGCTTCAAGAACCGGCTCGCGACGATCCCACGGTGGGCGTTGGCCTTCATCGGCAACGGCCGGCCTCAACGGACGATCACGATTCAGCAGACCATCGGTCGCGTCGCCATCGAGCAGGCGGGCGGCCAGTCCTACCTGCTGTCGCTGACGGAGGAACAGAAGCAGCCCGAGCCGACGGAGGCCGAGGCCCGCGGATGATCGGGGATCGCCAGGTCGAGGGGCTGAAGGCCCTGACGCTCAGCTCAGAGGACGGTGAGCTGGATGCGGCATTCGTGCCCGCTGCCGGCATGGTGGGCTGCTCACTGCAACATCGCGGCGAGGAGCTTCTGGGACAGCGAGGGGGCCTCGCGACTTATGTCGCGGACCGCTCGACGATGGGAATCCCCCTGCTGCATCCCTGGGCGAACCGGGTCGCGAAACGTCACTTCCGGGCGGCGGGACGGGAGATCGACCTGTGGGCGCACCCGGGATTGACGAGCCTGGATCCCCACGGCCTGCCGATCCATGGTCTCCTTGCGGCCGCGGACGGCTGGAGCGTCGAGCGGCACGAGGACACGCCGGAGGGGCCGTGTCTGGACGCCAGCTTCGACTTCGCCGCCCACGAGGACCTGATCGCGATGTTCCCGTTCCCCCATGAGCTCCGGATCGAGGCGGGAGTGTCGGATCACACGCTGAGCATCGCGACCACGGTTCATGCCTCCGGCGAGGTGCCGGTGCCGATCGCGTTCGGATACCACCCCTACTTCCGCCTGCCGGGGGTGGAGCGCAGTGCCTGGGCGGTCGAGATACCGGTGATCGAGCGAGTGGTGCTCGATTCGGAGGAGCTCCCCACCGGCGAACTGGAGAAAGCCGATGTCCCCGCCGGTCCGCTCGGGTCGAGGACCTTCGATGACGAGTTCGGGGCGCCCGCCGAACCGTTTGTTCTCGAAGGAGGGGGGCGCCGGATCGAGGTCTCCTTCGGCCAGGGCTATCCATTCGCGCAGGTATACGCCCCGGATGACGATGACGTGGTCGCCTTCGAGCCGATGACTTCGCCCACAAATGCGCTGGTCAGCGGGCGGGACCTGAAGCTGCTCGAGCCCGGCGAGAGCTACGAAGCCTCCTTCTCGGTCAGGGTGACGACCGAGTGACCTCGCGAACCGGGAACCAAGTCTCGGCGAGCGAGTTCCGCCAGCTGTTCGAGCGCGTGTCGAACTGGGGCCGCTGGGGACCGGACGACGAACGGGGCGCCATGAACCTCCTGACGCCAGACCGGGTGGCGGCCGCGGCCGGCTTGGTCAAGACGGGTGAGAGCTTCTCGATCAGCCGCCCACTCAACACGGAGCGCGAGCCCGACAACCCCGAGCCGGCAGACCACCACATGACGATGCTGGCGGACCAGGACATCGGGTCGGGGACTCTGCGCTTCGCCAAGGACTACGTCGGCGTGGACTACCACAACGACTCCCACAGCCACATAGACGCGCTTTGCCACGTCACGTGGGAGGGGGCTCTCTATAACGACCGGGCGAGCGACTCGGTCGATGCGGGAGGCGCGAGCACGGAGACGATCGAAGTGCTCAAAGACGGTCTCATCGGCCGCGGGGTTCTCCTCGACGTCCCCCGGGTCCGCGGCGTTGACTGGCTCGAGCCGGGAGAGCACGTCTTCATCGACGACCTCGAGGCGGCGGAGGAAGCTGCGGGCATTTCGGTTGGGGAGGGGGACATCCTCCTGGTGAGAACCGGCCACTCACGCCGGCTGAGAGAGCTCGACCCTTGGGACACGCCGAACGCGAAGGCCGGGATGCACCCGACTTGCGCGGTCTTCCTGTCCGATCGCGGCGTGGCTGCCCTCGGCTCCGACGGGAACAGCGACACAGCGCCGAGCACCACCGAGGGCGTCGATTTCCCGATCCACGCCCTCGCGCTCAACGCGATGGGGATTCACCTGCTCGACTACCTCGACTTCGGGGAGCTGGCCGGGGCCTGTGAGCGGTACGGCCGCTGGGAGTTCCTTTTCCTCGGGGCGCCGCTCCGGATCACCGGTGGGACGGGATCGCCGCTCAACCCAGTCGCGGTCCTGTGACCGCACCGCAGACGAATAGGCTCCAGCCGATGGCTTACGGCGTCAATCCTCGAGAAGGGAATGAGGGCCGATGACCTCATCCATTTCCCTGCTGGCGGACTCCTCGTCCAATCTGCTGGCTGCGCGGAATCAGATGGGATTCACCCTTGGGTTCCACATCGTGCTCGCCTGCTTCGGCGTGGCCTTCCCGGCGATGATGCTGATCGCAGAGTGGCGGGGGCGTAAGCGCGACGATGAGGCGGCGCTGCGCCTGGCGCGCAACTGGTCGAAGGCCGTCGCGGTGATGTTCGCGGTCGGCGCCGTCAGCGGGACGGTCCTCACCTTCGAGTTCGGGCTGCTCTGGCCCCGGTTCATGGACCGTTTCGGAGACGCCTTCGGCGTCGCCTTCGCGATCGAGGGCATCTTCTTCTTCCTCGAGGCGATTTTCATCGCTATCTACATCTACGGCTGGGACCGGCTTTCGCCGAAGGCGCACATGTGGGCCGCGGTGCCGATTGTGATCTCCGGGGTGGGCGGCGCCTTCTCGGTGGTCGCGGCCAACTCCTGGATGAACCAGCCGCAGGGCTTCACGTTGGACAGCAGCGGCAACGTCACCAACGTCAAGCCGCTGGAGGTGCTCACCAACTCCGCGGCCGGATACGAGTTCCTGCACATGCTGCTCGCCGCCTACATGGTCGCCGGCTTCCTGCTCGCCTCGGTCTATGCCGTCGGCATGCTGCGCGGCCGGCGCGACCGCTATCACCGACTCGGCTTCATCATCCCGTTCACGGTCGCGGCGATCGCCACGCCCTTCCAGCTTCTGGTGGGCGACACTGCCGCCCGCGCGATCGCCGACGACCAGCCCGCCAAATTCGCCGGCATGGAGTGCATCTACAAGGGCGGCCCTGATCAGACCGAGTACCTGGGAGGGAGGTGCGTCGATGGCAAGGTGAAGGGCGGGATCGGAATCCCCGGGCTGGACTCGTTCCTGGTCGGGTTCAGCAAGAACACGGACGTCACCGGGCTGAACCAGATCCCGGCGAACGAGCAGCCGCCGGCGCTGACGATGCTGCACCTCTCCTTCGACACGATGGTCGGGATCGCGACGCTCCTCTTCCTGCTCGCCGTCTGGTTCGCGATCTCCTGGTGGAGGAAGCGGGACCTGCCGCAGACGAAGTGGTTCCTCCGCGCTGGAGCGGTAGCCGGGGTCGCGACGGTGGTCGCCTTGGAGTGTGGCTGGATCGTCACCGAGGTCGGCCGTCAGCCCTGGATCGTCAACGGATACATGCGGACCTCGCAGGCGGTGACGCCCGCGCAGGGGATCTGGTGGGTGTTCGGCGCGACGATGCTGATCTACGCCGCCCTCGGCACCATCGCCGTCGTGGTCCTCCGCGCGCTCTCGCGCCGCTGGCGCGAGGGTGAGGACGAGGCTGAGCTTCCGTACAGCCCGCCGCCCCCGCCCGGGACATCGGGGGCATCGCCATGAGCACCGCCGACGCCTGCGCGGCGATCCTGTGGGCGGGCGTGACGCTCTACGCGATCTTCGGAGGCGCAGACTTCGGCGCCGGCGTCTGGGACCTTCTCGCAGGCAACGGCGAGCGGGCCGAGCGGGTACGGGGGCAGATCGATCGCTCGATCGGGGCGGTGTGGGAGGCGAACCACGTCTGGCTCATCTTCGTCCTGGTCGTGACCTGGACCGCTTTCCCCACGCTCTTCTCGGCGATCATGAGCACGCTCTACATCCCACTGGCCCTCGCCGCCCTCGGGATTGTCCTCCGCGGCTCGGGCTTCGCCTTCCGGCACGCGCTGCCCGGTCCAATCCAGCAGCCCGCCACGCGCGTCTTCGGCGCCGCGTCGCTGCTCACGCCGTTCTTCATGGGGACCGTCGTCGGTGCGATCGCCTCGGGAGAAGTCCCAGCCGCCGGCGACGGCGATCCCACCGGGAGCTGGACCGGCTTCCTGCCGCTCGTCACCGGTGGGCTCTTCGTCATCGTCGCGGCCTATACGGCCGCCATCTTCCTGGTCCGAGATTCCGGCGCGGCCGGCGATCAAGACCTTCGCGACTACTTCGCCAGGCGGGCGCTCGTCGCTTCTGTGGTCGCTGGCGTTGCCGCCATCCTTGGTGTGATCGCGCTCCACCAGGACGCCCGCTTTATCTACGACGGGCTCACGTCCTGGCCCGGGATCGCCCTGGTGGTGCTGTCGGGAATCTGCGGCCTCGCAGCGCTCGGCCTGTTGGTCACTGGACGGAACCGCGGGCTTCGGGTGGCGGCCGTGGGGGCGGGGGTGACGATGATCTGGGGCTATTTCGCGGCCGCCTTCCCCTACATGCTCCCGACCTCGCTGAAGATCTCCGACGCCGCAGGAGCCTCAGCGACCCTCACCGAGGTGATCGTCGTCTTCGGGGCCGCCGCCGTGTTGGTCATCCCGTCGCTGGTGCTGCTCTACACGCTCTCGCAGCGCAGCGCGCTCGAGTAGCGCCCTCAGCTCAACTCTCCTTGACGACGGCGTAGACGATGCGCTCGGCGACGTCGATCACGACCTCGCTGATCCGGTCGCAGCGGCGGTAGAGCTCTCGGAGCCCAATGCGCTGGCGCATCTCCTCGATCTCCAACAGCTTGGCCGTGTCGCGGTAGTAGACGTGCTCCAGCTCCCGCGCAGTCTCGATCGCCGAGTCGGCGGCCGCCGTGGCCCGGTCATCGTCCCTGCCGAGGTGACCGATCGCGTGGTCGATCTGCCGGGTCGCCTCCACCATGAGGGTCACCATCTCGGCGATTCCAGGGTCGGGGGTGACGCTCATCGCCTCGGCCTCCTCGACCAGGTCGCGGGCATAGTCGAGGATCCGGTCGACGCCGCGGGAAAGGGTGAAGACGTCCTCTGGTTCGAGCTGCAGGATGAAGGCTTCGCGCACGGCGTTCAGCACCTCGCGCTTGGCGGTGTCGCCCCGGGGCTCGGCCTCGCGAACGACCCGGGCGGCCGCAGCATCTCCGCCGGCCCAGGCGGCCAGGGAGTCCAGCCCCTCGAGGGTCACCGCCGTCTGCGCACGAAGGAGCCCGATGACATCGGGCGTTTCCGGCAGGAACCAGCGCCGGTCTCGCCGAGCGCTCATGTGAGCAGCCGCCAGATGCCGAGCACGGCGGCGGCGAGCGCTGCCGAGGCCGGAAGTGTGATGAGCCAGGCGAGCCCGATGTGACGAACTATCTCCCAATTGACGTGGCGCAGGCGGCGTCGTCCGGCGCCGATGCCGACCACCGAGGACGCGACCACCTGGCTGGTCGAAACGGGGGCGCCGAGGAATGAGGCGCCGAGAATGACGCTCCCCGACGAGAACTGGCTCGAGAGTCCCTCGAGGGGATGGATGCGGTAGATGCGTCGGCCCACGGTCCGAATGATCCGCCAACCGCCCAGTGCCGTGCCGGCGGTCAGTGCCGCGGAGCACGCGACGATCACCCAGGTGGGGGCCGAGAGCGAGTCGATCTTCCCGTCGGCGAGCAACATCGCGGCCACGACCCCCACGGACTTCTGCGCGTCGTTGGCACCGTGGCTGAAGGCGAGCGCCGCCGAGGTGACCCACTGGCCGCCCTGGACCTGGCCGCGCCAGCGCCGCGTCGCCCGCCTTGCCGCCCGGCGAAGGGCCCGAATCACGATCAGGGCTGCCAGCGCTCCAGCAACCGGTGCCACCGCGAGAGCGATCAGCGTCCCGAAGACGCCGACCGGGTGGAGGCCGTTCAGCCCACCCCAGTTGACGGCGTGCGTGCCTCCTTCGACCACGGCAGCCCCGACCAGCCCGCCGACCAGCGCGTGGCCGGAGCTCGAAGGCAGTCCCAGGCGCCAGGTGGTCAGGTTCCAGGCGGTGGCCGCAGCCAGCCCCGAGCCGATGACCTCGACGGCGACCGAGGGCGACACGGTGACGATGCCGCCGATCGTGTCGGCGACCGCCGCACCGACCAGGAGCGGGCCCAACAGGTTGAAGAAGGTGGCCAGGAGGATCGCCTGCAGAGGCGTCGCCGCGCGGGTGGCCACCAACGTCGCGATCGCGGTCGAGGCATCGTGCAGCCCGTTTGTGACCGCGAAACCGAGGGCGAGGAGGACCGCGATCGCGAGTCCCGCATCCATCCGGCGACTCTATGCCGATCGCGTCGTCCATCGGCAAAGGAGCCAGGTGAACCCGGGATAGGGGAAGCTGGAGTCCTGCGACACGTTCTCGGGCGACATTTAGCCATCAAGGAGCCAGGAATCTCATGAGTGACCTCTTCGACTTCTATCCGTACGCGGAGCGCTTCGATGTCAACCGCGCGCTTCCCGACAGCGGTCGCTCCCGCGAGGGGATGCTCGGCGAGCTCCGCGCCATGGCGACCGAGGAGGACGCGGTCTGGGAGGACGGCCGCTGCTCCGGGACCATGTACTGCGGCGACCGCGACCACTACGCCTTCCTGAAGGAGGCGTTCGGTCTCTTCGCGCACCAGAACGCGCTGCAGCGGGACATGTGCCCAAGCGCGACTCGTTTCGAGGGCGAGATCATCGCCATGGCCCTCGACCTCTTCCACGCCGATTCAGCCGAGGGCGCCGAGCCCGCGGGCATGGTCACCTCGGGAGGGAGCGCCAGCATCGCCCAGGCCGTCCTCGCCTACCGGGAGGAGGGACGTGAGGAGCGGGGCATCGACCGGCCGAACCTGGTCAAGCCGGAGACCGGTCATCCCGCCTTCGACAAGGCTTGCCACCTCTTCGGCGTCGAGATGCGGCGCGCGGAGGTCGACCCCGAGACCACGCTGGTCCGGCGGGAAGCGGTAGACGAGCTGATCGACGAGAACACGGTCGCGATGGTCGGCTCGGCCGGGAACTACGGCTACGGGACGATCGACCCGATCGCAGAGCTCGGCGAGCTGGCGATCGAGCGTGGGGTCGGGCTGCACGTCGACGGCTGCCTCGGCGGCTACCTGCTGCCGTTCGGCGAGGAGCTCGGCCTGTCGATCCCGCCCTTCGACTTCCGGGTCCCAGGAGTTACGAGCATCTCCGCCGACACGCACAAGTACGGTTACGGCCTGAAGGGCACCTCGACCCTGCTCTTCCGCGACAAGGGGCTGCGCAACCGCTGCTACTTCTTCATGCCGGACTGGAGCGGGGGCAAGTACTTCTCGCCCGGGATGGAGGGCTCGCGCTCCGATGGACTGCTCGCCGCGACCTGGGCTTCGATGGTCTCGATTGGTCGGGAGGGCTATCGCGAATACGCGAAGCGGATCTTCGAGACCTCGGCCGCGATGCAGGACTCGGTTCGGTCGCATCCGGAGCTGAGGCTTCTGGGTGAGCCGACCTTCCTCTTCGCCTTCACCTCCGACGAGTTCGACATCTACCACGTCAACGACGAGATGAAGAGGCGGGGCTGGCGCTTCAACGGGCTCCAGTACCCGAACGCCCTGCACATGGCCGTCACCCGGCCGCAGACGCAGCCCGGCGTGGTGGAGACCTTCGCGTCGGATCTAGACGCGGCCGTCGCCTACGCACGCGAGCGCGGCGACGAGCCGGCCGAGTCGACCGCCATCTACGGCGGCGTGCCGGGCGGCCTCAACGTGGAGGCCGAGGAGATGATTCGCGGAGTGATGACCCAGCTGATGGACTCGCAGCAGAGCGTTCCGGCCGCGTGAGCCGGGACGAGGGGTTCGTCCTCGCCGTCGACCTCGGCAGCGGGGCCCTGAAGGTCGGCGCGGTTTCCGTGGCTGGCGAGATCGCGGCGGTTGACGAGCGCGCCTACGAGACCGAGCGTCTGCCCGGCGGCGGGGCCGTCCAGGACGCCTCGGCGTGGTGGGAGATGGTCCGAGAGCTGGCTCGATCGGCGCTCGAGGGCATCCCCGCTGAGCGGGTCGTCGCCGTCTCCTGCACGGGCCAGTGGGCGAGCACCGTCCCGGTGGACGAGGCCGGCGAGCCGGTCGGGCCATGTGTGATGTGGCTCGACACGCGCGGCGCCCGTCACTCGCGGGAGGTCGTAGGCGGCCTGCTGATGGGCTACTCGCCGCGGGTACTCGCGACCTGGATCCGCCACACAGGCGGAGTGCCGTCCCCGTTCGGGGGCGACCCCGTCAGCCACATGCTCCATCTGGAGCGCGACGAGCCCGAGGTCGCGGCGGCCGCCCGCTGGTATCTGGAGCCGGTCGACTACCTGACCATGCGGTTCACGGGCCGGGCGGCGGCGACGCACGCGTCGATGAGCGGCGCCTGGCTGACCGACAACCGGGATCTGGACCGGCTCGAATACGACCCGGCGCTGACCCGCAGGGCGGGCGTCGATGCCGGCAAGCTGCCGCCGCTGGTGGAGACCGGCTCGCTGGTGGGAACCGTTCGCCCGGAGGTGGCCTCCGAGCTCGGAATCGACCCGAAGGCACAGGTCGTCACCGGCACCCCGGACCTGCACTCCGGGGCGCTCGGCTGTGGCGCGATCGGCGAGGGGGAGCCGCACATGACGATCAGCACCACCTCCTGGATCTCGCTGCCCTTCGACCGCAAGAAGACCGACGCGATGCGCTCGATCGCGACTGTTCCGGGATTGGACTCGCGCAGCTACCTGGTGGCCAACAACCACGAGGCGGCGGGACTCTGCCTGCGCTGGCTCCGGGAGAGCTTCACCACCGCCGAGCCGGCCCGCTTCGAGCGGCTGGTGGAGCTGGCCGAGAGCTCGCCTCCCGGCAGTGGCGGCATCATGTTCACGCCCTGGATCGCGGGCGAGCGCTCGCCCGTCGACGACCGCAACGCCCGCGGCGGCTGGCACAACCTCTCCGTGGAGACCGGCAACGCCGACCTGATCCGGTCGGTGCTCGAAGGCGTCGCCTACAACTCTCGCTGGCTGAACGAAGCAGTCGAGCGCTTCGCCAGGCGGCGCCTCGACCCGATCCGCATCTTCGGGGGTGGCGCGATCCCGGACCTCTGGTGCCAGATCCACGCCGACGTCATGGACCGCACCATCGAGCGGGTCGCCGACCCGGTGCACGCCAACCTCCGCGGCGCCGCGCTGTTCGCGGGCCTCGCCCTGGGCGCGGTATCGCGCGAGGAGGTTCGTGAGCTCGTTCCCGTCGACCACGTCTTCGAGCCTGACCGGGCCACGCGCGACGCCTATGACCGCCTCTACGCGGAGTTCCCAGGCCTGTACAAGGCCCAGCGCAAGATGTTCTCCCGGCTGAATGGGTGAGCGTCCAGGGGCCGGTTGGGAGCATCCCCAATAGCCCGGCGAGCAGCGGCTGGGATAATCGGCAGGCATGCGATGTCCGTCCTGCGGCAATGAGAATCGTGAGGGCGCACGATTCTGCGACTCGTGCGGCAGCGACCTGAGCGCCGAGCCGGCCGTCGTCGAGCCGCAGCCCGAGCCGCTGCCGGCCGACGTCCCGAGCGAGATCGCGGGCCGCTACCGCGTGCGGCGATTCCTGGGGCAGGGTGGGCGGAAGCGCGTCTACCTCTCCGACGACACGGTGACGGGCACCGAGGTCGCCGTGGCGCTCTACGACACGGCCGGGGTGGGCGCCGGGATCCAGGCCCGGGCACGCCGCGAGGCCGATGCAATGCGCAAGCTGGGCGACCACCCGCGGGTGGTCACGGTCCTCGATACGGGCGAGGAGGACGGCAACCCCTTCATCGTCAGCCGCTACATGCCAGGGGGCGACGTCGAGGGCCTGCTGGCCGCCGCCGGCGGGCACCTCGAGGTGCCGCGGGCCGTGGAGATCGCCGGCGACCTCACCCAGGCGCTCGAGCACGCGCACGCCCGCGGCGTCGTCCACCGCGACCTGAAGCCGGCGAACGTCTGGATCGACGACGACGGACACGCGCGCCTCGGCGACTTCGGCCTGGCCACGACCGAGGCCCGAGCCAGGGTCAGCGGCGGCACGCTGGTCGGCACGGTCGCCTACCTGCCTCCCGAGCAGGCGCTCGGCGAGGTCGCCGGGCCGACGGCCGACCTCTACTCGCTGGGGGCGCTCCTCTACGAGATGCTCACCGGCCAGCCGCCGTTCCCGGGCGACGATGCGGTCTCGATCATCTCCCAGCATCTGCACGCGGACCCGGTGCCGCCCTCCCGCCACAACTCGCAGGTGCCGGAGGCACTCGATCGGGCGGTGCTGGGGTTGCTCGCCAAGCGCCCGGAGGATCGACCTCCGAACGGCGGCGAGGCGCGCACGCGGATGCTCGATGCGCTCGAGGAAAGGCCGGACGAGCCCGCGGATGAGCGCCCGGCCAACCCGCTCGAGGGTCTCGCCGGCGGGGTCTTCGTCGGCCGCGAGCGGGAGCTCGAGCGCCTGCGCGAGGCCGTCGACGGGGCGCTCGCCGGGCGTGGGTCCCTGCAGCTGCTGGTCGGAGAGCCCGGGATCGGCAAGACGCGGGGGGCCGAGGAGCTCGCCACCTACGCGAGGGTGAGCGGAGCCCGCGTCTACTGGGGCCGCAGCCGGGAGGACGAGGGCGCCCCCGCCTACTGGCCCTGGGTGCAGGCGATCCGCTCATACGCGCGGGACGCGGACCCGGTCGCGCTCGCCTGGCAGCTGGGCGCCGGAGCGGCCGAGGTCGCCCAGCTGATCCCCGAGGTCGCCGAGAAGCTCGACATCGAGCCGGCGAAGGGAACCGACAGCGAGGAGGCCCGGTTCCGCCTCTTCGATTCCGTGACCAGCCTGATGCTGGCGGCGGCCCGCGACCGGCCGATCGTGATCGTGCTCGACGACCTGCACTGGGCCGACGAGCCCTCGCTCCTGCTGCTCCTCTTCGCCGCCCGGGAGCTCGCCTCGAGCGGGCTCCTGATTCTCGGCACCTACCGCGACGTCGAGCTCGGCCGCCATCACCCGCTCGCTCGGGTCCTCGGCGAGATCTCCGGCATCGAGGGAAGCGAGCGCATCCCGCTCCGAGGGCTCTCGGTCGCGGCGGTCGAGCGCTACATCGAGATGACCTCGGGCGCCCCCGCCCCGCCCGGGCTCGCCGCGGCGGTGCAGGAGCAGACGGACGGCAACCCGTTCTTCGTGGGGGAGGTCGTCCGGCTGCTCGCCAGCGAGGGCAAGCTCACTCGCGGCGGCAGCGTCGCCGACCTCCAGATCCCACAGGGTGTCCGGGAGGTGGTCGGGCGCCGCCTCGACCGGCTCAGCGAGCGAACGAACGAGGCCCTCCGGGTGGCCGCGGTGATCGGCCGCGACTTCGACGAGGACCTGGTCTGGCGGGTCGCGGAGCTCAGCCCCGAGGAGCTGATGAACGCTGCCCGCGAGGCGATCGCCGAGCGCCTGGTCACCGATCTCGGTGAGCGGCGCTACTCGTTCGCCCACGCTCTGGTTCGCGACACGCTCTACGAGGAGCTCAGCCCGCCCAAGCGCTCGGCGCTCCACGAGCGCGCCGGCTTGGCGATCGAGGATGTCTGCGGCGGCAATGTCGATGAGCGCCTCGGCGAGCTCGCTCACCATTTCCTGGAGGCGGCTCCGCGCGGCGATCTCGCCAAGGCGATCGACTACGCGCAGCGTGCCGGCGAGCAGGACATGGAGCAGCTCGCCTACGAGGACGCGGTCGAGGTGTACGGGAGCGCCCTCGAGGTACTCGACCTGATGGACGAGCCCGACGAGGAGCTGCGCTGCAGCCTGCTGCTCTCCCTCGGCGGCGCCGAGGCCAAGTCCGCCCGAGTGGCGGATGCGCGCGATGCGTTCGAGCGCGCCGCGGAGTCGGCGCGCCGCCTCGACGACGCCGACAGCCTGGTCGGCGCCGCGATCGGGATCGCGATGATGAGCGACGCGGGCAGGCTCGACGAGAAGCTGCTCGCCCTGCTCGACGAGGCGCTCGACCGGATCGGATCGGAGCGAACCGCCAGGCGAGCTGCCCTGCTCAGCGCCAAGTCGGCCGAGATGTACTGGCTCGACAACGACCTCGCCGAGTCGACGCGGCTGGTCGACGAGGCGATCGAGATCGCGCGCGAGGTCGATGCCCCGGCCAGCCTGCTCCCGGCTCTCCAACGCAAGATCTTCATTCCCTCGGGGCCGGGTGCGCCGCGGGAGCGGCTCCGGCTCGCGGACGAGATGCTCGAGCTCGGGAACGCCACGGGCAACCGCGAGGCGGTCCTGCGGGCGCACGGCTACCGCCTCTGGCAGTTCCTCGAGCTGGCGGATATGCCGGAGGTCGATCGCGAGCTGGCCACCTACGCCCGGCTGGCCGAGGAGCTGCGGATGCCGGAGCACAGCTGGCTGACGATCGCGCTGCGCGGCATGCGCACGCTGCTCGACGGCGACATCGGTGGGGCGGAGCGCCTGGCCAACGAGGCGAGGCGCGCGGGACAGCGCGCCGAGCAGCCCGTCGCGGAGCAGTTCTACGGGATCCAGATGATTCAGATCCGCAGCCTGCAGGGCCGCGCCGGCGAGCTGCTCCCCGCCGTTCGCGATCTCGCCGAGCGGTTCCCCGGGATCCCGGCCTGGCGGGGCGGCGTGATCACCCTCGCCGCCCGCTCGGGCGACTTCGAGCTGGCGCGCCGCGAGCTGGAGCGCTTCGCCGGCGACGACTTCTCGGCGATCCCCAGGGATGTCAACTGGAGCGCCGGGATGAGCCTGATCGGCGAGGCCATCGCCATCGTCGGCGACGTCGACCGCGCCGAGCGCGCCTACGAGGAGCTGCTGCCCTACGAGGGCCTGGTGATCGTCGTGGCCAGGGCAGTGGGCTGCAACGGTCCGGTCGATCGCGTCCTCGGGCTGCTCGCGCAGACCCTGGGTCGCCTGGACGACGCCGAGCGGCACCTGGCCAACTCGGTCGAGATTACGACCGGAATGAACGACCGGCCGGGGATGGCTCTTTCCGGGCTGGCGCTCGCCGAGCTGCTGCTGGCTCGCCAGGGAGATGGCGATCGCGAGTTCGCGCTGAAGCTGCTCGCGGAGGTGCTGGGCACGGCACGTGAGATGGGCGCCCGCTGGATCGTCGATCGAGCGCTCCGTGACCGCCTGGACGCGCAGGGCCTCACCGGCGTCGACGTGACGACCTCGATCGACGACATGGTCTCTGAGCTCGAGCAGGAGCGCCCGGACATGCGCGCCCACGCCGCCCCCGACGGCACCGTCGCGATCCTGTTCAGCGACATCGAGGACTCGACGGTCCTCACCGAGAAGCTCGGCGACGAGCAGTGGCTGGAGGTCCTGCGCGAGCACAACGCGATCTTCCGCGAGCAGATCTCGCGCCACGAGGGCTACGAGGTGAAGAGCCAGGGCGACGGCTTCATGCTCGCCTTCCCGGATCCCGGCGAGGCGCTCACCTGCGCGATCGAGGTCCAGCGCGCCTTCGCCGAGCGCGAGCGGGATGGGTCCGGTTTGATGCGAGGGGGCTCCGCAGGCGAAGCCGAGGAGCCACCCGTTTCATTGAGAGTGCGGATGGGACTTCACACGGGCGAGGTGATCTCGGAGGAGGGCGACTACTTCGGGAAGAACGTGATTCTGGCGGCGCGGATCGCCGCCCAGGCGGTGGGGGGTGAGATCCTCGTCTCCGAGGAGATGCGAGAGGCGGCGTCGGGTGGTAACGGCGATGGCCCGCGCTTCGACGACGGCCGCGAGCTCGAGCTCAAGGGACTCGCCGGCAGCCACCGCGTCTTCCGTGCCGAGTGGGCGGAGTCGGACGCGGCCTCCCCGGCCTCCGCTTCCTAGCGCCAGCCCTTAGATTCGGTCGGTGAATGACGAATACGTCAACCACTCGATCGAGACGCCGAGGGGCGAGCTTCGGGTGCTCCAGCCGGCGGAGGCCGCCGAGATCCCGGACGACCACCAGGTCGAGTGGGCGCCGCTCGCTCCCTACTGGTCGGTTCTCTGGCGCAGCGGCGTTGCCCTGGGACGCGAGCTCGCCGGCGAGTCGCTGCGGGGCCTGCGTGTGGTGGAGCTCGGCTGTGGGCTCGCGGTCCCCAGCATCGCCGCGGCGCGCGCCGGGGCGATCGCCCTGGCGACGGACAGGGACCCCGAGGCGCTCGAGCTGGTCGCCTGCAACGCGCGGGCGAACTACGTGTTCGTCGAGACCGCCCAGGTCGAGTGGACGGAGCCCGACGACCTGATCGCCCGCGGCCCCTTCGACCTCGTCCTCGGGACCGACGTCCTCTACGAGCGATCCGGGGTGGCCCTGCTGTTGAACCTGCTGCCCCGCCTCGCCCCCGAGGCCTGGATCGCGGATCCGGGCCGGTCGGCAGCCGAGGCCTTCGTAGAGCAGGCGCACCGCCGCTGGAAGGTGGAGCGGCGTGTACGGGGCGTGGTTAGCCTCTACAAGCTGGGGTTCAACTGACCATGCCTCGCCGGAAAATTCTCGCTGTGCTGGCGCTCGCGGTGATTGCGGCCGCTGCGTTGATCGTGGCCGGGGGCTCGAAGCTCGCCTCCGGCGGCACCGATCCCGGCGCCAGCGCGCTGGCGGATGCGAAGCTGGCTCCGCCGCCGTGGGCGGAAAACCCCAGCTACAAGCCCGGGGCGCCACACGACTCCTCGGCAGGCAAGGGGAGGGCCCCGGCCAAGCCGGCGCCGGCCGCTCCGGTCGACCCGGTGACGGGCTTGCCCGCGGCGTCCGCGGGCACCAACGGCTCCTACACCCCTCCGCCTCCGGGCGAGCGAAAGCGCGTCTATACGGCGACCCATCCGGTCGGGGGCGTCGCCTCGGCGATCCTGCTCAACCGGACCGCGCTCGCCCCTCCGTCCGCGCCCGACCCGATCCGGGCGATGATCAGCGCGGCCAACCTGATCGTCGGGCAACCGTACGCGTGGGGCGGCGGTCACGGGTCGTTTCAATCGAAGGGTTACGACTGCTCCGGCGCTGTCAGCTACGCGCTGGCCGGAGCCGGTCTTCTCCAGACCCCGATGGCGTCGGGTCAGTTCATGGGCTACGGCGCCCCTGGGCCGGGGCAGTGGCTGACGATCTACGCGAGTCCCACTCATGTCTACGCCGTGATCGCCGGGCTGCGATGGGACACCGTTGGCGATGCGAGAGGCTCGGGGCCGCGCTGGCATCCGTACGACGCATACCCGCAAGGGTTCGTGGCGCGCCACGTCCCCGGCCTCTGATCAGAGCTCGTCGATGTCCAGAATCGAAGACCGGAATATCCCGCCCAGTAGAAGGTCGCCACCGCCGGTTCTCCGCGCCTGGTGAGCTCCATCCTGCGAAGCAGGTCCCTCTGGGCCGTCATCGCGGCCGGCCTGACCGTTCGGGTCGTGCTCGCCTTCGCGTTCACGGGCAACCCCGGACACGCGGCGATCGAAGCGGCCTCGGGGGCGGCTGCGCGCAACGGCGACTGGCACGCCGTCTATGAAAGTGGCCTGCTGTCGTGGTCGTACCCGCCGCTGTTCCTCGGCTGGTTGGCGGGGGCGTCATGGCTCAGCGACATCTCCGGACTCTCGTTCCATGGTTTGGCGAAACTCGGACCGACGCTGGCTGACGTCGGACTGGCGCTCGCCGTCTACGTCTACCTCGCATGGCGGCCGGCCGCGGAACGGGTCTGCCTCGCGGGCGCGGCGCTGGTGATGCTGGGCCCGTCGTTCATCGCCGTTTCCGGCTACCACGGGCAGATCGACTCGGTGGCGATCCTGCCGGCCGTGCTCGGCTTGATGGCCTGGGAGCGACGTCCGAAGACCAGGCGGGCGATCGAGGCCGGCCTGTTGATAGGCGTCGGAGCGGCGGTGAAGACCACGCCCCTCCTGCTCGTCGTGGCACTGCTCGGCTCAGCGCGATCATGGCGCGAGCGGGCGGAGCTGACGGGCGCCGCGATCGTCGTCCCTGCTCTTTGCCTCGCGCCCCTCTGGATCGCCGGGATCGACCTCGGCCGGGTGACCGGGTACACGGGTGTCCCCGGCTGGGGCGGCCTCAGCCTCGCTATCGACCCCGGCCTCGGCTGGGACTCGATCAATGGATTGGGGATCTCGAGGCCCTCCGGCGTGAGCGCGACAATGCAAGACGCAGCGAGGTGGATCACCCTGGGCGTGTGCGGGTGCGTGGCGGGGTTCGTTCTCCGATATCGCCCCGCCCCGATTGACGCCGCCGTACTGCTCTGGCTTGCGGTCTACGCGTTCAGCCCCAACTTCTTCCTCGACTACATCCTCTGGGGTCTGCCCTTCTTCATCATGGCCGGGTACCTGACTCAGGTGGCGGTGCTGCAGCTGGCACTCCTCGTGCCCACAGTCGCGTATTACGTCGCACTCCTGCCGACCAAGGCCGCCATCCTGCCGATCGCGTACGTCCCCGCCATGATCGGCTTGTGGGTGTTCTGGGTGGTTGCGACCTTCGTGGTGGCCGCCCGTCTGGTCAGGCAGCACAAGACAGAACCGTCAGGCATCCAGCCGCCGCTCGTGAGCCTGGCCGGAAGCGTGGGCTGGGATTGACGGTGGCACTCTAGGCTTCCGCGATGCTTTCGGCTCTCCTGGCGGGCGCGCTGATCGTCGTCGCCTCACTGCTGCTCGGCTCGGCGATCATGGCGATCGCCGGCCTACCGCGTCATTCCGCGGCCGGCCCGGCCACCGGGATCTCGGCGCTGCTCGTGATCTGCGGCATCGCGATCAAGCTGCCCGGCCACGCCGTCACCGCCGCGGCGGTCGTGGGCGTGGCGCTGATCGCGTGCTTCGTCGTCTTCGGGCGCACGCGCTTGCCGGCCGGGAGCGTGCGGATCGGTGCAATCTTCGCGGTGCTCGGCGCCGCCCTCGTGGTGGCGATCCCGTTCGCGACAAGCGGCCGGGTCGGGATCCTCGGGCAGGGCCTCGTCAACGACGACATGGCGTCGCATCTGCTCTTCACCGAGTGGATCGGCTCGCACGCCGGGCCGACCCCCGACCTGATCAAGGACGGCTACCCGCTCGGCCCCCACGCGATCGTCGCCGCCACCGCGAAGGTGAGCGGGGCGAGCCTGATCGAGGGGTTCGCCGGCCTCACGGGCGCGATCGGAGTGCTGCTCGCCCTGACGGCCTACGGTGCGCTCGGCCGCGTTCGCGGCTTGCTGCGGGCGCCGGCGGCCGTCCTCGCCGCCAGCCCCTATCTGGCGGCGGCATATCTCGCGCAGGGCGCATTCAAGGAGCCGCTCCTGGCCCTCGCGCTGCTCGGCTTCGCGCTGGCGCTGCCCGCCCTGCGCGGCATCTGGTCAGGTGATGGGGGATCGGCGAGGGCCGCGATCCCCCTCGGCGTGATCGCCGCGGGCACGATCTACAACTACAGCTTCCCGGGCCTCGCCTGGCTCCTTGGCACGGCGCTGGTCTGGATGGTCGTCATCGCGATCCGCGAACGCGACGCCGCGCGCTCCTTCATCGCCGGTCTCCGCCTGCGCGAGCGGCTCCGCGGAGCCAGGGCCGCGCTCTGGCTGGGGATCGGCATCCCCGTGATCGCCGCGCTCCCCGAGATCTTCCGGCTCGCGAGCTTCTCGAGCTTCAAGGCGTTCAATCCCTCGGGCACCGGCCCCACGGTCGGCTTCGGCAACCTCCGCCAGCCGCTCAATCCGCTGGAGGTGCTCGGGGTCTGGCCCTCGGGCGAGTTCCGGATCACGCCGGCGAACTCGACCACGCCCGAGATCGCCTTCTACCTCGGCGCGCTGCTGGCGCTCGCGGCCTTCGCCTGGGGGCTGGGCAGGGCCCTGTCCCGCCGCGAGTCCGCGCTTCCCTCGGCACTGCTCGCGGCGACGCTGCTCTACCTCGTCTCCCTGGCGCTCGGCACTCCGTACACGCAGGCCAAGGCGCTCGCCATCGCCGCGCCACTGGTCATGGTGATCGCGCTGCGGGGCCTGCTCTCGGCGGACTCGCTGCCGGGCGAGGAGGCCGACGTACCCGAGCGTGGAGGAGCGAGCTGGTGGCCGCCGCGCCCTCTGCGCCCACTCACCGGGTTCGCGGTGCCGCTGCTGACGATCGCCTTCGCCGGCGCGGCCGCGTTCTCGACGCTGCTGCCGCTGCGGCAGGCCGCCGTCGGCCCCGACTACCACCTCCAGGAGATGCTCCGCATGCGGCCGGTCGTCGACGGCCAGAACGTGCTCTTCCTCGGTCGCGACAACTTCGTCTCCTGGGAGCTGATCGGCTCGGAGGTGTACGCGCCGATCACGAACCACTACGACGTCGAGGAGGTCCACCCGCTCTACCGGGCCACCGACCTGAACGCGAAATTCGACTGGGACAACGTCCCGCCGTTCGTGATGAACAACTTCCACTGGGTGGTGACGACGAGCGCGGCGATGCAGAGCCAGGCGCCCCCCGGGTTCGTCCCGCGTCTGCGGACGGGCGACTTCATCCTCTGGCACCGCGACCACCCGGTTGGTCAGCGGCGCACCCTGTACGAGCCGCTCAACCCGGGCGCGCCGCTCGACTGCAACGACCCGAAGCAGGCGCCGATCACCAGGGTCGAAGGGACCGCGACGGTCTTCACGGTCCAGCCGGTGGTCGGGAAGGTCTGGAATCCGAGCCCGGCGCTGACCCAGACCAAGCCCGCGCACATGCGGCTCTACCTGACGCCGGGCAACTGGGACCTGTCGATCCAGTACGCCAGCACGCAGGCCCTGCACGTAATGGCGAACGGCCCGGGGCTCGCATCGTCCTTCAGCACGGAGATGCGCACCAACCTGCTCTTCCGCGGCCCTTCTCCCTACTACCCGGTCGGATCGCTGGACGTGAGGAGGGCCGGCACGGTGGTCGTGGACGTCGACGTCGCCGACCCGCCGCTGATCGGCCGGCTGCTCCGCACCGAGAGCAAGGCCTACCTGAGCGGCCTGGCCGCCACGCGCACCGACCCCGCCCGCGAGACGATCCCGCTTCGCCGGGCGTGCGGCCGCTACGTCGACTGGTACGCGGTGGCGCCGGGCACACCGGAAAGCGCCCTGCGCGGTGTCGTCGCGCCGCAGCCGCAGCCGATCGAGCCGGATTAGGATCGCCGGATGCCGCGCCTCTGGGCAGCCTGCCTGGTGATCATCGTCGTCTGCCTGCTCGCGTCGATGGTGATCGCGATCGTCAAGCTCAGCTAGCGCACCTGTCGCGCCGGTTCCTGCGCGCCGGGTAGTATCGGCGCGCAAATTCAGGCATGGCGAGGAGGAGGAAATGTTCGACCGCATAGTGGTTGGAACCGATGGCTCGGAGACCGCCACCGAGGCGGTCCGGACGGCCGTCGAGCTGGCGAAGCTCTCGAAGGCGAAGCTCGAGATCGTCAGCGCCTACGAGCCTGTGCCGCAGTCCCGCCTGAAGGAAGAGGGGGAGGGCATCTCGGGCGACGTTTCCCACACCGTCAATCCTCGCGAGGACGTGCAGCTGGTCCTCGGCCAGGCAGCGGCCGTGGCCAAGAAGGCGAAGGTCGACGTGGTGACGCATCCCCGCGAGGGCGAGCCCGCCGACGCGATTCTCGACGTCGCCGAGGAGAACGACGCCGATCTCGTCCTCGTCGGCAACAAGGGCATGACCGGAGCGCGGCGCTTCCTGCTGGGCAGCGTGCCGAACAAGATCTCGCACCACGCACCCTGCGATGTCTGGATCGTCAAGACGACCTAGCGGCCGCTAGCAGCCCGGCGCTCTCGCCCTGACCGCCGCGGCGGCGTCGACCAGTCCCGCGCCGAAGAGCCGCGGGTCATACGGCTGGCCCAGCTGCGCGTCGGTGTGGCGGGCGCTGCCCATGAGCTGACATGCGACCGCCGCGGGAGAGCGGCCGACCACTCGGCTTGCGATCACCATCGCGGCCACCCCCGAGACGTGGGCGGCGGCCATGGAGGTGCCCTCGTACCCGCCCGGATAGCCGAAGGTGGTGAATCCCGGGCCCTCGAAGGTGAGCTGGAAGATCGGCACGCCACGGGTGAAGAGAGAGTCGTCGGTGCCGCAGCTGCTGAGCAGCGGATAGCCGCCGCCCGGCGCCATCAGGTCCAGCCCGGCGCCCGTCCGCGAATCGGCCGCGAGGCAGGCGTCCTTGGTGGTCCGCCCAACGCCGATCACGTGCGGCGCGCCCGCTGGATACGCCACCGGCTCGCCGTTCTCGTTCCCAGCCGCCGCGACGACGAGCGCGCCCTTCTTGAACGCGTACTTGACCGCCGAGCAGATCCCCTTGATCTTCGCGCAGCTGTTGACCCCGAGGGAGAACTCGAAGCTCATGTTGATCACCTGTGCCTTGTGCTTGGCCGCGAAGCGGATCCCCCTGGCGATGTCGCGGGCGGTGCCGAAGCCCTCGGAGTCGAGCACGCGCACGGGGATGATCTTCGCCTTCGACGCCAGGCCGGTCAGCCCGACGTTGTTCCCGGTGCGCTCGGCGATCGTCCCCGCCACGTGGGTGCCGTGACCGTCCTCGTCGAGCGGCTCCTTGTCCTTGTCGACGAAGTCGTACCCCGGAAGGAACTGCCTGCGTGAGAAGTCCGGGCTCTTGCGGAACCGAGGCTTCTTGGTCCTGTAGGCGACCCCCGTGTCGAGGACCGCCACCCGCGCGCCGCGGCCCCCCGCGGCCCCGTCCCGCTTGAGGATGCCCCAGGCCTCGGGCGCGTTAAGCCCGCCATTCGCCTGGTACGCGCTCGCCGTCTCTCCACACAGAGAGCCGCAGGGCAGGAAGTTCCACTGCGTCCGCTGCCAGCCGCCGGGGGTGCCCGCCGGACCCGGGTCATTCGGTATCCCGGAGGCATGCGCGAGGAAGTTCGGCAGGGCGTAGTCGACCGAGGGATTGGCGTCGAGGGCATGCTCGGCGGAGGAGAGCTTGACGCCCTCCGGCACCTTCACCAGGTGCTCGCGGCCCCCGTCGAAGCGAACGAGCAGCTGCCCCGGGACGTGGCCGTGCTGGCTGGGGGTGTCCGCAGCATCGGCGCCCGCCGCCGGGACGATGGCCGCGGCGAGGACGAGCGTGGTTGTGGCGATCAGCCTTCGCATCGTCCTCTCGGAACACCCAATGGCGCGAAAAGTTCCTGGTAGCGCGGGCCCCCCGCCGCCTCCATACTGCCGGAGCGATGACGCCAACGGAGTTCAGCGAGGCCGACCGGCACCACATGCAAACCGCCCTGCAGCTCGCCCGGAAGGCCGCCGAGCATGGCGACGTCCCGATCGGCGCCGTCGTGGCGCGCGGGGAGGAGGTCCTGGGCGAGGCGGGCAACGAGCGCGAGCTGCGCCGGGACCCGACCGCACACGCCGAGGTGCTGGCCCTGCGCCAGGCCTCCGAGCGACTCGGCGGCTGGCGTCTGCTCGAGACCACGATCTACGTGACGCTCGAGCCCTGTCCGATGTGCGCCGGCGCGATCACGCTTGCCAGGGTCCCGCGCCTGATCTACGGCGCCGCGGATCCCAAGGGCGGGGCTGTCGGCAGCGTGATCGATCTCTTCGCCGAGCCGGTCGTCAACCACCGGCCGTCGGTGGAGGGCGGGCTGATGGCGACCGAGTCGGCCGCCCTGCTGGAGGCGTTCTTCTCGTCTAGGCGGTGAGCCAGGAAACGGCGTTGTCGACCATCATCGTGCGCTCCTGCTCCTCGGTCATGCCCGCCTCGCGCAGCTCGGGCAGCACCCTCTCGGGCACGATCCGGATGGTCCAGTCGTGCGCCGCTCCCGCGGCGATGAGCTGCTCGATCACGTTCACCGGGAACCAGTCGGTCGTGGCGACCGAGTCGGCCGAGAGGAAGATCCGGTCGGCGTAGCCGCGCTCGAGCAGGGCCTTCGCCGTCGCCTGTCGCTTGTCGTAGGGGAGGAAGAGGTCCAGCCCGTAGCGGTCGAGCCCGATCCAGACGCCCTTCTCGATCAGGCCCTCGATGTAGTCGAGGTCGTCCGTGTCGCCGCAGTGGGCGATCTGGACCTTTGAGAGGTCGACCCCCTCCTCCTCGAAGATCTCGACCTGCCGCGGGCCCGTGTTGCTGGCGGGGCGCGAGTGGGCCATGATCGGCGCGCCGGTCTTGACGCTCGCCCGCGCGGCGGCGCGGTGGACCTTCTCGATGTTCTCGTTGACGCCCGGCTCGTCCGCGGCGCACTTGATGAAGGCCGCCTTGATGTCCGTCCCCTGGATCCCCTGCTCGATGTCGGAGATGAAGAGCTCGGCGATCTGTTCGGGATCGCGGTTGACGAAGAACTGCGGCAGGTGGTCGTAGGTGTAGATCCCGGTGCAGGGGACGACCTGCAGCCCCGTCTCCTCGGACACGCGCTTCATGAAGCCGACGTCGCGCCCGAGGAACATCGCCGTGGGTTCGCCGATCGTCTTGACGCCGAGCTCGACCGCGGCCTTGGCCTCCCGCACGGCGATGTCGTAGTCCTCTCCCGGAGCGACGACGTGGGGCGGCTCCTCCGTGACGGCGCCGGCCAGCGGCCACTGGTTGTGGACCGCCTCATCCTGATTGCGCAGGTGCTCGTGGATCAGCATGGTGCCGAGCTGATCGGCCTCGATCGGCCCGGTCACGGTCTGTACCTGCGCCATCGCGCGGCGAACCCTATGTCCTGGCGACCGCGCTTGATTTTTCGGAATCGACACATAGGATGCGGCCGCCGCCTCGACCATCGACTCGTTTCAATCCGATGGCTTTCGGCAGAGGAAAACGCGGAGGTGAGAGCACCGTCGGGATGCCGGCGGGCGAGACTCCGTCGGCCAAGCGCGAGCTGTTGGTCTCGCGGACCTGGGTCCAGGTGGCCGGGCTGGTCATCATCGCCGGCTTCTTCGTCCTGGTCCTGCTGGCGTATCTGACCTACAAGTCGGACCCGCCGATCCCTGACCGCGTGGTCGATCCGAGCGGCCGCGTGGTCTTCACGGGCAACGACATCCGCGCCGGCCAGAAGGTCTTCCTCCACCACGCTCTCATGGAGTACGGCTCCGTTTTCGGTCACGGCGCTTACCTGGGGCCGGATTTCACGGATGACTACCTGCACCGGTCCTCGGCGATCGTCCAGGGCCAGCTGGGTGGCAGCGAGTCGGACTCGGCAAAGCAGGAGACGATCGACCAGTTCCAGACGAACCGCTACGACTCGGATTCGAAGACCCTGCCGTTCTCGGCCCAGCAGGCGAGCGCATTCGCCCAGCTGCGTCGGCACTACTCCGACTTCCTCGATAGCGACACGACCCGGTACGGGCTGCTCCCGAACCCGGTCAAGGGTCAGACCGAGATCCACCAGCTCACCTCGTTCTTCGCCTGGTCCGCGTGGGCCGCGTCGGTGCGGCGGCCGGGGCACAACTACTCCTATACGAACAACTGGCCGCCGGAACCGCAGGTCGACAACGCGCCGAGCGCGAACGTGATCGTCTGGTCGGTGATCTCCTTGATCGCCCTGCTCGGGGGGATCGGCATCCTCTTCGCCGCCTTCGGGCGCTGGCGCCTGGGCTGGCAGGGACGCGACCAGGCGACGCTCAGCTTCCGCTCGCCCAGCGACGTGGCGCTGACACCAGGGCAGCGGGCGACCGCGTGGTTCTTCTTCGTGATGGCCGCCCTCTTCCTGCTCCAGACGCTGGTCGGCGGGATGTCCCAGCACTACCGCGCCGACCTGGGCGGCTTCTTCGGGATCGACATCGCCAACGTCTTCCCGTACAACCTGGTCCGGACCTGGCACGTCCAGCTGGCGATCTTCTTCGTCGCCACCTCCTTCGTGGCGGCCGGGATCTTCCTGGCGCCGATGATCGCCGGGCGAGAGCCGAAGGGGCAGCGGAAGCTGGCCTTCTTCCTCCTCGGGGCGCTGGCGGTGGTGGTCTTCGGCAGCCTGATCGGCGAGTTCGCCCAGATCCACGATTGGTTCTCAGGCTCGGTCTTCGGCCTCCAGGGCTTCGAGTACCTCGACCTCGGCCGCTTCTGGCAGGTACTGCTGATCATCGGCCTCTTCGTCTGGGTCTTCATGCTCTACCGCGGCCTGAAGGGGCGCCTCTCGAAGGAGCGGGTCGGCAACATGCCGTGGCTCTTCTTTCTGGCCGCGCTGGCGATCCCGGCCTTCTACGCCGTCGGGCTGCTGGTGAACTCGGGCGACAACTTCACGATCACGGACTACTGGCGCTTCTGGGTGGTTCACCTCTGGGTCGAGGACTTCCTGGAGCTGTTCACCACGGCGATGGTCGCCTACGTGTTCGTCCTGCTCGGGGTGGTTCGCGAGCGCGTGGCCCTGACGGTGGTCCTGCTCGACATCATCCTCTACTCGGTCGGAGGGGTGATCGGGACGATGCACCACCTCTACTTCTCCGGCGCGCCGGCGGAGAACATGGCGCTCGGCGCCTTCTTCTCGGCGCTCGAGGTGATGCCGCTCACCTTCCTCACCGTCGAGGCCTGGAGCTTCCTGCAGCTCGGCGCGCAGCAGGAACAGAAGTCCGCGACGCCGTTCCCGCATCGCTGGGCGGTGATGTTCCTGGTGGCCGTCGGCTTCTGGAACTTCCTCGGCGCCGGCATCTTCGGTTTCCTGATCAACTTGCCGATCGTCTCCTACTACGAGATCGGCACGGCGCTCACGGCCAACCACGGGCACACGGCGATGATGGGGGTCTACGGGATGCTGGCCGTTGGCCTCGCCCTCTTCTGCCTCCGCTACCTGATCCCGGAAGACCGCTGGAAGGAGCGAGCCGCGAAGATGAGCTTCTGGGGGCTCAACATCGGCCTCGCCTGGATGTCGTTCGCGACGCTCTTCCCGCTCGGCATCCGGCAGATCTACGAGTCGGTCAACAGCGGCTACTTCCATGCCCGCTCGCTCGACTACCTGACCACCAACACCAACACGGTCATCGAGTGGCTGCGGCTGCCCGGCGACCTCTACTTCATCGCGGTCGGGGTGCTGCCGCTGCTCTACCTGACATATCTGGGTGTCCGCTACACGGTCAAGCGCGAGGTGATCGAGGAGCCTGAGGAGCTCCTCTTCACCGAGGTGACCGAGCCGAAGCGGCCGGTGGGCACGGGATGAGCGCGGTCGCAACCGAAACCCTGCTCGCCACCGGATACGCCGTCTTCCTGGTCCTGGTCGCACTGGGCCTGGATGCGCTGGCGCGGCATTCCCATCGCCGTTCAGAGCTGTACCGAACGGCCGGCTTCACCTTCCACGAGCACCTGGACGCCTGGGAATGCCCGGAGGGGGAGAGGCTCCACCGGATCGAGACGGATGTGCAGCAGCGGCTGGTGCGCTACCGCGCCAGGGCGCACGTCTGCAACTCGTGTCCCCGCAAGGGGGACTGCACTGACTCCAGCTCCGGCCGCGAGCTCACGCGCGCGATCGATCCGTGGCCGCACTCCGAGGTCGGGCGGTTCCATCGCGGCATCTCTGTCGCGATCGCCGGTTTCGGGATTCTCGTCCTCGGGGCAGCGGCAGCGCTCCACCACGGGCCCGCAGACCTCGCGGTCCTCGGCGCGGCCCTGCTGCTCTCGACCCTCGTCGGCCTCTATCTGCTCGCCGACTTCCGCTCGGCGCCCAGCGGATTCCCCTGGGCCGAGGGCGAGCGAAGCGGGCCCGCGCCTGTCCCGTCGGCTCCGCCCAGCTGAAGCGGAGAGGGTGGGATTCGAACCCACGAGGCGGTTTAACCCGCCCACTCGCTTTCCAAGCGAGCTCCTTAAGCCACTCGGACACCTCTCCGGGGTGCAGAGCAGTCTAAAAGGGAGCCGGCGGGCAATAAGATCGAGCCGTGGCATGGAATGTCTACCTCGCGGGCGAGATCCACTCCGACTGGCGGGAGCGAATCGCCGACGGAACCCGGGAGACCGGTCTCGACGTGACGTTCACGTCCCCGGTCACCGACCACGGCGCCTCGGACGACGTGGGCGTGGCGATCCTCGGCGAGGAGTCAGATGGATTCTGGAAGGACCACAAGGGGGCGGGCGTCAACGCGATCCGCACCCAGACCCTGATCCGGCAGGCCGATGTCGTCGTGGTCCGCTTCGGCGACAGGTACAAGCAGTGGAACGCCGCCTTCGACGCGGGATTCGCGGCCGCGCTCGGCAAGCCGATCGTCACGCTGCACGATCCCGACACGACCCACGCGCTGAAGGAGATCGACCGCGCCGCGATGGCGACGGCGGAGACCCCGGAGCAGGTCGTCGGCGTGCTGCGCTACGTGCTCGACGGCAAGCTGCCCGCGGGTACCTAGCCGCGAGACCGGACGCTAGCCTTGGCCCCCCGGAGGGGTGCCGGAGCGGTTGAACGGGGCGGTCTCGAAAACCGTTAGGGGCCCTCGGGTCCCTCGTGGGTTCGAATCCCACCCCCTCCGCTTCATCCAAAACCGCCTGCAAGTGGGCGGTTTTGATTGGATCGAGACGCATTTCGATCGACTAGGAACCCCGCGGTCTGCAAGACCGTTCACGGACGGCAATTGCAGGGCTTTCTGCCTGCTGGCCAGTAGATACGACGTTCTTGCCGGGCGCGATGGGCGTTGGGCATCAGTTTTCGTTCCCCCGATGTTCCCCCCGAGTTAGTCAATCGGACGGCCCATAGACGCGTGGGCGAGCGCGAGCCAGGAGCCGTCGATCTCGTCGAAGTCGACCCCGAGCGATCCGAGCCGACTCTCCATCAGCTCACCAAAGGTCACTGCGGTCACCATCCGACCTTCATGCTCGTAGTGGTGCTCGACGCCGTCGGGGACAACATCTCTGTCATCTGAGACCAGCAGATCGGCGCCGCCGAGGAGCGCTGTGTAGAGGATGGGGTCGTCTTCGGGGTCGCGGGTCAGCGCCGGCGCGTCTCGCGGATCAAAGGGTGGCGACCCGGCGGCGCAGACGGCCTCTACCTGCCGGCGTAGCTTGGGGACGTCCTCATCGCGAAGCGCCGGGTTGATCTTCTTCCCGACCTCTCGCAGCTTCCGCTCGTATTCATCGAAAAGCGGTGCCGAGCCGATCGCGACCCAATCGTCCGGCGTCCCGTGGGGCAGCAGCTCCTCCATGGCCGCCTTCCGGTCGGCGGCGAGGGCACGGAGATCCTGCGCTCGCTCAAGGCCCCTTATCTCGCCGCCGGCATCCTCCGCCTGTTTGACGAGCTCATCGATCTCGAGCTGGCCGTGCTCGACCTCATAGGAAACCGCACCGTACGCCAGCAGGACGAAGAACCTGCGGGTCAGCCCGCCCGGACTCAACGTGGCCGGGAGGGAAACGCTCGTGTCGACGACGACGAAGTGGCATCCGGCCACGCAGGGTAGGAGCGCGTGCCGATGACTCTGCTCAGTCGGACTCGGTTGCCGCCGAGCGGAGTTGCTCTTCGGTCACTCCCTGGTGGCGCTCGTCGAGCTCCTTGAGCTCGGACGCCAGGTCATAGTTCCCGCGAAGCGATGCGAGCAGCGCGCCCTGCGGGATCCGGTAGCCGCCGCTCGGCAACTCGACGTAGGGGATCCGTTCCGCGTCGATCCAGCGGCGGATCGTCCTGTCGCTCACGCTGAGCAGCCTCGCTGCCTGGGCAACGGTTAGTAGCTGAGGTTGTGCGGCGGTGAGTGCCATTCGTGCTCCTGAGCACAGTATCGGCATATCCAGCATCCAAGTCAAGTCGGACAGAATGGACAATACGGACGCTAGCCGCTATCGGCAAAGACATCGCCCGGCACGTCTTGACCAAACACCCTCGCGGCGTACGCGGTCGCTCCACCCTCTTCGAGCTCCTCGGATGTCGCGGGCCAGCCGGCGTCCTCACCGAGGTTCAGCAAGCGGCCCACCTTATGCCGCGTCCAGCCCGACGTCTGCTCGTCTCCGGGACCGCCGCTCCCCTTGCGTGCGAGCACGACCTTGACGAGAGTCCGCCTTAGAAGGCGGTCCTTGGTTAACCACCAAAGGAGGAAGGCGCCGCCGATAGTGACGGTGGCGATGCCCGCGGCAACGTAAGCGCGATGAGAGCTGTTCGCCGCATCAGCGCCCGCAAGCAAGGCCCCGTATCCGGCGCCCTGTAGCAGAAACCCAGCCACCAAGTACGAGGCTCCGAATGCGGCATCCACCCTGTTGCGGCATCGGTCGACCGTGTCGCTGGTCTCAAGGCCCTGCCATGTGGCGAGGCGCTCTATCGCTTCGTGGCTGATCAACAGGCCGCGCGCCAGCAGCAACGCGCCGATTACGTCGAACGCCAGCCCGGCGACGAAGAGATCAGTGATGCTGAGGCACACGACTCAGCGCGAATGCGGAATGAATATGAGCACGTGGGATAAAGGATGCCGGTGGGTGCAAGGAGACAGGCGGAGTCCGCGTGCAAGTCTGAGGCATGGACGAATCTGACGACAAACGATTCGAGCTACGGATCGGCGACGCCTTCCCGGCAAACTCTGTCCTGGCGCAGTGGGCGCTCAGCCTCTCTCTGGCAATGAACGATGTAGGGCTCGTCAATCACCGGCTGATCAGCAGCCTCCAGGCGGGCGGTGATCCCTCACACCACATGCATGATGTCCGCCACGCCACGTCACAGGTCTGGGAGATCTGCGAGTTTCTGCGGGAAACCCGGGGGCTGCCAGAGGTTGCGGAGTTTCTCGAATCCCTCGACAAGCACGAGGCGATGGAGGCGCTCGATCGTGCGGTCGCGGCGGTCGCGCCCGGAGGTCGCCTCGCCGCGCAGCTGGCAACGGCGCGAAACCACGTCTGGCACTACCCGCGGCCTGGTAGCAAGGTCCTCGTGCGCGCCCTGGAAGCGTGCGGGGACCGGGACTCGGAGCTCATTACCGGTCGGGGATTAGCGCGAACACGGGCGCTATATGCCGACGAGGTGGCCGTGCAGTTCTTCTCGCCCGGCGGCGATGTAAGCGCAGAGGAGTTCAAGGAGTTCATCGTGGGCACACGAGACGCGCTTAGCGATCTGATCACCTTTGCGGGGGTCGCACTCGGCAGTTACCTGGGCAGGACAGGCGCTCTCAGTCCGATCGACCAATGATCCCTCGGGATCCGGGGCGTCACGAGGTCTCGGATCAAATCGCCCCGCTGACGTTTCTGCGCGCCTAGGATCGTCTGCTGTGACAGCCGTACCGCGCAGGGCCCATCGAGTATCCGATCGAGAACTTGACCTGGGAGCAGTTCCAGGACTTGGCGTTCCTGCTTGCGAGGGCTGAAGACTCCGCAGTCGTCCCAGTTCGCGCAAAAGACCACGGGCTGGACGCCCGCCTCCCCAACCGGTCCGGCCAGACAGTTCGTGGCTGGCAGGCGAAGCGCTACACGAGCAACGTCAACTGGACTGCCTGCCAGGAGTCGGTCACCAGGGCCGTCGCGTTCTGGCGCCCGCCTCGCGTCACCTTCGTCTTTCCGACGGACCTGTCAGCGGGTCAGCAGGGGACGTTCAAGAAGAAGCTCATCGAGGAGTTTCCTTACGTTCACTTCGACTGGTGGGGAGAGAGCGAACTTCAGAGACGGATTCGTGACACCGAGGAGGGGCGTCGGGCAGCAGCCTGGCTATTCGCAAATCTCGAAGCTGATCGGGACGAGTTGCTGCGGGCGTATGCCGCCGGGGGTGAGCTCTCAGACGCGGCTCAAGCCGCCGAGAGGGTGGCGGCTGTGCAGGGCTTCATGGAGCGTGATCCACACCTTCGCTACACCATCGTGTCGTCCGGGGCAGAGGGCGGGGAGACTCCAGCGCCTGCGGACGCGCTAATCAGCGTCGAGGTGGAGGTCGACGGGAAGTCGGTCACGTTCCACGCTTCCGAGCGGTATCCCGGCGCCGGACGCGACGCGGGACTCGAAGGGGCGTTTGTCTTCAGTGACGACGAGGCCGGCCGCAAGGCTCGTGACGCCGTGGATCACGTCTTACGCGAGGGAGGCGACGTCGAGATCGCCTCCGGCATGGGCGCGAAGCTGACAAAGGTCCCAGTCGGCCTTCGCGGGCTCGTACCGGAAACGCCAATTGAGGGCAAGATTGAGATCCAGGCGGGTAAACCCACGCATGACTTCGTCGCTCGCACGGCTGGTATCCCGATCCTCGTCCGCTGTGCCGCGAACGAAATCGGGATGGTCCTACAGGCCGGGGACCCCCTCGAGGGATGGGATCGAACGGCGCTGGGCTCCGCGGGCGGCCTCGAGCTCTTCCTGTCATTTAGAGGGGATGAAGCGCCGCGTGAGTCTCGAATGGATTGGCGCTGGACACTTGGCGACGGTACGGCGCTTGAGCAATTGCTTGCTGCCCAGGTGATGGCCGCGGCGTACGCCGGAGAACGAGTCGAGCTGATCACACCTCACGATGGGAAGGTTGTCGCGTCTGGGACGGTCGACGCCGGCGGAGACGCAGACGAGCTGAAGGAGCTGGCTGCGATAGTCGAGTTCCTGACGTACGCTGCCGAGGTCGAGGCCTGGATCGGCACTCCGCTTGACCCTCCGGCCCGACCTACTGCCGACGATGCCGAGGTTCTGAGTTGGCTGGTGGGACGCATTCGCAAGCCGGTCTATGAAGGGACCTTGAAGCGGATCGAGCTGACCTTGAAGAAGAAGCCTCCCTTTGGCGCTGAGCCATTCCAGGTCGCCCTCACTCAGCCGCGCCATGCTGAGCTGTTCGGACAGCAGGTTTACCTGGGAGCTGAGCTCATCACGCTGGCCAAGGGGAAGGTTGAGCAATACACAGGCAAGGAGAAGGCGGGGGACAAGATTGGGATCGTGCCGGCAGAGGAGTCAGAGAAGGTGACGGTGCGCTTCTTCTCGCCAGTCGACGCCCCGGAGGCAGCCGTTAGCGCACGCGAGTAGCAGCGTCGCCATCAGATGTTGCTTCGATTTTCGTTCCCTCTGACGTTCCCCCGACTTCGTGACTTGGTTCCACCAGTGGCTTTGAGGCCCCTCTGGCCCGGTCTCGAAAACCGTTAGGGGCCCTCGGGTCCCTCGTGGGTTCGAATCCCACCCCCTCCGCTAGATCCCAAAACCGCCTGCAAATCAGGCATGTTTTGGTGCGACTATAGGCATGTCGACTGTCAAGGAACCGCGCGGTCTGCAAGACCGTTCAGGGGTTGCGAGTTGCAGGGATTTGTGGGTGATGACGACGTTCTCGGCGCGCCCGAGGTGCGCTCGGCTCGGTTTTCGTTCCCCCCACGTTCCCCCAGCCAGTCGACCGGACGCTATGCCTCGCGAATTCGGTCCACGAGTCTCCAAAGCTCACTGCTCGGATTGCTTCGCGGCGGTGAGCCATCGCCCTCGTGCTTCTCGTCAAGTGACTTGGCCCGGTCTCGAGCTTGCTCGTATCGCTCCCCCAGCATCTCAAGAGCGTCGTCGCTAAGGCCCTTTTCGCAGTTGAGCAGGGTTCGCGCACGGGATTGGGCTGGTCCGCGCTCAATGTGCGCGGTCTGATCTTCGAAGTGCAGGATGAACCACAGTTCGATGCACGGATTCGTCACCGCGACATGCACACCGTTCGCATGTGCCATCTCGATTGCTTCGCGAACGTTGGGGTGGACGTCCCTATCGAAGACACACCAAACCTCGTCCCATGCCGCACCCCGACCGCGGCGCTCCTCCCGCTCCGCCTCGCGTTTGGCAGATGCCGCGAGCTCGACCAGCGTTTTCGGCACTCCATGCTCCCCCGCGATCGTGACGTTCACTCGCTGGCGATGGAGGCGGTGCCAATAAACGACGTACTCCTCTTCGGTGCGTTCACCTTCGACGAAGACCAGGAGCTGCCGCTTGACGGGCCCGGCGGAAACGGACCGCTTTAGACGACCCCGCCGTCGGCGTGAGGTCAATGCCTGTCGTCGCCGGTGGCCACCTGCTCGGCGATATGACGAAACCGTTCTTTCGACAGGATTGGAGTCCCTCCGTAGCGGCCGGCGAGATAGCGCTTGCCGAGAGCCTCATCCTTTCGGGGATTCATGTCGGTCAACGGGAATAGACGCGTAGCGCCGTCGTTGTCCTTCTCGGTAAACCAGATCTGGTCTCGCCCCAGGATGCGCTCGCCCGTGGTGTCTCCAAGTAGATTGATGTCGTGGGTATTCACGATCAGCTGAGCACGGTTCGGATTGGTCCTCTCGTCCTGAAAGAGACCGACCAACTGAGCGACCAGTCCGGGGTGCAAGCTCGCGTCGAGTTCATCTGCGAGGAGGACCGAGCCGTTCGCCAGTGCGTCAACCACGGGCCCAACCAAGCCGAACCACACCAAGGTGCCGAGCGATTCGTCGTGTGGTCCGAACTCAATCTCTCCGGCATCACCATGGTGCTTGAGCAGCATTAAGTCTTCCAACAGCGGTTCGACGGGTGGCGCCTCCGCCTCCTCCTGACCGACTAGGAGTCGCGCGACTTGCTGAAGACGCTCCCTGGTTTCCTCGTCGAGTTCGTACTTTCGAGCGCCAGTGATCCCGAGATCGGCGGCACGCAGAAGATCCAGGACACGCGCTGCCATCTCACTGTCCTCCTCCAAGATCTTGAGGGTGAAGGCCTGACGCGGCGCCCTGCTCGATGCCTCGGCGAGCAGCAGATTCCGACTGAACCACTCATAGAGCGTCAGCAGGATCGGGTGGTTCGCTTGCGCAGCCGTCGACAGGAAGAGCGCATTCGGCCGCAGCAGGTCTCGGACAGCCCTGCTTCGGGCTCGCTCGGCGGGGCCGAACTCAACCTTGTCGCCCTGGCGCTCGAAGAGCAGCGCTGCACGCCCGCGGGGATACCGATACGCCCACTCCCTAATCACCCGCTCCCGAGTGAGCTCGAAGCCGTAGTCGTGCCGGATGCCTTCGACGACGATCTCAATCTCGAAGGTCGAGGACTTCTCTGCCGTTGCGGGATCCAAGCGGAATGGCGCGTGCGGTAGCCCAGCCGTCGGAGCCTGTCGGAACGAGTGCAGCACGTGCATCCGCATGTCGTCCATCGCCTTAAGGACGTTTGTCTTTCCCGAGGCGTTTCCGCCGAAGATCGCTGCGACGGGAAGAACGTCAATCGGGTTGCCTCCTTCCCGCCAGGGGACGGACCGCGCAACACCTTCCTCCGAGACAGATGTCGCGAGCATCTCGAGCTCGAACGGATCCCGGAACGACCGGACGTTCTCTGCACGGAACGTGAGCAATACCGAGGGCTGGGTCATCGCTCTTTGGGTCACTCGACGTCATTCATACGACAAATCCTCGTGGGATGCAATGTCAAGGGTACAATGTGCCGCTGTTAGGGCTGATATCGTGAGATTTTCACAAATCTGGCCCTTTCACGCTACCATTGGACGAGAATATGCAGCCCGCCAACCGCCGAACAGCGGAACACCCCGCATGACAACACGCCCCGACCGAGACACAACTGCGCCGGCGGATGGCTCGAGGCCATTCCAGATCCTGTCGCTCGATGGTGGGGGATACAAGGGGATGTTCTCTGCGGTGGTGCTCAGTTGCGTCGAAGCTGACCTCGGAATCAACCTTCTCGATCACTTCGATCTGGTCTGCGGGACTTCGACAGGCGGCATCATCGCGCTGGGGCTCGGGGCGGGGCTGTCTCCTGCCCAGATCTCGGACTTCTACGCCGAGCAGGGACCCGACATATTCGGATGGCGGAGGCTGCGCTCGATCAAGGGCATTGCCCGAGCAAAGTATCCGCAGCGGCGCCTTCGCACCGCGCTGGGGGACATTTTCGGTGATACCACCTTCGGTGACAGCAAGGTCCCGCTGCTGATCCCGGCATATGACCTCTGCAACGACGACACCTACATCTTCCGGACACCCCACATCCCACGCCTCCGCCGAGACAAGCGGGAGTTGATGGTGAACGTCGCCCTCGCGACTTCCGCGGCTCCAACCTATCTGCCGGCGCTGGGATTGCGGGGCCTACGGCTCGTGGATGGTGGCGTTTGGGCAAATAACCCAGCAGTCCTCGGCATTTCGGAGGCGGTCAGCAGCTTCGGCCGCGATCTCTCGGCAATACGGGTCTTCAGCCTGGGCACGACGATCGAGACGAAGAAGCGAGCTTCACGCCTCGACCGGGGAGGACTAGTTCCTTGGGCGTTTTCCGCCGTCGAGGTTGTGTTGCGTGGGCAAAGCCTCGGTGCCACGAGCACTGCGCACCACCTTCTTGGCGCCGACCAGCTCTTGCGCCTGGATCCGCTGGTTCCGGACAAGGAGCTGCGCCTCGATGGCATCACGCCGGATCAGCTTCGTGGCAGAGCGGAGCATTACAGCCGCAAGGTGGCCCCTCGCTTTGAGGAGCTCTTCCTCGATCACCGCGCTTTCGCTTACACCCCATACAGAGAGGAAACCCATGTTTGACTCCACAGCCAACCCCTTGACCGGACTGCTGCTCGGTACCGCCGAGGGGCTCGATATCCCCGACGAGCTCTACCGCGCCGCAGCCACGGAGTACGACGACGTCGGGAACTGGCTGGCCGACCACGCAGATCCCGGCGGCTCGGGCTGGCAGATCTACCCACAGGGCTCGATCCTCCTCGGCACGACCGTCCGCCCCGAACGGCGCGACAAGTACGACGTCGACCTCGTGTGCCTGCGCGACCTGGAGCGACACGAGATCTCGCAGCACGAGCTCAAAGATCAGGTCGGTGAAGCGCTTCGACGGTACCTGGCGGCGCGGGGAGGCGACGGCGATGGGCCCGACGGCATCGAGCCGCGGAAGCGCTGCTGGACGCTGACCTACGAGCGAGCCTTCCACCTGGACGTGCTCCCCGCAATCCCAAGCGAGGACGGCAGCGACACGGGCATCCTGCTGACTGACCGGGACCTGCGCCACTGGCAGTACTCGGATCCGAAGGGATACGCGGAGTGGTTCAGGGCGCAGATGGCGCGTGAGCTCGAAGCCAAGCGAGCAACTATCGCCAAGGCCGAGCGAGTCGACCCGGAGGAGATTCCCGAGTTTGAAGTCCGGACGACGCTCCAGCGCGCGGTCCAGATCCTCAAGCGACACCGCAACGTCTTCTTCGCGGAGGCGCTTGACCTGCGACCCGCCTCAATCCTGGTGACGACGCTCGCGGCGAGGGCCTACGACGACCAGGACGACCTACTCGCCGCGCTCGCCGAGATGGCAGACCTGATGCCTCGAGTAATCGAGAGAAGCGGCGACGCGTGGCTGGTGGCGAACCCTGTCGAGCCCCGTGAGAATTTCGCCGACAAGTGGGCGAACAATGCTGACCTGCCAGCGGCCTTCCATGCCTGGCTGACGCAGCTCCGCACAGATCTCCGCGAAGCCGACGAGGAGCGCGGTCTGCACAGGGTCGCCGCCCGACTCTCAGAGAGCCTGGGCGACGGTCCAGTTCAGCTGGCTGTGAAGCGCTTTGGTGATGGCTACCGCACCGAGCGGGAGACAGGACGGCTTGGGTTTGCTCCCGCAACCGGGGCGCTCTCGAGCGCCGGGACGACGAAGGTGAAGAAGCACGACTTCTATGGGCGCCCCCGCTAAGACCGTCACTCAACAGCTGATCGGCTTGAATCAGCTCCCGACCACGACCGCCAGCGAGATCAAGAGCGGTCGACTCGTCTGGGAGGGCGATATTCGGCCGACGGTGAAGAGCGAGTCGTACGTCGTTCGAATCGCTTACGCCCCGCCGAGGCATCCGGAGGTCACCGTCATCGATCCTGAACTCGAGGTTCCTGACGGTGTCGTCCTGCCCCACACCTTCCCGGGAGATCGCCTCTGCCTCTACTGGCGAAGCCAATGGGACCCGTCGATGGCGCTGTCGAGGACGATCGTCCCCTGGGCTGCCGAGTGGTTACTCAACTACGAGCTATGGAGATTCGTCGGGGAGTGGCTTGGCGGGGGACATGACGAGGTTTCCCACAAGACGAAGCTCCCACCCACCTACAGGGAGGGAGATGCGCCGGGGTTTCGGGACGCCGCGTAGGAGCTGAGCCGATCGTGCGGGAATTGCCCTCAACGGAATTTCATTCCCCCTCACGTTCCCCCCGACTTGTGACTTGGCTTTAGGAGTGGGATCGAGGCCTCTACCGGGCGGTCTCGAAAACCGTTAGGGGCCCTCGGGTCCCTCGTGGGTTCGAATCCCACCCCCTCCGCTGAATCGAAAAGACACCTGCAAATGGGCAGCTTTTTGGCCGGGACCCGAGCGCTTGACCGGCTAGGAACCGAACGGTCTGCAAGACCGTTCATGGGTTTCATTTGCAGGGATTTGTGCGCAATCACGAGGTTCCCGCCGGCCCGAGCTGCGTCTGCGCTCAGGTTTTCGTTCCCGCAATGTTCCCCCGGTTCCCCCCGACCCGTGGCGTCGGTGAGAGCGCTCACCGACCTCGAGGTGTGGCGCAACCTGAGCGAGGGAATCCCTCGGGGTCCTCGGCGAGGCGTTCTGGGGGCGGCGACATTGTTGCGCAGCTCCTTCTGCGGGATCGTGGTCACGACCTCAAGGCAGGAGATTCGCGACCGAGCCTTCGGCGCTCGGCCGGACCCCAACAGCCCGGCCGTCGCGAGGGCTGAGGGCCGCAAGCTCCGCCATTGCCGCCATCCCGGGGCCGACCGCGGCGCGGAAACGCTCCTCCGCGGCCGTAAGCTCCGCGTCGACGCCCTTTCCGGGGGGGACGCGCGCGGGGTTCAGCGCCACGCTGTCCGCCCACTCCTTGATGTCGGGCTCGGCGGTGAAGGCCAGTGACGCCCGCCCGCCCAGGAGCTGCATCAGCGCCCAGTCCGTCGGCGTGTTCGAGAGCGGCGACGGGAGGCACACCCGGTTCTTCTCGGCGTCGTCCTCGCGGGTTGCCTCCACGTACCCGATCAGTGCCGCCCCCAGGCACGGAAACCCCGCCCGAACCGGCTGGATGGTGATCGCCTCCTCGCCCCAGATGGGGATCAGCGGCGGATACTGAAGCCCGGCCGCGGCACAGTGGACGATCACCGCGTCTCTGCGGATCGGGATATCCCCGTCGTCCAGTTCTATCTGCCCCGGCTCGACCCTGCGGATGTGTCCCATCCGGACCACGCGCTGGATGCTCCGCAACAGGTCGAGCTCCCATTGGGCAAGTGTCGGCGTCTTCGCCATGGTTGGCGTCACCGACGGGTCGATGCGGAGCATCACGCCGGCGGCTTCCATTCGCAGGAAGAGGTCATCCGGGGAGGAGGCCGCGGTCGCCGCCGCCATGATGTCGGCAGCCATGCCGATGAACACGGCGGGGTCGGGCTGGACGACCGCGCGGTCCAACATCCACGGTTCGCGGGGCCGAACCCAGCAGATCGACTCCGGGTCCACCCCGTTTCCGAGCAGCCAGATGGAGGCATCCGTTGCCGTCTTCCCTGAGCCGACGATCACGAACTCCCCCGGTGCGGTTTCCAGCCTCGGCAGCTCGTTGACCGGCAGCACCCGGACCCCGTCCGCGACGCCGAACGGCGACTCGGTGGTCGCGGGGATCTCCGGGGCGAGGTAGCGCGCGTCGACGATCCGGCACTCCGGCGCGGCCTGGTAGCGCTCCCCGGAGAGGCTCGAGACGAACGAGCCGTCACCCAGGTACTCGCAGTTGGGGTGGAACTCAACGCGGCCCGAGGGCACGAGCTGGTCGTTCAGGACCCGCTGGTAGTAGGCGCAGACCTCCGCGGCGCTGGCCCGTTCATGAAGCCCGGCCTCGGGGCCCTCGGGCTGGATCTTCCCGGAGCCCAGCAGCGTCGAGGCAACGCCGTAGAACGAGGACGCCTGGTGCAGCCGTACGAACGGGTACGCCTCGAGCCAATGGCCGCCGGGCCCGTGTCGGCGATCGACCAGGGCGACGCGCACATCTGCGTGCCCGGTCAGCGCGTCGGCGAACGCCATCCCTGACGCTCCAGCGCCGACTACGAGATAGTCAGCCTCGATCCTTTGTGACATTTCGGCCATTCAAGCAGGGGTAACGCGAACCGAAGCGGGGGTCGGCGATTACTCGGTACGACGATTCCGAACGCTCCGCTTGTTCTCGGGGTCTACGCGCACAGCTGCCCGAAGGATTTCGACGCGCTTCGGCGCTACCCGGACAGCTCGGCGGCTTCGAGCGCCTTGGCGCGATCATCGAAGTCGGCGGCGTGAACAGCCGTGCCGTTCCGGAATGTCCACAGGGTCCCTCCCTTGCGCTCGATCGCCGAATTGCCCACGCTGGCCCGCCGGACGTAGAGCACGAGTACCCGGTCATCGTCGACCTCGATGAATTTCTCCGCCTCGACCGTGAACCTCTCCCACGGCTTCAGCCAGTCCAGCCAGACAGCGGTGAGCTGCGCCAGGCTGTGTGTGCGACCTTCGGGAATCCCCGCGACGTCCGGGAACGCCCACTTCCACTCGAACTCGAACTCCGAGTCCACGTAGTCGCCGGTGGTCCAGAAGTTTCCCTGCTCCCAGTCGGCATACAGACTCCGCAAGCGTTCGATCTTCTCCTGGGACATGGCCCGCACAGTATCTCGCGCCTCTCCCGCTCTGCGCGAGGACCGGTCACGCCGGGCCACCGTCGCGAAGCTTGCAGCCCAATCCGGAAGTCTCACCAGCCGGTAATACTGCGGTGAGAGCATCGTGGTCGCCGGCTGACGGATCGAAGAAGGGGACTTGATCAGCACTGACTACCTGGTCGTCGGATCGGGGGCGAGTGGCCTCGCCTTCGCCGACACATTGGCCGAGGAGGAGCCTGACGTCGAGCTTGTGCTCGTCGATCGCCGGCCCGGGCCTGGTGGCCACTGGCTCGACGCGTATCCCTTCGTTCGACTGCACACTCCCTCGGCCTACTACGGCGTCGACTCCCTGCCGCTGGGCGAGGATCGGATCGACGGGTCGGGCGAAAACGCCGGCTTCTATGAACGAGCGACGGGCGCGGAGGTGAGGGACTACTTCGCCGAGGTGGCGTCCCGCCTTACGCAGACGGGACGCGTACGCATCCTGACCGAGCATGAGCACCTGGGGCGGGGAGAGCATGGAGAGCAGGTCCGCGACCTGAGTACCGGGGCCCTCCATCAGATCGAGGTGCGCCGGAAGCTGGTCGATGCCCGCTACCTGGAAGCCTCGGTCCCGGCCGCTCACCGACCGTCCTTCGATGTGGCGGCGGGTGCCCACGTCGTGCCCGTCAACGAGCTACCGGCCGCCGCGCGGTCGGGGACCAGCTACACCGTGCTCGGGTCCGGCAAGACGGCGGTCGACGCCTGCATCTGGCTGCTGGACAACGGCGTGGCGCCGGATCGGATCCAATGGGTCCGCCCACGGGACCACTGGTTTCACCACCGGCGCCACTTCCAGCCGCTGGACCTGGTCGGCGAGATCATGGAGGGCATCTCCCTCGATGCCGAAGCGGCGGCGGAGGCGGCGGACGTCGAGGACCTGTTTGATCGACTGGAAGAATCGGGGCGCCTGGTCCGTATCCACCCGTCGGCTCGCGCGACGATGTATCGCGTCACGATGCTCAGTCCCCGCGAGATCGATGCCTTGCGGCAGATCGATGATGTGGTCCGGCTCGGCCGCGTGCAACGGATCGAAGCCGACCGGATCGTGCTCTCGCACGGCGAGGCCGACACTTCCCCCGATGTCCTGCACGTCGACTGCACGGCGCGCGGCCTGCGCAACGCACCTGCGACCCCCGTCTTTCAGCCCGGCAAGATCGTCCTCCAGCAGGTCAGGCAGAACTCACCGGCGTTCAACGCGGCGCTCACCGCGGTCGTCGAGGCCCACCCCAGCGAAGACCCAGACAAGAACCGGCTCTGTCCTCCCAACCCCTACCCGAGCAGCGTTGACGACTGGCCCGCCCTGAACCGTCGCACTTGGCAGGTCGAGCAGCGCTGGCTGCGCGACCCGGACATCTCGCGCTGGGTGGCCGAGAGCCGACTTAACCTCCTCCGCGGCCTCCCCGACCATGCTGCCGACCCACCCGTCAAGGCTGCGATAGAGCGATTCCTGACCCATGTTGGGCCCGCCACCGAGCGGCTTCGCGAACTCGACGAGCGGCGCTCAGTCGGATCGGGTTGACCGGGTGCTGACCGCCATGGGCACCCCGGAGACCCGGTACGCAATGTGTGGCGATCTCCACATCGCCTTTGCAAAAGCTGCGCTCCGCTCGGGCCTTGCCGAGTCAGCCCGGGTCAACGCAGGTCTCGGAGTTTCACTTCGGTTTCGTTCCCCCTGACGTTCCCCCAGCGTCCCGACTTGCTCCAGGACTGGCTTTCCTGCGCAAGCCGGGCGGCCTCGAAAACGTTGAGGCCCTCGGGTCCCTCGTGGGTTCGAATCCCACCCCCTCCGCTGCAGCACGGCTTGCGAGAACGCTCTGGCGGCAAGCGGATCGGCGGGTCGCGATCCGGATAGCGGGGTTCGCGCGCGGGACCAGCGTGACGAGTGGTCCAGGGTCCGAGGGGGATAGGAATCGGGCAGATCGCCGGGGGCTGGACCGACGGACAGTGTGCTCGAGCCGTTTCCGGGGGCGAGCCGGTGTAGGTTTTCGATTCAACCGATCGAGGAGGGATGCAGATGATCGAGGGCGGCTCGGAGCAGGCTGTCGGCAGTGGATCGGCACTCAGTGCTCGTCTCGGCGCGATCCTGATGTCGCTGGCGCTGGTCCTGGCGGGTGCCGCGTGGGCCGGCTGCGGCAGTGACTCGAACGACAACTCGGCGGCCCAGGAGGGCGAGTCGATCGGCACCTCCGAGGCGGCTCAGGGCGAGTCGGTCGGACAGAGCGAGGCCCAGCAGGGCGAGTCAGTTGGGCAGTCGGAGGCTCAGCAGGGCCAGTCGATCGGCAAGTCGGAGGCGCAGCAGGGCGAGGCGATCGGCAAGTCCTACGAGAATAAGTACGCCAAGTAGACCGCTCCGCTGCACCCTGTCCTCAGAGGATCGCCACGGGATTGAACGGCGATCCCGTGGCGCGCGGCAGTCGCAGCGGCGTCGCGACGACCATGAACTCCCAGCGCTGCTCCTGATCGCAGGCCACGGCGATCTCCTCGAGGTTGAGGCTGTCGGAGACGGCCATCCCCATCGCCACGATCTGAAGGGGGTGGATCGGGTAGAGGATCCCTTCCACCGTGCTCGGGACCGTCTCGCCGTCGCCATCCGGTAGGAAGGCGGCGATCTTCCGCTCGTGCATCCAGGGGATGGTGTCTACGTGGAGGCCGGCCTTGCCCTCGCCGTCGGGGCCGTTGTCCCAGGCGCCGAGCTCCCGGCGCCGCCTGTGGTGGCCCGTGCGGAAGACGAGGATGTCGCCCTCCCCGAGCTTGACCCCCTGCGCCTCCTCGGCGGCGTCGAGCTCGTCAGCGGTGACCGCCTCCCCCGGCTCGAGATAGGGCACGCCGCGCAACCGGGGGATGTCCAGGAGCACGCCGCGCCCGACGATGCCGTCGGCGTAGTCCTCCATGTCCAGGGTTTCGGAGCCGTGACTCGTCACGGCGGACGCCGGGCGGCCCCCGTAGAGCTCGTCGTCGTAGGCGATGTGGCAGAGCGCGTCGATATGCGTATGGCAGTCGCCATGGAAGTTCATCCCGAGAAAGTCGGTGGCGAAGCGGAGCTTTCCCGAGTTGATGTCCCAGTCGTGCATCTGGGTCATGTGGTGAATCGCCGGGCTCGGGTTGTCGGGTCCGGCCACGGTGTTGATCGGGATCGCCATCGAGATCGAGCGTCCGGAGCGAACGAGCGCGGCCGCCCCCTTGACGTGCTCCGGTGTGAGGTAGTTCAGGGTTCCCCGGAAGTCGTCTTCACCCCACCGGCCCCAGTTCTTGACTGAGTCGAAGATCGCCTCGAACTCGGCGACCGAGAGCTTCTTGGTGTCAGGAGCTGTGGTGCTCATCGAACTGATTCCTTTCGTCTAGGGGGAGCCTTCGGGGAGGACCTGCCCTCCGTCGAGGACGAGGGTCTGGCCGGTGATGTATCCGGCCTCCTCCGATGCCAGGAAGCGAACGGCCCAGCCGACCTCCTCCGGCTCGGCGAGCCTGCCGAGGGGAATCGCGCGAAGGACCTTCTGCTTCCAGTCCTCTGTGAGGGTCTCGAACCCGGGGGTTCGCACGTTCCCGGGCATGATCGCGTTGACCGTCACGCCGTCTCCGGCGACCTCGAGCGCGAGGCTGCGCATCATCCCGAGCATCGCCGACTTCGTGGAGGCGTACAGGCCGTAACCCTCCGCGCCCACGATCGGGCCCGTGATCGAGGAGGTGAGGACGATCCGGCCGTAGCCCTGCTCGACCATTGACGGCAGGCAGGCCTGGATCGCGTACACCGCGCCCTTCACGTTGATGCTCAGGACGCGGTCGATCACCTCCTCGGTCAGGTCCTCCAGCCGGACCTCCGGGTAGATGCCGGCATTCGCGGCGAGGATGTCGATCCTCCCCCAGCGCTCGAGCGCCGCGGCCGCCATCTCGCCGATCGCGTCCCTGTCGGCCACATCCACCTCGACCGGGAGGGCCGAGCCGCCTCGCGTCTCCAGCTTGTCGGCGAGGGACTTGGCGGCGGCGAGGTCCATGTCCGCGACCGTGACCCCCGCACCCTCGGCGCTCAGAACCTCCGCGATGCCGCGGCCGACGCCGTTCGCGGAACCCGTGACGACGGCGACCTGTCCGTCGAGCGGCTTCACGCTGCCGTGACTCCGGCCGTCTCGGAGCCGTAGCGGCCTCGGATCGGCCACACGTCGATCACGGTGTCATCTTCGATCACGAAGTAGCAGTCGTAGAGGTTCACGGTCGTCGGCGCGTAGCCGGGCATCAGGCGGACGGTGTCCCCGACTCCGATCTCCGGCTCGCCCTCCAGCATGAGCGCGGTGTGCTCCTCATGGATGAAGTGCTCCCCGTGCTCGAACCGGACCTCGCCGCTGGTGCCGACGAGCTCCGGCACCGCGCGGTCGATCCCGATCGACTTTCGGCCGCAGTCGACGACTGCCATGTCACCCGTCCGCGAGATCACCGTCGAGAGGACCGTGAGCGCCGGTTCGAAGCCCGGGACGAGCCTGCGGTGAAAGGCATCCATGAAGATGTAGGAGCCGGCGTGGATCTCGGTGATCCTCTGGTTGGCGCCGGTGATGTCCCACGTGCCGAGACCCCCGGCAGCGACGATCTCCGTCGGCAGGTCCTGGCGGTCCATTTCGTCGGCGAGCTCGATCAGCATCGCGTTCGACGCCTGCGCCATCTGGATCCGCAGCTCGCGGTCCGGCTCGAGCATGCAGTGCCCTTCGTATCCGAACGGGCCCCAGAGCCGCAGGCCGGGGGTGTCATCGATGCGCTTCGCGAGAGCGACGGCGTCCTCTGCCTTGCGGACGCCCGATCGGTGGAGCCCGACGTCGAGCTCGACCAACACACCGATCTCGGTCCCGGCGGCCTGCGCGGCTGAGGCGAGCTCGTCCGCGTTCACCGCGCTTTCGACCAGGACGATGACCCGGGAGAGCCCGGCGATCCGAGCCAGCTCGGCGGCCTTCATCCGTCCCACGACCTGGTTCGCGACCAGGATGTCGGAGAGCCCCTCCGCGGCCATCGCCGACGCCTCCCAGACCGTGGCGGTGGTCAGGCCGATCGCGCCCGCCTCCATCTGCATCCGGCCCAGCACGGGGCTCTTGTGGATCTTCGCGTGCGGGCGAAGCGCCGCGGGGACGGTCTCCATCCGGCGGGCCATCTCGGCGATGTTCTCCCTGACCACCCGGACCTCGAGCAGGAGGGCCGGGGTGGGGACGGCGCTCGTCGCCTCGCCGATCAGGCGCCGCGCCGCTTCGAGGGAAGTTTGCTCCGTGGTCGCCATCAACTCAACAGATCAGCTGATCACAAGATACCTATCTTGCCGCCTAGGCGCCAATTTGATATGCATAGCGGGTGATCAGACCAGTTAGGAGGAGGAGATATGGCTGAGAGGACGGTGGTGCGTTCCTATCGCACCGATTTCCCTCACGACGAGGATCCCGTCTCGGAGGACGGGATGTGGCTGAACGGCAAGAAGGACGCGATCGACTGGACCGACTGCACCGTCACGAACGGCTTCATCCACGGTGCCCCCTCGCGGATGAACGTGCTCGAGAAGCGCTCCGAGCAGGGCAATCTCGAGGAGGAGGAGAAGGCGCCCGAGGGCGACTACGACGATCCGACCTCAGTCCTGTCGGGGGAGTGGGGCCCGAATCAGCACGGCAAGGCGACTGCGCATGTCGAGAACCCCACCGAGGAGTGGTTCCAGGAGGTCCAGATCCGGTTGCGGCACACTCTGGGGCCGAACAGCATCAGCGGGTACGAGATCTTCTTTCGCTGTCTCAAGGGTGACCTGGGTTACTGCGAGATCGTTCGCTGGAACGGGGCGATCGGCGACTGGACGTCGCTCGAGCGGCGCGAGGGCCCCGACTACGGCGTCGAGCATGGCGACGTGATCGCGGCGAGCATCGAGGGGAATGTGATCAAGGGCTACATCAACGGCGTCGAGAAGATCTCGACCACCGACGACACGTTCAGCTCGGGAGCGCCGGGTGTCGGCTTCAACTTCGGCGTGGGCGATACCTACGGCGATCACGGCCTCTCCCACTTCGAGGTCGAGACCTACGACTGAGTGCTAGTCGAGAACCCCGCGTCGCTCGTCGATGTCGGCGACCGGGTCGAACCCGGTGATCTCGACTCGGGTGCCGTGCCGGATCTCGCCGGGCACGAAGGCGGACGGGCGGCCGCGCCCGCTGCCGACTGTGACGTCGGGAGCACCCGGGCCCGCCAGCTCCGCGGCGGTTCCCTCGACGTCCTCGGCGCTGAAGCAGATGTGATGAAGCCCCTCGCCGTGCTCGGCGAGGTAGGCGGCGATCGGGCTCTCGTCGTCGATGGGCTCGACGAGCTGGATGTAGATGCTGCCCGCGTCGAGGTAGGTGAGCCGCACGTGCGCCTTCTCGATCACCTCGCTGCTCGACACCTCGAGGCCCAGCCGCCCGGTGAAGTACTCCAGTGCGGCGTCGGTGTCCCGCACCGCGACCGCCATGTGGTCGAGCCGGCGAAGCGAGCTCACGCGGCCCCTCCGGCGAGGGCGTCGAGCTTCTGATCGACGACCGACTCGATCGCCGCGGTCTGGGCTTCGTGGAGCCGGCTCAGGCGCAGGCCGTCGAGGCTGTCGGCAAGCCCATCGCGGGTCGCCTCCAGATACGCCTCGCGGAGCTCGGTGTTCGCGTTTACCTTCCGAATCCCGGCGCCGACTGCGCGGCGGAGATCGGACTCCGGCAGGCCGGAGGCCCCGTGCAGGGACAAAGGAACCTCGACCCGGGCCTGGATCTGGGCGAGACGATCCCAGTCGAGCCGCGGCTCGCCGGCATAGGAGCCGTGGACGTTGCCGATCGAGACCGCCAGGCAGGCCACGCCCGTCGCCTCGACGAAGCGCTCGGCCTCTTCGTGATCCGTGTAGGCGCCCGGCCTGGTCTCGGCCGCCACGTCCTCACCGCCCTCGATATGCCCCAGCTCCGCCTCGACCGCTGCTCCGCTTGCATCCGCCCGTGCCTTGGCCTCCCGCACCAGCTCCACGTTCGCATCGAACGGCAACTTGGACCCGTCGGCCATGATGGCGCCCGCGCCCAGCTCGAGCGCACCCGCGATCAGCTCCATGTCGGAGACATGGTCCAGCTGGATGCAGGCGGGTGTGGGGGACCGCTCCGCAGCGGCGCGGATCCCGGCGAGCAGCTGGTCGCCGCCATCGGCCGCGAAGGAGTCTCGGCTGATCAGTAGCGCGACGCCGACCCCTCGGCGGTCCCCGGCCGCCAGCACGCCGCGCGCCGCCTCGAGGTCGTAACAGGTGAACGCCCCGAGCGCGGTACCCGCGCGCGAGTGTTCTTCAAGGAGGGATGGGAACGTGGCGAGCACTATTCCGAGATCAGCCGGTCGACGAGCTCGGCGAGCGTATACGGGTCGCCGACGTTTCCGGGGAAGACGATCACCGGCCTGTCGTGCCCGTTGCCCTCGGACACCCGCCAGAGCGAGATGCCGGGTGCGACGGGTCCGACGATCTGGGCGCGATCGGCGTGCAGCCCGACCTGGACGTTCACCGCCGACGTGATGCCGCCCTTCGACAGCAGCACGTCGCTGGCGTTGCGGAGGCGATCGACGGCGAACGCCAGGCGGCGGGCGATCCGCATCCCGGCCTCCGGGCTGAGCACCGTCCCGTTCACCGACCTCGTCGTGGCGACGATCGCCAGGCGGTCCCGGGCGAGCAGCTCTCGCGCCCGCTCCACCGCGGCCTCCACCGCCTCGCAGGCACCCGCCGATGCCAGCGTCGGCGCGTCGACCTCGACGAGGGAATCCGGATGGGCCGTGTTGAGCGCGGCGAGCTGGGTGGAGGACATGGGGACGTGGGAGCCGACCACGACGAGTAGCCCGCGGCGGACAGACGGAAGCGCCGCCGGCCCGCTCGCGCCCGCACCCGACAGCACGCTCGCGAAGCTCGGCCCGCAGCGAACGAAGAGGTCCGGGGTCCGTGACCACGCCTGGCTCAGGCCCTCCGCGATGGTCGCGAGGTCCGACTCGCTCTCGGCATCGGGGGCGACCACGACCGGCTCGCCGAGGCCGCTCGCCTCCAACAGCGCGTCCCGGACGTGCTCGGCTCCGCCCGCGGCCCGGATCTGCTTGAGCCCGAGCTCCACTCCGTTCGACGCCGAGAAGAACCCGTCCGAGCGCTCCTCGGCCCAGTCCAGAAGGCGGGAGCTCCGGTACGAGAACCGATCGTCAGCGGCGAACTCAGTCCGATCGAGCGGAATCGGCTGACCGTCGCGGATCAACAAGTGGCGCCCGCCACGGGTGATCCGGCCGGCTGCCGGCAGCGCCGGCACCAGCAACAGAGGGGGTGGGGATTGGAGGCCGAGGGCGTCCCGCAGCCCTTCGTACTCTGGGAGGAGGTGGGCGCGGAGCGTGCTGTCGCCCCGGAGGACAATCCGGGCATCAGCCTGGGTGCCCTCGACTGCCCGAGCGGCGTCCCGCACCGCCCCATAGGCGCCCTCCTCGGAGAGCGCGCGGCTGTTGGTGAGCAGGTGCAGCGCGCGCGGCCGATCGCTTGCCGCGACCTTGACCAGCTCCGGGCGGATCGAGAGCAGCAAGGGAACGTCCGCCTGGCCCTGCGGGCCGGTCGGGTCGTCGTCGAGGACGAACAGGGGGTGCGCGGTGGCTGGGCTCATTCCTCCGCGGCCAAGCCGTTCGCGACCTCGATGATCATGTCCTCCTGCCCGGTGACGGCGTGCCGCTCGCCGAGCACCATGATGATCCGCCGCGGGTCGACATCGAAGCGCTCGGCGGCTCGGATGATGTGCAGGAGGAAACTCGCGGGTACGCCGGCGTAGCCCATGGTCGCCGTGAGCCGGTCGACCACGATCGGGCCCGGCATCAGCTGCCGGCGGACGTATTCGTCCGCCGCGTCCTGGAGCTGGAACAGATCCACGCCGGTCTCGATCCCGAGCCGGTCGAGCACCGCGACAAGCGCCTCGCCCTGGCAGTTCCCGGCACCCGCTCCCATGCCGGCCAGGGTCACGTCCGCGATCGTCGCCCCTTCTTCGATCGCAGCGACGCTGTTGCTGACCGCGAGCGAGAGGTTGTTGTGCTCGTGGATTCCGATCGCAATGTCGTCGTCCAGGACTTCGCGGAGAGCCGAGACCCGCGCCCGAACGTCGTCCTGCAGGAAGGCCCCGGCCGTATCGACGAGATAGATGGCGCGGCTTCCCGCCTCAGTGACGATTCGAGCGGATTCGACCGTCTGCTCGACGGACGCGATCGACGCCATATTGAGGTGGCTGTGGGGCGTCATCCCGAGCTCGTCGGCGAGCCGCAGGTGCTGAACGCCGATGTCCGCCTCTGTGGTGACCGTCGAGACGCGGACGAGGCTCGCGCCGGCGTCATTCGCCGCGCGCAGGTCCTCCTTGGTGCCGATGCCGGGCAGCAGCGCGACCGCCAGTTCGGCGCGCTCGATCACCGACGCCGCTGCGGCGAGTAGCTCGGCATCCGAATGAGCGGCGAAGCCGTATTGACGCGAGCCCGCCCCGAGTCCGTCGCCGTGGCCGACAGCGATGGCCCAGACGCCCGCCTCGTCCAGCATCCGGGCGACGGTCGAGACCTGCTCGGGCGTGAACTGGTGCGCGACGGAATGCGACCCGTCCCGCACGGTGGTGTCGACGATCCGTACGGGACCGGTCATGCGCTCATGGTGCGGGTCGCATGAAGCTCCGCGACGCGGACCGCGGCGCTGGTCATGATGTCGAGGTTCCCGGCGTACTCAGGCAGGTTGTCGCCGGCCCCGGTCACCTCGAGAAGAACTGTGGCGACGTCGTCGCGGATCGTGACCGGCGCCGTCAGCCGGTAGCCGGGCACGTACGCCGCCACGTCCGCCACGACCGCGTCGACGGCGTCGGCCACCTGGTCGTGGTCGGCGCCCTGCACGTCGGCGTAGATGGCGTTCCGCATGAGGACCGGCGGATCCGCGGGGTTCAGGATGATGATCGCCTTCCCATGCTGGGCACCTCCGACCTGCTCGAGAGAGCGTCCGGTGGACTGCGTGAACTCGTCGATGTTGGCGCGCGTGCCCGGTCCAGCCGAGCGGGCGGAGATGGTCGAGACGATCTCCGCGTAGGAGAGATCCGCGACCTTCGCGATCGCCGCAACCACTGGAACCGTTGCCTGCGCACCGCAGGTGACCAGATTCACGTCAGGGGCGTTCACGTGCTCATCAAGGTTCACCGCCGGAATCACGGGCGGTCCAATCGCGGCGGGGGTCAGGTCGATCGAGATGATCCCGCGCTCCTTCAAGAGCTCCAGGTGGGCCGGGTGCGCATATGCCGATGTCGCGTCGAAGGCAAGGTCGACCTCGGGCACTCGTCCGAGCAGCTCCTCGAGACCCTCGTGAGAGGTGGGGATCCCGGCGTCGGCGGCCCTTGCCAGTCCCGGCGACTCGGGGTCGATCCCCGCTACGCCGGCGAGCTCTAGCGACGGGCTGCGGCCGGCCTTGATCATCAGATCGGTGCCGATGTTCCCGGAGCCGATAATCAGGACGCGAAGCGGCTCATCCATGCGAATTCCTGCGCCTGCGCATGCCCTGGAGCCGCCCGATTGAGAACGGCTCGAGCACCGGCGGCTTGCGATCCGTGGTGATGAATTCCGCCATGGCTCGGCCCGCCGACGCGGCGAGCGTGACACCCTGCATCGCATAGCCCGTCGCGACGTATGCGTTCGATAAGGCGGTTCGGTCCAGGACCGGCAGCCCGTCCGGCGTGATTGGCCGCATGCCGGCCCAGGTCTCTTCGACCTCGGGGGACTGCCAGGGCTGAAAGCAGCGCCGCGCAGCGACCACTATGTCGTCGATCCGCCCCTGGTCAAGCTCGGTGTTGATTCCGCTGAACTCCATCGTCCCGCCGATCCGCATCTGATCGCCCAGCGGAGTGCAGCCGACGTGAACGTCCGCCAGCAGGATCGAGTGCTTCGGAATGACGCTTGGCCTGACGAAGAAGCTGTAGCCCTTCCCCGCCTGCATCGGGAACCGAACGCCCATCTTGCGGGCGAGCGGGGAGGTGTGGGCGCCCGCGGCGAGCAGATATGCGTCCGCTGACAGGGCGCCGGCGCCGGTCAGGATTGCATCGACCCGGCCGCCGTTCACTTCGAAACCCTCGACCTCGTCGTCCTCGATGATCCGCGCGCCGCTGCGCCGCAGCGCGGCGGCGATTCCGGCGGTGTAGGAGTCCGGCCGCACGTGCCAGTGCTGGCTGACCTCGAAGCCACCGCTGACTCCGTTCGCGAGCGCTGGCTCGAGCTCGTGGAGATCTTCGGCGCTGAGCACATCATCCGGAAGCTCATAACCGAATGCCCTCATCGGCAGCAGCTTCGAGAGCTCCTCGCGGGCCGTCTTCGGCTCATTCGCCGCAACGACCATGCCCTGACGGTGGATCTCGAAGTCCACTCCGTCGTCGAGCAGCTGTTGATTCAGATCGAAGACGTCCCGGCCCAGGGCGGCGATCGCCTCGACGCCGTGTTCGTAGTCCCTCTCGTTGCAGTAGCTCCGGAAGCGCAGCAGCCAGGGCGCCAGCTCGGGAAGCTTCGAGAGCTGGAAGTAGAGCGGCGAGCTGCGGTTGAACAGCGCGCGGATGCCGTACCACGTGAGTCCCGGCTCGGGTAGCGGGCCGGCCTGAGCCGGACAGAGCCAGCCCCCGTTCCCCCACGACGCGCCGCTGCCTACCTTGTTGGACTCGAGCAGGGTGACCTCGACGCCGAGCTGGCCGAGGTAATACGCCGAGCAGAGCCCCGCGACGCCGCCCCCGATGACCACTACCGATCGCGGGCCGCTCACGCTGGCACCGCCGCCGTCAGCTGCACCTCGACCAGCAGGCCCGGGAGAGGGAGCTGCTCGACCACGAGCGTCGTCCTCGCCGGACGGGGAGGAGGAAAGGTGGCAGCGAACTCCGCGTTCCAGGTGGCGAACTGGTCGCCGTCGGTCAGCCAGCATTCGACCCGCAACACGTTCTCGGGCCCGGAACCCGCCTTCTCGAGGACCGCGAGCGAATCATCGAGCACGATCCGCAGCTGTCCCTCGAAGTCCGAGGCGCGCACGGCGCCGGTGGCGGGATCGACAGCGGCCCGGCCCGAAAGGAGCAGCAGGTCCCCCCAGCGGATCGCGTCCGACATGAGCGGATCGCCAAGCTCCTGGCCGAGGGTGGCCCCGTCCCCGAGCATGACCTCCAACCTAGGCGACAGGTCATCAGGTGGTCTGACCATATGACATGAAACTACAGAGTCTTGGCTGCTTCGTCAAATGTGTCCCCGCAGCGGAACTCGCGCAGGTGGTCAGGTCATCGGCCACGTGCACTACGCTCTCCTATATGGAGGGTTCCGCGGAGAAGGTCACACTGGCGCCGGTTGCTCGGCGCAAGCTCTCCGAGACCGTGGCGCAGCAACTGATCGAGGCCTTCCGCGATCTACCGCCCGGGACGAAGGTGCCCTCCGAGCGCGAGCTCACCAAGGACCTGGGGGTGGGGCGTTCGACGGTCCGCGAGGCGCTCAACGGCCTGGCCGTGATCGGCGTGCTCACGATCCGCCACGGGCAGGGCGCGTTCATCGCGGAGCAGGCGCGCGACAAGGAGGCTCCTCACGCGACGCTCACCGCAGCGCTCGAGCGCGGCGAGACGCGGGAGTACGTCGAGGCTCGGCTGCTCGTCGAGGTTCAGGTGACGCGGCTCGCGGCCGAACGACGAACCGATGAGGACCTCCAGCGACTCGATGATGCCCTCGCGCAGCAGGAGAAAGGCCTTTCAACCGATGACATCGACGCCACTCTCGATGTGGCCGTCTCCTTCAACGTGCTGCTGGCGGAGGCCGCCCACAACGAAATCCTGGCCGCGATGATCCAGACATTCGTCAAACTGATGGCTGAGCGCGGGCCGAAGCTATACGCGCTTCCCGGGTTCGGCGACTGGGATATGCGGGAGCACCGGGGGATCTACGAAGCCGTCCGCGACCAGGATGGCGATCGCGCGGCCGAGCTCATGCGCAAGCACATCGAGCAGCTCGCCGAGTATTACCGCCAGGCCGGCGCGGGCTGATCGCCGACATCCCGGTCGAGCGCGGTCGAGCGCGGACGACGCGTCAACAGGTGTTGCGGTCATCTGGTATGATCACCTGATCATTAGCTGCACAGACAAGAGCTCACAATAGGGGAAGGGAAGGGAGATCGCCTTGACGTCACCTGAAGCGACCACCAGAACCGATGTGACCGCCGCTCCGGGGGGCTCTTCCGGCGGGGCTCACAAGGGGCTGCTACGGCTCTTCGCAGTAGCGCTCTTCGTTATCCCAGCTCTCGTACTCACCGCGTGCGGCTCCGGCAACTCGAGTGGCGGGAACGACAGCGGTCCGCCCCAGAAGGGCGGCACCCTCACCTTCGCCCGCACCCGGATGCGGACGTGGGTCTGAACCCGATCGAAGCGCCGAGCAACGGTTCGATCTTCACGATCCAGCAGATCTTCGACCAACTCGTCGAGGTCCAGGGCGACCAGCTCGTCCCCGGGCTGGCGACGTCCTGGGATCACTCGGCCGACGGCAAGGAGTGGACCTTCCACCTCCGCAACGCCCAGTTCTCGAACGGTGACCCCGTCACCGCGAACGACGTCAAGTTCTCGCTCGAGCGCTTCGCCGATCCGAAGGTGAACGTGGACTACACGTCGCTGGGCGAGGCGATCGACCGCGTTGACGCCGTGAACGACAAGACGGTGAAGGTCACGCTGAGCACCGTCGACGGGTCATTCATCTACAACATGGCGATGTTCGCGGCCGCGATCGTGCCGCAGAAGGTCGTCGAGCAAGAGGGTGACAAGGCGTTCGCCGATCACCCGATCGGGTCGGGCCCATTCATGGTCAAGGACTACGTGCGCGGACAGCACACGATCCTCGTGAAGAACCCCCACTACTGGCGCGAGGGTCAGCCGTACCTCGACCAGGTGGACTTCGAGTTCGTCCCGGACGCCAACACCCGCGTCCTGGAGCTGCGGTCCGGACAGGTCGATGTGGCCGACGGGATCCCATACAACCAGGTCGACTCGCTCAAGAACACCGGCAACATCAATGTCGAGGTCGCGGACTCGCTCAAGTGGAGCGCGATCTGGTTCGACACCCGGAAGTCGCCTCTGAACGAGGCCACGGTGCGACAGGCGCTGAACTACGCGACCCCCAGGGACCAGATGCTGAACGCCGTCCTGTTCGGCAACGGCCAGGTCGCCAACAGCCAGATCCCGCCGGTGAAGTACTGGGACTCCTCGGTCGAGCCGTACCCGTACGACATCGACAAGGCGAAGCAGCTCCTCTCGCAGTCCAACGTTCCCAATGGGTTCAACCTCGAGCTCAAGGTCCCGGCCGGCGATCAGGTCGTGCAGCAGGAGGCCGAGATCGTCAAGTCGGAGTGGGCGAAGATCGGGGTGAACGTCACGATCGTGCCGCAGGATTTCGAGACCATGTTCGGGGACTGGCTCGGGGGCAAGGGCGGCCAGGCCGTCATCTTCCCCGGAGACGCCCTGTCCAGCGATACGCTCTCCGACGACGAGCTCGCGGCGCTGGTCTACGACCCGGACGCCGGCCTCTACTCGCTGGGGACCTACTACAAGAATCCGCAGATCCCGAGCCTGCTTGGCGATGCGAAGGGCACCATCGACGAAGACCAGCGGGCGAAGGACTTCGCGGAGATCCAGCGCCTCGGTCTCCAGGGCGCGCAGTCGGTCCCGCTCTTCTTCACGAAGTCGATCACGGGCTATCTGGACAAGGTCCACAATTTCCAGACCTATCCGATCGGTTGGTGGCCGCTCCGTGAGACGTGGGTCTCGCAGTAACGGGAGCCAGCTGAACGAAGTCCGCTCGGGCGCCGATCCTCCCGGCGCCCGAGCGGACGTAGAGAGCGGGGCCAGATGAGCCAGGCCTCGATCAGCGCTTACGTCCTTCGTCGCGTGGTTCAGGCGATCCCGGTCCTGATCGGGATCACGCTCGCGTCCTTCCTGCTGATCCACTTCGTGCCCGGGGACCCGGCGCGGGTGGTCCTGGGCACCCACGCGACCCCGCAGGCCCTCGACGAGCTCCATCGAAAGCTCGGGCTCGATCGGTCCCTGCCGAGCCAGTACTGGGACTTCCTGAGTGGGGCGGTGAGATTCGATTTCGGTGACTCGATAACCCAGAACACCGCGATCGGGCCCGAGCTCACCTCCCGGATCCCGGTGACCCTCTTTCTGCTGCTCTACTCGGTGGTGATCTCGATCGTGGTCGCGGTGCCACTGGCGATCGTCTCCGCGCTCCGCAAGAACCGCCCGACGGACCACGCGATCCGGCTGTTCTCGATGGTCACCTTCGCGATGCCGTCGTTCCTGCTCGGGCTGCTGCTCATCCTCTTCTTCAGCCTCAAGCTCGGCTGGCTGCCGACGGCCGGTTATGGCAACGGATTCACCGGCCATCTGCAGAGCCTGACGCTGCCGGCGATCACGGTGGGCCTGTACCTGGCGCCGATCCTGCTCCGGACCCTGCGGGTCTCGATCATCGAGACCCTCGGCACGGAGTACGTCGAGGCCGCACGCGCGCGTGGTTTGAGCGAGCGGCGCGTGATCCTCAAGCACGTCCTGCGCAACTCCCTGGTCTCCACGCTCACCATCCTCGGGCTCAACATCGGCTTCCTGCTCTCGGGGCTCGTGATCATCGAGAACGTCTTCGCGCTGCCGGGGCTCGGCACCGAGCTCGTCAACTCGATCCTCTCCCGCGACTATCCGACGGTCCAGGCCCTGACGCTCGTCTTCGGGGTATCTGTGGTCGCGATCAACCTGATGACTGACTTGGCATATGCCGAGCTCGATCCGCGGGTGCGCCTATGAGCACGACGGCGTCGCCGCGCGATGTGTCACTCGATCCACGCGCGGCGCTGGCCGGCGGAACGGCAGCGCGGCTGCGGCGCCGCGCGGTGGCCGAGCGCCGCTGGGCGTCCGTGACCCTCTGGATCGGGATCGGGATCGTTGCCCTGATCGCCTTCGTCTCGATCGCGGCGCCGCTCCTCGGTTTCCACGACCCGAACAAGCAGGACCTGGCCCAATCGCTGCAGGCGCCCTCGACCTCGCATCCGTTCGGGACGGACACCCTGGGGCGGGACATCCTCACCCGCGTCGTCTACGGCGGGCGGATCGACCTCACCTTCGCGGTCGCAACGACTCTCGTGACGTTCGTGCTCGGGGCGGTCCTCGGCGCGTTCGCGGGCTACCGCGGGGGCTGGCTCGACACGGTCGTCAACCGGGCGGTCGACATCGTGGTCGCGTTTCCCTTCATCGTCCTGATCCTCGCGATCGTCGCAATCACCGGGCCCGGCCTGAAAGGGGCCTACATCGGCGTGTTCGCCATCGGCTGGGCGCTATACGCACGCCTGACGCGCGGGGAGATGCTGGTCGAACGCGAGAAGGAGTACGTCCTCGCGGCACAGACGCTCGGCTACTCGACGTCCCGCATCGTCTTCCGGCACGCGCTGCCGAACGTTGTGCGGGCGAGCATCGTGTTCTCGATGGCCGACATCGTCCTCAACATCCTCCTGCTCTCGGCGCTGTCGTACCTCGGTCTCGGTGCCGTCCCGCCCTCGCCCGAGTGGGGCGCCCTCGTCGCGCAGGGCAAGGACGTCATCCTCACCGCCTGGTGGGTGGCGACCATGCCCGGATTGGTCATCGTGCTTGTTGGGATGGGTTTCAGCCTGATCGGCGACGGGATCGCCGATCGCCTCGGCCGGGACTTCACCTTGACGGGTGGAGAGTGATGGCCTCCTCGAACGGCAGACCCGAGACGGGCACGGATCTGCTCGAGGTGCGTGACCTCACAATCGCCTTTCCGGCCGCGGGCGAGACCCCTCTCCTCGCCGCCGATCGCGTCGGCTTTCGCGTCCCGGCGGGGCGCACGGTCGGCCTGGTGGGGGAGTCGGGGTGCGGAAAGAGCGTCACGCTCCGCTCATTGCTCGGGTTGGTCCCCTATCCGGGCGAGGTGATCGCCGGCGAGATCCGCTGGGTCGACGAGGACATCGTCGCCGCCTCCAAGCGCCGGCTGACCGAGCTCCGGGGCTCGGAGATCTCGATGATCTTCCAAGACCCGACCTCGTGTCTGAATCCGGTCTTCACGATCGGGGACCAGATGATCGAGACGCTTCGCAAGCGTGCCGGGTTGAGTCGGGCGGAGGCTCGGGCACGGGCGGTCGAGCTGCTCGATCGGGTCGGGGTCCCCTCGGCGGAGCGCAGGATGAAGTCCTACCCGCACCAGTTCAGCGGAGGAATGCGCCAGCGCGTGATGATCGCGATCGCGATCTCAGCCCAGCCGAAGTTGCTTCTCGCCGATGAGCCGACGACGGCCCTCGACGTCACCACCCAGGAGCAGATACTGAGCCTGCTGCTCGAGTTCCAGCAGGAGAACGGGATGGCGATCGTGCTGGTATCGCACGACCTGGGTGTGATCGCCGAGACCTGCGATGACGTCGTCGTCATGTATGCCGGCCGCGCGCTTGAGGCCGGCCGCGGGGCGGACGTCCTGCGAAACCCACGCCACCCGTACACGAGGGGCCTGATCAAGGCGATGCCGTCGCTCGAGGTCACCGACGAGGTTCCCCCGGCGCCGATTCCGGGACAACCCCCAAACCTCGCCGACCTGCCGCCCGGCTGTCCGTTCCAGGCGCGTTGCGAGCACAGCCGGCCCGAGTGCGCCTCGATACCCGTGGTTCTCGACGCGGATCTCGCCGACCACGGCTCCGCCTGCCCATTCGTCGGGAGCACCGCATGAGCGACGCAGAGCCGCTCCTTCGCGTGGCGGGCCTCAACAAGCACTTCGCGGACCGGCACACGGTCCTCGACAAGGCGCGGAAGCGGCAGCCGGCGGTGCTGACCGCGCTCGACTCGGTCGATCTTCACGTTCGGTCCGGCGAGACTCTGGGCGTCGTCGGGGAGTCGGGCAGCGGCAAGTCCACCCTCGCGCGCTGCATCGTCCGGCTGTACGAGCCGGATTCCGGCTCGGTGGTCTTCGAGGGCACGGACGTGCTGGCGGCGGGGCCGACGGAGCTCCGGAAGCTACGCCGCTCGATTCAGATGATCTACCAGGACCCGTTCACGTCGCTCAACCCGCGCCTCCGGGTCGGCTCGGCGATAGCGGAGCCGGCGCTGGTGCATGGTCTGATCGAGCGGGGAGAGGAGGACGGCTATGCGGCCGAGCTCCTCGAGCGTGTCGGCCTCAGGCCCGAGACGGCGAAGCGCTTCCCGCACGAGTTCTCCGGGGGCCAGCGTCAGCGGATTGCGATCGCCCGCTCCCTGGCCGTGAAGCCGCGTCTCCTGATACCGGACGAGGCGGTGAGCGCGCTCGATGTCTCGATTCAGGCGCAGCTGCTCGCCTTGCTCGAGGAGATACGTCGGGACCTTGGGCTGACGATGATCTTCATCTCCCACCAGCTGTCCGTCATCTCCAGGCTGGCGGATCGGGTCGCGATCATGTACCTGGGACGGATCGTGGAAACCGGCCGGACGGCGGAAGTCTTCTCGAATCCAAGCCATCCCTACACGCAGATGCTGCTCGAAGCGCACCCGCGGCTCGACGGCAGCCGGGTCCCGAAGCCTCGCGTCAAGAGCGAGATGCCTTCGCCGTACGCGATTCCGGAGGGCTGCCGCTTCCATACCCGCTGTCCCCTCGCCGAGGACATCTGCCGCCGGGTGGATCCCCCCGCGGTCGAGATCGACGCCCAGCCGGACCACAGCTCCGCCTGCCACGTTCTGCCGAACAGGGAGGCAGCGCCGGCGTCGAGCGGCGCCGAGGAGTGACGAGATGACTCCGGTGGAGCCCAGATCCCGATCATGCACCGAACTCGGCGTCGCCGGGTTTCGTTCCTCTAGCGTTCCTCCGGCTCGGATCGGCGACTCATCGCGCGCCACAGCACCGCCGGCGTGCCGTCAAATTCGCCGTGGCGCGGCGGGTAGCTCCACCGTGACGCGGAGCCCCCCGTCGGGCCGGGGGGTGAGTGTGAGGGTCCCCTCGTGCGCTTGGGTGATGCTCTTGACGAGTGCCAGGCCGAGGCCGACGCCTGCGTGGTCGGCGCGTATGCGTCTGCTGCCGCGCTGAAACGGCTCGGCGAGTGTGGAAACCAACTGTGGGGTGAGCTTCCCGCCGGTGTTCTCCACGGTGAGCACCGCACTCTCGGGGTGAGCGCTGGCCGTGACCCAGACTGTGCCCCCTTCGCCCAGGTTGTGGACGATCGCGTTGTGCACGAGGTTCGTAGCCATCTGCTGCAGGAGGGCGGGTGAGCCGATGGTGGGGGTCTCCTCGCCGGAGGTCTCGATCGTGAGGCCGCGTTCTTCAGCGAGGGGGAGGAGCGTCTCGGTGGCCTCTTCCGCCACGAGGGACAGGTCGACGTGTTCTCCGGTGAAGGTGCGCTGGTCGGCGCGGCTGAGCACGAGCAGTGCTTCGGTGAGGTCGATCGCTTGGGTGTTGACGGCGTGCAGGCGTTCGACGAGATCGCCGTCGTCAGGGTTCGGATCGTTGCGGGCGACGTCGAGAAGCGTCTGCGTGACCGCCAGCGGGGTGCGCAGCTCGTGGGAGGCGTTGGCCGCGAAGCGCTGCTGCTCGGCGACGTGTGCCTCGAGCCGCGCGAGGAGGCCGTCGAAGGTGTCGGCGAGGTCCTTCAGCTCGTCGCGAGGCCCCGAGAGCGCGAGGCGCTCGTGCAGGTTGCGCTCGGAGATCCGCTGGGCGGTCGCCGTCATCGCCCGCAGCGGGCGCAGGACCCGGCCCGCGACCAGCCAGCCGAGCGCGCCCGAGACCACGGTCATGACCGCCACTGCGATCCCAGCCTGCAGGAGCCCCTGATGGAGATCCGCGGAGGAACGCTGGACGAGCTGGCTGAATTTCTGCTGGGCGACGGGGTCTGGATGCCGAGTCCCGTTCGGGACGATCAGGTCGACCCCGGCGCTCTGGCGGAAGAGCAGGTACATGATTCCGAGCAGCAGAACCCCCGAGACCAAAAAGAGCCCGCCGTAGAGCAGGGTCAGGCGCAGGCGGACGGTCGGCGGGGGCAGGCGGGGCATCGTCAGTCTCGCTGAGTGTCGATGCGGTACCCGGCGCCGGCCACGGTGGCGATGATCGAGGGTTCGCCGAGGCGTTTTCGCAGTCCCGAGACCGTGATGCGCACGGCGTTGGTGAACGGGTCCGCGTTCTCATCCCAGGCACGCTCCAGCAGCGCTTCGGCGCTGACGACGCCGCCTTCGGCGGCGACGAGGACCTCGAGCACCGCGAACTGCTTCCGGGTGAGCGCGACGTAGCGGCCGTCGCGGTGGACCTCGCGGCGGAACGGATCCAGGCGCAGACCCGCGATCTCTCGCACGGGCGGCCTGTTGTGGGGGCGCCTGCGGTCGAGCGCCCTCAGGCGGAGGACGAGCTCCTGGAGCTCGAAGGGCTTCGTGAGGTAGTCGTCGGCGCCGAGCTTGAACCCGGTGGTCTTGTCGTCGAGGCGGTCGGCAGCGGTGAGCATGAGGATCGGCGTGCCACTGTCAGAGGCGACGATGCTTTCGGCGATCTCGTCGCCGGAGGGCCCAGGGATGTCTCGGTCGAGGATGGCGAGGTCGTAGTCGTTGACGGTCAGCAGCTCCAGAGCGGTGTCGCCGTCAGCTGCAATGTCCGCCGCGATCGCTTCCAGGCGCAGCCCATCGCGGATGGCCTCCGCCATATAGGGCTCGTCCTCGACGACCAGCACGCGCATGCGCCGATGGTAGGGCCGGCACATATCGCCGGCATATCGAAAACCGCATACGCGCCGGCAACACCCCGCTGCCTTGAATGGCGGCATGAGCTACAGCGAACCAGCACCAATAACGATCTATCGGCGCCGGAGTCGGACTCGCTGGATCCGTGTCGCCGGCCTGCTGGCCGTGATCGCGGTGATCGCGGTAGCCCTCGGCTCCCAGTTGCCGGCGTCGATGTCCTCGACGGGCATAACACCCAAGGATGTCCCTCACGGCGGGCAGCATGGTGCGCCCGGCGAGCACGCCGGTCCGCCCCTCGAGCGGGGGGCGCTCGGCGAGCGTGGTCCCCTCGGCGAGGCTGACGGTGCCGTACCTGACGGTACGACGGTCTTCGACGACGAGGTTCCGGGTGTAGCGAACCTCGATCCCGATCTGCTCGCCGCCCTGCGCGAAGCGGCGACCGATGCCACGGGCGATGGCGTCCATTTCATCGTGGACAGCGGCTGGCGTTCTGCGGCCTACCAGGAGCGACTGCTCCAAGAGGCGATCTCGAAGTACGGCTCAGAAGCGGAAGCCGCGCGATGGGTGGCCACCCCCGCCACGTCCTCTCACGTGTCCGGAGACGCGGTCGACATCGGGCCCTCCGATGCCGCGTCGTGGCTCTCCGAGCACAGCGCCGGATACGGACTTTGCCAGATCTACGCCAACGAGTCGTGGCACTACGAGCTGCGCCCGGAGGCCGTAGATCACGGCTGCCCGGCCATGTACGCCGATCCCACCCACGACCCAAGGATGGAGCAATGAACAAGAACCTACGGACGCTGGCCGCCCTTCCCGTGATCGCCGTGATCGCCGCGGGTTGCGGTTCGAGCACGCCTACCGAAACCGGCGCCGCCAGCAGCGCCGGCAGCACCAGCAACACCGGCAGCACCGGCTATACCGGCAGCGCCAGCCACACCGGCACCGCGAGTAAGAAGCGCCCCACCCATCAGGACAAGATTGCGTCCCAGTCCTCGGCGGCGTCCTCGCCCTCAGTGGCGGGGTTGCCGCGCTCGGCGGGGTCGTCGCCCTCACCAGCGGGGTTGCCGGGCTCGGCGGGGTCGCCGCCCTCACCGGCAGGACGCCTCCCTGCACAGGATCCAGGGATTCCGCAGTGACCCGCGCGCAATGTGCCCATAACCGACGGCAACGGAAATCACTACTCGGGAGAAGACATGACTAGAAAGCTATGGCCGCTGGCCGCCCTCACCATCGTCGCCCTGATCGGCGCGGGCTGCGGCGGCAACGACAGCAGCGCTGGCAATACGACCGCCGACATTCAGGGGAAGGCGACGAAGTTCGCCGAGTGCATGCGCGAGAACGGCGTCAGCGAGTTCCCGGACCCGGACGCATCGGGCCACTTGACGATCGATGGAGTGGTGAACGGCTCGTCGATTGACACGAACGGCTCCATATGGAAGGGCGCAATCGATGCCTGCAAGGACCTGCAGCCGGCGGGCTTCACGGGCCCCGGAGAGCGGAGCTCCGAGCAGCAGCAGGGAGCCCTCGAGTTCGCCCAGTGCATCCGCGAGAACGGCGTACCGGACTTCCCCGACCCGACTCCAATTCGCCCCTCGTCGACACGAACCGGATCCCATCCGCCAACACAGGCAATGGCATGAGCATCCTCAACGCCGCGATGCAGAAGTGCGGCGATCGCGCGGCCGAGGCGATGCGGGGCCAGTGACACGGAAGCAGCGGGTGGTGGCCTGGGCGGCTGTCGCCGTGGCAGGCCTGACCGCGCTCGCGATCGTCGTTGGTTCGTCTGCGGGTGGGTCGAGCAGCTCGGCGAGCGGCGATTCCACGGCGACGGCGACGGCCATGGTCGAGCGGGGCAGGCTCGCCACGCAGGTCTCGGGCACCGGGACTCTCACCTACGCGGCGGGCGCCGGCGGCTCCCCTTACGCGGTCGTCAATCCAGCCAATGGCGTCCTGACCGCATTACCGAGGGTCGGAGGCGTGATCAAGTGCGGCCGGGCCCTCTACCGCGTCGAGGGCCACCCGGTGCCACTGCTCTGCGGCAGGACGCCGCTCTACAGGCGCCTCTCGGAGGGCTTGAAGGGATGGGACGTAAAGGAGCTGAACCGCAATCTCACAGAGCTCGGCTACGCCGATGGCGGTGAGCTCGACCCTTCCGGCTACTTCGGCTCTGGGACGCGCTCCGCGCTGAAGGATCTCAAGGGCGACGTCGGCCTCGCCCGGACGGGCTCCCTCGAGCCCGATCAGGCCGTCGTCCTTCCCGGACCGCTTCGGATCAGCAGCGTCTCCGCGACCCTCGGCAGCCCGGCCACGCCTGGCGCGCCGATCGCCGAGACCACCTCGACGGCGCGCCGAGTGGAGGTCGATCTCGATCCCTCCCTGGCCGAGGGCGTCAAGGTTGGGGACCGTGCCTCGATCACGCTGCCGAACAACCGGACCACCCCCGGGATCGTCCGCAGCATCGGCGCCGTCGCGGCTGCCAGCGGGTCCGATTCCGGCTCCGGCTCCGACTCGGGTGCCAGTTCGGGCTCCGGCTCCGGCGGAAGCCCGGGGTCGACCCCCCCGATGGTCGCCGTCCTCATCGCGCTGAAGCACCTCGGCGACGTCGGGGGCATCGGTGAGGCTCCCGTTCAGGTTTCGATCATCACCGGCAGGGTCACGAAGGCGCTCAGCGTCCCGGTTACCGCTCTCCTGGCCCGTGCCGGTGGCGGCTATGCGGTGGAGGTCGTCGATGCCGGCGGCGAGCGGCGGCTGGTGCGAGTCGATCTGGGCGCATTTGACCATGCCAACGGGCTCGTGCAGGTGCGCGGCTCGGGTTTAAGGGCCGGTCAACGCGTCGTGGTGCCGGCGACATGACCCAGCCCGTTCTCGAGCTCCACCGAGTGACGAAGACCTACGGCGAGCAGCCGCCCGTCGCGGCGCTCCGCGGGGTCGACCTCGCGATTGGGCGTGGCGAGCTCGTCGCCATCGTCGGTCCCTCGGGATCCGGCAAGACGACCCTGATGCAGATCATGGGCACCCTGGACCGCCCCACCTCGGGGCGGGTGCGAGTCGACGGAGCCGACATCGCGGCTCTCGACGATCCCCAGCTGGCGGCTCTCCGCGCACGCAGTATCGGCTTCGTCTTCCAGCAGTTCTTCTTGGCCGAGCACCAGAGCGCGCAGGACAACGTCGCCGATGGGTTGCTGTACGCCGGGGTGCCGGTCGAGGAGCGTCGAGCACTCGCCTCGGCCGCTCTCGCCGCGGTCGGCCTCGCGGATCGTGAGACCTTTCGTCCGAGCAAGCTCTCGGGGGGCGAGCGCCAGCGAGTGGCGATCGCTCGGGCTCTCGTAGGTGAGCCGGCGATCGTGCTCGCCGACGAGCCGACGGGGAACCTCGACAGCGTCTCCGGGGCGGCGATCCTCGAGTTGCTCGAGAGCCTCAATGGGGAGGGGGCAACGATCGTGGTCATCACCCACGATCGCGACCTGGCCGCCCATCTGCCCCGCCAGGTCGAGGTGCTCGACGGCCGGATCGTTGCCGACAGCGCCACGGCGAAGCTCGCGGCATGAGCGCGCTCGTCCCTTCACGGCTCGGGCTTGCCGACCTGGCCCGAGTTGCGAGCGTCGGGCTTCGCACGCGGCGGCTCCGCGCCGGCCTCTCAGCGCTCGGGATCGCGATCGGGGTCGCCGCGATCGTCGCCGTGCTCGGCCTCTCCTCCTCCTCTCAGGCTGGGTTGCTCAGGGAGATCGATCGGCTCGGGACGAACCTGCTCACGGTGAGCAAGGGACAGACGTTCACGGGCGCCGAGGCCGAGCTCCCCGTCACGGCGCCGTCGATGATCGAGCGCATGCCCGGAGTCGAGCGGGAGGCCGACACAGGCCTCGTCCAGGACGCCAAGGTCTACCGCAGCCCGCTGGTCCCCAGCGCCGAGACCAACGGGCTTCAGGTCCAGGCCGCCAGCCTCAACCTGCTGCCGGCAATCGGCTCCCAGGTCGCTCAGGGCCGCTATCTCAATGCCGCGACTGCGCGGGTACCGGTCGCCGTTCTCGGCGCCGTTGCCGCCGAGCGGCTGGGGATCGACCGCATCCACCCGGGCGAGCGGATCTGGCTGGGCGAGCAATGGTTCTACCTCGCCGGAATTCTCGAGCCCGCGACGCTGGCCGACGAGATCGACACCAGCGTGCTCGTCGGATACCCCGCCGCCCGCCGCTATCTCACCTACACCGGCGTCTATAGAGGGACGTCGACGGCCGGCCCGCCGAGCACGATCTACGTCCGGGCGGACACCGACCAGGTCGACACCGTCCAATCGCTCCTGGCCCAAACCGCGAACCCGGAATCGCCCAGCGAGGCTGACGTCAGCCAGCCCTCGGATGCGCTCACCGCGCGGGCGGCGGCCAAGAGCGCTCTCAACGGCCTCTTCCTCGGCCTGGGGGCGGTGGCGTTGCTCGTGGGGGCGGTCGGTGTCGCGAACATCATGGTCATCTCGGTGCTGGAGCGTCGCTCCGAGATCGGGCTTCGCAGGGCTCTCGGGGCGACCAGAACCCAGATCCGCACCCAGTTCCTCGTCGAGGCGATCACCCTCGCGCTGCTCGGCGGAGCCGCCGGGGTGCTGATGGGCGCGCTGGCAACGCTGATCTATGCCTCGGGCAGAGGCTGGTCGACGGTCATTCCCGCCGAGGCATGGGCGGGCGGGATCGCCGCCGCGATCGCGATCGGGGGCATCGCCGGGCTCTTGCCCGCTATGCGCGCCGCGAACGTCTCACCGACCGAGGCCTTGCGGACCGTCTGAGAATCCCGCGCGTTCGTGGGCCTGATGCCGCAGCGGATCACCCGGGATCGCGATGATGCGTGAGATGAGTTCCGCAGCGAGCATCCTGCCGTCGGGCGAGCAGTTCGAGATCAGCGCCGGAGGGCAGCGCGCCACGATCGTCGAGGTCGGCGGCGGCCTCAGGGAGTACGAGGCGGACGGGCGCCCCGTTCTCGAGCCCTATGCGGCCGACCGGATGTGCGACGGGGCCCACGGAGCGCCGCTCGTCCCATGGCCCAACCGGCTGGAGGACGGCCGGTACTCCTTCGACGGCACCGCCTACCAGGTGCCGCTGACCGAGCCGGAGAAGCGAAACGCCATCCACGGGTTCCTGCGCTGGCAGCCGTGGGAGGCAACCGAGCGCGATGCCGATCGCGTCGTGATGGCCACGCATATCCACCCGCGCGGGGGCTACCCGTTCACGCTCGGGATCCGGGCGTCGTACGAGCTCGGGCCCGGAGGCCTCACGGTCGCCACGACTGCCGAGAACCTCGGCGACCGTGCCTGTCCCTATGGACACGGCCAGCATCCCTACCTCTCGCCCGGAACCGGCCAGATCGACGCCTGCACGCTGCAGCTGAGCGGCACCACGCGGATCGTCACCGACTCGGAGCGCCAACTGCCGACCGGCAGCGAACCCGTCGAAGGCACGGACTTCGACTTCCTGGAGCCGCGAGGCCTGGGCGAGGCTCGGATCGACCACGCGTTCACCGATCTCGTCCGCGACGCCGACGGCCGGGCGTGGACCCGGCTCTGTGGCCCCGACGGGGAATGCGCGGAGCTCTGGGTCGATGACTCCTACGAATTCGTCGAGATCTATACAGGCGACACCCTCGCCCTCGACCGCGCGCGCCGGGGCCTCGGAGCCGAGCCGATGACCTGCCCGCCGAACGCGTTCGCCAGCGGAGACCACCTCATCCGGTTGGAGCCGGGCGAATCCGTGACCGCCACCTGGGGGGCCTGTCTCTCATGAGCACGCACGCCGTCGGCGCGGACGGCGGGGAGCCCGGACCCCTCCACGGTCCGCCGCTCCAGGTCGAGCAGCGCCTGCTTTCGCTGCAGACCTCCCCCGTAGCCGGTGAGCGAGCCGTCGGCGCCGATCACTCGATGGCAGGGGACGATGACCGCGACGGGGTTGCGGCCGTTGGCCCCGCCGATCGCGCGGGCTCGCTGCCAAGGCTCGACCTGGGTGTGAAAGAGCGAAGGGTCGATGCGAGCCGCGAGCTCCCCGTAGCTGAGCGTGCTCCCATAGGGGATCGCAAGCAGCTCCCGCCAGACCGCCAGCTGCAACGGGGTGCCCTGCGGGTCGAGGGGCAGGTCGAATTCCTGGCGCTCCCCGGCGAAGTAGTCGTCCAACTGCTCGGTCACCTCAAGCATCGGGCCCTTCGCCGCCTCGTCGGGGAGCCGCTGCTTCCCCGGAAAGCGAAGGTCGGTGAGCCCCCGCGGGCCTGCCGCGAGCGTCAGCGGCCCAAGTGGGCTCTCATAGATCGTCCAGGTGGAGGTGGGTGAAGTCACGCGCTGGCTCCTCTCAGTCGCTTGCGTGCCCTCTACAACGGCCCGCGCTGGCGCGGCGTGAGATCTCGATGTCCCCGGCCAGTCTGGATTCATTCCAGATAAGTGGTAGCGTGCCGCCAGTGTCGGCGACCTCAGAGTTCGAGCTCCAGTTGCGTGGGGCGGATCTGAAGGTCACGCGTCCCCGGCTGTCGGTGATGGCCGCGGTGCACGAGCATCCGCACGCCGTGACGAAGTCGATCATCGGCATCGTCCGAGATGACTGCGGCGAGGTCTCCCAGCAGACGGTCTACGACGCCCTCGAGGCACTGACGACCGCGGGCCTGACGCGGCGTATCCAGCCACCGGGATCGGTGGCGCGCTACGAGTCGCGGGTGGGGGACAACCACCACCACGTCGTCTGCCGTTCCTGCGGCGCCATCGAGGACGTCGACTGCGCGGTCGGTGAGGCGCCGTGCCTGACGGCCGCCGAGGATCACGGCTACGTGATCGACGAGGCCGAGGTCGTCTACCGGGGCCTCTGCCCGAGCTGCTCCGCCGCATGAAGCCAAAGCAATTGAAAACTCATGAAGGAAAGGGTTCCCGTGTCTGACAAGCCAGATGCCGTAGTCGGAGAGATGAACGAGGAGGAGGGCGCCAAGCCGGCAGCCGGCTGCCCGGTCGTGCACGAGCTTCCCGACCCGACCCAGGGGGATGCGAACCAGGACTGGTGGCCGGATCGCCTCAACCTGAAGATCCTGGCCAAGAACCCGGCCGAGGCGAACCCGCTGGGCGATCGGTTCGACTACGCGGAGGCGTTCAACTCCCTCGACCTCGACGAGGTGAAGAAGGACATCGCCGAGGTGCTGACGACCTCGCAGGACTGGTGGCCCGCCGACTTCGGGAACTACGGCCCCCTGATGATCCGCATGGCCTGGCACAGCGCGGGCACCTACCGGATCCACGACGGCCGCGGAGGCGCCGGATCGGGACAGCAGCGCTTCGCCCCGCTCAACAGCTGGCCGGACAACGGCAATCTCGACAAGGCGCGCCGCCTGCTCTGGCCCGTGAAGCAGAAGTACGGCCAGAGCATCTCCTGGGGGGACCTGATGATCCTGACCGGCAACGTCGCCCTCGAGACGATGGGCTTCGAGACGTTCGGGTTCGCCGGAGGCCGCGAGGACGTCTGGGAGCCGGAGGAGGACGTCTACTGGGGCCCCGAGCGCGAGTGGCTCGGCGACGAGCGCTACTCGGGCGACCGCGAGCTCGCGAAGCCGTTCGGCGCCGTTCAGATGGGCCTGATCTACGTCAACCCGGAGGGCCCCAACGGCAACCCGGACCCGCTGGCCTCGGCCCGCGACATCCGCGAGACGTTCGCTCGCATGGCGATGAACGACGAGGAGACCGTCGCCCTGATCGCCGGCGGTCACACCTTCGGCAAGACCCACGGCGCGGCGGACGCGGACGAGCACGTCGGGCCCGAGCCGGAGGGCGCGCCGATGTCCGAGCAGGGCCTGGGATGGAGGAACAGCTTCGGCACGGGCAGCGGCACCGACGCGATCACCAGCGGGTTGGAGGGCACGTGGACGGCGACCCCGGTGAAGTGGGACACCAGCTTCTTCGAGACGCTGTTCGAGAACGAGTGGGAGCGGTCGATGAGCCCCGCCGGCGCCCACCAGTGGATTCCGAAGGACGGCGCCGCGGCCGATACCGTGCCGGACGCCCAGGACCCCGAGCGCAAGCATCCGCCGACGATGCTGACCTCGGACGTGGCGCTGCGGATGGACCCGGTCTACGAGGAGATCTCGCGGCGCTTCTATGAGAACCCCGACGAGCTGGCCGACGCGTTCGCCCGTGCGTGGTTCAAGCTGACCCACCGCGACATGGGCCCGGTCGCCCGCTATCTCGGCCCGGAGGTCCCGGACGAGGAGCTGATCTGGCAGGACCCCCTGCCGGAGGTGACCCACGAGCTGGTCGGCCCGGAGGACATCGTCGCCCTCAAGGGCAAGATCCTCGACTCCGGCCTCTCCGTCTCCCAGCTGGTCTCGGCCGCCTGGGCGTCGGCGTCCTCGTTCCGCGGCAGCGACAAGCGCGGCGGGGCGAACGGGGCGCGCATACGGCTGGCGCCGCAGAAGGACTGGGAGGTCAACGACCCCGCCGAGCTGGCGAAGGTGCTGAGCGCCCTGGAGGCGATCCGGGAGGAGTTCAACGGCTCCCGGCCGACCGAGGTGCAGGTCTCGCTGGCCGACCTGATCGTGCTGGGCGGCTGCGCGGCCGTCGAGCAGGCCGCGAGGGATGCGGGCCACGAGGTCGTGGTCCCGTTCACTCCCGGCCGCGCCGACGCGACCGAGGAGCAGACCGACGCGGACTCGTTCGCTGCGCTCGAGCCACGGTCCGACGGGTTCCGCAGCTACATGGCCGCCGGCAACCCATTGGCGGCCGAGCACCTGCTGGTGGACCGCGCGAACCTGCTGACGCTGACCGCGCCCGAGATGACGGTCCTGGTGGGCGGTCTGCGCGTGCTCGGCGCCAACTGGGACGGCTCGAAGACGGGCGTCCTGACCGAGGCGCCCGGGTCGCTGACGAACGACTTCTTCGTCAACCTGCTCGACATGGGGACGGAGTGGTCGGGGACCGACGCCAACGACGATGACGCGACCACGTTCGAGGGCCGCGACCGCCGGAGCGGCGAGGTGAGGTGGACCGGCAGCCGCGCCGACCTCGTCTTCGGCTCGAACTCCGAGCTCCGCGCGCTCGCCGAGGTCTACGCGAGCGACGACGCCCGCGAGAGGTTCGTCGCGGATTTCGTGGCGGCTTGGGACAAGGTCATGAACCTGGACCGCTTCGATCTGGCCTGACTCCGGCGGTGCGAGTCGCGGTCGTCGGGCACGTCGAGTGGGTGGAGTTCGCACGTGGGGACCATGTCCCCGTGGCCGGGGAGATCGTCCACGCCTCGGACAGCTTCGAGGAGCCGGCCGGGGGAGGGGCTGTGGCGGCGGTGCAGCTCGCCCGCATGGCGGGCGGCGCGACGCTGTTGACGGCACTCGGCGACGACGAGCTCGCGGAGCGCACCCGCCGGCGGCTCGGAGAGCTGGGCGTCGAGGTCGACGCCGCGAGCCGAAAAGGCCCCACGCGCAGCGGGTTCACCTTCCTCGACGCGCAGGGCGAGAGGACCATCACGACGGTCGGCGAGCGGCTGGAGCCCCGCGGGGACGACCCGCTCGGCTGGGACGCCCTGGGCGCCGCGGACGGCGTGTACGTGACGGCCGGCGATGACGCGGCCCTGCGAGCCGCACGGGCGGCACGTGTGCTTGTGGCCACGCCGCGCGCCGGGACGGTCCTGACGGAGGCGGGGATCGGGCTGGACGCCCTGGTCTACTCCGACGAGGACGAGCTCGAGTCCGGCTTTGCCCGAGACCTGGAGCCGCGCCCCGCGCTGCTGGTGGCCACACGCGGCCACGAGGGCGGCCGCTACGAGACGGTGGAAGGCCGGACTGGCACCTGGGCCGCGGCGTCACCGCCGGGCCCGATCGCGGACAGCTACGGGTGCGGGGACTCCTTCGCGGCGGCGCTGACCTACGGGCTCGCGGCGGGCGAGGAAGTGGACTCGGCGCTGGAGCTCGCGGCCGAGGCGGGCGCATCGGTCCTCTCGCGGCGCGGCCCGTACGGCTGATCGGCCGCCTCGGTCTCCGCCTCGGCCTCGGTCTCGGCTTCGACTTCCCGGTCCACCTCGGTCTCGGCCTCGACTTCGGTCGGCGCCTCCGGCTCGGCCTCGGCCTCGGTTTGATCGAGTGCCGCCCTGTCAACGGCGCGATGGAAGCGCTCGCCGATGACACCGCCGATCAGCGCCGAGACGAGCGGCACGAGCGCGAGAACGGCCGCGATCGCTCCGGCGCCATGGCTCAGGGGCCCCTCGTCGACCGGGTTGCTCGGGAGGGAGATGGACTTGGTGGGATCGAGCTGCCCGCCGGAGATCCAGGCCGTGATGGCAACCGCCAGCACCATGAAGAGGGTCAACAGCCAGATGCCGAGGCCCTGCCGCCAGCCGTCGAAACGGGCCATCCTGGCGGCGACGTATCCACCGGTGAGGTAGCTGAGAGCGAGGATCGCGATCCCGATCGCGCCCCCGGCGGTCAGCATGTGATCGACGAGACTGGCGGCGGTGTCGCCGAAGCTGGTGACGCCGGCCGCGACCAGAGCGCCGAGGACCATGGCGACCAGCGATGCCGCGAGCCCGATCGCGGCGAGCAACCCGAAGAAGACCGCCTCCCACTGGATCCGTCCGCCGAACTCCTGCCGCTCGCGGCGCAGCTCCCGCCGGCGCAACTCGAGCATCGCCCGTCCTCGATGCCGGATCACGGGTCCCTCCAGCGTGGGATCGGTTCCCATGCCCCGAATGATTTGCGGATCAGGCGATTCTCAAACCCGCCCCGTCAAGCCTCCGGTTTGGGGGGTGGGTACTGCGAGCGCACGAAGCGGTCCCACATGCGGTCGGTCATCGCGCGGCGCATGCCCATGATCACCCTGGCGGAGGACGTCACCTTGTAGCGGGTGCTGGGCCGTCCGGCGGTGAGCGCCTTGGAGATCTTCCCCGCCACAGCCTCGGGGCCCGCGCCCAACCTGGCCATTGGACCTGTGTAGGCGTTTGCGGTCACCCTGCCGACGTCCTCGTTGAACTTTGCATACGGCCCGTGCTCGGTGACCGCGCCGATGCTGGCGTTCGCGGTCTCCCCGAACTCCGTGATGATCAGCCCGGGTTCGATGACGACCACCTCGATCCCGAAGGCGTTGACCTCGTAGCGCAGGGCATCGGATAGAGCCTCCACGGCGTGCTTGGTGGCGTGGTAGACGCCGCCGCCCGGGAATGTCAGCTTGCCGCCCATCGAGCTCAGGTTCACGATCCGTCCCGAGCCGGCGCCTCGCATGCCCGGCAGCACGAGCTGGCACATCCGCATCAGGCCGAAGACGTTGGTCTCGAACTGCCTCCGCACGCTCTCCATCGGGATCGTCTCGATCGCGCCGCTCTGGCTGTAGCCGGCGTTGTTGACGAGGGCGCCGATCGGGCCGTCCTTCTCGGCCTCCTCGACGGCCTTCTCCATCGATCGCTCGTCGGTCACGTCGAGCTCCTGGAGCACGCAACCCTTTCTTGACAGGTCCTGGATCGCATCAAGGCTCCTGGCGGTTGCGTGCACGTTCCAGCCGTCGTCCGCGAGCCGCTCGGCCGTCGCCCGCCCGATGCCGGTGGAGCAGCCCGTGATCAGCACCGGCCGCGACTTCTCGATCCCCATTTCGTCTCCTATCCAGAGGGTGCCCCGTTCACGCGAGGGCGCGCCGCGAGGCGCGACCCGTTCAATGAGGTAGGAGCACCCGATTCATGCTGGGGCGATCCTCTCATAGGCTCTAGCAATGCGTGCGGTCACCTTCCAGGCCCCGGGCGAGGTCCGTCTGGACGACGTCCCCGAGCCCGAGCTGCTCGCGGCGGACGACGCGATCGTCCGCGTCGAGGCGAGCGGCATCTGCGGCTCGGACCTCCACATCTACCACGGGCGCGTGCAGATCGAGCCCGGATTCGTGATCGGGCACGAGTTCGTCGGCGAGGTGATCGCCGCGGGCGACGAGGTGACCCGTGTCGCGATCGGCGACCGGGTGCTCGGCACCTACGCGACCGCCTGCGGCAAGTGCTTCTTCTGCCAGCGGGAGGAGTTCCACAAGTGCGACGAGTCCCGTGTGTACGGGCATGGCGCGACGCTCGGCTCCCTGCAGGGCGCTCAGGCCGAGCAGGTGCTGGTGCCGCACGCCAACCTCGCGCTGCGGCAGGTCCCGGAGGGCCTCTCCGACGAGGTGGCCCTGTTCGCCGGCGACGTCATGGGCACGGGGTTCCACGCGATCGACTCGCGGCCGCTGGCCGATGGAGAGACCGCGGCGATCCTCGGAATGGGGCCCGTCGGCCTCTGCGCCGTTCAGGCGGCGAAGGCGGCGGGCGCCTCGGAGGTGGTCGCGATCGACACCGTTGAGGACAGGCTGAAGATGGCCGAGTCGTTCGGCGCGACACCAGTGCACCTGACCGAGCAGAGCCCGCGCGACGAGGTCAAGAAGCTGACCGAGGGACGCGGGGTGGAGCTGGCCGTGGACGCTGTCGGCCATCCGGAGGCCCTGGATCTGGCGCTGCGGCTGGCGCGCAAGGCCGGAACGGTCTCGGCCACCGGCGTCTACGCGGAGCGCGCCGAGGTCCACATGGGCGTGCTCTGGATCAAGGCGATCACGCTGACCAGCGGCCACGCCAACGTCATCAAGCACCTCGACCGGGTGCTCGAGCTGATCTCGGCGGGGAAGCTCGACCCGGCGCCGCTGGTCACGCACCACATGAAGCTCGACGAGGCGCCCGAGGCCTACCGCGTCTACGACAACCGCGAGGCGCTCAAGATCGTCCTGACGCCGTAGGCGCGGCTACTTGACGACGCGAAGGCGGAGATCGGTCAGCCGCTTGGCCTCGCCAAGGGAGACTCGATCGAGCTCGAGCCGCCCCTGCCCCTCGCCGAACAGGCGGACACCGCCGCCGAGGAGGACGGGAGCGATGTGGAGAACGATTTCGTCCAGCAGCCCGTCCTCCAGGCACTGCTGGGTGAGACTGCCGCCGAAGATGCCGACGTCTCGATCCCCGGCAGCTGCCTGCGCGGTTGCCACCGCCTCCTGGATCCCATCGGAGACGAAGCTGATCCTCGGGTCGACGCTGCCGTCGGGCGGCCGGTGGGTGAGCACGAAGACCTGACCCTCGAACGCTCCACCGTAGATCCCGTCCACTCTGTTCCATCGCTCCAGCGCCAGGTCGTGCCAGCGGCGACCGGCCAGGATCGCGCCTATCCGCTTCATTGTCTCCTCGGCCAGCGCGGTCGCCTCGCCGTAGTCGAAGGCCCAGTCCATCGAGTCATCCGGGCCGGCGACGTAGCCGTCCAGCGAGATCGTGTGATGGCAGATCGTGCTCATGCCCGAAGAGCGCCAAGGAGCTCCGGGGGAAGCAGGCCGGCCGGGAAGTCGTTGCCGAACTCCGGTACCAGCCGCATCGCCCACGCGGCCGCCGGGCGCCCCTCCCACACGGGCCGCAGGTCCTGCAGGGTGAGCAGCGCCCGTACGGATGTGGCGATCTGAAAGTCCGCGGCGTTCGGCGGATCGCCCCCGATCACTCCGTTGGCGAGGAGCTCGTCGACATGGTCGAGCACCTCCGGCACCTGCGCGATCGCGTTCTGGATCTCATCGTCGCTGTCCACCTTGTTGGCCATCCGGCGCGCGGTGGGAGCGTTGATCCAGGCGGCGAACCTGGGAAGCGGGATCCCGACCTCCCGGGCGATCATCGCCCGGGTCTCGGGACGGTGGACCGAGAGCCAGCGGACGATCCTGCGGGGCACGTCCTGAAGGACCTCGTCTCCCCATCGCTCAGCGTCCTCGACCTCCAGACGCAGCTCCGGATCCGCGGGGAACAGCCCCGGCTCGGGCTTGAGCTCCTCGAGCGCGCGCGAAATCGCCCGGGACTGCTGAAGCTTGCGGCCGTCGATCTTGATCGACGGCACCGTTCCGCCGCGGAAACCGCGAGTTCGCAGCAGCGCCGGATGGAGGCCCGGCAGGAGCCAGACCGTCCTGTGGTCGAGCCCCTTGTGCTCCAGCATCAGCCGCGTCGTGTGGGACGGAGGTGAAGGCTGCGTGCCGTACAGCGTGATCCCCATGCCGAGAGACTATTCGCCGGCGTCACTCGTTCAGACTTGACACCGTGAGCGAGAGCCTCAACGGCATGCTGCTGATCGCCTCGCCCAGCATGCCCGACTACTTCCACAGGACGGTGATCCTGATGGTCGAGCACTCCGACGAGGGCGCCTTCGGTCTGGTGCTCAACCGGCCGTCGGAGACCACCGTCGGCGAGGCCTCGCCTGAGCTGGCGGACCTGATCGGCGAGGGTCACCTCCTCCACGTCGGAGGCCCCGTCCAGCCGAACGCCGTGACCGCGATCGGCGAGCACCCCGATCCGACGGACGCGTCCAAGCTGATCGTCGGCGCCGTGGGGATGGTGGACCTCGACGATCCGCCGGAACTCTCGCGGCTTCGCGTCTTCGCCGGCTATGCGGGCTGGGGAGCGGGCCAGCTCGATGGGGAGCTCGAGCAGGAGGCATGGATCGTCGCTGACGTTCATCCGGACGATCCATTCGGCGACGGCGACCTCTGGGCGGACGTCCTGGCGCGCAAGGGAGGCGGGTACGCGCTGCTGGCGCGGATGCCGCCCGACCCGTCGGTGAATTAGGGGTTCAGTCCTGCGCTTCGTAGGCGAGCTGCACGTGCTGGCGGGCGACCGCGATGAAGGGCCGCTGTACCGGCGGTTCCCCGTCCCGGCCGCTGATCGTCGCGTCGACCAGCGGGATGAACTGAACGCCCTCGCGGTTGAGAAGGTCGGAGAGGCGGCTGTGGAAGCCCTCGGCAGGGAGTGTCACATTGCCGACGATCGTGTACCGCTCGGTCTCGAGCACGACGCGCTCCCGCCTGATCTCGGCGCTCATGCGTCAGGTATCGGGCCGATCGGCCCTCACCTTGAGCCAACCTAGCCGGCGGCGCGTCCTTCCTTCCAGCCGCGGAAGGCATCGAGGAGCTCCTCGCGCGCGGCCGGATCGATGTCGCCCTCGGTGAGCCGGCCGGCGCCCTCGATCACCAGCCTCATCTGCTCGACGTAGGCGGTGCAATGATCGCAGCCGCCGATGTGGGCGCGGAAGCGCCGGCGGTCGGCGCGCGACAGGCTGCCGTCGAAGTAGGCGGTCACGAGCTCGACCAGCTCCTGACAGGCCATCTCGCGGGTGAACAGGCTCATGCTCCGCCTCCCACGACGTCCGGGTCGAGGTACGTCTCGAGCGCGGTCCGCACCTTTGACCGTGCGCGATGAAGCAGCACTCGCTGATTACCGTCGGTGATCTCGAGCGCGTCGGTGACCTCCATCGGGGTCCACCCCTCGACGTCGCGCAGGCGGATCACCTCGCGCTGGGCGTCGGGCAGATCCTCGATCGCCATCTGGATCACGCCCAGCGTCTCCCGCTCCAGGATCTTGTCCTCGGGCCAGGCCCGCGGCGGAGCCGCCCAGGCTCCCGGGGTGGATGAGTCGGGGCCCAGGAAGCGATCTGGGTCGACGGAGGGCTCGTCGCCCTCGCCCCCCTTGGCGGCGAGCGACGAGAAGGGCACCGTGCGACCGTCGCGCTCGCCCTTCGTCTTCGCCCGGTTGGTGAGAATCCGGAAGAGCCAGGTCTTCAGGCTGGAGCGGCCCTCGAAGCGGTCGATCCCGTTCAGGACCGCGAGCCAGGTCTCCTGCACGACCTCCTCCGCCGAGGCACGGTCCTTGACGTACATCTGCGCTACCCGCAGCATCGTGGCGCCGTAGCTGTCGATCAGCTCGGCGAACGCCGACTCGTCGCCCTCGCGCAGGCGCGCCACCAGTGCGGCGTCCGAGTCGGCCGTCGTCGAGCTAGGCTTGCCTCCGAGTCGCGGCATCGACCCCGCATCTTGCCGGTTGAGGGGCTGCGGCAGGGCGAGGGTCAGCGAGGTCATGCGGTTCAGTCATCGGAGGGCGGTCGCGGTTACAGCCGTCGCGGGCATCGCTTATGGTTTTTTGGCGTCTGAGGCTGGGGATTGAATACGCGTGCGTGCCGCAATCGAGAGACTCGCGCAGGGACTTCATGGGCAAGGCCGGTGGCCTTGCGGCGGCCGCGACGCTTGGACCGGCGGCCTTGGCTGAGGCTGTCGCGGAGGCCAAGAAGCACGGCAAGAAGCGCGGCCCGCACCCCAAGAACCCCTCGGAGGCGCTGGAGCTCCTCGTCAAGGGGAACCGCCGCTACCGGAAGGGCAAGCTCCAGCTGCGCGACTACTCGCCGGTCGGGGAGGATCGCGCCCACAACCAGAAGCCGTTCGCGGCGATCATCACCTGTGCCGACTCGCGGGTCTCGCCCACGCTGATCTTCGACGTCGAGCGCGGCAACATCTTCGTCTCCAAGGTCGCCGGCAACAGCATCGACACCGGCACGCTGGGAAGCACCGAGTACGCGGTCAAGGTCCTCGGCGTCAAGCTGGTGGTGGTGCTCGGCCACAGCGACTGCGGCGCGGTCAAGGCAGCCATCGGGGTCGCGAACGGAACGTCGAGCTATCCCTCCGGCAAGTACGGGGCGATCGGCGCCTTCGTGGACAAGATCGTCCCGTCGGTGCAGGGGCTTCCTCCGGCCGACCGCACGCTCCCGAACTGCGTCCACGTCAACGCCCGCGCCCAGGCGGCCAACATCGCCGCCCGGGGACCGATCGTCAAGCAGGCAATCGCGGACCGGAAGATCGCAGTCGTCCCGGCGGTCTACGAAATCAAGACCGGCAAGGTTTCCTTCATCTAAGCCATCCAGGCCTTAGGCCCGCTTCAGCCTCCAGCGGGACGCTGCGGGCATGGGCGATGCCGGTCAGGGTGGTCCCGTGCGCCTCGCGATCCTGCTCGCGTCGATCGCCGGCCTGATCCTCGTGGCGTTCGAGGCGAACGGCGGTCCCGAGGGTGCCTCGGCGAGCCACGGGACGGCTGCGGGCCATGGGGTGCCGGGCAAGATCGTCGCCCTTCCGTCCCGCCGGCGATTGCCCCTCGTCGTGCGCCGGCAGATCATCCCGCTGCGGCCGTCCGGCGCCGCCGCGATCAAGGTCGCGGGCTCGACCTATCTGATCGGGGGCACGCGCACGAGCGGGGGCGGATCCAGGGCGCCGGTTGCCTCGGTCCTGCGCAGCGTCGGGGGGAGGCGTCCAACCCGGGTGGCCAAGCTCCCGACTGCGGTGACGGGAGCGGCCGCGGCGGTGGTGGGCGACCGGCTCTACGCGATCGGGGGGCGCATGGCAAACGGCAAGGCCACCGATGAGGTGCAGGAATACGACATCGCCACCGAGCACTCGGTGATCGCTACGCGGCTCCCGGACCCGGTCTCGCGCGCAAGCGCCCTCACGCTCGACGGATTCGTCTACCTGCTGGGCGGTGTCCGGGACGGCGCGCCGAGCACGCCGATTCTGCGCTTCAGCCCATGGCGAGACAGCGTGGCCCGCGCCGGCCGCATGCCGGTTCCGACGACCGGCGGAGCGACCATGGCCACGCGCAGCCATCGCGGCTACCTTGTGGGGACGAGCATTCCAGGGGGAACGCACCTCACCTTCGCGATCACCCTGCGCACGCCGTGGGTGCCCGCTAGCGAAACACGCCGGTGTGCCCGAGGGAGTAACGCCCAGGTTGGGGATAGACACAGAGGCCGTGCGGGCCGCTACCGACCGGTATCCGGGCGAGCAGGTGCCCGTTACGGGTGCTGATCGCATAGACCTCTCCGCCGTATCTACCGGAGAGCCACAGCACCCGGCCGTCGGCGGAAACCCCGCCCATGTCCGGACTGCCGCCGGGGATTCGCCAGGTGTGCACGACCTTTCGGTTCGCGAATGAGATCACCGAGACCTCGCCGGCGCTTCGGTCCGAGACGTAGAGGTACTTCGAGTCGCGGCTCACATAGAGGCCGTGGGCGCCCGCGGCGGTGCGGATGAAGCCGACCCTCTTCAGGCTCTTCGCATCGATCAGCCAGACGCCCCCGGACGCCTGGTCGGCCACGTAGAACACCCGGCCGTCCGGAGACAGCTTGACGTCCTGTGGCGAGGCTCCCGAACGCAACGTCAGGCGCCCCACCACTCTCTGTCGCGCGAGGTCGACCTTGATCAACCTGCCACCGAACTCGCAGCTGGCGAGCAGATAGCGCCCGTCGGCTGTGAAGTCCATGTGGTTGACCCCGTAGCACGGCACCGAGAGGGTGTGATCGCTTCGCATCGTGCGCGGGTCTCGGAAGTCGAGTGTCTGCATCCGCTCCTCGACCACGATCGCGTAGCGCCCGTCCGGGGTGAAGTAGAGGTTGTAAGGATCGGTGACCGGCACCGGTCGTCCCGTCCTCCCGGTTGCGGGATCGATCGGGGTCAGGCTGTTGCCCTCGTCGTTGTTGACCCAGAGCGTCTTCAGGTCGTAGGAGGGAACGACATGCTCGGGAAGCGTCCCGACCGGGAACTGCCCCATGACCCTGTAGGTCCGCGGGTTGATCACGCTGACCGTGTTGCTCTCGCTGTTGGGCACGTAGACGCGCGACGGAAACCGGCGAACGACCGGCGAGAGCATCCCGGGCCGGTCGGCCGCGTAGACGTCGTTGGGGTTGAGCAAAGGCGGCGCCATGGAAGGTCTTCCCGCCACGCGGTGCGCGCCCCCGGCCGTGGTCGCCCCGGTGGGGCCCCCTCCGCCTGAGTCGCCGGTGGCAAAGAACCAGACCAGCAGCGCCGCGACCGTGCCCACCAGCGCCACGAGGCGGACCAGGCCGCGTCGCCGGGCGCGGCTCATAGGTCACCCAGCACGGCTCATCGCATGCGAGCGTCACCCGCGCCAATGAAGCGAACCTAAGAGGAGGAGTAGAAAAGCCTCATGTTGAGCTTAGGCCTCGTTCACATGGCCCGGTCAACGTCCGGCCGGCGTGTCACCCAGCCGCAGGGCGCGAACCGTGCGCCGCCAATCCCCGCCATCACGGATCAGTCCCGGCCGCCGCAGGGGGCTGGTTCGGCTTGGCATCCTGCTGGCCTCGGCCGCTGCGCTGGTGGTGGCTCTAACCGTGATCTCGGGCTCGTCCGGAGGTGGAACCCGGTCCGGTGGCCGCGCGGCGGAGGCCAGGTCGGCTGGGACGTCACCCGCCGCGCTGAGCGCCGATCTGAGCACAGGGACCCTGCCCGTTCCCCTGCACGGCCAGGCGGTGGCGGCGGCCGCCGATGGTCTCCTTGTCGTAGGGGGGGAGACCGGGAGCGGCGCCTCGACGGATCGCGTCTATCGATTCGATCCGATCAGCGGCAAGACCGTAGCGACCGGCTCCCTGGCCCAGCCGCTCCACGACGCCGCCGCGGCCACCGTCGGCGAGGAAACGCTGGTCTTCGGCGGAGGGAGCACCTCGACCCTCGATCTCGTCCAGGCGCTGAAGCCGGGCGCGGCCGCAACTCAGGTGGGCCGCCTTCCCGACGCCGTGTCGGACCTCTCTGCGGTTGCCCTCGCCGGCGGCGTCTACGTCCTCGGCGGCTACGACGGCAGTAGCCCATCCGCCTCCGTTCTGCGGACGGCGAACGGGCGCACCTTCGAGAGGGTCGCCCGTCTACCGACACCTGTCCGGTACACCGCGGCTGCGGCTCTGGGCGACAGGATCTATGCGTTCGGAGGCGAGCTCGCCGACGGCAGCGACACCGACGCGATCCAGGAGTTCGACAGCGGCACGAGGCACTCCGTGATCGCAGGCCACCTGCCGTCATCCGTGTCGCATGCCTCAGCCGTGACGTTGGGCGGCACGATCTACTTGCTCGGCGGCCGCGTGGACGGGACGGCGAGCGACCGGATCCTGCGGTTCGATCCCTCTCGCGACGTGGCGGTGGGGGCCGGTCATCTCCCCCGGCCAGTCTTCGACGGCGCGGCCGGCACGTACCGAGACAGGGGCTATCTGCTGGGCGGCCTCGGGGCCGGCGTCACCCCCCTGGATTCGGTGATCGAGCTGCGCCAGGCGTCGCGGCCGAACCAGGCGTAACCCCCCAGCGTCGCTCGGCGCTGACCCATATGAACGGACAAAAGGATCCGCGGGACATACGGGAACATTGAGGAGGTCGTACGAGAGATGAAGAGGATCGGCAGCGTTGTGCTCTGTTGCATCGGCGTCGCCGCCATCGGGACCGGCGCGGCGGTGGCCAAGAACGGCAACTCGACGCCCAACCCGAGGCAGGTTGCGGCTCAGCAGTGCACCGCCCAGCTGCACGCGATGGGGGCGAAGGCGTTCAAGGCCCTCTATGGCAAGCCCGCCATGAAGAAGTGCCAGGGCAAGCAGGACAAGTCAGCGGGGAACGTGGTCGACAACGCGGCCCAGCAGTGCAAGGCCGAGCAGGCTGACCCGAGCTTCCCGACCGGCCACAACGGAATGGCGTTCGACGATTTCTACGGGACCAACGTCAACCACCGCAACGCGTTCGGTAAGTGCGTGAGCGGCAAGGTTCAGTCGACCGAGGCGCAGCAGCAGGAGAACCTGCAGAACGCTGCGCAGCAGTGCCGCGCGGAGCGCGGCGACGCGAGCTTTGCGGCGAGCCACGACGGGAAGTCGTTCACCGACTTCTACGGCAAGAACCACAACAAGAAGAACGCGTTCGGCAAGTGCGTCTCGCAGAAGGCGAAGGCTCAGGGGACGACCCCGCCGACGCCGTAACCAGATTCGCAGGGGAATGCGCGCGAGGGCCGGCCTGGTGCCGGCCCTCCGCGTGTCCGGGGTTGGATCTAGCCCACGGAGACGAGGTCGATCACGAAGACCAGCGTGGCGTTTGCGGGAATCGTGGGCGGCTGGCCCTGAGCGCCATAGGCGAGATCGGGCGGGATGACCAGCTCGCGCCTGCCGCCCACCTTCATCCCGGCGACTCCCTGGTCCCAGCCCGGAATGACCTGGCCGCCGCCGAGCTGGAACGAGAAGGGCTGCCCCCTGTCAAACGAGGAGTCGAACTGCTTGCCGCCGTCGTAGAGCACGCCGACGTACTGCACGCTGACCTGGTCACCGGACTTGGCCACGGCGCCGTCACCCGTCTTCAGGTCCTTGACCACGAGATGAGTGGGCGCGGGTCCCTTCGGCACCTCGACCGTCGGCTTGGGGCCGGTGTCGGCCACCGACGTGGTCTCTCCGCCGGACCCGCCACCGCGCCCGACCAGGATCACGATCACGACGACGGCGAGAATGCCGCCCGCGACCAGCAGTCCGATCACCCTGCGATCCATGGCGCGGGATCGTACGGGGGCGATCAGCCCGGCGCTGTGCCGTTGACCGCCATCAGGCGGTCCAGCCGCTGGCCCAGCTCCGAGCGAAGGGCGGCGTCCGAGCTGCTCAGAACCTCACCGGTCTTTCGGTCGACCAGGTTCTGGCTCTCGTTCGGGTCCCGGACGAGGTCGTACATCTCGTACTCCGGGGATCTCTTGCCCGTGGGGTCGAAGTAGAGGGCGAACTTGGCGTCCTCGGTCCGGACCGCGCGGATCCGGTTCGGCTGGCCGGAGACGTTCTGCAGCGCCGTCGCGGCCTGGTGGTCGTCGTAGGTGAAGTGGATCTCGTCCTGAACGGACTCGGCGGGTGCCGTGTGGGCCGCGATCGCCCCGAGGTCGACGGCGGTGCGCCTCAGGCGCTCGCGTTCCGGCGCCGACCGCGCGGCGAGAACAGGCGCCAGGTCGCGGCCCTTCGACCCCCCGTCGAGTCGAGTCCCCGCCACGCTGGCGACGGTGGGGAGGACGTCTACGAGGGATGCGAGCGCGTCGGTTTGGACCGGCTTCGGGAACAGGACGGGGTTGGAGACGACCAGGGGGACGTGGATCGTCTCCTCGTAGGTGTTGAACGCCTTCTGGCGCAGGCCGCCGTGGGAGAGGCCCATCTCGCCGTGGTCGGCGCAGCGGAAGACCAGCGTGCGCGATCGCATGGAATCTGGATCCGAGGGATCGCCCAGAGCGCCCATCACCCTGCCGATCTGCTCGTCGACGACGCGATGGAGGTGGGCGTAGAAGTTGACGTACTCGAGCCTCTCCCGCTCGCTGCGCAGCGGCCCGAGATAGGCGGTCATCCCCATCTTCATCAGCTCGTGCACCGAGGGCTTGTCGCGCAGCGACTCGTTGACGGTCGGGGGGAGCTCCACCCCGAGGTCCAGGTACCCGCCCTCCTTGTATCCCCCGCGGGTGTGCTGCGCCGGGAACCCGAGGACGTCGTGCGGGTTGACGAGTGAGACGACGAGGCAGAAGGGCTCGGGCAGGTTCTGCCGGCCCAGCCAGCTCTCGGCCTGCCGCGTGTAGACCTCGTCCCAGCCGAGGCCGAGCGGGCCCGCGTTGCCGGCGCCGAAGTGCTCCGCCTTCGCGTTCTCGCCGGCATCGGGCGGCTCCCAGTCGGCAAAGCCGTAATCGTCGCGGAGCCTGTCGGCGTCCGACTCCGCCCAGCCCCCGATCATCGGCCCGCCGCTCGGGTGGGTCAGATGCCACTTGCCCTTGTAGGTGACCTGGTAGCCGCGAGCCCTCAGGAGGTGGGCGAGGCTCTGGGTGTCCGAGCGCAGCTCGGGCTCGCCACCGGACTTCGGGCCCGCCTGGGCAAGCCCGCGGCCGAAGCCGCGCAGCGCGCGCCTGCGCGGCGCGTTCGGCCCCTTCAGCATTCCCATCATCTCGCGGAGCACCGCCGGCGTGTTCTTGAGGTCGGGGCGCAGGTCGGCCTGCGTGTGCGTGAGTGTCACCCCATGCTGGGCCGGATAGCGGCCGGTCAGCAGCGTGGCGCGACTCGGCGAGCACATCGACGTGTTGGTGAAGGCGCTGTTGAAGCTGAGGCCGGTCTCCTCAAGCGCGTGCTGGTTCGGGGTGAGGTCGCGCAGCCAGCCCGGGGAGTCGGGCCAGTGGCGCGGATATCGCTGCTGGTCGGTGATCAGCAGCAGGAGGTTCGGGGGCTTCGCGGTCGTGGCTAGCCCTTGTGCGTCGTCATTGGGACTTCGGTCCACCGACGCTGGCCCCGGCGGCCGCGTTCATCGCCGCCATCAACGTGCCGCCCACCAGCTCGATCACCTGCTCGCGGGGAAGGTCGTCCTCGATCGCGGCCTCGACCACCGTCTCGACGTAGGCGAGGAAGCCGTCGAGCGCAATGCGGACGACGCCCGGGGGCTCCGACGTGCCGAGCTGGTTCAGGGAGATGTTGCGGATCACCCGCTCGCGATAGCCGGCGGCGATCTCCAGGAGCGCCGGGTCGACCGAGCCCCGGCCCTGCCTGTAGAGCAGCCACGCATCCGTTGGCTCGGCGGCATGATCCATCATGCGATTCAGGTTCGCCGCGAGCCGCTCGCCGAGAGGCACCGCCGGGTCGGTGACCCAGTCGCTCGACAACAGCTCACCCGCGCGATGGACCGCGGCCTCGAGCAGCTCCTGGCGTCCGCCCGGGAAGTAGTGGTAGACGAGGTTGCGGGTGACTCCGGCGTGGTTGGCGACCTTCTCGAAGGCGAGGTTCTCGTAGCCGTTGCGGGCCGCGATCGTCAGGGCGGCGTCGATCAGCTGGTCGCGCCGCTCAGCGGGCGGAAGCCGTCGGGGGACAGAGCTCACCTCCATGCCCGGACCTTACGCTATTTACACAATGCCCAAGTTGTGCCCACGTTGAATAAGCCCTCAATACGCGCGAGCAGCGCGAGATGGGCGCGGTTGGGATCGAACCAACGACCTCTCCCGTGTGAGGGGAGCGCTCTCCCGCTGAGCTACGCGCCCGGGGCGGCGGATGATACGCGCGCCCGGTTACTGAGATGGCGGTGTCTCGGCCCGCATCGTCGGATCGCCCTCGACCTGGAGGTTGGGGAGGATCCGGTCGAGCCAGCGAGGCATGAACCAGTTGCGCTCGCCGATCAGCTCGAGCAGCCCGGGCATGATCAGCAGGACCACCAGGGCGTCGATGGCGACGGACACCGCCAAGCCGACGCCGAACTGCTTGACGATCGGGTTGCCGTTGATGACGAAGCTGAAGAAGACGGCGAACATGATCGTCGCGGCGGCCAGGATCGGCTTGCCGGCGTTGACCAGGCCGGCCCGGACCGACTCTGAGTTGTCGGCCCCGCCCCCGTGGCGCTCCTCGATCCGCGAGACGAGGAACACCTGGTAGTCCATCGAGAGCCCGAAGAGGATCGCGAACATCATCAGGGGCACGTAGCTCACCACCGGCATCTCGTGGTCCACCCCGAGCAGCGATAACCCGAAGCCCTTCTCGAACACGGCGGTCAACACGCCATAGGAGGCCGCCACCGCGAGCAGGTTGATCAGCGCCGAGACGAGCGGGATCGTCAGGGTGCGGAAGGCCATGGTCAGGAAGAGGATGCTGAGCAGGACCACGATCGCGATCACGAGCAGCAGCTTGTCGCCGATCTTGATGGCGAGATCGATATAGGAGGCCGTGGTACCGCCGACGTACGCCTTCATCCCCTGCCCCTTGGTGGCATCCGGGATGGTGGTGTCGCGAAGGTGGTTGATCAGGTCCTGGGTCTTCCGGTCCGACGGTGAGGTCTTCGGGGTGGTGGAGAAGACGGCGGCGGTCCCGCCCTTGTCCGTCTGGGCAGGCGAGACCGATTGGACGTTGCTCTGCTTCGAGATCTCCTGCTCCAGATTGACCAGGCGAGGGTCCCCAGCCGGGGTGGTGGCGATCTGCGGGGGCACGCCCTGTGCCTCCTCGCTCTGCGCCTGCTCGGGCGACGGCGCGGCGAGCGGGTTGCCGTAGACGTCGACCGCGATCAGCAGCGGCCCGTTCGTGCCGACGCCGAATCCCTTGCTGATGGCGTCGTAGGCCTGCCGCTCGGTCGTGTCGGTCGGCAGCAGGCCATAATCGGGGGCGCCCAGGTACAAGTCGAGCGCCGGTATGGCGATCCCAACCAGAACGGCGATCCCGGCCAGGGACGAGACCAGCGGGTGGTTCTTGATCGCCTCAGACCACCTGTCCCAGCCCTTGCTCTGCTTCTTGGTGCCGTCTGGGAGCTTGCGCACGAGCGGGAGGGCCTGGATCCGCCTGCCTAGCAGGCCAAGCACCGCGGGGAGGAGGGTGATGGCGGCGACCACCGCGGTCGCGACCACGATCGCCGTCGTGTAGCCCAGCGACCGGACCAGCGGGATCCCGCTGAAGTAGAGGCAGAGCAGGGCGATGATCACCATCACCGCGGCGAAGATCACGGCCGAGCCCGAGCTCGAGATCGATCGGGCGATCGAGTCGTTGGGTTCGGCGCCCTCGTCCAGCAGGCGGAGGTGGCGGCTGATGATGAACAGCGCGTAGTCGGTCCCCACCGCCAGCCCCAGCATGGTGGCCAGGGTCGGGGCGATCGACGGGACATCGAACAGGTGGCCGCAGAGCCCGACGATCGCGAGCCCGCTGGCCAGCGCGACGATCGCCGTGGTGATGGGGAGCGGCGTCGCGACGAGCAGGCGGAACGCGATCAGCATGATCACGAGTGCCGCGATCACGGCTGCGATCTCGCTGGCCCGGGTGCTGGGGCTGGACAGCTGCTGGCCCAGGTAGCCGCCCGCGGAAACGTGGATTCCTGTCCCGGCGGCCGGCTTCATGGCGGCATCCAGGACGCTGTTGGCCTGGTCGTCGGTGATGTCGCCGGACGACGGCTTCAGCGCCGCCGACACGTAGGCGATCTTGCCGTCCTTGGTGATGTCGCCTGCGCCCTGCGGCGAGAGCGGGCTGAGCACCTGAGTCACGTACTTGTTCTTCGAGAGCGAGGCGACGACCGCGTTGACGGTCTGCGCGTTCTTGCCCTCAGCGAGGGAGGTACTCGACTGGAGGACGATCGGGTTGCTGCCGTTTGCCTGCTGGGGCAGCTTCTGATCGAGCAGGTTGGTCGCGTCCTGGGAGCCGGTGCCCGGGAGGTCCACGTTGTCGCTCTCCGGCCGGCCGGCCGCGTTGGCGATCAGGACGAGGCCGACGGCGATCACGATCCAGGCGGCGATCACCCAGAGCGCCCTCCTCGCGGCAAACCCACCGAGCCTGTGGAGCAGGACACTCATGCGGGCGGCATCCTCTCACGTCGGCCGGGCGCCATCCATCGCGATTACTGAGAGGATCGGTCGGTGAGCCCTAGGCGCCCCGACAACCCGCCGCTCGACCGGGACCTGCTTGCCGACGATCCAATTGAGCAGTTCGCGGCCTGGTTCCAACAAGCGGAGGCCGACGTCCCGCTGGCGGAGGCGATGACGCTCGCAACCGTCGACGATGAGGGCTCGCCGGACGCGCGCATGGTCCTGCTCAAGGGCTTCGGCCCCGACGGCTTCCGCTTCTTCAGCAACTACGAGAGCGCCAAGGGCGTGGAGCTGGCGGCGATCCCCCGCGCCGCCCTGGTGATCTACTGGCGCGAGCTGGACCGGCAGGTCCGGGTGAGGGGTGGGGTGGAGCGGCTCCCGGCGGCGGACTCCGACGAGTACTTCGCGAGCCGTCTGCGCGACAGCCGCGTCGCCGCGTCGATCTCTCCCCAGAGCAAGCCGATTGAGCGCGACGAGCTCGACCGCCGCTACGAGGCGATGCTCGCCGAGCTGGGGGACGGCGATCCGGCCCGACCCGATCATTGGGGCGGCTATCTGGTGCGGCCGGACGCGATCGAGTTCTGGCAGGGCCGCGAGAGCCGCATGCACGACCGCTTCCTGTACACGCCCGCGGCGGGTGGCTGGAGGATCGAGCGGCTAGCCCCCTAGGTCGGCGAGCCTGGCCTCCAGGAACCTCCGCTCGACGGGATTCGTGGCCAGCTCCAGCGCCCGGCGGTAGGCGTCGGCCGCCTGTTCGCCCCGCTCCAGGCGCCTGAGCAGGTCGGCGCGCGCGGACCAGAACCACTGATATCCATCGAGCGCCTGGGCCAGTTCGGGCTCGTCCAGAGCCTCAAGGCCGCGCTCGGGTCCCTCGGCCATCGCGACCGCAACCGCGCGGTTGAGCTCGATCACCGGTGAGGGTTGAGCCATGGCGAGCATTTCGTACAGGGAGACGATCTGAGGCCAGTCGGTCTCGTCGGCGCTGTCGGCGCGGGCGTGCTCACCGGCAATCGCGGCCTGCAGCACGTAGGGACCCGCGGGACCGAGGCGGGCGGCCCGCTTGAGCACGCCAAGCCCCGTGTCGATCTCGCGAACGTCCCAGAGGGAGCGATCCTGATCCTCCAGCAGCACCAGCTTCCCGTCCGGCCCCACCCGCGCCTCGCGACGCGAGTCCTGGAGGAGCATCAGGGCCAGCAGCCCCAGCGCCTCCGACTCGTCCGGCATCAGCCGCGCAAGCGTTCCCGCCAGGCGAATCGCCTCGCCGGAGAGCTCGCGCCGGACCAGTGCCTCATCCGAAGTGGCCGAGTAGCCCTCGTTGAAGATCAGGTACAGCGAGGTGAGAACGGAATTGAGGCGGTCCGGCAGGTCGTGGTCCGCCGGCACCTGGTACGGGATGTTCGCGGTCTTGATCTTTCGCTTGGCACGGACCAGCCGCTGCGCCATCGTCGGCTCGGAGACCAGGAAGGCACGGGCGATCTCCGGCGTCGCCAGTCCGCCGAGCGTGCGGAGGGTGAGCGCGACCCGCGCCTCCGGCGCCAGCGCCGGATGGCAGCAGGTGAAGATCAATCGCAGGCGGTCGTCTCCGATCAAGGGGGCTTCCTCGAGCTCGTCGTCCTCGGTTGCGGCGGGGGGCTCGAGCGCCTCCAGCTCCGCTCGCTTCTCGGTGCCGCGGCGCTCGCGCCGAAGCCGGTCGATCGCCTTGTTCCGCGCCGTGGTGGTGATCCAGGCGCCCGGGTTCTCCGGGACGCCGCGCTCGGGCCAGACCTGCATGGCGACGAGGAAGGCCTCCTGGACCGCGTCCTCGGCGAGGTCGAAGTCGCCGAGAACGCGGATCAGGGAGGCAATCGCCCGCCCCGACTCGTGGCGGAACAGGCGATCGACCAGCTCGGCCTCGTCAGGCAGTCGCTTCCTCGACCAGGTTCCCGGCCTCGTCGAAGACCATCACCGGGCGGATCTCGATGGAGCCGAACTGAGCGCCCGGGATCTTGGCCGCCCATTCGATGGCGTCGTCGAGGTCCTTGCAGTCGAGGACGTAGAAGCCGCCGAGCTGCTCCTTGGTCTCCGCGAAGGGACCGTCGGTGACCGACCGCTCACCGTCGCGGACCTGGACGGTGGTCGCGGTCGGGGTGGGGTAGAGGCCCTCACCGGCGAGATGGATTCCCTTGGCCTGGACCTCCTGGGTGAACTCCCCGTAGGCCTGGGACATCGCCTCCATCTCCTCCGGCGAAGCGCTCTCGCGCCGGCTCTCGTCCCCGTAGATCGTGAATGCGTACTTCATGAGTGCTCCTTACGTTGGCGGCGCGGTTCGCCGCTTCACCCTAACGACGAAGCGGCATGGGCCGAATCGACAGCGCCGCACGGCCAGCGCTTAGTCTGCTCGCGACCGTGGCAGAGGCCCAGAGCAAGACGATCGTCTTCTTCCCGGAGGGCGCCTTCGGCCCGACCAACAACTGCGTGGGGATCGGGGAAGTCCTCCGGCGCCGCGGCCATCGCGTCATCTTCGTGATCGAGGAGTCGTTCGCGGGGACCCTGGAGGAGAAGGGCTTCGAGGAGCGGTTGATGCGCCTGGCGTCGCCGCCGGAGGTCGAGGAGGAGCCCGGCCAGTTCTGGAAGGACTTCATCCGCGAGACCGCCCCGGTCTTCCGGAAGTCGACCTTCGATCAGCTCGAGGAGTTCATGGCGCCGACCTGGCGGGCCCTGATCGACGGCGCCCGCTACGTCGACGACCGCCTAGTGGAGATCTTCGACGAGGTCCAGCCGGACGTGATCGTCGAGGACAACGTCTGCGCCTTCCCCGCGATTCCGGCCAGCGGGCGGCCCTGGGTCCGGATCGTGTCCTGCAATCCGCTGGAGGTGAAGGACCCGGAGCTGCCGCCCCCCTACACGGGGCTGCCGATCGAAGATCGCTCGGACTGGGAGTCCTATCGAGACGAGTACCGCCGCGCGACCGCCGAGATGCAGGCGGGCTTCAGCGAGTTCTGCGTCGAGCGCGGGGCGCCGCCCCTCCCGGAGGGCGAGATGATCCACGCTTCGGACTGGCTCAACCTCTACCTCTATCCGGGCGAGGTCGACTACGTGCGATCGGAGCCACTCGGGCCGACCTGGCACAACCTGGAGTCGAGCGTCCGCACCACCGACCCCGAGTGGAAGCCGCCGCCGGAGCTGGCCAAGGGCGACGGAGCGCTGATCTACGTCAGCCTCGGCTCACTGGGCTCGGGCGACGTGCCGCTGATGAAGCGGCTGGTCGAGGTGCTCGCCGACACCCCCCACCGCTACATCGTCTCGAAGGGACCCCAGCACAGCGAGTACGAGCTCGCCGGCAACATGGCCGGCGAGGAGTTCCTGCCTCAGGTATCGGTTCTGCCGCAGGTGGACCTGGTGATCACCCACGGCGGCAACAACACGACGACCGAGTCCCTGCACTTCGGCAAGCCGATGATCCTGCTGCCGATCTTCTGGGACCAGCACGACAACGCCCAGCGGATCCACGAGACGGGCTTCGGCATCCGCCTCCCGACCTACTCGTTCGGCGACGGCGATCTCCCCGCCGCCATCGACCGGCTGCTCGCCGACGACGCCCTCGCGCGGCGCCTGTCCGGAGTTGCGGCACGCCTGCTGGCACACCCCGGGAACGAGCGGGCCGCCGGGCTGATCGAAGAGCTGGCGAGCACGGCCGAGCCCGTCGCCAACGTCTAGGATCCGCGATGGACCGTGCTAGGCGGGGAATTAGCGGTGCCCTGTAATCCGCAACCCGCTCGAGCGGAGCTGAATTCCCTTACGAGGGACTGGCCCTTGGGGCCAGTGCCGCCGCGGGCGGCGTTGACGGCCAGGTCCTGCGCAGTGTCGGCCTGCGAACCAGGTCAGGTCCGGAAGGAAGCAGCCTTAAGCGGTAGCCGACATGTGATGCAGGCAAGCCTGGCCCGAGCCAAACGCAGCGGACACGCCCGGGAGCCTCGTCTCGAGGACGGGTGCACGGTCCATTTTCGATGTGGGTAGGGTGAGCGCAATGCGCTCGCTCGCCCTCGTCGCCCTTGTCCTTGCCGCAACCTTCGCGGCCGTCGGCGTGGCCAGCGCCAACCGCAAGCCGACGAGAAAAGAGCGCGTTCAGATCGCGACGGTCGTGCACCTGCCGGCCAAATGCGCCCGCGTGCGCGTCTCCACGGAGACCAAGAAGCCGAAGTGGGGCTCGGTCTCCTTCAAGCCGGGTCTCTCGGACTGCGAGCCGCTGGCCAGCAACGGCGTCACGGTCGTCAAGAAGACCTCCGGGCGCTGGCGCTTCATCACGGCCGGGAGCAGCTTCGACTGCCCCGGGCTGTTCGCCAAGGTCCCCCGGCTCGTTGCCCGGGACCTCAAGATCAGCTGCATCTAGATCGACTGCGGGAAATTACTCACCGGGGATCACCCACTCCTGTGGTTGATCCCGTGCCGCTCGGCAACGAGACTGCCGCCGACCAAGAAGCAGGGGGAAGAGGGAGAGTGAAGTTGAGACGCACCTTGAGAAGGACCCTGCTCGCTGGGCTGCTGGGCAGCGCGATGCTGGTGGCGGCGGCACCGGCCGCGGCGATCGCGTCCGATGCCTGGGATCGGCCCAGCCAGGACTTCGGCAACCAGAACGCGGGCACCACCAGCGACCCGCTCCAGTTCGCGCTCATTGCCCAATGCGATGCCTTCGCGATTCCTCCTGGCAATTGCACCTCCCCGGCGCCGAACGGTGTCCACAACTATGGGGCAATCACCACGACCGGCCCCTTCGCGATCGACCCGGCGACCGACGTCTGCAACGCCCGTGGCGGAACGCTGGTCACGCCCAGCACCAGCCAGCCTGTCGACGTCTGCACCCTCGAGGTCAGGTTCAAGCCGACCTCGTCCGGCGTCGTCAACGGCAGCCTCAGCACCACGACCAGCCCGGCCGGAACCGCCCTCACCGTCGCCCTGAAGGGCACCGGCATTGCCACGGGGAAGGGAACCGGAAACGGAACCGGCAACGGCAACGGAAACGGAACCACCACCCCGGGTCAGACCGGCAAGAAGAAGAAGTGCAAGAAGAAGGGTAAGAAGCGCTCGGCATCCGCCGCCAAGAAGAAGAAGTGCAAGAAGAAGAAGAAGTAGTGCCGCGGCGCGGAGCCGGCATCGCCCTGGCCATCGTCACGGCCTTGACCGGCCTGTTCGCCTTCGCCGGCTCCGCAGCCGCCGCGACCCCGACGGTGACCGAGTTCAGCACGGGCATCCCTGAGGGCGCGCGCATCGTCGGGATCACCGCGGCCTCGGATGGCAAGGTCTGGTTCGCCGACCCGGGCAACGCTGCCGCCGGCTCGATCAACCCCTTCAACCAGATCACGAGCGAGATTGCTTCGGCAAACCTCTTCGAGATCGCCGGCGTGACCAACGGCTCCGATGGGAACGTCTATTACGGGCGCACCAACGTCTACAACACGGTCGGAGGGATCATCCCGGCGACCGGGGTAATTCGGGACACGTACCTCGGCGCCGGCAATCAGTTCTGGCCCTTCATCCCGGCCACCGGCCCCGAGGGCAACATCTGGGTCACGGACCCGCGCGACGCGACGCCGACTGGTAACGACAACGTCGGGTTCGCCACCCCCCGGGTCGACACGGGCCTGTCCCCGCCGGATGGCGGCCCGCTCTTCCAGGGCGGGGTTGATTTGACGGGTAACGCCGACCCTCAGGCGATCGCCGCCGGTCCGGCCGACACGAGCAGCAACCCCGGCCAGGCCCTCTGGGTCGCGGAGTTCAGCACGAACAAGATCGCCCGGCTCACGCCCTTTTTCTCCGCGGGAGGCGAGGGTGCTGGGGTCAAGGAGTTCACCGGGCTGAGCGCCGGCGCCCACCCCACGGGCATCGCGCTGGGGCCCGATGGCAACATCTGGTTCTCGGAGTACGACGCCGGGAAGGTGGGCAGGCTGATCCCGCCGACCACCGCTGCGGGCTCCCCGGACATCGACGAGTTTCCCATTCCCACCGCCGGCTCCCATCCGTGGGGAATCGCGGCGGGCCCCGACGGAAATCTCTGGATCGCCGAATCCAGCACCGGCAAGGTCGCGCGGATGACCACGTCGGGCGTGGTCACCGGCGAGTTCCCGACGCAGAACGGCTCTCCCTTCTTCATCACCGCGGGGGCCGACGGGAACATGTGGTTCAGCGAGGGCACCGAAAACACCGTCGGGCGCATCACCACGGGCCTCGACCGGCCTGCGTTCAGGAACACGAGCGCGATCCCGATCCCGCTCGTCGGCGCGCCGGCTTCGCCCGCGACCGTCAACGTCTCCGGCCGGCAGGGGACCATCACCGACGTCAACGTCCGCCTGACCGGGATCAGCCACACGTTCCCCGACGACATGGACGTGATCCTCCAGAGCCCAACCGGCCGAACGGCGCTGATCATGTCCGACGTGGGGTCGGCGGTCAGCTCGAGGGCGACCAACAAGACGTCCTACCCGGCCGATGGCATCACGCTCACGCTTGACGATCAAGCCTCCCGCTCGCTCTCGGACACCGACCGGCTGGTTTCGGGGATCTTCAAGCCGACGAACATCATCGACCCGAGCGAAGGCACCACGGAGGGCGACGCACCCGGGCCGTCCAGCACCAACTTCACCAGCGCACTCAGCACGTTCAACGGGGCGAACCCGAACGGGACCTGGAAGCTCTGGGTCGACGACGACAACCTGAACATGAAGGACACCGCCGGCAAGGTCTACGGCGGCTGGGGGCTCGATCTCAAGACGACCGGGCCCCCCAAGACGCCTCAGACACCTCAGACGCCTCAGACGCCTCAGACGCCCGACACGCCGGTGACACCGGTGACACCGGTGACACCGAACGTCGTCGCGCCCGCGGCGCCCGTCAAGAAGAAGTGCAAGAAGAAGAAGAAGAAGAGCAAGAAAGCCGCGGCCGCCAAGAAGTGCAAGAAGAAAAGGAAGTGACCATGTCCCGACGCCACACCCTCACGCTCATCGTCTCGTTCGCCTTCGCCGTCGCGCTGTTGCCGGCGTCCGCCTCTGCGGAGACACGCACCTTCCTCAACACTGCGGATCTCGATCCCTCGGGATCCGGAGCGCTATCGGGCCCCGCGACCGACTATCCCTCGAGCATCGCGGTCTCGGGCGTTCCGGGAACGGTGACCAAGGCGAGGGTGACGGTGATCGGCATTAACTCCGCCAGTGGCGATGACATCGACATGGCGATGACGGGGCCCAACGGGAAGACGGTGATGCTGATGTCGGATGCATGTGGAGTGAACCCCAACACCCTGGTCAACGAGGACTGGACCTTCGACGACGCCGCGCCGACCTTCCTCTCCGACAACGGCCCCTGCGCCCCCAACCAGACCGCCAGCTTCAAGCCCTCGAACTTCGAGGACCCCGGGCTCGATGACCTGAGCGCTCCGCCGCTCGGGGCGGCGAACGGGCCGGCACCGCCCTACCTGAACAAGCTCTCCTTCTTAGCAGGCGGTTCACCGAATGGCAGCTGGAACCTGTTCGTGAGGGATGACAACAACGTCGGCTTTGTCGGTTTCGGCACCAGGGCTTGGGCGCTCACCCTGGACGTCAAGCCGCCGGTGGTGCCCGCGACGACGCCCCCGGCAGCGACCCCGACCCCGACCCCGACCGCAACCCCGATCGCGACCTCGACCCCGCCGCCGGCGGGGCAGGCCCAAGCCGGGAAGAAGTGCAAGCGCAAGAAGCGCAAGAAGCCCTCGGCCGCCGCGGCCAAGAAGAAGTGCAAGAAGAAGGTGAAGAAGTAGCGAGGACCGTGTGGGGTTACTTCGGTGGTAGGGACGATCCCTTCATCGGTCTCCCGGTGAAGTCGAACGGGCGCACACCGTCCTCGGCGAGGGCCTTCTCGGATTCATCCCGGTCGAGCGGCACGATCAGTTCCTCCCCCAGCACGCCGCGGCCATGTTGCCGCCGTAGGCCATGACCGCCTACTGGCCCGGTGGCGGTCCACCGGTTTGCCCGGCAGGCTGGAGGCCGCCGGTATCCGGCGCCCCGACCGCCAGCCCCTCCGCCTGGGTGATCGGGGTGCCGCGGTAGCAGGCGACCACGTACGGGAAGTCGAGGGTGGCGTCGTAGTGGTAGACCGATATCTGCTTGCCGTCCCGGTCCACTGTGCTGGTGCGTCCGTGGCAAACGTCGAGGTCGGCGCTCGAGAGCATCGTGCCGCTCGAGTCCCGCTCGACATAGATGCCGAATCCGTCGAGCGCCCACCCGACCAGCTCGGAGGAGCTCGGCTTTCCGCCGGTGTCGCTCAAGCTCGTGATGCAGGGCGAGAGGGAGTGGTAGTGATACTGACCGGTCATCTCCGGGTGCGCGTCGCAGCGGTCCTGGGTCTCCCACGCGACGGCGTCACGGCCGCCGGCGTCGAACGCGCTGAAGATCGGGATGCCGGTCTTCGCAACTCCGACCGTTCCGCCCACACAGGATGGTTTCGACGCCACGGTCGGGTCAGCAGGCAGCGAAGCGTTCAGCGCGTAGCTCGAGATCGAGTTCGGGTTGCGGTCGTACTGGTAGGCGGGGTCGCTCGCCTGGACCGGGAAGACTCCCGACGGATCGGGTGGGAGCCCGTTGCCGGTCAGCACCCGGTTCGACCCCGAGATGCTCTCTGAGAACTGGGACTTCCATTTGACGTTGCCCTCGACGGAGACCTTCTGATCGAGGTTGAAGGTCTTCCCGTTCGAGCTGAACCAGGGCCCCATCGTGTCGGCGCCGCCGCCGTTGAAGTTGGTGATGCAGGAGTAGACGAAGCCCTTCTTCGGCCCGTCCGTCACGTACCTGTCCGTGCCGACCGGCAGGCTCTGGACGTTCACGGGGGTGGCGGTGAGGCCCGAGCTCGCGCTCGAGGTGGCGCCCGTCGAGGCCCCGTCGTCCGACGAGCCACCACAGCCGCCGAGCAGCGCGACCATCGCGAACCCTCCCCAAGCGGAGACCGCAATTTGCCGAAACCGCATGGGTGAAACCCTATTGCGCCGGGCGGCGGCTGGGGGTGGCGTGACGGGTGCCGGATAGACTCGATTCGTGGCCGAATCAGCCTCTCTCTACCGACGCCACCGCCCCCAGAGCTTCGCGGAGGTGGTCGGGCAGGAGCACATCGTGCGCACCCTCTCCAACGCCGTCGAGAAGGGGCGCGTCCATCACGCCTACCTGTTCGTCGGCTCGCGCGGGACCGGCAAGACCTCGATGGCGAAGATCCTCGCCCGCTCGCTCAACTGCGTCCATGGGCCGACGCTGACCCCGTGCGGCGAGTGCGAGCCCTGCCGGACGATCGCCGCGGGCACCTCGCTGGACGTGATCGAGATGGACGCGGCATCGAATCGCTCGGTGGACGACATCCGGGAGCTGCGTGAGCGGGTCGGCTTCGCCCCCGCCGCAGGGCGGTGGAAGGTCTACATCCTCGACGAGGCCCACATGCTCACCAAGGAGGCGTGGAACGCCTTCCTCAAGACACTCGAGGAGCCGCCCCCCAACACCGCCTTCGTCCTGGCGACGACCGAGCCGCGGAAGGTGATGGCGACGATCGTCGACCGCTGCCAGCGCTTCGACTTCCAGCGCCCCTCACTCGAGCAGATCGCCGAAGTCGTGAAGCGAGTCGCCGCCGCGGAGTCGATCGAGATCGAGGACGTCGCAGTGGCGCTGATCTCCCGCTCGGCGACCGGCAGCTTCCGCGATGCGCTCGGCACGCTCGACCAGCTGGTGGCCTTCGGCGGCGACAAGGTCACAACCGACGAGGTTGTCGAGCTGCTGGGAGCCGCCGACGCGGAGCTCCTCTTCGACACGACCGATGCGCTGGCATCTGGAGACGCCCGAGCTGCGCTGGAGGCGGTTGAGCGCCTCTCCCGCTCGGGCCGCGACCCGGGCCAGTTCGCCCGGGACCTGATCGCCCACCTCCGCCAGCTCTTGGTCGCCCGCGCAACTGGTGAGGTGCCCGAATCTTTCACCGTCACAGTCGCCCAGCCGGAGCGCCTCGCAGAACAAGCCAAGGCAATCGACGACGCCAAGCTCGTGGGCGCGATCGACGCGTTGAGCGGGGCGGTGGCAGCGATGCGCGAGGGCGATGACCCTCGGCTAACGCTCGAAGTCGCTTTGCTCAAGGTCGCTACGCCATCGCTGGACTCGTCTCGCGAGGCCCTACTGCGGCGCATTGAGTCCCTCGAGTCTCGGTTGACGGGCGGCGCGCCCGGGGCTGCGTCCTCAGCAGGCAGGGCCGGCGCTGAGGACGACGCTGGGGCGCAGGCCGAAGATGAGCCGGCCATCGGACTGCCGGAGCCTGCTGAGGCCGCACCCCCGGCCACGCCGCCGGTGGACGAGGCACCAGAGCAAGAGGAGCCGGAGGCATCAGAGGCCAGCGTCGCAACGGCGACGGTGGAAATCGACCAAGTCGTCGAAGCGTGGCCCGCCGTTGTCGATCACCTGCGCGACTCGGGGTCGGCCATGCTCTCAACACTTTTCGACGAGGCCAGACCGCTGGCGATCGACGACGAGCGATCGGTGTTGCGGATCGGGTTTCCGTCGTCGGCGAAGTTCAACAAGAAAAAGGCCGAGTCCTCGGCGAACATTGAGCGGATGACCGAGGCGATCGGCGTGATCGTCGGAACAAAGCTGCGCCCGCTCTACGAGCTGACCGAGGAGGATGTACCGGCTGAAGCACCCGAGCAGTCAGTGGAGATGAGCGAGGACGAGATGGTCGACATGGTCAAGGACAACTTCGACGCCACTGAAGTGGTTCCCGAGGAACCGCGCGAGAGCGAGGCAGGCTGATGCCTCAAGGGCCCAACCTGAATCAGCTCATGAAGCAGGCGCAGCAGATGCAGGCCGAGATGGCGAAGGCGCAGGAGCAGCTCAAGGAGGAGATCGTCGAGGCGAGCGCGGGCGGTGGCATGGTCAAGGTGACGATGACCGGCGACATGCAGCTGCGTGAGATCAAGATCGATCCGGAGGCGATCGATCCGGAGGACCCCGAGCTGCTTCAGGACATGGTCACCGCAGCGGTCAGCGAGGCGATCCGCTCCGCGCAGGATCTCGCCGCGAGCCGGATGGGCGGAATTGCCGGGCTCGGCGGTGGGGGTGGCATGCCGGGCCTCCCCGGTATGTAGAGCCACCCTGGTCCCTAGGCTCTGACCATGTACGCGGGACCGATCAGCCAGCTGATCGCGGAGCTGTCAAAGCTGCCGGGAATCGGGCAGCGCACTGCGCAACGACTCGCCTTCCACATCCTGCGCGCGGACGATGCCGACGCGCTCGGCCTGGCGGAGGCGATTCGCGAGGTGAAGGAGAAGGTGGGGCTCTGCGAGGTCTGCTTCAACCTCGCGGAGGGGCCTCGCTGCCGCATCTGCGAGGACACGCGCCGCGACCAGTCCCTGATCTGTGTGGTGGAGGAGCCCGCCGACGTGATCCCGATCGAGCGAACCGGCGAGTACCGCGGCGTCTACCACGTGCTCGGCGGCGCGCTGTCGCCGATCGATGGAATCGACCCCGAGGACCTGCGCATCGCGGAACTGCTCGAGCGGGTCAACGGGGAGGTGAAGGAGGTCGTGCTGGCGACCAACCCCACCACCACGGGCGAGGCGACCGCGCTCCACATCGCCGACGAGCTGCGGGACCGCACCACCGTGACCAGGCTTGCCAGCGGCCTGCCGGTCGGCGCTGACCTGGAGCACGCCGACGAGGTCACGCTCGGCAAGGCCCTCGCGGGCCGTCAGGCGACTTAGGCTCCTAGAGGCGGCGGGTCGGGTCGTCGTACCCGCTTCGCGGCGGGGACTCGTCCTTCGAGTCGCCCTGCTGGACCAGCTCGTAGAGCAGCGAGAGCGCCAGGCCGGCGCCGCCGGCGATCATCAGGATCAGGCCGACGGTCTGAATGTTGATCACGTCGCTGGTGACGTTGATTGCGTAGCGCAGGATCGCGCCGATCGCGATCAGGAAGATGGCCGTGGCGATGGTCACGGTCGCCAGCATACCCGCGAGTCTCGGCGCTGCCGCCCATCCGGCTACGCGTTGCAAAGCGAGCTTCGGGCCCGCTCCAGACAGTACTGTCCCAACTATTAGGTATATGCCCGTATCTGCCGACAAGGTAAGCATGGTCCGAAACCGCACGCGAGCCCGCCTGGGCGGGGTCCTTGCCTTGCTCTGTCTTGCGCTGGTCGCCTGCTCGTCCGCGAGCGCCGCGCCGGTGCGGGGCTTCTCCCTTCATCCGAACTGGTGGCAGACGCCGCCGACCGGAGCGACCGACGCCCAGCTGGTGCAGGAGATCCAGGCGGCCCACTCGATCGGCGCGAACGTCGTGCGGGTCCCGCTCCCGTGGAATCAGCTCGAGCCCTCGGCGGCCGGGCAATGGAACAGCACGCTCGCCGCACGGGTCGACGGAATCATGAACGGGCTGGCCGCGAATCAGATGAAGGCCGTGGTGATGGTGATCAACACGCCGTGCTGGGCCAGTTCCGATCCACAGATCTGTGTCCCGTTCAACCCGCTGTATTCGCTGGCATCCGCGGCCGATCCCAACGACTTCGGCAACGCGGTCGGCCGGATCGTCGACCGCTGGGGGGCCGCTATGGCCGCGGTCGAGATCTGGAACGAGCCCAACAACCCAAGCTTCTTCCACGGCACGGCCGCCGACTACGCGGCGATGGTGAATGCCACCGCCACCGCGCTCGGCAGTCGCAGCTGGAGCGGCCAGCTGCTGGCCGGCGCATTGGGGATGAACGCAACACCCAGCGGCCTCGACTGGCTGAAGCAGCTCTACGCGGCCGGGATGACCGGCGAGGACGCGATCTCGATCCATCCGTACGACATCTACTACGACGCGGACGGCCCCCATTTCGGCGACCCGCTCCGCCCGGACTCGATGTTCGCCCAGCACATCGACGGGGTCCGCGCCTTGATGCGGGCGCACGGCGACGCCTCGAAGGGGATCTGGCTGACGGAGTTCGGCGCCGACGTTTGCCCTGCGACTCCAATCTGCGTCGACGAGGCGACCCAGTCCAGTTGGCTGGTGGGGATGTTCGCGGCCGCCGAGCGCCGGCCCTTCATCCGCGGATCGCTGTCCTACAGCCTGCGGGATCCGCAGCCGCAGGTTGTGTCCGACATGAATTACCACTTCGGCGTGCTTCGCAATGACTTCAGCGAGCGCCCATCGGCGGTCGCACTGCGGAGCGCGTTCACGAGCCCGCCGGTGGCAACCAGCTCCGCGCCGCGGACCCTCGCCGTGACCAAGGTGGGTCCTGGGAGCGTTACGGCGATCCCCGGCGCGATCATCAGCTGCGGGTGGATATGCAGCGCGACGGTGGACGACGGCAGCGAGTTCACGCTCACCGAGACCCCCGGCTCGGGCTACAGGTTCACGTCCTGGTCGGGATGCTCACCCGTCTCCGCGAACAGCTGCGTCGTGCGGATCGCCGGCAACAAGATCGTGAAGGCGACATTCGCCTCGACTACGCCCAAGTCCACGCCCCCGCCGACCCTCGCGCCCCTGCCCCCGCCGGCCGGGTCGACGACCGCCCCGTCGGCTCAGCCGCCGAGCGCCACCCCTCCTCCCTCCAAGGCGAAAAGCAAGCAGCACAAGAAGAAGAAGAAGCACAAGAAGAAGAAGCACAAGAAGAAGAAGAAGAACACAAGAAGAAGCACAAGAAGAAGAAGCACAAGAAGAAGAAGAAGAAGCGCCACCACCGCCGCTGACGGCGCCCGGGGTCAGCTCCCAGGCGCTGAATCCGCGAGCGCGGCGTCGGAGCCGGTGTCGCTCGCCCCGAACCGATCGTGCAGGCGGCGCAGGGGCTTCGGCGCCCACCAGTTCCAGTCACCCAGCAGCTCCATCAGCGAGGGCACCAGGAGTGCCCTGATCAGGCTCGCGTCGATCAGCACCGCGAGCGCCGTTCCCACGCCGTTCTCCTTGATGAAGATGATCTGCGAGGTGGCGAAGGCACCGATCGCGATCGCGAAGAGCAGCGCCGCCGCGGTCACGATCCGGCCGGTCCGCTCCAGCCCCACGGCGATGGCCTCCGAGCTCTTGATCCCCGAGTCGTGCGCCTCCTTGATCCGCGAGAGCAGGAAGACGCCGTAGTCGGTGGACAGCCCGAAGACGACCGCGAAGAGCAGGATCGGCATCGTCTGCTCGAGCGCGCCCTGGCCACGGTAGTCGAGCATCCCCTCCAGCCGGCCGTCCTGGAAGACGAAGACCAGGATCCCGAAGGTGGCGCTCAGGTTGAGCGCGTTCATCACCAGCTGCTTGACGGGCAGGACCACCGACCCCGTCATCAGGAAGAGCACGATCAGGGTCGCGACGATCACGATCGCGAGCGCGATCGGCGCGTGCGACTCGAGGCTCGACTGCAGGTCGATGAAGTGCGCGGCCGCGCCGGTCACCTGGACAGTCGAGCCATCCGGCTCGGGGAGGTCCCGGATGTCCTTGACGGCGTTGCGGCTCTCGTCGGAGATGTAACTCTGGCCCTGGTAGGCCTGGATCACGGCGTCGCCGTTCTTCAGCGGGATCGGCGGCTGCACTCCCGTGATCCCCTGGACGCCGGCGATCTCCCGGCGGACCGCATCGATTGCCTTGGGCGAGCCGTTCTCCACGACCGCGAGCACCGGCGTGTCGCGGAAGGGCGGGAACTCGGCGCGCATGACGTCGTCGACCTGCCTGGCGCTCGCGCTGTCGGGCAGCACCTGCGCGTCGACGGAGGTGAACTTGAGCGAGTAGAAGGGGATTCCGAGCACGAGCAGCAGCGCCGCCGTGGCCGTGGCGACGCCGATCGGGCGGCGCATCACGAAGCGCGAGAGCCGGTACCAGAAGCCCGATTCGGTCTCGGTCGCGTCCCGGTGAGCCCGCCGCTGCAGGAAAGCCGGCGCCAGCGCGTTCACCCGGTTGCCGAGCAGCGCCAGCACCGCGGGCAGGACGGTCAGCGCGATCGTCGCGGCGAGCAGGGCGACGAGCGCGCCACCCAGCCCCATCGAGTAGAGGAAGCGCTGCGGGAAGACGCACAGCGAAGCGAGTGCCGCGGCGACAGTGAGGGACGAGAAGAGCACGGTGCGCCCGGCGGTGTTCAGGGTCCGGCGCATCGCCTCCATCCCCGGCCCTGACTTCGCGATCTCCTCTCGATAGCGCGAGACCACGAACAGGCTGTAGTCGATCGCCAGCCCGAGCCCGAGGCCGGTGGTCAGGTTGAGCGCGAAGATCGAGACGTCCACGACCTCGTTGGCGAGGCGGAGCGCCAGGAAGGTGCCGACGATCGCCAGCCCTCCGATCATCAGCGGCAGCAATGCCGCGACGGCGCTGCGGAAGAAGAGCAGCGAGAGCAGGAAGAGAATCGGGAAGGCGAGCAGCTCGGCCATCCGCAGGTCCTTCTCGACCTGCTTGTTGACCTGCTCCTGGGCCAGGGCGATCCCCCCGACGCTGACGCCGGGTTGGCCGTCGAGGTCGCCGGCGATCGCCTTCGCCGTGTCCTGCTGCTCCTTGTCGTCGGTCGGCTTCAGCGACACTGCGAGATAGGTCGCATCGCCGGTGCGGGAGAGGAAGTCGCGGCTGTGCGTGTCCAGGTAGCTCGTCACCGACATCACCTCGCCGTCGCCCTTGAGCTGGTTCTCGAGGCCCGAGATTCGCGCGCGGCCGGATTTGGTTTTGGGGTCGACGTTCTGCACGAGCACGATCACGCTGGCCTGGCGGAACCCGTCGGCGTCCAGGCGGTCGCCGGCCTTAACGCTCTCGGTGGCCGGGTCGTCGGCGCCGTAAGGGGCCAGCTTGCTGGCCACGCCGCCGCCGAGTGCTCCGGCGACGATGAAGAAGATCACCGCGAAGATCACGACGCGGCGGCCGCGGCTCTGAGCGAGCGATGCGAGTGCGTTGAACATCTCTACCCCCTCCTGGCGCCGGCCGATCGGGCGCGGCCGCCGGTTGTCTCGTTCTCCAGATCGTCGGCGGCCCGCTCGAACCAGTCGGCCGCCCATTCGCTCAACTCGATGCCGTAGCGGAGCACGGCCATGGAGCCCGCATCGGGCTCCGCCTCGGTCCCCTCAGGCTGCCCCTCCTCCTCGACCAGGGCCGCGATTGACCTCAGCTGAGCGGCCTTGGCCGCGGACTGCGCCGCCCGCTCGCGCGCGATCTCGGACAACCGCCCTGGCGCGATCGATCCGGCGAAGAAGAGCTTCAGCAGGCCCTCGTCCCTCGTCTCGAGCACCTCCGGGGGGGTGCCGATCCACTCACGCGCCGCGCGCTTGCCGGCGGCGGTGAGCGTGAACACGGTCCGCTGTCGATCCCCACGCGAGGAGTCCTTGCCGGCGATCAGGCCCGCCCGCTCGAGCTTCTTCAGCTCCGGATAGATCTGCCCGTAGCTCGCGGCCCAGAAGAACCGGGCGGAGTTGTCCACGAGCTGCTTGATCTCGTATCCGGAGCGCGGGCGCGCCGCCAGCATCCCCAAGATCACCTTTCCCGTGGCGCTCAGCTCCATTCCCAGAGATATATCAATCCGATATATCCGCGGGTGTGATGTCGCTCACATGGCTAGTCGCTGGCCCGGCCCTGCGGCTCCCACTTGAAGCTCCTGGTGGCGATCCTGATCGCCGCGAGACCCCACAGCCCGAGCACGATGACGTCGCCGGCGGAGAGGCCGATGCCGGTCGGGTCCTGGGAGACGGTGGTCTGGAGGCCGGCGGCGAGGTGGTACAGGGGGAACACCCGACCGATGTCCGCCATCCAGTTGGGGAGGGTGTCGAGCTGGATGAAGATGCCCGAGACGAAGGAGAGCATCACGACGGTGAAGGCGCCGATCGGCTGGGCGCTGTCCTCGTTCTTCGCCAGCGCCGTTGCGGCGATGCCGAGGGCGGAGAGCGTCGCCGTGCCGAGGAACAGGTAGATGACGAACCCTGGGATCGTCTGCGCGGGAAGGTCGACGCCATAGGCGGCGATGCCGATCGCGATCATGATCGCTCCGACCGCGAAGGCGAAGGCGACGGAGCGCAGCACCTGCGCGGCGACGAAGGTCCAGGTCGGAACCGGCATCCCGCGCTGCCGCTTGAGCTGGCCGCGCTCCCGCTGGGCGACCAGCGCCATCAGCGGCGTGCTGAAGCAGGAGAGCGCCAGGGCGTAGGCGATCAGGCCGGCCGTGAAGTACGAGTGCACCCCCACGACGTGCCCCTCCACCGTGGTCGTATCCGGGCCGCCGCCGCTGGTGAAGAGCGAGTTGAAGAGGATCAGGAAGATGATCGGGAAGAGCGCTCCGAACAGCAGCGCCCGCGGGGTACGCAGGGTGGCGGTGAGCGCATAGCGCGTCTGGATCAGGACCAGGCCCGCGTCGCTCATCCGCTCCCGTTCTCCTTCTGGGCCGCCTGGTCGCCCGTCACCTCGAGGAAGACGTCCTCGAGGCTGGGACGGCGAACCTCCAGATCGGCCAGCTGGAGTCCCGCGCCCTCGGCCCAATCGAGGAGCCCGTGCAGGTCACGCTGCGGCTCGGTCGTCGCGAGCGTCGCCTGGTTCCCCGCGATCTTCGGCCGGCGGCCGATCGCCGAGGCGATCCCGTCGGCGGTGAGCCCGTCCGTGAGCCGGAACCGGATGATCGTCTCCTGCCCGAGCTTGTCGCCCAGGGTCGCGGGGGCGCCCTCTGCCACGACCCGCCCTTCGCGCAGGATCACCACCCGGTCGGCGAGGTGCTGAGCCTCCTCCATGTAGTGGGTGGTGAGCACGATGGTCGTGCCCAGGTCCTTGAGCCCTTCGATCATGTTCCATGCGTCCCGGCGGGCCGTCGGGTCGAAGCCCGTCGTCGGCTCATCGAGGAAGAGCAGCTCGGGGTTGCCGATGATCCCGACCCCCACGTCGAGCCTCCTCTGCTGCCCGCCGGAGAGCGCGCCCACCCGGGCCCCGTGGCGGTCCTGGAGCCCGACGAGCCGCAGCGTCTCGTCGACCGGCCGTGGGTTGGGGAAGAAGCTCGCGTAGAGCTTCATCGTCTCGCCGACGGTCAGGAGAGGGTTGAGCTCGCACTCCTGCAGAACAAGACCGATCCGCGTTCGCCACTCTCGCGTGGGAGTGCCGGGATCGATGCCGAGCACCGAGACCTCGCCGGCGCTCCGCGGCCGGTATCCCTCGAGGATCTCGACCGTCGTCGTCTTGCCCGCCCCATTCGGGCCGAGGAAGCCGAACACCTCGCCCTTGCCGACCTCGAAGTCGATCCCCCTGACCGCCTCGTTCTCGCCATAGGACTTGTGCAGACCGGATACGTGAATCGCAGTGTCCTGCGCCATCCAGGCAATCGATCTTATTGGGGAGGGCCTAAGGCTCGCCTATGCTCGGGTGCTCGATGGCCACCAAGCAGACAACGAGCGAGATAGTGGTGATGAAGTTCGGCGGGACCTCGGTGTCGGGCACCGAGGAGCTCAAGCGAGCCGCCCGCCGGATCGTCGCCGCTCGCGAGCGTGGCCAGCGCGTGGTCGCGGTGCTCTCCGCGCGGGGCAAGACGACGGACCGCCTGCTCGAGGCGGCCCGCGAGATCTCCCCGCGGCCCGATCCCCGCGAGATGGACATGCTGCTCTCGATCGGCGAGCGCGAGTCCTGCGCCCTCTGCGCGATGGCGATCAACGACCTCGGACATCGCGCGATCTCGCTGACGGGCTCGCAGGCGGGGATCGTCACCGATTCCTCGCACACCAGGGCGCTGATCATCGACGTGCGGGCCGATCGCATCAGCGGAGCGCTCGAGGAGGACTCGATCGTGCTCGTCGCGGGCTTCCAGGGCGTCTCCACCGAGAGCCACGACGTGACCACGCTCGGGCGGGGAGGCTCCGATACGACCGCGGTCGCTCTGGCCGCCGCCCTGGGCGCCGTCGAATGCGAGATCTACACCGACGTCGCAGGCGTCTTCAGCGCCGATCCCCGGATCGTCCCCGACGCCCGCAAGCTCCCGGTCGTCTCCTACGAGGAGATGCTCGAGATGGCGTCGTCCGGGGCGAAGGTGCTGCAGCTGCGCGCGGTCGAGTACGGCCGCAACCACAACGTGCGGATCCACTGCCGAAGCTCGGCCGACGAGGGCACCGGTACCCTCGTCGTCTCGGAGCAGGAGACCATGGAACGACCATCCGTAACCGCAGTCACCCACTCGACCGACGAGGCTCGCGTCACGCTGACCGGCGTGCCCGACGAGCCCGGCGTCGCCGGCCGCATCTTCGGCGCGCTCGCCGACGCCAACATCAACGTCGACATGATCATCCAGAACGAGCCCGTCTCCCACGACGGGGGCGCCGACCTCTCCTTCACCGTCGAATCCGACGACCTCGAGAGCGCGGAGGAGGCGATCCGGGTGGAGGACTCGGAGATCGGCATCGAGACGGACACGGGGATGGGGAAGGTCTCGATCGTCGGCGCCGGAATGCGCAGTCACCCGGGCGTCGCCGCCAAGGTCTTCCGGGTGCTCGGCGAGGGGAAGATCAACATCGAGATGATCTCCACCTCGCCGATCAAGATCTCGTGCGTGATCCGGGCCGACCAGGTGCCGCAGGCGGTCGAGGCCCTGCACACGGCGTTCGAGCTCGGGGATGACGCGATCCGCAAGGAAGAGCCGGCCGGGCCCGAGCATCGCCCGACAGTGAGCTCATGAACGGCCAGGGCGAGTACCGGGTCGGGGTCGTCGGCGCCACCGGCGCCGTCGGCTCGACGATCCTCGAGGTGCTCGCCGAGCGCCGGTTCCCGGTCGCAGAGCTCGTCCCGCTCGCCTCGGCACGCTCCGCCGGAAGCCGGGTGAGGTTCGGGGGCTCCGACGTGGAGGTCCGGGAGCTGACCGATGCGTCGATCCAGGGCCTCGACCTGGCGCTGAGCTCCGCGGGGGGCAAGGTGAGCTCGGAGTGGGCTCCCAGGTTGATCGAGGCGGGCGCGGTGGTCGTCGACAACACCAGCTTCTGGCGCATGCATGACGACGTGCCGCTCGTGGTGGCCGGCGTCAACGACGAGGCGGCCGCCGGCCACAACGGCCTGGTCGCCAATCCGAACTGCACGACGATGCAGCTGATGGTCGCGCTCAAGCCGATCCTGGACGCGGTCGGCATCGAGCGGCTGATCGTCTCCACCTACCAGTCCGTCTCCGGCACCGGACGGAACGCAATCGCGGAGTTGCGCGAACAGTCGAGGGCGGTGCTCGACGGCAAGCATGCCGAGCCGAACGTCTATCCGCACCAGGTCGCCTTCAACGTGCTGCCGCAGGTGGAGACCTTCATGGGCGGTGACGACTACACCACCGAGGAGCGCAAGGTGATGGCGGAGACCCGCAAGATCCTCGGCCTCACCGAGGCCGTGGGCATCTCGGCGACCTGCGCGCGGGTGCCCGTCGTGACGGGGCACTCCGAGTCCGTCAACGTCCAGACCGCCAAGGACCTCTCGCCGGAGGACTGCCGCGATCTGCTCTCCGACTTCCCCGGCCTGATCGTCCTCGATGACCCGGGCGCCGGGATCTACCCGCTGCCGATCGCCGCCGCGGGCCGCGACGAGGTCCTGGTGGGCCGAATCCGGCGAGACCCTTCGCACGAGCGCTGCCTCAACCTCTGGGTCGTCGGCGACAACCTCCGCAAGGGGGCGGCGACCAACGCTGTTCAGGTCGCCGAGCTGCTGCACCAGGGGAACCTCGTTCGGGTGCCCGCCGGTGCCTCGCTGAGCTAGCGCCGCCCGTTCTCAACTTCTTCACAGGTGAGTGACGCATCGCCTTGCGGGCGTGGCTATATTCGCCGCGCTTGGGGGGCCATACGAGACATCACGACGGCACTCGCCGTAGGGGGGAGCGACCCGCGGCGCTGGCGATCGCGCTCTGCGTTCTGCTCGCATTCGCTCTCGGGGCCGGCGCCGTCGTTGCGGCGAAGACCATCAAGGGCACTTCGTCCGGCGAGGTGCTCAAGGGGACGAAGAAGCGGGACCGGATCCTCGGACGAGGCGGCGATGACCTGATCAAGGGCAGGCGCGGCCGCGACCGTCTCAAGGGCAACAAGGGAAATGACACCCTCCTTGGCGGCAAGGGGAACGACCACCTGCGCGGTGGGCCCGGCGAGGACGTCCTCTCCGGCGGGCAGGGCAACGACCGGATCGCGGGCGGGCCCGGCCGCAACCAGATCAACATGGTCGACGGCGTCGAGCAGGGATCGCCCGGCGACGACGTGATCAACGCGCGCAACGGCGAGCTCGACGAGATCGACTGCGGGGCGGGGAACGACACGGTCTACGTCGACCGCGCCGAGGACGGCGTCATCGACTGCGAGAACGTGGTGGTCCCGTGACGGACGACTCGATGCGCCGCCGCGACTTCCTGGCGAAGACCGCTGCGGCCGCCGGAGCGGCAGGCCTCGCCACCGCCTGGCCGGTGGACGCCCTCGTGCACCACGCCGGCAGGGTGCAGGCCTCCACGCCGTTCCCGAGCCCGTCGAACATGCCCGTCGACACCTTCGTGGTGCTGATGCAGGAGAACCGCTCGTTCGACCACTACTTCGGCTGGCATCCGGACGCCGACGCCAGGAACGCCGGCCTCAGCTACCCGGACGACCAGGGCAAGCAGCACCCGACGCACCCGCTCGCGCCCGACTTCCAGGGCTGCGCCTTCGGGGACCCGAACCACGAATGGGACGGCGCCCGGCTCGAGTACAACGGCGGCAAGCTTGACGGCTTCTACAAGGCGAGCGACGATTTCGCGCTCGGGTACTACGAGGCGGCGGACCTGCCGTTCATCCCCTCCCTCGCCAACGCCTTCACGCTCTATGACCGCTACTTCGCCTCGCTGCTCGGGCCGACCTGGCCGAACCGCCTCTACCAGCACTCCGCCACCTCGGGGGGCAACAAGGCGAACGGGTCGAGCTCGGACGTGATCACGGCGGCCCCGAACGGCGGCCTCTACCACTGGCAGACGATCTGGGACCTGATGATGGCCGCGGGGCACAGCGTCACGTATTACTTCAGCGACCTGCCCTTCATCGGAGTCTTCGGCCCCCGCTACCTGCCGATCATCAAGCCGGTCTCCGAGTTCTATGTCGACGCCGCGGCCGGGAAGCTCCCCAATCTGGCCTTCGTCGACCCGATGTTCCTCGACGGCGGCGGGGGAGACGGGCTCTCGGGGGACGAGCATCCGCACGGGGACATCCGGATCGGCCAGGCGTTCATGGCGGACGTCGTCAACGCCTTCGTCTCATCGCCCCAGTTCCGTCGCGGCGCCATGTTCGTCAACTACGACGAGTGGGGCGGGTTCTTCGACCACGTCTCGCCTCGGTTCGTGCCGGACGACCGCTCCAGCTCGAACCTGGAGGAGAGCTTCGGGGTCACCGGCTTTAGAGTCCCTGGCGTCGCGATCTCGCCCTACGCGCGCCGCGGCCACGTCAACCACATGACCGTCACCCACGAGTCGATCCTCAAGCTCGTCTCCTACCGATTCGGGCTCGGCTATCTGAGCGAGCGACACCGGTACGCCTCGAACATCGGGCGTTCGTTCGACTGGGAGCATCCGAACTTCGACCCACCGGCCCTTCCCCATCCCGCGCCGCCGGTCACGACTCCCTGCAGCCTGCACATACTCGGATCCAAGACGGCCGGCGGGGAGGATGCGGCGGCGCTCGAGGCCGAGAAGGGGGAGGGGCTCCACATCGGCTCGCCCGAGATGCTCGAGTACTTGGACCACCTCGGATACCCAACGGGTCCGGCGAAGCCCGACCAAGTCTTCTCGAGCCCGGACAGCACGGTGAAGCGGCTCGGCAAGCAGGTCGCCGCCTGGGGGGCGAGCCGGTGATCCGTCGACTTGCGGTCACCGCGACGGTCGCGCTCGGCCTGCTCGGAGCCTGGACCTCCCCGGCGGCCGCGGACGCGCCGCACTTCAACCACGTCTTCATCGTCGTGCTGGAGAACGAGGATGCGGCCGCCACCTTCGGGCCGAGCACGCAGATTCCCTACCTGGCCCAGACCCTGCCCTCGCAGGGCGCCTTCGTCCCGAACTACTACGGGACCGGGCACAACAGCCTGGACAACTACGTAACGATGGTGAGCGGCCAGGCGCCGAACCCGGTCACCCAGGCGGACTGCCCGATCTTCCAGGAGTTCCTGCCGGGCATACCGGCGGCCGACGGCCAGTACTCCGGCGTGGGCTGCGTGTATCCGGCGGGAGTCCAGAACATCGCCACGCAGCTCGAGGGCGCCGGGTACACCTGGAAGGGCTACATGCAGGACATGGCGGCCGGTGCCCCGGCGGACCCCGTCACCTGCCGGCACCCGTCGGTGGGCTCTGTCGACCACACTCAGACGGCGACCGCCACCGACCAGTACGCCGCTCGCCACAACCCGTTCGTCTACTTCCACTCGATCATCGACTCGCCGACCTGCCAGGCGAACGACGTCGATCTCAGCCGGCTGGCCCCCGACCTCGCCTCGAAGTCGACCACGCCGGCCTATTCGTTCATCACGCCCGACCTCTGCAACGACGGGCACGACACGCCCTGCCCGGATGGAGCTCCAGGCGGCATGGTCCAGGCGAACACCTTCCTCCAGGGCCTGATCCCACAGATCATGGCTTCCCCCGGGTACAAGGACCGTGGCCTGATCATCATCACGTTCGACGAGGCCGAGGCGTCGGGTGCCGATGCGGACGCGAGCGCGTGCTGCAACGAGCAGCCCGGGCCGAACACCCCGAATCCGGGCGGAACGACGATCGGGCCCGGGGGAGGGCGGGTCGGCGCCGTGATGCTCTCCGACTGCATCCGCCCCGGCACGGTGTCGAACGACCCCTACAACCACTACAGCCTGCTGCGCTCGGTCGAGGACAACTTCGGCCTTCCCCGCCTCGGATACGCGGCACAGGCCGGCCTGCAGCCGTTCGGCACGGACGTGCTGAGCCAGCCGGGCTGCGCCGAGCAGGCGCGCCGTTGCAAGAAGAAGGCCCACCGCAAGCACAAGAAGCACCACAGGCGCTCCGCCGAGGTGGCCAAGAAGCACCACAAGCACCACAAGCACAAGAAGTGCAAGAAGAAGAGGAAGAAGAAGGGCGCCAAGCGGAAGCGCGCGGCCGCGTGAGCTACGGCGTTGTCCCGGAGGCGGCGATCTCAGCCCGCCGCGCGGGCAAGGCTCCGCGAGAGGTGGCGCGCGGTGAAGTCCGCCCCGTACACGAACCGCATGACCGGCCCGAAGCTGACCAGTGCCGCAAAGCCGATGAAGTGGAGGCCCGGGACGCTGCTCTCGAACGAGTCTGAGAGCGTCGGCGCCCCCGCGTAGGAGGCGATCTCGTCCCGGATGGCCGGGTCGAGGAACTTGAGATGTCCGAGATCCGGTCTGTAACCGGTTGCCGCCACGATGTGGTCGGCGGTCATCTCTTCGGTGCCTCCGTTGCCCTCCAGCCGTAGCTGCACCTCGCCGTCTACCGCATCTGCAGCGACGATGCGACGGCCGGTCAGAGCCTCGACATGGCCCTCGAAGCGGGACCGAAGCCACCAGGCACCTGCCGGACCGAGCACGCTGTAGGCGAGCTCCGCCCGCTTGGCGCGAGGGACGGCGCGGCGGAAGAGGTGCGGTGCCCTCGCGTAGAAGAAGACCGCCTTCCCATCACCTAGGCCCGAGCGTGGATAGCGCACGCGGGTACCCAGCCGTCTTGGCCCCAGCACCGGATCCCCGTTCCACACGAGCCCGGGCGACCGGGCGGCGAGGGTCACCGAGGCGCCCTGCTCGTGGAGCAGCGTCGCGGTCTCGAGCGCGGACTGCCCGGCACCGATCACGACGATCCTTCGATTCCGGAGCCGCGCGGGGTCCTGCAGGTCGTACGTGTGGCTGACCAGCTCCTGCGGCAGCTCGCCGATCGGCTGGGGAAGGCGTGCGTAGCCCTCGAGTCCGCTGGCGACCACGACGCGACGCGCCCGCAGGGTGTCTCCCGAATCGAGCGTGAGCTGATAGCCGTCGGCATCTGCCCGCGCCAGATCGACCCGGTTCCTCCGCACCTCCGGCACGGCGCCCTCCTGAAACCAGCGGCCATAGCCGACGAATGTGTCGAGGTCGACCGGAACGCCGATGTCCCCATACTCGATTGCCCTCTCCTCGCAGTAGCGCTCGAGGCTGTGCTCGCCGGACGGATCGGAGAGGTTCGAGGCGAACCCCTCCGACTTGAGCTTCATCCCCTCCGGCATGTGGTCGCTCCAGCCCGCCATGGGCTGACCGAAGATCTGGTGGTCAACGCCGCGGGAGGTGAGATGAGCCGCGAGCGACAGGGCGTAGGGGCCCGCGCCGACTATCGCGACCTCCGTGTCCGCCGCCCGAGCGGGCCCAGCGGAAGGCGAACCGTCGGTCTCTCGGTGCGTCCTGCGCTCCACCCTACGTCCTGTCTTGCGGGCGGCGTCCGCCATCGCGACCAGCGCCGGGCGGGGATCGCGGGTGTCCCAGTAGTCGTAGCCGGCCGGGCGCAGCGTGTCGGCGGCGAACGATGCGAGCGCCCGGGTGCGGCCCGGTAAATCCGGATGCCCGCGCTCGCGCATTGCGCTCTCGAGCCAAGAAAGGTCGCCTCCCAACCACCGCATTCGCATCCCGACACGGTACCCGTTGCTCGGCTCGATCCGCTCGCCGGCAGCCCACGCGTAGACGAGCCGCGGAAACGGTACCCCGGAGCGCACGGCGATCTCGACCGAGGCCGAGAGTCGTGGGTTGATCTCCATCAGGACGGCCCGACCCTGCCGGTCACGGCGAAACTCGACCTCCGAATAGCCTTCGAGGTCGAGCTCGGTGACGAGCCGCTCCGCGGCCGCATCTGCATCCGGGGGGAGCCGAATGCTCTCCCTGAGGACCGATGACCCTCCAAGGGGCGGGTACATGCGCAGCGCCTGCTGAGCGAAGCGCGCCAGCACCTGACCGCGGGCATATACAAGGCTCACCGCCTCCCGCGCCCCGGGCAGCCACTCCTGTACGGCCACAGGCGTGCCGGCGTCGAGGAACTCCTCGATCGCGTGCAGCGCCGGCTCCCGCTCGTTGATCAAGATTGGGGCCAGGCGCCGCGTCCCAACCCAGGAGCGGACGGGCTTGAGCACCGCGGGCAAGCCGCTCTCCTCCAGGGCCCCATCGGCCTCGCCCCGCGCGGCGACGATCGCCCCGCGCGGCACGGGCACCCCAAGCCTCGTCGCCGCATCGAGCGTGTCGGTCTTGTCGATCGCGATCCCTAGTGCCGGCTCGGGCGCCAGGGCCACGGCCACCGTCTGCTCGACCTCGTCCCGCCGGCGGCGCAGCGCCTCGATGGCCCCGTCATGGCACGGAATCAGCACACGAGGCCGGTGTTGCGTGCAGAGATCGAGGAGCGCGTCGACGAACGCGTCCGGGTCGCGGACGAAGTCCGGGACGGTCGCACTCCAGGCGCACCACCGGGAGGCGAACGCGGGGACCCCTTCCATCGGATCCACTGCGCCGGTAACAATCCCCGCGCGGCCGAGGTCACGAATGGCCACCAGCGCCTGTCGCTGGCTGGCGTCGGTCACGATTGCGTGCAGCGTCATTCCCTCCCTATCGGAATCCGGCTCGAAACAACTTACCTCCCGGGCCACGATGACGCCCTAGGTGGCCACCTCCCTCGCTGGCCTCCTGGCGACCCTATATAAGCCCTGCATGGACGTCGGCTTCGGCACAGCGATGCTGTTCGCCGGGGGACTGCTCGCGGTCGCCGCGCTGCTCTCCGGGGTGATGCGCGGCACCGTGCTCTCGATCGCCGTGCTCTCGGTCGGCGCGGGCCTGATCCTGGCTGAGCTCGACGCGATCCACGTCTACCCCGGCGACGCCGCGGTGGTCCACCTCTTCGAGCTCGCCCTGATCGTCACCCTGCTCTCCGACGGACTTTTCGTGGACCGAGAGCTGCTGATCGTGCACTGGGGGCCGGTGGCTCGGGCCCTGGTGATCGCCATGCCGCTGACCCTCGCCTTGCTGGCGCTGGCGGCGAAGCTGATCTTCCCGTCACTGAGCTGGCCGGAGGCGTTCCTGCTGGGCTCGGTCCTCGCCGCGACCGACCCGGTGGTCACCTCCTCGGTGGTCACCTCGACGCGCGTGCCGGCCTCCGTGCGCCACGCGCTAAACCTGGAGTCGGGCCTCAACGACGGGCTCGCCCTGCCCTTCGTCCTCTTCTTCATCATCCTCGCCTCGCCCGGGGGGAACGCGGGCACCGAGGCAGCGAAGCTGGCCGGTGAGGCTGCGTTCGGCGCCCTGATCGGAATCGTGCTCGGGCAGCTCGCCGGCCGCGCCACCCACCACGTGCCCGGAGGCGGCATCGTCCGCCGATACGAGGGCATCTACGCGCTCGGGGTCGGGCTGCTCGCCTACGGTGTCGCCGACGTCACCTTCGGCAACGGATTGATCGCCGCATTCGTCTGCGGGATCTCGCTTGGCGTCGCGGACCGCGCCATCGCCGATGACTTCGTCGTCTTCAGCGAGAACGTCAGCTCGATCCTGCAGGTGCTCACCTTCTTCGCCTTCGGCGCGCTGATCGTGACGACCGGCTATCACAGCAACGTCGCCCTGCTGATCGCCTTCATCGCCTTCGCGATCCTGATCGCGCGGCCGGTGGCGATCTTCCTCTCCTTCGTCCGAGTCGACCTGCCTCAGCCACATCGCGCCTTCATCGCCTGGTTCGGGCCGAAGGGGGTGGCGGGGATGCTCTTTGCCGTTCTCGTCCTCAACTCCAAGGTCAACGACGGGAACGCGATCTTCGAGACGGCGGCCTTCGTGATCCTCGCCTCGATCCTGATCCACGGGCTGACGGATACGCTCGGGACCCGCTGGATCGAGCGGCGGATCGCGGCTAACCGCTGAGGATCTTCTTCTTCTCCTCGCGGAACTCCGTCGCGGTCAGCACGCCCTTCTCCTTCAGCTCGCCCAGCTTCTCCAGGCGCTCGAGCTTGGCGTCGTCGGGGTGCTTGCCGTTGTCGTCGGTCAGCTCCCGGACGGCGGATCCGATCCGCCGTCCGGTCTCCCTCGTCGTCTCGCGCGCCCGCTTCCGCATCGATCTCATCCAGTCGCCCTGCTTCGCGCCTGGGAACTCGTGCGCGGTCTTTCGCTTGAGTGCCTCGAGGCCCACCCCGGCGATCGCAATCAACAGAAGCGTGAGCACCAGCTGGCGAGTTCCACTCGGCGGCCAGACGATCACCCCGACCAAGGCGACGGCCCCGAAGACCGACCAGACAATGCCCGGCCTCTCGCGCAGGGTTGGGGCCAGGGCCCTTCGGATGCCGATCGCGGCGCCGGCCGGCGAGGCCAGGAACGAGGCGATCACGAAGAGGACGCCGAAGATGACGACGCTGGTCGCGATGCTCTGCAGCAGCGAGGTCGCGATATCCCAGGCGTGCTGCGCGGGCACGTTCGCGGCCTCGGTCCGCGAGAGGGAGTCGACGAACAGTCCGTTCAGGGCGCTGCGTACCGCGATCGCCGCGAGCCCCGCGGCGACCAGGCCGAGGCCGTAGCCGAGCACGACCACCCAGCGGCGGCCCTTCGCCAGATAGACCGCCAGTCCGAACAACGCGAAGGTGCCAAGCATGAACAGCCAGGCGAGCCCCACGATGATCTTGACGACTTTGCGGGCCGTGTCGAGATTCTTCGAGTTCGCCACCTCCAGCTGCCCGACGTCGGGTGGCAGCTTCTCGTTCAGCTGCTTCTTCAGCCCGATCCGGTCTGCGAGCTGAAGCACCAGGGGCCGGAGGTTGAGCACGACCCTGCCGTTCTGGGAGGAGACGACCTCGTTGTTGCCCTTCAGGATCGAGACCAGCTCGCGGTGGGCGATTCGGTTTGCGTCGGTCCAGGCCTGCTGAACGCGCGGCGACTGGATGGCCTGCCTGGCGGCCTGCGTGGCGACCTGGCGGATCCCGGCCGACGCAGGGGCCGAGAATTTCTGGAGGTCGCGAGGGAGGCGCTGCTTGACCACCGCGGAGACGTCGACGTTCGCGTAGAGCTGGTCGACCGAGTAGGTGGCGAGCGCGTCCGAGATCTCCTTGTCCTCGAGGAGCCTGCCGCTCGTGTGGACCCACTGGTTGGTGTCTAGCGCCTGCCGGTCGATCCAACTCGTGAAGATCGCCAGGAAGGCGAGGAAGGAGGCGAGGATGACGAGGACGCGCACCTTGATCCGGTTCCGCATCTCGGGCGGTTCGGTCGACGCCATCCGGCCTGGAATCTACGCCTGAGCCCGGTCGATCTCCTGCTTGGCCTGCTCCAGGCTGACCCCCGTGCGCTCCTGGTAGCGCTTCGCCGCCTGCAGGGCGTTGCCCTTGGTGAGCAGGTCCTGGATCTCAGGGTCGCTCGCCGGGTCGATCTCGCCGCCAGCCGCCCCGCGCGGCTTCAGGTCTAGGTGGTCGAAGAGCTGCTCGAGCTGAGCTTCGATCAGCGCCAGGCGCTCCTCCATCGCGGCGACGTGCTGCTGCAGCGAGTCGGCCACCGGCACGCCTCAGGCGGCGACCGGCTCGAGTCTCTCCTCGACCCACTTGGTCGAGGCAATGTGCTTGCTCATGCCGAGCTGCTTGGGCTCGAAGCCAAGCGCCAGGCCGACGAGCTGGGGGAGGTGCAGCACCGCCAGCCCCAGGTCGCGATTGACGACCTTCGCGGCCTCGGGCTGCTGCATGTCGAGATTGAGGTGGCAGAGAGGGCAGGGAGTGACCAGGCAATCCGCGCCGGCGTCGAGCGCGTCCCCGACGTGGGTGCCCGCCTGCCGCAGCGAGACCTCGCGGGCCATGGTGATGATCGGGAAGCCGCAGCACTTGCGCGCGCCGTCGTATTCGACGACCTCGCCGCCGAGCGTCTCGATCAGACGGTCGAGGTAGAGGTCGCGCTCCGGATGATCCTCGTAGCCGAGGCGATGCTTCGGGCGCAGGACGTAGCAGCCGTAGAACGGGCCTACCTTGAGCCCCCCGAGTGGCCGCTGCACCTGCTCGGCCAGCTTGTCGAGGCCGTAGTCCTCGACGAGGGCCCAGAGGAAGTTCTTGTTGGAGAAGCCCTCCGGGTCGTAGGAGAGCCCCTCCTCCGCCAGCGTCTCGTTGATGTGGGAGCGGTACTCGGAGTCGCGCAGCCGCTGCTGGCATTCGGACTGAGCGCCTTGGCAGGTAGAGCAGATGTTCATCATCGGCAGGCCCGTCTGCTGGGCGAGCGCGAAGGTCCGGGCGTTGAGGGTGTCGGCGAGTTCCTGGTTGTGCTCGGCGATCACGCCGGCGCCGCAGCAGTTGGCGCGATCGAGCTCCACGAGCTCGATCCCCAGTCGCTCGGCGACCAGCCCCATCGATCCGTGCAGCTCCGTGGTGAACCCGCGGGAGACGCACCCCGGCCAATACGCGACCTTCACTGATCGCCCCTTTCGTCGGGTTCGGGCTCGATCGCCTGCTCGGCCACGGCGACGGCCTCGGGGACGCTCTCGTCCTGGTCGGCCTCCTCGCCGCGGATGTAGAGGTTGAGCTCGATTCCGTGGTCCTCGGTGTGCGCGTAGATGCGCTTGACGTGGTTCTGAGCGTCGCCCGGAAGCTTCGGGTGGACGCCGGGGATCAGCTTCGGGAGCGAGCGCATCTTGCCGGTGCGGATGCCGCGGATCGCGGTCGGGATCGACTCCAGCAGGCCCTTGATGGCTCCGTGCTTGGGCATCAGCTTGCCCTTGATCCCCGGCGCCAGCGACTCCTGCAGCAGTTCCGCCTCGTCGAGGGTCCCCTTCTTCTCGATGATCTTGACGAACGCGTCCTCGTGGTTATGGCCGTGGTTCTGGTCGACGATGCCCTCGCCACCGGCGGCGCGGCGCAGACGCATGATCTGGTCCATCGGCGCGACGCCCTTCGGGCAGGCGTCGATGCACGAGAAGCAGTGCGTGCAGTCGTAGATGCCGTGCGGGTCCTGGGCGAGGTCGTTGAGGCGCTCTCTGGTATCGACGTCGCGCGGATCGCCGACGAAGCGGTAGGCCTTGGCGAGGGCGGCCGGGCCGATGAAGTCGGGGTCCGCCTCCATGGAGAGGCAGGACGAGACGCAGGCCCCGCACTGGATGCACGCCATCGACTGGGTGATGTCGATCATGGACTCCGGCGGGACCACGTACTCCCGCTCGGGCGGATCGCCCTCGGGGAGCAGCCACGGGGTGACGCGGCGGATCTTGGTCCAGTGGGTGGACTCCATATCCGTCACCAGATCCTTGATCACCGGCATGTTCCCCATCGGCTCGACGACGATGGGCTCACCCCCGCCGTTATTCCTGTTCGCGAACTCGCTCGCCTCGCCGATCATCGTCTTGCAGGCGAGGCCGGACTGGCCGTTGATCTTCATCCCGCAGGAGCCGCAGATCGCCGCGCGGCAGGAGCAGCGGACGGCGAGCGAGCCGTCGTCGCGGTCCTTCGCCTGGAGCAGGCCATCGAGGACGGACAGGGTGGGGTCGAGCTCCACGTCGAAGGTCTCCCAGAACGGGCCCTCGCGGCTCTCGGGCTGGAAGCGCCTGACCTTGAGAGTGAACTCACTCATCTACATCAACCCTACTCATCGGCCGTGGCCGGACGCGAAACGGAGGAGACGGCATTTCAGTAGGTCCGCTCCTGTGGCTCCCACTGGGTGATGGTCACGTCCGAGTAGCTGATCTCCGGGCCGTCGTCCGTCCGGGTCAGGTCGATGTGCTTGAGCCACTCCTCGTCGTTGCGCTCGGGGAAGTCGGTGCGGAACTGGGCTCCGCGGCTCTCGGTGCGATGAATCGCGCCGACGCAGGTCGCCTCCGCGCAATCGAGCATGTATTTGAGCTCGATAGCCCCGAGCACGTCTTGGTTGAAGACCGAGCCCTTGTCGTCGATGTAGCAGCTATCCGCCTCCTCCTTGAGACGCCTGACCGTCTCGAGTGCGGCGTTGAGCCCCTCGGCGTCGCGGAAGACGGCGACCTTCTCGTCCATCGTCTTGCCGAGCTCCTTGCGGACCTCGGAGACGCGGCGGCCGGAGTCCTTCTCGCGGCCCATGATCCCGCCGATCCGGCTCTCCTCGTCGCGCAGAATCGCGAGCGACGGGTTGGTGAGCTCGCGGCCCTTCGCCCGGTCGGCGGCGTCGACGCCGGAGCGGCGGCCGAAGATCAGTGTGTCGAGCAGGGAGTTGGCGCCGAGCCGGTTGCCGCCGTGGACCGAGACGCAGGCGACCTCACCGGCGGCGTATAGCCCGGGGACGTTGGTGCGGCCCTCGGTGTCGGTCTTGACGCCGCCCATCGCATAGTGGTTGCCGGGCTTGATGTGGATCGGCTCCTTGGTGATGTCGACCCCGGCGAAGTCGCGACCGACGAGAACGATCTCCCGCAGGGCCTCGTGGATGCGCTTGCGCGGCACGACGGTGATGTCGAGCGCGACGGTGCCGTCGGGGAAGCCGCGCCCCTCCTGGATCTCGGTCTGCTCGGCGCGGGAGACGACGTCGCGGGAGGCGAGCTCCATCTTGTTCGGCGCGTACTTCTCCATGAAGCGCTCGCCGTTGGCGTTGAGCAGGTGCGCGCCCTCGCCGCGGGCGCCCTCGGTGATCAGGAAGCCCTTGCCGGCGAGCGTGGTCGGGTGGTACTGGATCATCTCCATGTCCATCAGCTTCGCCCCGGCCTGGTAGGCCATCGACATCCCGTCCCCTGTGACGATGAGGGCGTTGGTCGTGGGTTGCCACGCCTGGCCGTTGCCGCCGGTCGCCAGGATCACCGCCTTGGCGCCGAAGAGCTCCATGGAGCCGTCCTTGAGGTTGCGGCAGACCGCTCCGACGCAGTTGCCGTCGTCGTCCATCGCCAAGCCGGTCGTGAAGTACTCCTCGTAGCGGGCGACGTCTTCCGAGTGCTTCATTAGCTGCTCGTAGAGGACGTGCATGATGGCCTGGCCGGTGATGTCGGCGACGTAGTAGGTGCGCGCGGCGGAGGCGCCCCCGAACGCGCGCGTGCCGAGCTTGCCCTCCTCGTTGCGATGGAAGGTGACCCCCAGATGCTCCAGGTGGAGCAACTCGTCCGGCGCCGCCCTGCACATGATCTCCACCGCGTCCTGGTCCGCAAGGTAGTCGGAGCCTTTGATCGTGTCGAAGGCGTGCGACTCCCAGGTGTCGTCCTCCTGGAGCGCGGCGTTGATGCCGCCCTGCGCTGCGTTCGAGTGCGAGCGAACGGGGTGGACCTTGCTGAGAATTCCCACCGAGACGCCAGCCTCGGCAGCGGCAAGCGCGGCCCGCTGTCCCGCGAGGCCCGCCCCAATCACCAAGACGTCGTGGGTCGGCACGACCGTTACTCCGTCCGTGCTCGGGCGAGCGAAAACCGAGCCGGGTAAGGAAGCAGGGCGCAGCCCTTGCTGGCGGCAAGGGCAAGCCCGAGGACGCAGCCCGGCGATGTGTTTGCAGCCGCCCGGGTGCGGGCGGAGTGGCGGTGGGGTCGACTAGGCACGAGGCGATCCTATAAAGACGGCTCGTGGCGGCGCGGCGAAGGTGCCACTACAAGGACGTGTCGGCGCTGCCGGGCGCTATCGGGCGAAGGGCTTTCCCGATCGCATCGATCGTCAGCACGCCGCGGATGTGGCCGTCGGCGTCCGTCGCGATCAGCGCACCGAGTCGGCGGAGCGCCTCGTTCCCGAGCACGGACTCGAGCGGCTCGTCCTCCCCGATGGTCAGCGAACCGCTGTCGCGCGCGAGGACGTCGCTGACCACGGACGAGGTTCGCTCGACCGCCGGGACGTTGTCGGCGGCGCCCCGGTCGACCAGTCCGATGAACCGCTGCGCCGTGTCCACGACCGGGAACCAGGGGGAGCGGTAGCGGAGGAAGTACTCGTCAAGCGCCTGCTCGATCGATGCCCCCTCGGGGATCGAGACCGGGTCCCGGTCCATCACGTCGGCAACCGAGATTCCCTCGATCCGGCTGGTGACATCGGTCTGCGCGATCGCCGCCTTGGCGGCGCCGCGGAGGATGAAGCCGATGAAGGCGAGCCAGACGCCGCCGAAGAGGTCGCTCCGGTACGCCATGAAGTAGCCGAGCCCGACGACGATCATCAAGAGACCGAACCACTCGCCGAGCGTGGCGGCGAAGCGGGTTCCGGAGTTGCGGCTGCCGGTGCGCTTCCAGGCGATCGCCCGTGCCACCCGGCCGCCGTCGAGCGGGAACGCCGGGATCAGGTTGAAGGCCAGGACCAGCAGGTTGATGCCGCCCAGCCAGCTGACCATGGCGGCGATGCCGGACGTGCGGGTGCTGTTGTCGGTGAGGACCGCGTGCTTGAACTCATCGCCGCCCGCGAGCAGCAGGCCGGCGGCGGCGCAGGCGACGACGATCGCCGCCGTGACGACTGGACCGGCGATGGCGATCTTGAACTCTGTCCCAGGCGTATCGGAGTCCTTCTCCAGCCGCGCGAAGCCTCCGAACATCCAAAGCGTGATTGCGGAGACGCCGATGTTGTGGCGGCGCGCCACGTACGCGTGGCCCAGCTCGTGGAGCAGGATCGAGGCGAAGAAAAGCGTGGCGGTCGCCACGGCGAGCAGATAGGAAGCGGACGATCCCTGCGGCTCATTCAGGACGTCCTTGTAGAAGCTCGAAAGCCAGAAGATGAGTAGGAAGAGGACGACGAACCACGAGTAGTCCACCGCGATCCTGATCCCGCGGATCCGAAAGAGGGTGACGCCGCCGCCTGCCATGCATCTGATGTTAGGGAGGTGCGGGTAGCTTTCCCGGATGGCCACCGAGGCTCCCACGGGCATCTCGATCCCGCCCGACGCCGCCTGGATGCGCGAGCGTCTCGACGAGCTCTGCTCCGGAGAGCGCGAGTCGGCGACCGAGGGTGAGCGGCGGGCTGCCGAGTGGCTGGCCGGCGGGCTGCGCGAGGCCGGAGCGCGCGATGCCCGCGTGGAGGAGGAACCGGAGGCGAACGGCACGTTCTGGTGGCCGATCGGGCTGCTGGCAAGCGCCGGCGCGCTCGCGGGCCTGGCGGCCGGGCGCGGCGGCCGGGCGACCCGGGCCCTGGCGGCGCTGACCGGGGCGGCCGCCTCGGCGTTGATCGCGGACGAGTTGCCGCCCGGGCGGAGGCGGTTCCGCCGCATGCTGCCCACCCGAAGCGCTCACCACGTGCTCGCGGAGATCGGGCCGCCGGACGCGGAGCGGACGATCGTCCTCATGGCGCACCACGACGCCGCCCACACGGCCTTCTTCTTCAACCCGGCGATCACCGAGGCGATCGGCAAGAACGCTCCCTGGGTCTTCGAGAACAACGACACGAGCCCGCCGCTGATGTGGCCGACCGTCGCCGGCCCCGCGCTGGTCGCGGCAGGAGCGGTCCTGGGCCGCGGGAAGCTCACCGGCCTGGGTGCGCTGATGTCCGCCGGCAGCGCGGCGTTCATGGCCCACATCGGAGCCGGCGAGGTCGTCCCCGGAGCAAACGACAACGGCACCGGTTGCGTGGCCCAGATCGCGATCGCCCGAGCGCTCGCCGAGCGCCCTCCCGAGAGCACCCGCGTCCTCTTCCTCTCCACCTCCGAAGAGGCGCTCTGCGAGGGCATGGGCCTGTTCATGGAGCGCCACGCCGCCGAGCTGCCCACCGACAGCACGTTCTTCCTCTGCCTGGACACCGTCGGCTCTCCCAACCTCCTCGTCCTGCGGGGGGAGGGGATGCTGAACCTGCGGGAGTACCCGGCCGAGTCCCTCGATCTGCTCGACTCGACCGCGGAGGGGCTTGGCATCGACTTGGTGCCGAACCTGCGGCTGCGAAACGCGACCGACGGCATCTTCCCGCTGGCGGCCGGCTACCAGTGCGCCTCGGTCGCCTCATGCAACAGGTGGAAGAACCCCACGAACTACCACTGGAGGACGGACACCCCGGAGCGCGTCGACTACGGCACAGTCGCGGAGGCGATCCGGCTGTCGGAGGCCGTGATCCGCAGGCTGGATGAGCAATGGCTGACCTGATCGCGGTCACCGGCAGTCGGCTGACGAGTACTCCGAACTGGCGCATCACGGGCGGCCGATTCCTCCCCGCCGTGATCGGCCTCACACCTACCATCGGCGCATGGACGAGTACGCACCGACCGAGCGGACCCGCGTCCGCCGCAAGCCCGGGCGAGGGAGCTACGACCGCGAGCTCGTTCACGCGATCCTCGACGAGGCGCTGATCTGCCACGTCGGATTCGTCGACGACGGACACCCGTACGTGATTCCGACGATCCACGCCAGGGATGGGGAGACCATCTACCTGCACGGCTCCCCGGCCAGCCGCACGCTGGGAACGCTGGCCGACGGGACGGCGTGCTGCCTGACCGCAACCCTGATCGACGAGATCGTGCTCGCCCGCAGCGCCCGCAACCACTCCCTCAACTACCGGTCCGCGATGGTGCTGGGGACGGCGAAGGAGATCGCCGACCCGGCCGAGAAGGAGCTCGCGCTGCGCATCGTCGTCGAGCACATGGTCCCCGGCCGGGCCGCTGCTGTCCGAGGGCCGAGCGAGAAGGACCTCGAGACGACAAAGGTGCTCTCGATGAAGATTGAGGAGGCCTCGGCGAAGGCCCGCACCGGGCCGGCCGCCGACAAGGCGGGCGACCTCGAGCTGCCCCATTGGGCGGGGGTGCTGCCGCTGTCACTGACCGCGGGCGATCCCGTTCCGGCGGCGGACCTGGCCCAGGGCATCGCCGCCCCGGACCACCTCGCCGACTGGTCTCGACCCTAGGCCGCGAAGCGCGCTTCGTACTTCGCCCGCCGCTTGGCCGCCTCTTCCTCGCGGTTCTTCGCGGGAGCGGTGGTGACCAGCGAGTCGAGCAGCTTCCGCGTGGAGGCGGTGACCTCGGCGACGGCCAGGTCGAACGCCTCGGCGTTCGCCTGCGACGGCTTGTTCGATCCGCTCACCTTGCGGACGAACTGAAGGGCCGCGTCGTGCACCTCCTCCTCGCTCGCGGGGGGCTCGAAGTTATGGAGTTGTCTGATGTTTCTGCACATGGCCTCAGCCTATCTAGAGGCCGTGATTCGGCCACTCCGGAGTCCGCTTCTCCTTGAAGGCGCGGGCCCCGATGGCGTGGGAGTCGCGCCGGGCGAACATCGAGATCGTGTTCTCGGCCTCCTGGCGCAGCTGCTCCTCGTAGGTCCTCCCGACGTTCCTGACCATCGTCTCCTTGTCCGACCGAATCGCGCCCTGCGGGAGATCCGCAATCTGATGGGCCAGCTCCACCGCACGCTCGAGTGACTTGCCTTCGGGCACCACCTCGTTGACGAGCCCGATCCGCAGCGCCTCCTCTGCGTCCACCGGCCGGCCGGTGATGATCATCTCCATGGCGCGGCCGTAGCCGACGGCCATGGTCAGCCGGACGTTCATCCCGTCGCCGCCGACGATGTTCCAGCGCCGCTCGAGCGCGCCGAAGACCGCGTTCTCGGCGGCGATCCGGATGTCGGCCAACAGGGCGTTCTCCAGCCCCGCCGCAACCGCCCAGCCGTTGACGGCCGCGATCACCGGCTTGAAGACGTCGATCCGGCGCGTGTAGCCGCACTCGCCGGGTGTGTTGTAGACGCTGGTCTTGAACTGGTCCCAGTCGGGCCGGCCGCCCTCGCCGAGCTCCGCGGCGTCCTCGAGGTCCCAGCCTGCGCAGAATGCGTCGCCCTCGCCGGTGATCACCAGGACGAACTCGTCCTCCGCATCGCGGAAGCGCTGCCAGGCGTCGTGGAGCTCCCGGTTCATCTGGCGGCTGACCGCGTTCCGATGCTCGGGGCGGTCGTAGGTGAGCACGGTGACGTGCCCGTCGACTTCGTAGCGCAGCGTCTCGTAATCCGGCATCAAGGCCGCCTCCTCCGCTTCGCGTCCGGGGGCGGCCTACGCCACCCTGTGACGGTCGATGATTCGCTGGAAGTCCGTCCCGGCCGGCAGGGTGCCGAAGGCATGACCCCAGTCGCCGGCCAGGCGCGACGCGACGAACGCGTCCGCCACGGCCTCGTCGCCGAAGCGCAGGAGCAGCGAGCCCTGCAGGGCCAGCGCCATCCGCTCGACGAGCTGCCGGGCGCGGGACTCGATCCCGTCCATGTCCTGAAGGTCCGACCTCAAGTCGGCGACGTACGCATCGAGGCGCGGCTCGCCCGCGCCCTCGGCGACCTCGGCGAAGAACGCGTCGACCGAGCTCGGGCTCTTGACCATCGCCCGCAGCACGTCGAGGCACTGGACGTTGCCCGAGCCTTCCCAGATCGAGGAGAGGGGCGCCTCGCGGTACAGCCGGGGCATGCCGGACTCCTCGACGTAGCCGTTGCCGCCCAGGCTCTCGAGGCACTCGACCGCGTGCCAGGGGCCGCGCTTCGAGATCCAGTACTTGAGCACGGCGTTGGCGATCCGCTTGAGCGCCTGCGCCTCGTCGTCGCCGGCGATGGCCTCGTCGTAGGCGCGAGCGAGGCGCAGGGACGAGATCGTCGCCGCCTCGGACTCCACCGCCAGGTCCGCGAGGACGTTCTGCATCAGCGGCTGCTCCACAAGGACCTTGCCGAAGGTGGAGCGGTGATCGGCGTGGTTGATCGCCTGGGCGACCCCCGCACGCATTCCGGTGGCGCTGCCCGTCGCGCAGTCCAGTCGGGTGTGGTTGACCATCTCGATGATCGTCCGGACGCCCGCGCCCTCCTCGCCGACGAGGCGGGTCCAGGCGCCGTCGAACTCGATCTCGGACGAGGCGTTGGAGCGGTTGCCGAGCTTGTCCTTGAGCCGCTGAAGGCGGAAGCGGTTGAGCTCGCCGTCCGGCAGGCGCCGTGGCATCAGGAAGCAGGAGACGCCGCCCTCGGCCTGGGCCAGGACCAGGAACGCATCGCACTGCGGTGCCGAGAAGAACCACTTGTGGCCGGTGATCTCGTACTCCGCGCCCGGGCCGCCGCCGTTGATCGGCTTGCCCACCGTCGTGTTGGCGCGGACGTCCGAGCCGCCCTGCTTCTCGGTCATCCCCATGCCGAACAGCGAGCCCTCCTTCTCGGAGGCGGCGATCTGACGCGGGTCGTAGACGTCGGACAGGATCCGCGGCTCCCACTCCTCGGCCAGCTCGGGCTGCTTGCGCAGCGCGGGCACCACGGAGTAGGTCATCGAGATCGGACAGCCGACGCCGGCCTCGGCCTGCGAGAAGCACATGAACGCGGCGGCGCGGGCGACGTGGGCGCCGGGCTGAGGCTCGCGCCAGGGGAGGGAGTGGAGCTCGTGCGAAATGCCCAGCCGCATCAGCTCGTGCCAGGAGGGATGGAACTCGGGGTTGTCGACCCGATTGCCGTAGCGGTCGTGGGTGCGGAGCTTCGGCGGGTTTTCGTTCGCCAGCCTGCCGAGCTCGATCACGTCGCCCCGGCCGGCGATCTCGCCGACCTCGGAGACCTTCTCGACCGCCCAGTCGGCCCCCTCGCGCCGGACGGCCTCCTTCATCACTTCATCGGATTCGAAGACGTTGTAGTCCACGAGCGGCGGGGCCTGATTGGTGACCTCGTGGGTCCGGACTCCGGTGGGTTTTTCGACTGTTGACATCTAGTGCTCCTCTCCGATTGCGCGAGTGCAGAAGTTGATCAGGGAGGCGATCAGTGCTTCGGGGTCGCCTCCATTGGCGGTGGGTGACAGGGGGCCGAGCATCGTCTCGCCGATCGCTCCGACCAAGGCGGCGGCGGTCACGTCGACGTCCTGCTCGACGAGCTCGCCGGAGGCAACACCTTCGGCGACGATCTCGGCGATCACGTCGCGATAGCTGTGTCTGAAGTGAAGTCGCTCGGCCTCGACCGCGGGGTCCACCGGCTCGGCGAGCAGCGCCCAGGCGAGCCGGCGACCGGCGAGAGCGCGGCGCGCGAACGTCTCCGTGCCGCCGGCGATCCTCTCTTTGGCGGAGCCACCCGTGGTCGCCGCGGCGCCGGCCTTCATCTCGTCGACCTCGCGCTGCGACGCGACGCGGAAGACCTCCGCGAAGAGATCCGACTTCGAGGGGAAGTAGCGGTAGACCGTGCCGACGGCGACCCCGGCCCGTTCCGCGACGGCGGCGACCTGGGCATTGACGTAGCCGCCCTCGGCAATCAGCTCGAGCGCCGCGGTGACGATGCGCTGCCGGGTCTCGGCTCGGCGCGCCTCGGTTCGCTCAGTGCTGCGGTAGGCCATGGCCAAGGAGTGAATCACGATTCACAGTTTGGTTCAACCCCTGGGGTCAGACCCCAAGGGGCCAGACCCCGGGTAGGATCGCCCTGTGGCGGACGTGGTGGAGACGCTGGGCGGCGTCCCCCTCTTCCAGGGGGTGAAGCCGAAGGAGCTCAAGAAGCTCGCCGACCGCATGCAGGAGCGCACCTTCGGCGAGGGGGACGCGATCACGACCGAGGGGAAGAGCGGGATCGGCTTCTTCGTGATCGAGGACGGCAACGCGACCGTCAGCATCGACGGCAAGATAATCCGGACCCTCGGCCCGGGCGAGTACTTCGGCGAGATCGCCCTGATCGACAGCGGGCCGCGCTCGGCGACGATCGTCGCCACCACCGACCTGAGCTGCCACGGGATCACGGCCTGGGAATTCCGGCCGTTCATCGAGCAGCACCCCGAGGTCGCCTGGCCGATGCTCGAGACCCTGGCGTCGCGGCTGCGCGAGGCCGAGCGGCGCTAGTAGATCCGGCCGCGGTGTTTCTGGCGGCCGTCAATGGCGAAGCCGTCAAGCAGGGAGCGTGGCTCCCAAGCTTTCGAACGTCTGCTTTGCCTGATCGCGGTCGTCGCCCCCGAGCATCCAGCCGGTGCGCGCCGCCTGATACGGGCAGTCGAGCTCCTCGAAGAGCTCGAGGGACTCCCGGAGGGGCCGTTCGTCGCCTGAGCGGACCCCCTTCGCGCGGAGCAGGATGCCCATGCCATAGCGGTGCTCGCCGATCCGCTCCTCCGCCGCCTGGATTGCCTTGTCCGCGTCGTCGCGCCCCAGCCGCGCATAGGCCTCCGCGCGGCCCGCGAGATATGGAGAGCGGAACCAGGTCGATGCGATCTCGGCCTCGAAGCGGTCGGCCGCGCACTGGACCTCTCCCTGGTGAAGCTCGATGTCGGCTCGCATCACCACGACCCCGGCCTTGTTGCCGAGCGCGCCGTGTGAGAGCTCGTCGGCGATCTCGAACCAGTCGGACCAGCCATCGTCGCCGCGCAGGCCGAGGATCGCGCCCGCGCAGGCGATCGAGGTGGCGAAGGCCCCAAGCGGCGGTCGCTCGGCCGCGACCCAGGCCTCGCGGACGTGCGTGGCCATGTTCAGCGCCTCATCCCAGCGGCCGAGGAAGAACGCGGGCAGCAGGCCCCGCTGCCACGCCGAGTAGATGATTCCTCGCGAGAGGTCGAGGTCGCGGGCCTCGCGGGCGTAGCGCTCGGCCTCGTGGAAGTCGCCCGTCTGCAGGAGGCACTCGATCATCATGTGGAGCGCGTCGCTGCGCTCGACGTCGAGGGTCCCGGTGCGGGGAGCATCGCGCAGCAGCTCCAGGCGCTCCCTCGTGTGTTCGACGGCGGCTCGGTGCCGGCCCTGCTGCCAATCGCTCGCGGTGACGGCGTCGAGGGCGGACTGCAGGACAGTCAGGTCGTTCGCCTTCCGCGCCAGCTCCAGTCCGCCGACCGCGGGCTTCTCCATCTCGAGCGTCTGGTCGTTCTTCCAGGCGAGCCAGGCCTCGTCGAGCAGCAGCCTGGCTTGGGTGACGGTGTCGTCATCCGACACCAGCGCTTGCCCGCGATCGAGCAGCGGTCGGAGCTGGTCGGCGTCGAGGTTGCCGCTGATCCCGCTCATCCGTGTGCCGACCTCGACGGCGCGGGCGTAGCCGGCGGCGGCGCGCGGGTCCCCGATCCGCTCCGCCGTCCGTCCCACCTCGGTGTACAGCCTCAGCGCGTGGTCGCCGCGCCAGCGGCGCAGGGCCACGTCGCCGGCGGCCATCAGCCAGTCGACCTGCGACGCGTCCTCGGAGAGCGCCGCCGCCTGCTCGTAGAGCTCCTGGCCCCTGGCGGCCGCGCCGCGGCGGACCGCGCTCGCCGCCGCGTCGGCCATGGCGGTGCAGGCGGCATCCCGTCGCTCCGGAGTCGGTTGCTGCTCGAAGGCGTGGTCGAGGTGGTAGGCGACGAGCTCGGCCCGCTCCGCGAACGGCTCGCGCGCCATCAGCGCCTCCGCCGCCCGCTCGTGCAGGGTCGCCCGCTCGGCCCGGGGCAACGAGCTGTAGGCGACGTCGCGGATCAGCTGATGACGGAACGCGTAGTGCCCGGCGTCGGCGGTGGTGCGCTCCTCGACCAGGGCCTTGCGGCGCAGCGCCCAGAGCAGGTCGGACGGGTCCTCGCCGAGCAGGTCGCCGAGAGGCCCCTGCGCGAAGGGGCGGCCGAGGACCGCCGCGTACTGGAGGGTGCGCTTCTCATCCGACGGAAGCTGATCGATCCGGGCGGCGATCGCCGCCTGCACCGTGTCGGGGAGGCGTCCCGGGACCCCGTCGGCCTGCTCCTCTCGGACCGCACGAGAGACCTCCTCCGTGAAGAAGGGGTTGCCTCCGGCGGCGTCGGCGATCCGGCCGGCCAGCGTGCGCCTGTCCTCCGGGAGGAGGAGCTCCGCGAGCCGCGTCGCCGAGGCGCCGTCGAGCGGCATCAGCTCCAGCTGGCTGTTGTTGCGGGCAGCGCGGCCGAACTCCGGACGCCGCTCCGCCAGCTCCGGCCGGCTGGTGCAAAGGATCATCACCTGTGCCTGCTGGAGGCCGAAGGCGGCCTCCTCGAGCAGGTTCAGCGTTCCCTCATCCGACCAATGCGCATCGTCGACGCCGATCGCCAGCGGCCGATCGGCTGACAGGAGGGCCACGAAGCGCCGCCAGGCTCGCTTCAGCGCGTCCTCGGCGTCGGTGCCCTCCTCCGCGCCGCGCATCGCCACCACGAGCGCGCTGGCGAGCTCGGCCGCGTCGTCCGCGCCCACCTCCTCGAGCTTGGCGCGCAGTTTCGGCTCGACCTCATCGGCGCGCGCGTCCGCCGAGGCCCCGGCGGCGTCGTGGAGGATCTCGCCGAGGGCCCAGAAGGAGATCCCGTGTCCGTAGGGCGGACTGCGGCCCACCACCGTCCGCCAGCCGTCCGCGCGCAGTCCCTCGAAGAGCTCGGCGGCGAGGCGCGTCTTGCCGATCCCGGCCTCGCCGATCACGGTGACGAGCTGGGGCGCCCGCTCCCTGGCCGCTCGCCGTGCGATCAGGCGGAGCATGTCGAGGTCGTCCTCGCGCCCAACCAGCGGGACCTCCGAGAGATCCTCGTCGTCGCACACCGCGACCGCCCGGAAGGCCGTCAGCGGGCTCTCGATCCCCTTGGCGTCGACGTGGCCGTCGCGCTCGAGCTGGGCGCGGCGACAGGCGCGGGCGGTGCGCTCTCCCACCAGCACCTCGCCCGGGGACGCCGCCTGCTGCAACCGCGCGGCTGTATTCACGGCTTCCCCGGTGACCCGGAGGTCGCCGCTCTCGGGCACGGCGAGGACCTCACCGGTCTCGATCCCGACTCGCACCGCCAGGTCGCCGTCGATCGCCGAGACCCTGTCGATGACGTTCAGGGCGGCGGCGATCGCCCGGTCGGGGTCGTCGCCGTGGGCGATCGGCGCCCCGAAGACGGCCATCACCGCGTCCCCGATGTACTTCTCGACGGTGCCCCCGTGCTGTTCGAGGGCCCCGCGCGCAGCGTCGAAGAATGGCTCCAGCCGGCCGCGCAGGTCCTCGGGATCGAGCTCGGTGGCGAGCTCGGTCGAGCCGACCAGATCGGCGAACAACATCGTCGCGATCTTTCGCTCTCCTCCCAAGCTGCTCATGCGTTGAAGATAACGGCGGTCGCCGCTATCTGGATTGGCATAGCATCGCCGCCCGGCATGGCGAAGATCAAGGTCAAGAACCCCATCGTCGAGCTCGATGGCGACGAGATGACCCGGATCCTCTGGGCCTTCATCAAGGACTCGCTGATCCTGCCCTACCTCGACGTCCAACTTAAGTACTTCGATCTATCCATCGAGCGTCGGGACGAGACGGAGGACCAGATCACCGTCGACGCCGCGAACGCGATCAAGGAGCACGGCGTCGGGGTGAAGTGCGCGACGATCACGCCGGACGAGGCCCGGGTGGAGGAGTTCGGCCTCAAGGAGATGTACCGCTCCCCCAACGGGACGATCCGGAACATCCTCGGCGGGGTCATCTTCCGGGAGCCGATCGTGATCTCGAACGTGCCGCGCCTGGTGCCCGGCTGGACCAAGCCGATCGTGATCGGCCGCCACGCCTTCGGGGACCAGTACCGGGCGACCGACCTGGTGGTGCCGGGGGAGGGGGAGCTGACCCTGACCTACACGCCCAAGGACGGCGGCGAGCCGATGGAGCTCGACGTCTACGACTTTCCCGGCGGTGGCGTTGCAATGGCGATGTACAACCTGGACGACTCGATCCGGGACTTCGCCAGGGCGTCGCTGCGCTACGGCCTCGATCGGGGCCTGCCCGTCTATCTCTCGACGAAGAACACGATCCTGAAGCGCTACGACGGCCGCTTCAAGGACATCTTCCAGGAGGTCTTCGAGGCGGAGTTCAAGGACGACTTCGAGGCTGCGGACATCACCTACGAGCACCGCCTGATCGACGACATGGTCGCGGCGGCGCTGAAGTGGGAGGGCGGCTACGTCTGGGCCTGCAAGAACTACGACGGCGACGTCCAGTCCGACACGGTCGCCCAGGGCTTCGGCTCGCTCGGCCTGATGACCAGCGTCCTGATGACCGCCGACGGCAAGACCGTCGAGGCCGAGGCCGCGCACGGCACCGTCACCCGCCACTTCCGCCAGCACCAGCAGGGCAACCCGACCTCGACCAACCCGATTGCCTCGATCTTCGCCTGGACGCGCGGCCTGGCCGCGCGCGGCCGAATGGACGAGACGCCGGAGGTCACCGAGTTCGCCGAGACGCTCGAGCGCGTCTGCGTCGAGACGGTGGAGAGCGGCAAGATGACGAAGGACCTGGCCCTGCTGATCGGCCCGGACCAGCCGTTTCAGACGACCGAGGAATTCCTTGCGTCCATTGATCAGAACCTGCAGTCCGCAATGCCGTAAACGCCCCGGGGCGCTTTACTCGGCTATGCGGCGAGGAAAGCGCCCCGCGATGAGGAAGGGGCGTCCAGTAGGCGCCGAACACGGTCAGCGACGACGACCGGCCGCCGCGTCACGTCCCACCAGGTGAAGCGGACGACCAGGTATCCGGCGACTGCCAGACGTCCATCGCGATCGCGGTCGGCTTGAAAGGCGCGCGTGGTGCCATGCGTCGCGCGGCCGTCCACCTCGACGACCAACTTGGCTTCGGGCCAGAGGAAGTCCACGACGTAGTCGAGCAACGGCACGTTCACTTCCGGCTGGGGAAGGTGGTGCCGCCGACAGAGCCGCAGGAATCGCTCCTCGAGCTCGCTACGCGTAACCGTGCTCCCGATCTGGTGACGGGCTAGCAACCCACGCAACCTTCCGGCGCCGGGATGTCCGCGGTGCCGGCGGAGGAGCTCGATGAGATCGTCCGCGGTGACCAGCTTCAGTCGATCCGCTCCGTCGATAGCGCGCTCCAGTGCTCGGGTGCCGAGCCCACCGGCGAGATCAAGAATCGTTCGGGCCGGTCCGGTCGACGGAATGCCACTTTGGTGGGAGAGCTCGTCCTCGGGCAGATACCGAGGGCGATGCACCCGGATCCCGCTTCGCCGCCGACGACCGGCACGGGTTCGGAGAGTCACGTCGACGGGACCCGATGCCGCTTCGGCGCGAATCGACCACAGCGCTGCGGCGGAATGGTGGCTCAGCACCGCGCCATCCCCGCAGGCAAGAACCGCCGCGATCCACCGCCCCTCCTTTGCCAGCCTTCGGTGTCCGACGGCGTAGACGCCTCGATGAAGGCGAAGCAGCCACCCGGCCGTCACGCGTCCCGCCACCCAGTCCTTGCTGAAGCCGAGTGCATAGAGTTGAGGGGCAGAGAGCACCCCGTATTGGCGCTCAGCCAACTCCGCAATCACTTTCGAGGCGTGCGGGGCGCTTTCATCGGCCATACGACGAGTAAGGCGCCCCGCGCGCCGTTTATTCCCGGACTTAAGGAGACACCGAAGTGAGCGATTCCCCCGTCAACGTCACAGTCACCGGAGCCGCGGGCCAGATCGGCTACGCGATCCTCTTCCGGATCGCCTCCGGGCAGATGCTCGGCCCGGATACGGAGGTGAGGCTGCGCCTGCTCGAGATCCCCGACGCGCTCGAGGCCGCCGAGGGAACCGCGATGGAGCTCGACGACTGCGCCTTTCCGCTGCTCAGCGGCATCGACATCTCGGACGACCCGAAGGAGGCCTTCGACGGCACGAACGTCGCCCTGCTCGTCGGGGCCCGGCCCAGGTCGAAGGGGATGGAGCGCGCCGACCTCCTCGAGGCGAACGGCGGCATCTTCAAGCCGCAGGGCGAGGCGCTGAACGAGAAGGCGGCGGACGACGTCAAGATCCTGGTGGTCGGAAACCCCGCCAACACCAACTGCCTGATCGCCAAGTCACACGCGCCCGACATCCCGGCCGAGCGCTTCACGGCGATGATGCGCCTCGACCACAACCGCGCCACCGCTCAGCTCGCCGCCAAGCTCGCGCGCCCGGTCACCGACATCAAGCGGATGACCATCTGGGGCAACCACTCGCCGAGCATGTATCCCGACCTGGTCAACGCGCTGATCGACGGCAGCCCGGCCTGGCCGCAGGTGGACGACGAGGCCTGGATCGCCGACGAGTTCATCCCCACAGTCGGCAAGCGGGGCGCGGCGATCATCGAGGCGCGCGGCGCCTCCAGCGCCGCCTCTGCCGCGAATGCCGCGATCGACCACGTGCACGACTGGGTCATCGGCACGCCCGACGGCGACTGGGCCTCGATGGCGGTGCCCTCCGACGGCTCCTACGGCATCGAGGAGGGCCTGATCTGCGGCGCGGCCTGCGAGTGCTCCGGCGGTGAGTGGAAGCGCGTCGAGGGCCTCGAGATCACGGACTTCTCGCGGGAGCGGATCGACGCGACGGTCGGCGAGCTCAAGGAGGAGCGCGACGCGGTGAAGGACCTCGGTCTGATCTAACCCTCTCAGGCCGGGTGGTAGCCGTTGCCCCTGCGCTTGATGCGGCCTTCCTTCTCCAGGTCGGGCAGCACCCGATAGAGGTAGTTCGGGTGGTTCAGCTTCATCTTCTTGCCGAGCTCGGAGACCTTGATCCCCGGGTTGTCGGCGATCAGCTTCACGGCCTGGTCGGCCCTGGTACTGCCGCGACGGCGCCGCCGGCTCGTTCCGGGGGGCCTGCCCCGCCCCCGCCTGGCGCTCTTGCCGAGCCCCTCGAGCGCTGCCTCAACCTGGCGCCGCTCGTCGTCGAGCTCGCGCAGCCGGCGTTCGAGCAGCGTCCTGGCCTGATCGACTGTGTTGGAAACCCTTGGCATCCTTCTCAGATCCTCTCTCTACGGGTGACAGTTACATGACCGTAACGGTTAGTTTCAACTGACATGAATGCCGAACGTCAACTGGTCGTGGTCGCCCGTGTACTGTTGCCCGCCGGCCTCGACCGCCTCCGCGAGCGCTTTGAGGTCAGGGTCGGCGGGCTCGAGGCCGGCTGGGAAGACGTACTGGCGAACGCCGCGGGGGCGAGCGCGTTGGTCGCGGACCCGAGCATGCCCGTGAACTCGGAGCTGCTCGACGCCTGCGGCGAGCAGCTGCGGGTGGTGGCCAACTTCGCCGTCGGCTACGACAACGTCGACCTCGAGGCATGCAAGGAGCGAGGGGTGATCGTCACCAACACCCCCGACGTCCTCACCGAGGCCACCGCCGAACTGGCCATGGCGCTGACCCTCGCCGCCGCCCGCCGGATGAGCGACGCCGAGCGCGACCTGCGGGCAGGGCGCTGGGGCGGCTGGGACCCGGCCGCCTATCGCGGCATCGAGATCCGGGGCTCAACCGTCGGGGTCGTCGGCCTGGGAAGAATCGGGGCCCGCTACGCCAAGCTCGCCCATGGCCTGGGCGCGACGATCGTCTACGCGGGCCGGTCAGAGAGGCCCAAGGCGGAGAGCAAGCTCGGAGCCGAGCGGCTGAGCCTGCCCGCCTTGCTGGAGGCGGCCGCCGTGGTCAGCATCCACGCGCCCGCCACACCCGAGACGCGCTCCATGATCGGCGCCGCCGAGCTGGAGCTGATCGGACCGGAAGGGGTCCTGGTCAACACGTCGCGAGGGCCGCTCGTCGACTCGGAGGCGGTGGCCTCCGCGCTGGAGAGCGGCGCGCTCGGGGCGGCCGGCCTCGACGTCTACGAGAACGAGCCCGACGTCCCCACGAGCCTGCTCGAGGCGCCTCGCTGCGTGCTGCTTCCCCACATCGGATCGGCCACGATCGCCGCGCGCGACGGGATGGCGAGCGCGGTCGCGGACAACGTCATCGCGGTGCTGGAGGGGGAGGAGCCGCCCAGTCGGGTTGTCTAGGGACGGCTTCGCCACAAAACGGCGGCGCTACGGCCGCCCATCACAAGTCGCTACGGGCTTTGCCCTTCGCTCCCAGGTGGAGCGTCCTTGCGCCGCCTCGGCAGGGTCCCCATGATCGCGTCCCAGAGCGGCGAGGAGACTCCGAAGCCGTAGCGGTGGTCCTGGAAGTGGTGGCGCATGTGGTGCTCGCGCAGCTTCTTGCCGAACTTCGTCTTCGGCACGTGGTGATGCACGTGGTAGTGGGTGTAGTCGTAGCCCAGGTATCCGGTGATGAAGCCAGCGAAGACGGGGTAGGCCTCGGGGGTGCCGAAGATCAGCACGTAGAGCCCGAGGAAGAGCGCGGCAAGCGGGATGCTGACGGCGGGCGGCATGACCAGTCGCATGGCGTCGTTGGGATGGTCGTGGTGGACGCCGTGGATGATGAAGTGGATGCGGTCGCCGCCCGGGAACTTCGGCTCCCAGTGGAAGAAGAGGCGATGGAGCCAGTATTCGGTCAGCGTCCAGATCGCGATGCCGGCGAGGAAGAGGAGTGCCACGGTGCCGGCCGAGAGCCCTCGGTCGATCCCGAGCCAGACCCCGCCGACCACGACGGGGACGAAGACGACCGCCGGCACGGCCGGATGGACGCGGGAGAAGAAGTCGAGGAACCTGCTCTCGAACATCGGCGGAGAGGCCGAGAGCTGGTTGGTCCGCTGCTCTGCGATCTGTGCCATCGGGGCTGATCTTAGCGGGGGCTCCCAGCTTCCCGGTGCTAGCGGAACTCGTGACCAACCGGTGAAAAAAGAAGAGCGCCATTTGCGGAAACGCGCCTGACGGGGGGTGTCGCAGGTGCCATCATCGAGCCAAGTCGCGGGTCGGTAACCGGGGCGGAAATGATCGACGAGAGAGGGGATGGGGCAACTTGGCCAAGGGTCGAGCACGTGATGCTGCGGTGACTTGTGAAGACTGTTTCTTCCAGCGCCGCGGCCTGTGCGCCCTCGGACTCGACTCGCCCTGTCCCACCTTCAGGCCCGACACCCCCGAGGGCCTGGTTCCGCCCCGGCAGCCCGCGCTCCTGATGAGGGATCGGGGTAACGCCGCTGCCTCGCATGTCGCCGTGCAGGCTGCATAGCCGCAGGCCAAACCCGGTTACAGTCCCGGCGGGGCAATGGGACTCAACCCTTGAAGATCACCGTGCTGGGCAAGTCGCCCTCCTGGCAGGACGCGGGGGGCGCCTGCAGCGGCTACCTGATCGAGACCGGCGAGACGAAGGTCCTGCTCGACTGCGGTAACGGGGTGTTCGGCAAGCTGCGGGAGCGGGTCGACTACACCGAGGTGGATGGCGTGATCGTCTCCCACCTCCACGCCGATCACTTCCTGGACCTCGTCCCGTACTCCTACGCCCTGATCTACGCGCCGAAGCAGCAGCCGGTCGCGGTGCACGTCTGGGAGGGCACCGACCACCCCGCCCGCCCCCGGCTGATCGCGCCGCCCGGCGCGGTCGAGACCTTCCGCCGCGTGGTCGGTGCATGGGGCAACGACGACCTGATCGAGAGCGCCTTCGAGATCGAGGAGTACGCGGCCGGCGACCGGGTCGAGATCGGCGACGTCTGGGCGAGCTTCCATCCGGTGCCTCATTTCGTGGAGACCTTCGCGGTGCGGATCGGGTCGGAGGGCAGCGGCGAGATCGCCTACAGCGCCGACACGCGCCCGAGCGAGGAGATCGTCGAAGTCGCCAAGGACGCCGACCTGCTGATCATCGAGGGGACTCTCCCGCGACCCGAGCGCACCGGGCTCCGCGGCCACCTCACCCCCGAGGAGGCGGGCGAGCACGCACGCAAGGCGGGCGCCAAGCGCGTCGTGATCACCCACATCTCCGACGAGCTCGGCGACGACTGGGCCCTCGAGCAGGCCGAGCGCGGGTTCGCGGGCCCCGTCGAGATCGCGCAAGAGGGAGCTACGTACACCGTTTGAGGGTGCCGGCATGAGCACCCTCTCGTTCACCGTTCGCGGCTCCCTGCTAAAACGGGCGGGATGCCGCAGGGAGGTGCGGACCGATTGAAGGCGCTCTTGAGGCGCCCTGTAGCCCGAGCCGACGAGGCGGTTCAGCGGCTCTCACGGCGTAGAGCTGGGCTCGTGGTTCTCTTCCATCGGGTCGGCGATCCACAGCAGACCTGGGATGACGGCAAGTACCCGCGCGCCGGCACGCGATTTTTCGAAGCGCAGGTCAGGCACCTGACAAAGCGCTATCGGGTTGTTGCGGCGTCCGAGCTCATCGAGGCCGCTCGAACGCGACGTCGCGGCGAGAAGTTTCCCGTCGCCGTCACATTCGACGACGACTCGCCATCGCATGTCAGCCACGCCGCGCCGATCCTCGAGCGCTTGGGTGTCCCGGCGACCTTCTTCCTCTCGGGTGCTTCGCTGGACGGCCCGGGATCGTTTTGGTGGCAGCGGCTGGAGCGCGCCATGGACCGAGGAGCGATCGGCCGCGAGGAGCTCAGCGAGATGGTCCCCGCGGCAAGCGGCGTCCCGGCCGGACTGCGGGAGATGGTGCAGATCGCGGATGACATCGAGTTGATGACCCCTGGGCAGCGGAAGGATCTCCTGGACGAGCTCGGGCGGCGCGCCGGGCCGGATCCCGAGGACGCCGTGCTCGACGCCGCCGGCATTCGCAAGCTCGTGGCAGCCGGGTTCGAGATCGGCTTTCACACCCTGCGGCACCTGAACCTGTCGACGCTCGACTCCGCCGAGCTCGGATTGGCGATCAGCGAAGGACGGGATCGGCTGGCGGGGACAATCGATCGCGAGCTCACCCTGATCGCCTACCCGGGAGGCAAATGGAACCCGCATGTCCTCGAGGCGGCGCGGGGTGCCGGCTACCAGCGCGGATTCACCGCCGACCCAAGAGCCGTGCTTCCCGACAGCGACCCACTCTGCCTCGGACGCGTCGATCCCGGCTGGTGCACGACTCTGGGCCAGTTCGAGCTCAGCTTGACGCGCGCACTGCGGCGGGACGATGGAGTGCGCCTCGGGGATGCGAGGGCCGCCTGACAGTCTCGAGGGGCTCCAACCGAGATAGCTACCCTTCTCACGGATGAGCAGCCAGCGCGACCCATTTGCGGACTTCGCCAGGATGCGCAGGGAGATGGACGAGCTTCTCGGTGACTTCTGGGACCAGGCCGGATACCGCCAGCGCCGGCAGGTGGTGGCGTTCGTGCCGCGGGTCGACGTCTACTACTGCGGCGAGGACGCGCCGCAGAAGGCGGTCGTGAAGGTCGAGCTGCCCGGGATCGAGCTCGAGGCGGTCAACCTCGAGGTGCGGGGGCGGACGTTGGTGATCAGCGGCGAGCGCCCGGTCCGCGACACGGAGGGGCGGACCTACCAGCAGGTCGAGCTTCCATCGGGACCGTTCCGCCGCGTCGTCGAGCTCTCCGTGGACGTCAACGCCGATCAGGCTCAGGCCACCTACGAGGACGGCATCCTGCGGGTCGAGCTGCCGACCCGGCTGCCGCGGGCCGCCCGCCAGGTCCCGATTGAGCGCGCCGACTAGACGATTGATTCCACGACCACGCCCGTGAACAGGAGCTGAGGTGGCCGACGTCGAGACGCCCCAGCTCGAGGTCGTGGAGATCCCGGAGATCGAGGAGGACGGCGGCGCCAGGGAGCCGCTGCCAGAGGCCTTGCCGGTCCTGCCCCTGAGGGAGACCGTGACCTACCCGGAGACGCTCACCCCGCTGGCGGTCGGGCAGGCGCGGTCGATCACCCTCGTCAACGAGGTCCTCTCGGGCAACCGCATGCTGGCGATGGTCGCATCCAAGGATCCGGAGAACGACACGCCGGGTCCCGACGATCTCTACGGAGTCGGAGTCGCGGGCACCGTCGCGCGGATGATGAAGGTCCCCGACGGGACGCTCCGCATCCTGGTGCAGGGAAGCGAGCGGATCCGCATCGTCGACTACGTCACCGAGCAGCCGTATCTCGTGGCGCGGATCGAGGAGATGCCCGACGTGCTCGAGCCCTCCACGGAGCTGGAGGCCCTGACCCGCAACGTGCAGAGCACCTTCAGCGAGATCATCGAGGCGATCCCCTACCTGCCGGAGGAGCTCCAGCTTGCGGTCGCCAACCTGGACGAGCCCTCCGCGCTCTCCCACCTGATCTCCGGTGCGCTTCGGATCTCCACGGAGGAGAAGGAGGAGCTGCTCGAGACGCTCGACGTCACAAAGAGGCTGCGGCGCCTCTCGGAGATCCTGACCCGCGAGCTGGAGGTCGTCCAGCTCGGCTCGAAGATCCAGTCCCAGGTCGAGTCCGAGATCGACAAGGGCCAGCGCGAGTACTTCCTGCGTCAGCAGCTCAAGGCGATCCAGGACGAGCTCGGAGAGGGCGACGAGCAGCAGGTCGAGATCAACGAGCTGCGCGAGAGGATCAATCAGGCCGGGCTGCCCGAGGAGGCGAAGAAAGCCGCCGAGCGGGAGGTCTCGCGGCTCGAGAAGCTGCCGCCGGTCGCGGCCGAGTACGGGGTGATACGGACATACCTCGAGTGGCTGGTGGACCTGCCCTGGTCCAACGCGACCGAGGACAACCTGGACATCGGCCACGCTCGCAAGGTCCTCGACGAGGACCACTACGACCTGGAGGAGGTCAAGGACCGCATCCTCGAGTACCTGGCGGTCCGCAAGCTCAACCCGGAGTCGCCGGGGCCGATCCTCTGCTTCGTCGGGCCCCCGGGCGTCGGCAAGACCAGCCTGGGGCGCTCGATCTCAAAGGCCCTGGGCCGCGAGTTCGAGCGCATCTCGGTCGGCGGCGTACGCGACGAGGCCGAGATCCGCGGCCACCGCCGCACCTACATCGGCGCTCTGCCCGGGACGATCATCCGGGCCCTACGCGACGCGGGCACCCGAAACCCCGTCTTCATGATCGACGAGATCGACAAGATGGGAGCCGACTACCTCGGTGATCCATCCAGCGCGATGCTCGAGGTGCTCGATCCGGCGCAGAACTCCACCTTCCGCGATCACTATCTCGACCTGCCGTTCGACCTCTCCGAGGTCCTCTTCATCGCGACCGCCAACATCCTCGACACCGTCCCGCCGGCGCTGCAGGACCGGATGGAGGTGATCCAGCTCGCCGGCTACACGGTCGAGGAGAAGCTCCACATCGCGAAGCGCTACCTGGTCCCGCGCCAGCTCTCTGCGAATGGCCTCCGGGCGTCGCAGATCGAGTTCGCGGATCCCGCGCTGAAGGCGATCATCGAGGAGTACACCCGCGAGGCCGGCGTCCGCAACCTCGAGCGCGAGATCGGGACGGTCTGCCGCAAGATCGCCCGGGACGTGGCGGAGGGGAAGGCGACCGGGAAGGTCCGAGTGTCGGCGAAGCGCGCCCGCGAGCTGATCGGCAAGCGGCGGTTCTTCTCCGAGACGCGGCGGCGCACCAAGGACCCGGGGGTCGCGACCGGCCTCGCCTGGACCCCCGTCGGCGGGGAGGTCCTCTTCATCGAGGCGAGCGCGGTACCCGGCTCCGGGAACCTCACGATCACCGGTCAGCTCGGCGACGTGATGAAGGAGTCCGCGCAGGCGGCGCTCACCTGGGTGCGGCGGCACTCCAAGGAGCTCGCACCCGATCTGCCCGAGGACTGGTTCGCCAAGCACGACATCCACGTGCACGTCCCCGCGGGGGCGGTGCCGAAGGACGGGCCCTCGGCCGGGGTGGCAATGGCGACCGCGCTCGCCTCGCTGATCAGCAACCGACCGGTCAGGAACGACGTCGCGATGACCGGCGAGGTCACGCTCACCGGCCAGGTGCTCCCGATCGGGGGCCTGAAGGAGAAGTCCCTCGCCGCCCAGCGCGCCGGCATCAAACAGGTGATCGTTCCCGACCGCAACGAGGGCGACGTCGAGGAGATCTCGGAGCAGGAACGCGAGGGACTGGACTTCGTCTACGCCGACGACATCGGAGATGTGCTGAAGGTTGCGCTGCAAACGGATGGAAAGCGTCCCACCGGGTAGTCTCCCGGTTGCACCCTGGAAACGATCTGAGGAGACCCATGGGCGCACAAAGCAGAAGCGCGAAAGCCGGAGATGCTGCCCGGTCGGTTGCGTCCAATCCATATGTACGGCGGCTCATCGAGGATGAAGAGCTGCGCGAGAACATCCGCGTTGCGTTCGAGGCCGCAAAGGGCGCGTACGCCCGGATGTCGAATGGGAAGGGCCCCGCTAAGGCCCTGATGGACGACAAGAAGGTTCAGCGTGATCTGCGCACGGCGGCCGAGTCGCTTCGGGATGCTTCACAGCAGCTGCGCGGACGGAGCACCCGCCGCCGGTTCGGGCTTGGAAAGGCCCTGCTCGTGGGCATCCTGGGCGCGGCCCTGGTCCTCATCCTGAGCGAGGACGCGCGCAAGATGGTGCTCGACAAGCTGTTCGGCGCCGAGGAGGAGTTCGAGTACACCTCGACCACCACCCCCGCACCGGATACCGAGACCGTCCCCAGCGCCTGACCAGGCGCATGACCGGCTTTCTCGAGGGCGCCCTGGCGGGCGCCCTCGCTCGTTCTACGGCCGCCCGACCGATCCAGGCGGCTAGGCTGGGCGCCGATGGCGAGCGTCCACGTACTCGTACCTGCCCAGCGCTATGTCTTCGCCGTGTCGAACGGCGAGGCGGAGGCCGCCACCATCGACAGCTCCGCCGAGGGGTTCGAGCGCTACAAGTCGCTCCAGCACGGAGGCAGAACCACCGGGATGGTCGCCTTCCCCAACACGCTGCTGGTCCGCGGCGAGAGGGACTACCTGGTGGATCCCGGCCTGATCATGCAGGGGGCACCCGTGATCGGGGCGATGGGGGAGCTGGGCGTCGATCCGAACGAGGTCAAGGACGTGATCCTCACCCACCTTCACTTCGACCACGCGGAGGGGCTCGCGGCGTGGCCGATGCGGCGCACCTATGTGCACAGGATCGAGACCGAGGCGCCCTACGCCCAGCTCGTGTCGGGCGTGATGGAGATGGCGAACCTCGAGATCCTGGATGGGGAGGAGGGCGAGATCGAGCTCGGCCTGCGCTGGATCCTGACCCCCGGCCACTGCGACGGCCTGATCTCGCTGCTGGTCGACACAGACGACGGCCTTGTGGTGATCGCCTCCGATTGCGTCGGGCCGCTTCCGGAGTACTTCGAGCAGATGGACCTGCCCGAGGACTTCGGGCCCGAGCGGGAGGAGCTGCTCAAGCAATGGCAGCGCATCCGGGACCTGGATCCCGCGGTCGTGATCCCGGGCCACAATCCCCCGGTCGTCCTGCGCTGAGCGGCCAAAACGTCGCGTTCCGGACCTGATTCAGGCGTCAGCGCCGCAACAAGTCGCCTGTCGGGCTCACAAAATCGCGGCAGAATGCCGAAGGGTATGAAGGTGAAGACGATCCTGGAACCACTGGTGCGCCCGCCCGCATCGACGCGCACCGCCGGCCCCATCGCACGAGACGCCGCCGATGCGCACCGTGCCAGCAGCTCGGTGCGGCTGGCGCGGTGGCGCCTGGCGACAGACGCCCTGATGCTGGTGTTGGCGGGGGGTTTCGAGATCCTCTCCGCGCCGGCCGCCGGCGTCAGCCAGGAGCCGGGGTGGCGGATCACGTTCATCGGCCTGGTGCTAACCGCACTCGCCCTTCGCGGCGCGTACCGCGCCAGGGTGGGCCAGCACTTCCTCGACGGGGCGCGGACGATCCTCAGCGCGACCGCGGTCGCGGCGATGATCGTCACCTTTCTACGAGTCGCCCTGACCGACAACTCCCAGGTCGCGGAGGAGGAGATCCGAACTTGGCTGTTCGCCGTCGTCTATCTGATCGGCGGAAGGGCGATCCTGTCGATGATCGGGGAGCGCGCCAACCGGCTGGGCCATGGCGTCCCCACGCTCATCCTCGGCGCGGGGCAGGTCGGGCACCTGGTCGCGCGGCGGCTCCTGGCCCACCCCGAGCTGGGCCTACGCCCGATCGGGTTCGTTGATGCCGATCCGCTCGAGGTGGAGAGCCCCTCGGGCCTGCCCGTGCTCGGAGCGCAGAGCGACCTGGAGGACCTGGTCCGGGAGCACGGAGTGGAGCACGCCGTGGTCAGCTTCTCAAACGCTCCTCATGACATTCAGCTGGGCGTCTCGCGGACCCTCCAGCGAATGAGGATCTCGGTCTCGATCATCCCCCGTCTCTTCGAGGGCGTGCCCGACAAGATTGCTCTCGAGCGGGTGGGCGGATTGCCGCTGGTGACCATCTACCCCTCCGATCCCAGGGATTGGCGCGTGACGCTCAAATATGCATCCGATCGGGTGGCCGCCGCATTCACCGTCATCGTGCTCTCGCCCCTGCTGCTCGTGGCGTACGCGGGCACCGTGCTGAGCTTGGGTCGCCCGGTCCTCTTCCGCCAGCGGCGGATCGGTCTGGACGGCCACGAGTTCGAGATGCTCAAGTTCAGAACGATGCGTTCTGCCGATCCGAAGGAGCAGGATCGCTCCTCGCGACGGGTGGCCGAGGCGATCGACAAGGGCCTTGCTCCGGGTGGTTCTGAAGGCGCTGAGCGGCGCAGCCGCTTCGGCTCCTTCCTGCGCCGGACCGGGTTCGACGAGCTGCCCCAGATCTTCAACGTGCTCAAGGGCGACATGTCGATGGTCGGCCCGCGTCCCGAACGCCGTGAGTACGTCGCAATGTTCGAGCAGCAGGTGCGTCGCTACAGCGATCGCCATCAGGTCAAGGCCGGGATAACGGGTTGGGCGCAGGTCCACGGGCTGCGTGGCGACACCTCCCTGGACGACCGGATCGAGTGGGACAACTACTACATCGAGAACTGGTCGCCGTGGCTCGACATCAAGATCGTCCTGCTCACCTTCCTGGCGGTCTTCAGGCAGTCTGAGTAGGGTCGCTCTGGCGGATGGCTCCCTGCCGTCGCTGCTCGCCGAGCGTGCCGCTGAAGACGTCCTCCAGCGGCCCGAGGCTTTGTATCCACTCCGCCATCGCGGCCAGCCCCTGATCGAGGTTCGTGGCGGGCGTCCAGCCGAGTGCCCTCATGCGACTCGCATCGAGGACGAGATGCCGCACGTCACCCAGCCGGAACTCGCCCGTGACGAGGTAGTCCGGTTCGAGTCCATACGTCTTGGCGAGCGCCTCGATCACGCCTGTGATCGTCACGGGCTCGCCGCGCCCGACGTTGAACACCTGCCCGTCGGCATCCGGACGCTCCATGGCGGTCATGGTGGCCCTGACGATGTCGTCCACGAAGACGAAGTCACGGGTCTCGCGCCCGTCCTCGAACGCTCGGGGCTGGCGTCCGTTGAGCAACAGCGTCGAGAAGATGGAGAGGATCCCCGTGTACGGGTTGAAGACTGATTGACGCGGCCCATAGACGACCGCGAATCGGAGGGCAACGGTCGGGATCCCGAGTCGCTTTCCGAGACTGATCACTGTGCGCTCGGCGGCGATCTTGCTGACGGCATAGGGCGTTTCGCCGTTTGAGCGCGCGCCCTCGTGCGTGAGCAGGGGATCGAGCTCGCGTCCGCATTCCGGGCAGCGGGGCTCCCAAACGGATTGCGCCATGTCCTCGGCGGCTCGCAGGGCGGGTTGGACCACGCCATGCTCCCCGCAGCTGTACAGCCCCTCGCCGTACGTGGCCTGGGACGACGCCGCAACCAGCTTGCGGATCGCCAGGTCTCGCCGAGCGACCGTTTCCAGGATCAACGCGGTGCCCGTCGCGTTGACGTCGTAGAACGAGGCGATCTCGTCCGTCACGCCGCCGACGGCGGCGGCCAGGTGGTAGACGTCGTCGATTCCCGCAAGGCAGGAGGCCAGGCACTCCGAGTCCCGTATGTCGCCCTCGATGAATTCGGCCTCCTCGGGGATCCACGCGGGTCGCCCCCGGTGGGATCCTCGATCGAGGTTGTCGAGGATGCGGACGCCATGACCCTGCTCCAGAAGAGCATCCACCAGGTGCGAGCCGATCATCCCGGCCCCGCCGGTAACGAGTGCCTTCATCCGCGTGAGAGTACCCTCCGCGGGGCCATTAGAATCGCGGCGATGGAGCGCGATGCTTTGCGGAGGGGAGCAGGACCCTTCCGGGTTCCCGATCCCGTGGGTCCCGTCGCCCCGCGCGCCCAGCGTCCGACGCTGGGGGTGATGATCGCGGCGTACCAGGGCGCGAGCATCATCGGCGAGGCGATCGAATCGGTGCTCGCCCAGACGCTTCCCGCGGACGAGATCGTGATCTGCGACGACGGCTCAACCGACGACCTCGAGGCCGCGCTCGCTCAATACGGCGATCGGCTCGTCGTGATCCGGAAACAGAACGGAGGTGGCGCCTCCGCCTTCAACGTCGCCGCCAAAGCCGCGCGGTCGGAGTTCGTGGTGCAACTCGATCAGGATGACGCCTTCGCCCCGGAGAGGCTCGAGGCGATCGCGGATCTGGCCACGGCACGGCCAGACCTGGACGTGATCGCCACCGACGCGGTGATGGAGCTCGACGGGGAGCCGGTGAGCACCTGGAAGGAAACGCATGACTTCGAGGTGCGCGACCAGCGGGCCGGGATCATGCGCACCTGCTTCTTCGGCTGGCCGGCGATTCGACGTGCCCGGCTTGTCGCCGCGGGGGGCTTCGATGAGAGCCTTCGGATCGCCTGGGACTGGGATTGCTGGATCAGGCTGATCCTCGGCGGTTCTCGCGTCGGCCTGGTCGACCGCCCGCTGTACAGATGGCGGTTCGGCCATGACAGCCTCTCCTCGAATGCGGCGAAGACCACGCGCGAGGTCGCGGTGATGCTCGAGCAGGTGCTGGAGCGCGACGCGCTCACCCCGGAGGAGCGAGAGATCGCGAGGGAGGTGATCGCGCTGAATGCCCACCGGGCGGCGCTCCTGGGCGCAAAGGAGGCGCTCGCGACCCGGCGCCCGGGGGCGCGCCGCCTCGCCCTCTCGGTGGTCACCGGAACCGGGTTCTCGCTGCGGACGCGAGCGAAGGCGGGGCTCGCGGCTCTCGTGCCCGGCCTCGCCCGGCGGTTCCGGACCGAGGACGTGCCCGCTGGACCTGCCGGCGCTGCCGGGCTCGCCGACCGCTGATCGAGCGAATCACCGGGGCGGACCCGTGGCCCCTAGACTCGCTGCGATGGAGCGCGAACCGGCTGCGGCGATCTCTGGGGATTTTCGGGTTCCCCCTCCGGCGGGTCCGGTCGAACCGGTCGCCAGGCGCCCCACGCTCGGCGTGATCATTGCGGCATACCAGGCCGCGGGGACCATCGGCGATGCGGTCGAATCGGTGCTGGGCCAGACCCTCCCGGCGGATGAGATTGTCGTCTGCGACGACGGCTCGTCGGACGATCTCGAGGCGGTGCTCGCCCCCTACGGCGATCGATTGGTCCTGATCCGAAAGCAGAACGGCGGAAACGGGTCGGCGCTGAACGCCGCCGCGCGGGCCGCGCGCTCCGAGTTCGTGGTCGTGCTCGACGCGGATGACGCATACGCGCCGGAGAGGCTCGAGGCGATCGCCGACCTCGCTGTCGCCCGGCCCGACCTGGACGTGATCACGACCGACGCAGTGATCGAAGTAGATGGAGAGCCGGTCGGGACCTACAGGGGCCGGCACGGCTTCGAGATCGATGACCAGCGCGCCGGGATCATGCGCGGCTGCTACTTCGGCTGGCCCGCGATTCGCCGCGAGCGACTCCTCGCCATAGGAGGCTTCGACGAGGGCCTGCCGATCGGCTCGGATTGGGATTGCTGGATCAGGCTGATCCTCGGCGGCTCCCTGGTCGGCCTGGTCGACCGTCCCCTCTACCGATACCGCATGGGTCATCCCAGTCTCTCCACGGACGAGGCCAAGACCACGCGCGAGAACGTGGGGATGCTGACGAAGCACCTCGAGAGCGGCTTGCTCACCCCCGAGGAGCGCGCGATCGCAATGGAGGGCATCAAGTTCAACGCTCACCGGGCCGCGCTCCTGGAGGCGAGAGAGGCCCTGGCGGCCGGGAGCGCGGACGCGCGCCGTCTGTCGCGTTCGATCGTGACGGGGGCCGGGTTCTCCATTCCGACGCGGGCGAAAGCGGCGTTCGCCGTGCTGGCGCCGGGCCTTGCCGGGCGGCTCCTGGCGGACCGCTGACGGACCCCCGCGCTCGCCTGGAGCGAGCGCGGCCACCCGCAAATATGGTTGACCCCACTGTGCCTGATCCAGCCAAGGCGAGCCGGGTTGAGGCCGAAGTGGCCGGCATGGAGGACGCGCGGGTCGCAGCAGCGGCAGCGACGACAGGCGCCGCGGTCGCTCGCGGGAGCGCCTGGAACGTTGTGCTCGGCGTCGTGCCGCAGCTGTACCTGCTGGTGGTGTCGATCGCGGCGGGGCGCTTCCTCGGTCCGGATCTCTTCGGGCGCCAGAGCTTCATCGCCTTCGCCGAGCTATCGATCGTCACCTTGTTGGGACTCAGTATTGCGATCTCCCTGCAGCGGTTCACGGCGTCAGTGCTCGGCGAGGGTCGACCGGGAGCCGTGCGGGTCCTCTCACGGTCTGCGCTCTGGGTTGCGATCCCGCTGGCGACGCTGGCGGCCGGGGTCCTGTCGGTGCTCGCGCTTGCCGGCGCGAAGCCCGAGGCGGCGTGGATCCTGGCCGGGGTGACGGCCGCTGTCCTACTCGTTCAGGGGGTCATGCAAGCGGTCTTGGCCGGACATCAGAGGTGGCGCCAGATGGCGATGATCGGCGTCATCACCGGCGCGGTCTCCACGGCTGGAGTCGTTGCGGTGCTCGCAGCCGGAGGAGGGATCACGGGGATGTTTGCCGTTGAGGCGATCGCGGTCGTGCTCAGCCTGGCCTGGATCTCCATCCTCGTGGGACGTCTCAATGCTTCGGACGGAGAGGGCGAGGACGCCGGCGCCCCCGTTCATGCGATGTTCCGGTACGCGGGGGTCTCGAGCATCGGCGTGGCCGTGACCCTGGTCGTCTGGAATCGATCCGAATTCCTCTTCCTGAACCACTATTCGAGCGACGCGCAGATCGGCTTCTACTCCATCGCCTTCGCCGCGATCGCCGCCCTGTCCATGTTTCCGAGGCAGATCGGTGGGACGCTGGTCCCCGCGGTGGCCACTCTGCAGGGGGCGGGGGAGATGGACAGGGTGCGCACGGGCTTCGCAAGGGCGCTGCGCCTCGGACTGACCGCTGCATTCGTCCTGACGGCCGGGGCCGCGGCCCTTGGCCCCGAGCTCCTGAAGGTCGTCTACGGCGCCGAATTCAATGCAGTCGGCCCGATCCTCCTGATCCTGGTTGCGCCTTTTCCCGCGATCGCGATTTTCGGGTTGGCGAGCGCGATGGTCGCTGGATTGGGTCATCTACGGATCGTGGTCATCGCGGGGGCGGCCGGCGCGGCGGTCGACATCGGGCTCGCCTTCGCGCTGATCCCCCACCTGGACGCCGTCGGCGCGGCAATCTCCAACTCAATCGCCCAGCTCGTCGTGGGCGCCCCCCCGTTCATCTACTCGCAAAGGCTCGTCGGTGGCGTGAGCTGGGAGTTCCCTCGCGTGGCCGCAGCCGCAGCTGCTGCAGCTACCGGAGGACTCGTGGCTTGGGGATGCGTCTACGCGATTGGAGGGGTCGGCGGAATCGGCCTCGGGGCAACCCTCGGCGCGCTCGGGTTCTCGCTGGTTGGCCGCGGGCTGCGGATCTTCACTGCGGCGGATGCCATTTGGCTCGAGGAAACTGCCGGACGCGCACGGGGAGACATTCCCGGTCGAATGATCCGCTTCTGGGCCGGGGGGGCCTGAGGTCACCGCCCCAGGGCCGTCCGGTACGCCCTTACCGTGTCCTCGGCGGTGCGCCGCCAGGTGAACGCGGACGCCCTCTCGCGTCCTCGCTCGACCAGGGTGTGCCGTCGCTCCTCCTCGGCGAGCAGTCGCGCGATCGCTGCGGCGAGCGCATCCGGGTCCTCTGGGGGGACGAGCTCGGCTGCGGAGCCGACGACCTCCCGCACCGGCGGCAGGTCGCTCGCGATCAGGGGAGCCCCGGCGGCCATCGCCTCCAAGCACGGGAGACCGAAGCCCTCAGCGCGGCTCGCGAAGCAGACAGCGCTTGCCCCGCTGTAGAGCGAGGCGAGGCTCCCGTCATCGACCGGGCCGAGCAGCTCGAACTTCCCGTACCGGTCCGCTTCGGCTATAGCCCGTCGCGTCTCGTCCGCCTTCCAGTAGTCGGGCCCGGCCACGAGTATCCGCGGGCAGCTCGGCCCGACCCGGGTGACGGCCTCCGCGAGCACGTCGTATCCCTTTCTGGGCGTCATCGCTCCGACGGCGAGCAGGTACGGTGCCTCCGGTGCTGTGCGTCCGTCCGCCGGGGGCAGGCCGGTGACGCCGAGCGGCGCCACCACGATCCGCTCTCGGGGAAATGGAGCCACCCGCGCGATCTCGTCAGCGGTGGACTCGCAGGTCGCCACGATCACGTCGGCTTGCGCGGCACTCGTCAGCTCCCTGCGCTGAGCGTCCTCTGTGCCAGGGGGGTAGAGCTCCGGATGGATCAGCGGCAGCACGTCGTGAACCGTGGCGACCCTCGGCAGGCGGCTCGGGACGGTCGTGAGCGCCAGGGAGTGGACCACCTGCACCGATCCCACAAAGGTCTCCGCCCGGGGCCACCCCAGGTACCGCCAGGCCGGCCTGAGGACGCGGAGAGGAATGTTCACCCTGCGGACGGGGTGGTCGAACGACCTCACGGCGCCACGACCGAGCGCAAAGGCGTGGACCTGCACATCTTCACGCCGCTCGAGCTCTCGCCATAGCTCCTCCGTATACCGGCTGAGCCCGGTCTGACCCGTCACGGCGGGCGTGGTGTCGAGTCCGACGTCGATCCGGTCTGAGAGGCGGCCGTGCTCTGGCATCGGACCGTTCGTAGGCTATCGGCGCAGGGTTGGGCTCGCCAGGCCTGAACGTCCGGCGCTGCCTGATTGCCGCCAGTTCGGTCGGGTAGGGTGGCGCCGGATGACGTTTCAGGCCGACGAGCAGCGTGACCTGCAGGCTGCCAGGGACGAGCTTCCTCGCCGGGATGAGCTGGTGGCCATGGTCTTGGGCCGCATCGCCCCGCACTGCGAGCGCGTGAAGCCCGGCGCCCGCGTCTTGGACCTCGGCACCGCTCAGGGGCTCAACGTCCTCGCTCTGAACCGCGCAGGGTATGCCGCGTCCGGAGTGGAGCCGTGGCTACCCGCCATCCAGACCGGCCGTGAGCTGGCTCACGAGATGGGCGTCGACCTGGACCTGGTCGAGGGAGTGGGGGAGGAGCTGCCGTTTCCCGATGAGGAATTCGATCTGGTTATCGCGATCTCCGTCATGGAGCACGTTCGGGACCCGCAGGCTGTGTTTCGGGAGGTGTATCGCGTGCTGCGCCCGGGGGGCGGCTTCTACTTCCACACGACCACGGCGCTGGCCCGAAAGCAGGACGAGATCAAGTGGTTCCCGCTCTTTGCCTGGTACCCGGATCGGCTCAAGAGGACGATCATGGACTGGGCGGTGGCCAAGCACCCTTCCTTGGTCGGAGGTACGACCATGCCGGCGTACAACTGGTTCACGCCCTGGGGCGTGCGCCGCGACCTGCGGGCGATCGGCTACGCGCAGGTGCTGGAACGCTGGGACCTCGTCAGGGACGAGGAATTCCAAGGTTGGCAACGCTCGGCGCTCCGCACGTTCAGATCGAGGACATGGCTTCGGACCCTCGGCGAGTTCGTCAAGCCCGGCTCCGGCTTTCTAGCTCTGAAGTAGCGGTCCCGGCGAGGCCAGCTCGGAATAGAGCTCGCGGTAGGCGCTGACCATTACGTCGAGGGAGTGCTCGGCCTGCATCTTCCTGCGGCCGTTCCTTCCCATCTCCGCTCGCCGCTCCGGATCTCTCAGCAGTTCGACCACCGCTCGCGCGAGTGGGGGGGCGGCGCGATCAACGAGAACTCCTCCTCCGTCACCCAGCATCTCCTCCATGCCCTCCACAGCCGTCGCGACCACTGGGGTTCCCGCGGCCAGGGCCTCCAGCGCCACGAGGGACATGCCCTCCCAGTCCGAGGAGAAGACGATGACGTCAGAGCGCGAGATCAGGTCTCTCGCGTCCGAGCGGATGCCCGTGAAGCGAACCGCGGCCTCGATGCCCAGTCCACGGGTTTCCGCTTCGAGATCCGCGCGAAGGGGCCCGTCGCCGACGACCAGAAAGCGGCATTCCGGGATCTCGGCGGCTATCAAGGCGGCGGCGCTGAGGAAGCGTCCCGGGACCTTCTGGGGCACCAGCCGCCCGACCAGCGAGACGACGGGGCGTCCCGCGAGCCCGAGCTCCCGATCGATCGATTCGCGGCTCGCGGTGTCAAGTGGCTCTGCGGCGGGAACGGCATTCGGTATCACCCGAAGCCGCGATCGCGGCATGCCGAAGTCCGCGAGCCCGTTAGCCACGTCATCTGAGACGCAGACGACGAGTTTCGCGGCGCGCAGTATCAGCCCCGATGCTCTGTATTCACCCCGCCGCACCCCATGGAAAGTCGCCACCAGGGGTGGGCGCGCCCTGCTGGACGCGCGTGCGGCGGCCACCAGCGCCGTCGACTTGACGTTGTGGCTGTGGATCACGTCGGGACGAAACGAGCTGATCGCTCGCCGCAGGCCGGCAGCTCCGCGAGCAGCCGCGATCGGCGAGCGACCGTAACCCGGCTGGTAGAAGCGGGTCACCCCGAGCTTGGCGAGGTCCGGGTCAAGCGGTCCACGGTCCGCCGCGACGGCCACTCGGTCGGTGGCGGTGCTGAGACCCTTCGCCAGCTCCACGAGCAGCCGCTCCGCCCCGCCCACCCCCATCGTGGCTGCGGTGAGCAGGATCCGCACTAGCCCTCGCCGAGGAGCTGCCGGTAAAGGGCAAGTGTCTCGCCCGCGCAGGCATCGGCCGTGTACCGGCCCAGGACCCGTTCGCGTGCCGCTCTCGCCTGTCGCTCGCGGAGAGCGGGATCGGCGAGCAGGCGACCGATCGCCTCCGCAAGGGCGACTTCGTCGCCCGGGGGGACGAGTTGCGCGGTCCCATCGATTGCGATCTCGGGGATCGCACCGACCGCGGTCGCGACCACCGGGACCCCGGCCGCCATCGCCTCGAGCACCGACATCGGTGCATTCTCCATGTACGAGCTGAGCACGAAGATTCCGAGGCGGCCAACGGCTTGGTCCATTGGCACGTAGCCTGGAAACTCCAGCTTCTCGCTCATGCCCAATTGCCGGGTGAGCGCTTCGAGGCGTTCCCGCTCCGTGCCGCTGCCGAAGATCGCAAACCGAAGGCCCGGATCGCGATCGGCCAGGCGAGCCGCCGATCGAACGAAGACATCCAGGCCCTTCACTGGCTCCAGTAGCGCCACCGAGCCTACGAGCGAGCCGCTCGCGATCGGATGGGGCGACATGTGGACACCATTTGGGATCACGGTCAGCTTGGCGCGTGGAAAGCCGAGGCGCGCGACGAGTATCTCGGCGACGGCCCGAGAGGGAGTGATCACGGCGTCGGCGCGTCGGCACAGCGCAGCATCCAGACCGCGGTAGGCGAGTGTGGCCCGTATCCCGGGGCGTGGACGCCGCCCGGGCAGGGGCAGGTACTCGTCCGGTAGCCCATGGACGGTGTAGACCCTCAGTCCCAGCCGGCTGGGACGCGGACCCATGCGGACCACGAGGCCGCTGCGCCGATCCTGGCCGTGGACCACGTCCGCACCGCGCACGTAGCTCCATGCCTGGCGGGCATGACGGCCATCCCACCAGCTCCGAAGCGGGATCACCGCGGCGTCTGCTCCGGCGGCGCGGAATCGTTCGGCGATGTTCGAGCTCGCGCAGACGGCACCGACATCGATCCCGGCCTCGCCCATCGACCGTGCGAGGGAAAGGGTGTGCTCAATTGGTCCGCCTCGCTCCAGCGACGTAACGAAGCGAACCCTCATGCAGGTTTCTTGGCAGTGACGTTGCCCACCCTTCGCGCCACCGAGACAGCCGCTGCGAAGCCGCAGATCACCCAAAACGGGCTCGCGACATGTTCGCTGATGAAGATTGCGCCGACGATCGCGACCAAGAGCGATGCCTGGAGCGCCGTCGCCAGCCGCTCGTCCCCGCGGTTCCCGTCCACTCGGGTCGCGCCCTGCACCCGTACCAGCGTCCTCCAGGAGATGCCGAGGAAGGTAAGGAAGGCCGCTAGTGCAAACGGGCCGCTCTCGGCGAGCAACTCCAGATATGCATCGTGCGCCTGCGGGTCGACCAGGACTATCGGATCGTTGCGAATGTAGTTGACGCTCTCCACTCCAAAGCGACCCGGTCCGATGCCCGTGATGGGGTGGTCCATCGACATCTCCACGGCGCCCGCCCAGAGGGCCTCGCGTGATTGCGAGTTCTTGGTCGCAATGCGCCCCTTCTGCTGCACTCTTTCGTTGACCACGGATCCGAACAGCGCGAACCCCACGGCGACGAGCGCCAAGAGGCTGACGGTGGAGATCAGCAGGCCACCAAGGCGGATGCGACGCGTGAGGGCAGCCCAGATCACCATGACAACGAGGCCGGCGAAGGCGCCGCGCGAGAGCGTCGCGAGCGTCCCGGCCAGTATCACTGGAAAACAGGCCACCCACAGCCAACGGATGCGCGTGTCCTCGAGGATCAGGTAGACGCAAAGGGGGAGCAGCGTCGCGAGCATGTAGCCGAATTCATTCGGATCGCTGATCGGTCCTCCGGCCCGCGGTTGGCTACCGGATACGAACCCGATCAGCCCCCAGAGGGCGGCGAGGCTGAGGGAGAGGATGAGGACACGCAAGGCTCGATGCAGGCGGGCACGGGTGTCCAGCAACTGAATTGTGATGAAGAAGAATGCAACGAACAGCGTGTATCGGAGAATCTGCGCGACACCGGCTGAGGGGTCGGGAGACGCGATCAGGGAGAGAAGGGCGAAGAGGACAAAGGCGAACGCTGCAATTGCGGCGGGCGGCGCGCGCAGCCTGGTTCCCCGGGCAATCGCGGAAAGCGTCACCGACACGACCAGGAGGAAGCCCAGGATCTTGACGACGGTGACCGTGGGCGTCGGGAAGTCGAGCATGCCCTCCCACGGGAACACCGCCAGCATGATCATCAGCACCGTGTGTGGCTGGGTGAGCACGAAGACGATCAGGACGACTACGGCCAACGCCACAATGGTCAGCAACGGACTACGTGATGAGGCGAAGCCAACCGCGGTTGCACCCAGCGCTCCGGCGATCAGCGGGAGCCCGCGGGCATCGAACACCCGAGCGGTCATGATGCCGTTCATCTCGGGAGCAGCCCCCAGTCCGCAACGAGCGCTCCGGTATCGGTCGGTTCAGCCATTGGGCGCACAGTACTTCGAATGATGCTGCCGCCTTCCCCGGCGGACCGAGGCACCGCGCGCTCGGATGGTGCGGTGCGCGTTGCCGCCTACACGGACTCCAATGACCTGGGGGGCGCCGAAAAGGCTCTGGCGACCCTTGTTCGCGGGCTTGGCGATTGGATAGACGTGACCGTGGTGGGGACCGACCCTGCGATCGTGCGGGAAGTGGCAGCGGGGCGCGACCGCGCCGAGACTCGGATCGTGCGATCGGTACGCAGCAAATGGGACCTTCGTGGCAGCGTCGCTCACTTGCGCATGATGCGGGAGTTGCGCCCTGACGTGCTGCACGCCAACCTTCCGACCCCGTGGTCGTGCCAGTACGCCCTCAGCGCGGCCCTGCTGACGCCCGGCGTCAGGACCCTCGCCGTCCACCATGCGATCGCCCTTCCAGAGACGCAAGCTCAGCTGCGCCTCAATCGACTCAACCTCAAGCGTCTTGACGCTCATGTCGCGGTTTCCGTCGCCAGCGCCGCCTTTGTCGAGCGGGTGGTCGGGCTTGGCGAGGGCGCGGTACGGGTGATCTACAACGGCGTCCCCGATGTCCCTGTCACCGCAGCACCCAGGGTCGCCGATGGCCCGGTTGTCGGCTATGTCGGCCGGCTCGCCCCGGAGAAAGGGCTGGACGTATTGCTGCGGGCCATTGGGTCGCTCCCCGACGTCACCACGGTCCTGGTCGGTGACGGCCCGGATCGTCCCCGGTTGGAGCGCCTCGGCCGCCAGCTGGGAGTCTCGGACCGGGTATGCATGCCCGGATGGGTGAAGGATCCGCGTCCCTGGTACCCGGGCTTCGATGTCCTTGCGCTTCCCTCACGCAGCGAGGCCCTCGGCATCGCCGCGATCGAAGCCATGCTCGCAAGGCTGCCCGTCGTGGCGAGCAGGGTTGGTGGCACCCCGGAGGTGGTGGTCGACGGCGACACGGGCATCCTCGTCCCGCCTGACGACCACGAGGCGTTGGCTCGCGGAATTCGCTCGCTGCTCGCTGCTCCCGCACTCCGCAGCAAGATGGGGGAGAGCGGGAGGGAGATCGCGCTTCGGCGGTTCGGGCTGCCGCCGATGCTGCGCTCCTACGAGTCGATCTATCGAGAGCTGCTTGGTCCCGAGCGCCCGTCCGATCGCGAATCAGGCTGAGCCCCGACGCCCCCGGCGCCGCGTGCGCCTCAGGAGTCGGGCGACCTCAATCGCGAAGGCCCCGAGGGACTCATAAGGTGGATCGAACCGTCCGATGAGCAGCGGGTCGGTATCCGGCTCCACCGGCTTTGGGGATCCGGTGAAGCCCAGTCGAAAGCCGGCGACCCTTGCGGCGCGGGCAACCCTCGGGTTCGCCTTCCCATAGGGATAGGCAACCGATGTGATCTCGGTCCCGGCCGCAGCGGCGAGCTCGCTTCGTCCATCGCTGAGCGCGCGGCCGAGGAGATCGTCGTCAAGTGGAGGAAGCGCATGATGGTCGCGCGTGTGGAATCCGATCTCAAAGCCGGAATCGGCCAGGGATCGGACAGAGTCCCCGCGCAGGCCGGCTCCCGATGGGTCTCCGCCGATCCTCTCGCGGAGCGACCCCGCGACCTCTTCGCGCTTGCCGGGCGGCATCGCCGTGATGGCGGCACCCGCCTCGTGGATATCCAGCGGCCGCGATCGCGCCTGTTCACGGCCGACCAGCGCCGCTAAGTCTTGATCCTCTATGGCGCCTGTGTCGAGGGCGATCTGGAGCCTCTGCCACCAGAACGCGAAAGGCTCCTGTAGGGAGGCCCCGCAGAGGAAGAAGGTGGCTGGGAGCTCGAGGCGCGCGAGGATCGGCATCGCCACCCGCGCGTGAGACGCCAGATCGTCATCGAAGGTGATCGCGACCGGGAGCCGGTGACCCCGCCTGCGGCTCTTCACGGCGCCGAGCAATTGCCGGGCGGGGACGACGTCGTAGTGCCTTCGCAGGTGGTCGAGCTGGGCCTCGAAGCGCCCGGTGCCCAGGGCGGGATCCAGGTGACCTCTCCGCGGCTCGTGCGGATCGCCGACTCGGTGATAGACGAGGACAAGCCCGGCCTGGGCTTGCGAGAGGCGTGTGAGGAGGCCGAGCATCCGGGCGACCGGGATCCTCAGGCGGGCCTTCAGGGCCGCAATCATGACGATGGCACCTCGTGCAACGCGCGCCAAGCTGTCCGCATAGCCGGATTGGTATCAGCGGCCGAGGCGGTGGCCGCACGACGCGTCGCTACAGTGCGCGCATGCGGAGGTCCTTGTAGCGCCCGTCTTAGAGCAGCGGGGAAGGCGGTTTCTCATCCCGGAGGCGACCGGCCCGCTCGAGCATGGCAGCGTGCCCACCTTTTCGATCTTGATCGCCGCCTACCAGGCGGCTGGCTTTGTGGCGGACGCGGTCAGCTCCGCGCTCGCGCAGACCGTGCCACCGCATGAGGTGATCGTCTGCGACGACGGCTCGACTGACGACATCGAGGGAGCGCTCGAGCCCTTTCGGGAAAGGATCGTCCTTATCCGCCGGGATCACCGCGGAGAGGCGGCAACCAAGAACGCGGCCGCTCGCGCTGCCTCAGGTGAATTCGTCGCGTTCTTGGACGCCGACGACTTCTACATGCCTGAGCGCATCGAGGCCATGGGTGAGCTCGCCGCCTTGCGTCCCGACCTCGACATCGTGACCACGGACTCACTCCTGGAGCTGGACGGGCAGGTCATCCGCCGGTATTACGATGAGGACTTCACCTTCGAGGTGGATGACCAGCGCACGGCGATCCTCGAGCGGTGCTTCATCGCCGGCGCGTTGGCCGTTCGGCGGAAGCGGCTGCTGGAGGTAGGCGGCTTCGACGAATCCGTGTACACCAACGATTGGGACTGCTGGATTCGGCTGGTCTTCTCAGGGTCGCGGGCGGGGCTCGTCGACGAACCGCTGCTTCGCTACCGGCTGCACGAGGGCGCCCAATCCAGCAATCCCGCACGGATGGCCCGGGGCCAGGCGGAGACGCTTGCGGTTGCGGCTCGCACGATCGAGCTGACGCAGTCCGAGCGTCTGGTGCTGGCCAGTTCACTCGCAATGCGACAACGGGCCGCTGAGCTCGAGGAGGCCCGCCTCGCTTTGCTCGAGGGCGCGCCAGATGGGCGTCGACGGTCGCTGGCCGTGGCTGCGCGTTCGGAAAATACGCTCGCCACCAGGATGAAGGCTCTCGCCGGAGCCGTTGTGCCCGGGTTGACCAGGCGCCTCCTGGTCTCACGCGCCCGCCGGCGCTGGGTTGCCGCGGGCGGGGTCGAGGTCTCGCGCAAAGACTGAACATCCGGCCAAATCGAACCGCCTTCTACTGCCTCTCACGTCCAATGACAGTCGAGGCGGAGGGCTCGGTCCGCGGCCGTGCCGATGCCCGGGGGGATGGCGCGGATATGGAAAATCGGCACTGCGAGCGGGATCCTGCTCGCAATGCTGCTCGGGGCGGCGAACGCCAGCGCCGCGACCTCCGCGGCCAGCCATGAGCGGGTCGCCATCGACAGCAATCCAAACTTCTCGAGCCTCTCGGCCTCGGCCCAGAGGAACAGCTACGTGATCCTCACCGACGCGCAGGTCAGCAGGATGCAACAGCTCAAGGCCGCGAACCCGAACCTCCGGGTCCTGCTCTACAAGAACCTCAGCGCCGCTCGCGCGGACTGCACCAGCCCCACGTCCAGCTGCGGCACGGGCGTCACCACCCAGCAGGCGGACTCCTCATGGTTCCTGCTCAACAAGCAGGGCCAGCGCATCCAGTTCAGCGACTACTCGGACCTGTGGATGATGGATGTGGGTTCGGCGAGCTACCAGACGCAGTGGGCCAACAATGCGATAACCGAGGCGAAGCGCGACGGCTGGGACGGAATCTTCCTGGACGACACGAACACGACCATGAAGTACCACTACACCCCCTCGAACATCGCCAAGTATCCGAGCGATTCGGCCTGGCAGGCGGCGACGCGATCCGCGCTCGCCTCGATCGGACCCAAGATCCAGGCGGCCGGGCTGCAGGCCATCGCCAACATCGGCTCCTGGCACGAGAACCCGAGCGTCGGCAACTCGTGGCTCGCCTATCTCAACGGCGGGATGCTCGAGCACTTCGCCAAGTGGGGCTATTCGGCCGGTAGCGGCTACGCCGATCAGGGCACCTGGCAGACGATGCTGAACACCGCCAAGTACGCGCAGTCGCAGGGCAAGGTCTTTCTGGGTGTGAGCGACTCAACCAACACCGACGCGGCGGCCGCCCGCTATGGATGGGCCACGACCCTCCTTGCGGCGCAGGGGACGGCAGACTTCGCTCTGCACGGCGACTACACCAACGAGAACTGGTTCCCCGAGTACGACTACGACATCGGCGGTTCGACCGGGGCCGAGTCGACGGACTCCAACGGCGTGCACCGCCGGGTCTTCAGCAAGGGCATCGTTGTCGTCAATCCAACCGCCGGGCAGCTGAGTGCGAGCCTGGGCGGCTCCTACAGCGGCTCCGGGCTGACCAACGTCTCCAGCGTCAGCCTCGCGCCTCACAGCGCGTACGTGTTGACGGGAGCGTCGTCGTCGCCCCCGCCGCCTCCCTCGACCTACACGCTCACGGTCTCGGTTGCCGGCACCGGTTCCGTGAGGGGGAGCGGGATCAATTGCCCCGGTGACTGCAGCGAGACCTACGCGAGCGGGACGGTCGTGAACTTGACCGCGACGGCCGCATCGGGCTCGACCTTCTCGGGCTGGGGGGGAAGCTGTTCCGGCACCGGAGCCTGCAGCGTGACGATGGGCGGCGTCAGGTCGGTCCGCGGGAGCTTCACGACCACGCCGCCTCCGACGACCACGCCACCGCCGACGACCACGCCACCCCCGACGACCACGCCACCCCCGACGACCACGCCACCCCCGACGACCACGCCACCCCCGACGACCACGCCACCCCCGACGACCACGCCACCCCCGACGACCACGCCTCACGGAAACGGGCACAAGAAGGCGAAGCGCCACAAGTCGAAGGCTCGACTCAGAAAGCGGAAGCGGGCGCACCGCTCGCGGCGGGCGCACCACTCGCGGCGGGCGCACCACTCGCGGCGGGCGCACCGCTCGCCGGGCGCCGTCGCCTGAAGCTCAGCCTGCCGCTCGGGTGCGGTAGTAGTAGCTGCCCTCCCCAGTCGAGCCGGCCTTGTTGATCACGAACCCGCTCACCTTGGCGTTTGCCATGCCGAGCCGCTTCATCGCCTCGGTCAGCGCCGCGGGGCGCTCCTCCCCGGCCGCGAGGACGAGCACCACGCCGTCCATCCAGCCGGCCGTGATCCTGGCGTCGCTCACGGGCAGCACGGGCGGGGAGTCAACGAGGATCAGGTCGTACGAGTTCCGCAGACGCTCGAGCAGGGCTGGAAACCTGGCCTGGAGCACCTCGGTTGGATCGATCCGCGACGTGATGGCGGGAAACACCGTGAGGTTGGCAAAACGGGTCTTTGAGCCGGACTTGCCGCCCGCGCGTTGCGGCGTCGTCCAGCTGCCGTTCTTGGTGTTGAGCTCGAAGATCTGACCCTGAGCGGGGCGGCGCAGGTCGGCGTCGACGATCACGGTGGAAATCCCCAGGTCGGCGAAGGCAACTCCCAGATTGGCGGTGATCGTCGACTTACCCTCAGATGGCCCGGCGCTGGTGACCTGGAGCGCGATCGGATTTGTGCTGTTGGTGAGCTGGATGTTGGTTCGTAGGGAACGGAAGTTCTCCTGGATCTGGGTCAGCTGTGCGTCGTCCCAGACGATCTGCGGCCTGGCGCGCATCAGGCGCCGGCTGCGCTCGACCTGCCCAAGCAACGGCAGGGGACTGACTTCGGCCAAATCGTCGGCGTCCGCTATTCGTCGCCGGAATCGGTCGAGTGAAATCGCGAGCAGGATCGCTACACCGAACCCGACCACCAGAGACGTCCCGATGATCAGCGGCGGGCGGGGTTGGACGGCGCTGGTCGGAACCGATGCGGGACTGACGAGGGTCGCCGCCAGGTTCGGGTTCCCCTGGAGCCTCTTCAGGAACGCTGCGGCCACCGCGGAAGCCGTGTCCTTGGCGTCACCGGCGTCATGGGCCCGATCGGTGATCCGCAGGATCCCGGTCCCCGACTGCGTAGCGGCGCTGACGGTGCCCGCCAGAGGATGTCCGAGGATCTGCTCGGCCTCGGCCCGGACGACATCCGACTCCGCGGTTAGGGCATAGGTGCCGAGGAGCGCCGATAGCGCATCCGCCGAGACGACCCCCTGTGAGCTGATGTCGGGGGTGATCGCGATCGTCGCCGTCGACTCGTAGGTCGGTTCGCGCTGTGACGCGAAGAGGGCACCCATCCCGCCCGCGAGGACGATCACGATCGCGACGAGTACGCGCCACTTCCAAACGACGGAGAACAGCTCCCGAAGATCCACGCGGCGCAGTGTATGCCGGAATCAGGCGCCGAGCAGGGCTCAGCCGCGGCCTGCATCTTGACTGGCGAGGCTGGAGTACAGCCCCAGCCACTCGTTCACCATTCGCTCCTGCCCGAACGCGGAACGTCGCCGATGCTGCTCGGCGAGCATCTCCTCTCGCGTCGCGGGGTCGGTTAGAACCGCCCGCAGCAGCTCGATGGCAGCAGCTTCGCTTCCCGCGACCTGGCCTGTCCCAAGCAAATCGGAGTTCGGCTCGATGTCGCTCGCGATCACCGCGACGTCGTGGGCCATCGCCTGCAGCACGCTCAGCGGATGGCTATCCCAGGCGGACCAATTGAGAAGCACGGTGGCCTCCGCCAGCCGTTCGACCGCGCTGTCTCGGTCCATCCACCCGGTCACCTCGATCCCCGCCGCCCTGACGTCGTCCTCGAGCGAAAGGTCGGCTCCTGGGCCTCCGATCCACATGGTGTCGGCCAAGTCCGAGACAGCCTGCAGGATCCGTATGGTTTCGTGGGGCAGCCTCGCCGGGACGATCCTTCCCATCGAGACGACGAGGGGGCGCGCCCGGGGTGGCGGTCGCCGCTCGAGTGAGAGCCGGTCAGGATCGAGGTCGGGGATACCGTTCGGCACCACGACGACCGAGCGGGCGCCCACCTCACGCGCCTGGCGCGCCTCGGATTCGGAGACCGCACCGAGCACTGTGACCCGACGCGCGACGAAACGCTCCGCCAGTCTGTAGGCCCGCCGGGTGACACCGGATTTGGCGCTTAGAAACGAGTAGCCATGCGGTGTGTAGATGGATGGCGCGATCCGGGCGATGCTGAGCGCGCCGAGGAGGCCGGCGAACGAGGAGTGCAGGTGAATCACGTCCGGGCGCCAGTCCCTGCAGACTCTCCGCAGCGCGGGGACGGTACGAAGCTGATTCCCCGCCGTCCTGCCGGTCCAGGGCAGCTCGATCAGCTCCACCTCACGGGGCACCTGGGCCCGCAGGTCGGTTGGTGTCTCAGGTCGCTTGCCGTACGCGATCGCCAAACGGTGGCCCTGCTCAACCGCCCCGGCCGCGATCGCGCAGATGATCTCCATCGTCCCCGTGGCGAAGCTCTCGCTCACCTCGAGGATTCGCATCGGCTGCGTCTGCTCCCGCCGCGTCACCGGCGCCAGGATGGCACGCCGCCCTGCGCGAATGCGACCATGCTGGCCTTGGCTACCACCCGCGCGCAGCGAAAGCGCCCGTGAACGAGGCCCAAACCGGCTCGCCGAAGTGGCTTGCGTCGGCGCTGGCCCGCAATCCCGAGGTCATCCCGGGTGGGATCGCGGTCGCGGTATTCGTCCTCTGGGCGATCTTCGACGGAGGCGTCTCGCCAACCAAGAGCTGGCCGGGCGCCCTCTTTCTGCTCGGCCTGCTGGTCGCCACTATCTTCGGGTACCGCCGTCACCTCCCGGCGATTCCGCTCCCCGCCCTCTGGGCGATCGGGCTGCTCGCCGGCTTCGCTGCCTGGAACTTCCTATCGATCACCTGGGCCGACGACCAGGGGGCGGCATGGGATGGAGCAAATCGATGCCTCCTCTATCTGACCGTGTTCGGTCTCTTCGCCCTGATGCCCTGGAGTGCGCGGACGGGTGCCCTGCTGCTCGGTGCCTACGCGGTCGTGATGGCGGCGGTCGCCGCGATCACGTTGCTGGGGGCCGCCGCTTCGTCGCATCCGTTCAGCTATCTGATCTCCAACCGATTCGCGTTGCCGGCCGGCTACTACAACGCGAACGCCGCGCTCTTCACCCTCGCTTTCTTCCCCGCGGTCCTCCTCGCCTCCCGGCGAGAGGTCCCTTGGCCGTTACGCGGGTTATTGCTCGCTTCCGCCGGTGTCCTGTTCGATTTCGCATTGCTGCCGCAGAGCCGCGGCTGGCTGATCGCGGCCCCCGTCGCGCTGATCGCCTATCTCGTATTCGTTCCAGATCGGGTCCGGTCGCTGATCGTCCTCGCGCCGCTGGCTGTAGTCGCGGCGCTGACGGCATCGCCGACCCTGGACGTCTTCAACAGTGCGGGGACCGGGGGCTTGGAATCCGCATTGAACGGAGCCAGGAACGCGATGCTGATCGGGGCGGCAGCGCTGTTCCTCGTCGGTGCCCTGATCGGCCTGACCGAAAGGCGCGTCCAGATCTCGGAGGCGAGCGCACGGATTGGAGCGCGTGCGATCGGAGGGCTGGCGTGGTTGGCTGCGCTCGCGGGCCTGATTGCCGCGATTGCGGTGATCGGGAACCCGGTGAGCTGGGTGGGGGACCGCTGGCACGACTTCAAGAGCGGGCATTCCGAACCGGTGGCCCAAGGGTCCCGCCTGGGCCAGGGCTTGGGCAGCAACCGGTACGACTTCTGGCGCGTGGCGGCCGACGAGTTCAAGGGGGCCCCGGTGATCGGCGCCGGCTCGGACAACTTCGCCGAGGCATACGTTCAAGACCGGCACAGCGACGAGGAGCCGACCTTCCCGCACAACCTGTCGCTGGAGGTGATTGCAGGAACCGGCACAATCGGCGGACTGCTCTTCGGGGGCTTCCTGGTTGTCACGCTGGTTGGTGTGGGTCGGGTTCGGCTCGGGGCCGAGGACCCAATGGCCCGCGGGGTGGCAGGGGTCATCGCCGTCGTCTTCGTCTACTGGTTCGTTCACTCGATCGGCGACTGGTTCTGGGCATTTCCGGCCCTGTCGGCGCCCGTCTTCGCCTGGCTCGCGATCGGCATGCGGCTCGACGCCGACCATGCCACGGTCGCCAAGGCAAGACGTGCGAAGGCAAAGGGATGGAACTTGGCGATCGCGGCTGGGTCGGTGGCCGCATTGCTCTTCGCCACCGCCTCCCTGGCGCTTCCCTGGATCGCGGCGATCGACGTGAACAAGGCGGAGGCGATCTGGGGCTCGAATCCAGGAGCTGCCTTTGACCGCCTCGACCGGGCTCGGAACCTCAATTTCCTGAGCGCCCAGCCCGACTTGGTGGAAGGTGGCATCGCGGTCAGGCTGGGCGAGAATCGGCGGGTTCGCGCCTCGTTTGAACGGGCGCTCGAGCGAGATCCGCGCAATTGGTACGCGGAGATCGAGCTCGCGACCCTGGACGGCGTCGAGGGGGACAAACAGTCCGCGCTCGCCCGGCTGGACCGAGTTGCGGTTCTCAACCCGCGAGAGCCGCTCACCGAGACGGTCCGCCAGGGCGTGCTCAGCGGCAAACCGGTCACGCTCGATCAACTCTCCACCGACTTCCTCGACCGATACTGCCGGCAGCTCGGACGCACGGCGGGGCCGAACGGGTGCCGCTCCGGCTGAGCGCCTGTCCCGAATAGGGTCCCGAACGGACGAAGGCCCCGCAATCAAGCCGGGACCTTCGAAGGGCTTCGTTTGAAACTGACTCGCTATGCAGCCGAAGAACGGCCCACCAGGCGGCTCAACGCCACCCCGCTGGCGAGCAGGACCAGGCCTCCACCAGCAAGCAGCGCGAGGTCGAGTCCCGTGAACGCAAGCACACCACTACTGCTGCTGCTGGCCTGCGTTGCGACGGTTCCATCGTTGCCAGTGTTGCCATTGTTGCCGGCTACACCACTCTTGTCCTTGCTGCCCTGAGCCGTCTGTCCGGCGATGCCTCCGTACCCGGTACCCGTACTCTGGGCGAACGCGGCAGGGGCCAGGGCGAGAGCGCCGACCACCGTAAGAATGGCGACCAGTCGTCTTGTTCCCTTCTTCACTTTGTGCTCTCTCTCGATCGGGCGACGTGCCACGTATCGGCCTGCCGCGAATTGATGTTCCTGGGCCCGATTTGAACTGCTCCGAAACGCCTCTCAGGCTCGTCCAGGCTTGACGCATAGTCACACAGCGGGCCCCCGTCGCGCCACATCTGTTTCGAGTAATAGCGAGTCGGTGTTTCGTCCATTTGATGCCACCGGGTTCAAGTTGATGAACCTCTGGCGGGCTCAACGAGCTTAAGCTCGCCTACGCCAGATGCATCCCATCAAACCCGCAGTGTTGTTTCGGCAAAACCCCCATAGTCGGATACCCAAATTTAGGGACCCGCACAAAACACACTAGTCGACCCGGGCAAACCGTGCGTGGCGGGGCACAACGGCCGCGTGCTGTTCAGCCAGCCAAGGGCCTAGAGTTTCGGACGATGGAGGCGACCACCAAGACCAGGGAGCTGAGTGGGGACAAGGCGCAGCGGATCGTCGAGGCGATGCGCTCAAGCGTCGCCCGGCGCGGCATCTCCGGCTCCACCTTCGAGCACGTCGCCCGTGAGGCCGGCGTCAGCCGTGGCCTCCTCCACTACTACTTCGGCACCAAGGAGGCCCTGCTGGTCGAGGTTGTCAGGCGAGACACCGAGCACCGGATAGCCCGAATGGACGAACCGCTCGGCAAGGCGGGGTCGGTCGACGAGCTGCTCGGCATACTGGTCACCGATCTCGAGGACTCCATCCAGAACGATCCGGGCTTCTGGGTTCTCCTGTTCGATCTGTTCACCGCCGGCCGCCGGAACCCCGAGATCCAGCGCGAGGTGGGGGAGCTCTTCAATCGAACCCGTGCCCACGTCGCCGAGATCCTCCGTACCAAGCAGACGGAGGGCGTGATCGCGCCAAGCTTCGAGATCGATGCGGTCGTCGCGCTGCTGTTCGCGCTCGCCGACGGCATCGCCTTGCAGCTGCTCTCCGATCCCGAACGGGATCACACCGACGTGATCGCCGCCGGGACCGTCGCGGCCCGCCACCTGCTTGCCGGCTAGCGGCCACCAGGCCGCTCCACTCATAAGACGGGTCGCGCTGACGCGCGCCCTCGCATAAAGGGCGGAGCCCGGAGCGACTTACGTTGGGCGGCCGCTCGTGGCCGCGATCTGATGGCGAAGCCGTGCAGAATGCGCCCGCATGATCTGGAACGAGCCCGCCAAGGGGGGCTACCCGGACCGCTCCTTCCTGGGCCTGCCCGGGATTGATCGCATGGGCGCGGGCCGGCGGGGGCTGGTCCCTCACTCGCCGATGAGTTACCTGACGGAGCTGGAGATGACCGCGGGCTCGCGCGGCCACTCGACCTTCTCGATGCCCGCCTCCCCGTGGTTCGCCAACTCGTCCGGCCTGATCTCGCCGGGAATGCTCGCCGTGATCGGCGACGCCGCACTCGGGTCCGTGGTGCACTCGGACGTCGAGGCCGGTCAGGGAATGACCACCGCCGAGCTCTCGATGTCCTTCCTGCGCCCGGTTGTGCCTGGGAAGGGCGCGACGGTCACGGGTTCCGGCCAGCTGATCCATCGAGGCCGCTCCCTGGGGATCTCCGAGGCCTTCCTGTTCGACGACGAGGACCGGCTGATTTCCCACGGGACGACGCGCTGCACCGTCTTCCCGCCCGTCGATCCGATCCCGGAACCTCCCGATGTCGATGCTCCGCCTCTCGATCTGCCGCTGCCAGGGAGCGCTGCGGACGATCCGCTCAGGCGCGAGCCCGAGGGCGAGGTCCTCCCGCAGAAGGAATTCGAGCGCCGCGGCGGGCTCGAGATCCTGCGGGCCCTGGTCGACGGTCAGCTGCCCCGGCCGCCGATCCATCACCTGACGGGCCTGCGGGCGGTCGACGTTGCCGACGGCGAGGCGGTCGTCGTGCTGCCGTGCAGCAAGTGGATCTCGACCTCCGCGGGGACGATCCAGGGCGGCTTCACCGCGATGCTGGCCGAGAGCGCGATGACATCGGCGGCATTCAGCACCGCTGGTCCTGACACTGCCGTGGCGGCACTCGACTTCAAGGTCAACTACCTGCGCCCGGTCTTCCCCGACGGCAACGATCTGACCGCCCGCGCCCGGATCCTGCATCGCGGCCGCACCCTGGCGATCGCCACCGCCGAGATCACCAACGCCGAGGGAAAGCAGGTCGCCCTCGCGACCGGTTCTTCGATGTACCTGCCGGGGAGGCCGGCGAACCTGGTCGGCGTCGAGCTCGGCTCGAGCTCCTCCGACCCGGAGGACGACCCGGGCGCCTAGACCGCCCGAGCGGCCATCGATACAGTCGGGTCGTGGGCCTCTTCGGCTTCCTGAGAAAGAAGGACGAGCGGGCGATTCCGGAGCCGGGTACGCCCGAGTTCGACGCCGCCGTGCAGGGCTCCGCGCTCCCGGATTCCCAGAGCGTCTCGATGGGGGAGCCCGGCTGGACCAAGCCCGGCGAGGCTCAGGCCGGGCAACCGAGCCAGACGCTCGACCTCCGGGGATCCGGTGCTCGCGAGGAGATCGAGGAGGCCATCCGTCAGTCAGGCATCGATCCCGACGAGAAGGGCCAGACGATCAACGCGGCGGAGGTGCCGGGGCTGCAGGAGAAGATCACCGGCATCCTCGGGCGGATGATGCCCGTGCCGAACGCCGGCGGTTTCGGCGGCGGGATCTCTGCACCGAAGCAGGATCCTCTCGATCAGATCGCCCATCTGGAGGGGCAACGCGACGCCGGCAAGATCACCGACGCGGAGTTCGAGGCCCAGAAGAAGAAGCTGCTGGGCGAGTAACTACTGGATGGGCTGAGGCCTTGGTGGAAATATCTTCGGCATCCGGCGAAGCTGGCGCAGCGATCCGCGCGGCTTCAGCTTGCGGCGCAGCATCGCCCGGCGCGCATCCTGACCCCGCACCGAGATGTCGATCCAGTCGGCCCAGGTCGTCCTCAGGGTGAGGTCGGCCTTGTCCGCCACCCCCGGCTCGGCGCGCGTTGACCCGTTGTCGATCCGCAGGTGGTACGGCTCGGCGTCCTCGAAGCGCCACTGGATCGTGACCGGGCGGTCAACCGCGTCGGTGTGGGCCGATCGCGCGATCAGGTCGAAGAGGATGGCCTCGAGCTCGGGATTCACGTCGGGCTTGCCGTTGGGCTCGCCCATGACGCCGGCGCGGAGCAGCTTGATCTGGCGCTGGGCGCGCTCCTCGTGCGGCATCTCGGGATCGAACGGATAGATCCCAGCGGGATGCTCGCTGAGCGGGTAGCCGGTCGCCTTCCACTTCATCTCGACCGACTTCATCCCGAAGGCGTAGATCTGCTCGAGGGTGAAGCCGTACTCGGTCGTGTAGCGCTCGTCCCAGCCGGGCGGCACGAAGACGCCGGTGACCCAGGGCAGCACCTCGCGGAGGAGCTCTGAGGCCGCGGCCTTGCACTCGTCGGACTCGGCGAAGAGCTCCGAGAGGACCTTGACGCCGAAGCCGATGTGGCGCTGCTCGTCGCGGGAGACCTTCTCCATGCCCGCGCTGAAGCCCGGCATCGTCCCGGCCTTGGCGAAGAAGTCCTCGATGAAGTGCTGGCCGGGCTGGGCCATCGTCGCCTCGATGATCATGTGATAGAGCGTGATCGCCTGCGCGAACTTGGGGAGCGAGCGGTCGGTCTGGAGCTCGGTGACCATCCGCTCGAGGCGGCCGAAGACGTTGCTGTAGCCCCAGCCGAGCTGGGACCTGGTGAACTCGAGGCCCTCGGCGATGCCGCCCTCGACGCCGATGACCTCCTTGAAGAAGCGGTGGAAGAAGACGGCGTGGCGGGCCTCATCGACCTGCTGCGTCGCGAGGAAGTACTTCTGCTCCTCCTTCGGCGCGGCCTCGATGTAGGGGGAGAGGCCGTCGGCGACCGCGTCCTCGCCGTAGAAGAACATCGAGTAGATCCAGAGCGCTGAGCGCCGCTGGATGTCGTTGAGGGAATCCCAGCCCTTGCGGTCCTCGGAGAAGTCGAGCTCGGTCGCCTTCCAGTTGCCCTCCTCCCAGCGGCGATAGAGGTCGTCGTAGGTGATTCCTCCGGCGATGCCCTGCTGCGCGACCGACATTCGGTGCCTCCTGATCCTCGTTTCCGCTGCTGTCTCGCGTATAGTAACTGACTGACCAGTCAGTTAGTACCGTGAGTCCCGTCACAGAGAACAAACCCCGCCCGCGAATGGCAGCGGCCGATCGTCGCGAGGCGATCCTCGACGCTTCCCGCAACGCGTTCGCCGACACCGGCTACCACGAGACCTCCCTCGACGCGGTCGCCGAGCGGGCCGGGGTCTCCAAGGCGCTCCTCTACGAGCACTTCTCCTCCAAGCGCGAGCTCTACGTGGCGATGCTGGAGATGCACGTCCACGAGCTCGTCGAGCGGATCAGCGGGGCTGTGGTGGCGGCGGAGCCGGGGGAGGCGAGGATGCGCGCCGGGCTCGAGGCCTTCTTCGGCTTCGTCGAGGAGCGCCGCGGCGCCTGGCGGATCATGTTCCGCAACGCAGGCGACCCGGACGTCGCGGTCCGGCTCGACCGGCTCCGCGACGAGGTCGCGGCCGCGATCGTCCAGCTGATGAGCGAGGAGGCCGAGCGCAAGGGCATCGACTTCCCGAAGCTGCCGCAGTTCGTCGAGATGATCGCCCAGCAGATGGTCGGTGCGATGCAGTCGCTCGCGGACTGGTGGGACCTGCACCGCAAGGTCCCGAAGAAGGAGGTGGTCCAGGCGGCCATGGACTTCGCCTGGGTCGGCCAGGAGCGGATCAGCCAGGGGCAGCGCTGGCAGGACTGACGGCTTCGCGCCGAGCCACGGGAGGTTTCGCGTTGAGCACGAGAGTGAGCACGGCGAAGGCCGCGAGCGAGGCGAAGGCCAGGTCGGCATCCCCGCTGGCCAGGGCCGCGCCGAACAACGGGATGACGGGGATCGGGAACAGCCCCGCTCCGACCTGCATGAGCCCAAGCGATCCGACGGGGCGATCGGGCAGGACCCGCTCCGCCTCGTCGTAGTAGAGCGGATAGGGCAGGGAGAGCCCGATCCCCATCAGCGCCACGGAGACGAGCGCCACCGCGGCCGAGCTTCCCTGGCCGAGCAGCACAAGGCCCGCCGCACCCATGCTCAGCCCCACGATCACGAGCATCGACGGGCCGGCGCCGGCGGCGGTCATCCTGCCGGCGACGTCGCGCATTACCGCCGAGATTCCAAAGAGCACGAAGGCGATCACGCCGGCGAGGCCAGCGGAGAGCCCGTAGACGGTGATCAGGTAGTGAACGAGCCACGCGCCGACGATCAGCGGCAGGTTGAGCGTGGCGATCCCGAGCAGCTGCACTCGCCACCACCCCTGGTTGGTGAGCGCCTCCCGAGTCAGTCCCTCGCCCTCGGACGCGGCCCGCGGCACCTCGACCTCCTCGTTGGGGAGGATCGGCAGCGCGACCGCGGCGAGCGCTGCGGTGATAACGAAGGCAACTCGCCAGTCGACGCCCGCACCCTGGAGCACGCTGCCCAGGAGGAGGGCGGCCGCGACGCCGAGCGTCAGCCCGGCGCCGAACAGCCCGACCATCTTCACGCCCCCGATCACGCGGGCATAGGTCGGGATGAAGACGGCAGCCAGGCCGAAGGCCAGCCCGGCGAGCACGCGGCCTGCCGCCAGGACCGCGACGCTGTCTCCCGCAGCGAACACCACGTTGCCGGCGATCGAGAGCAGGCAGCTCGCCCAGATCCCCGTGAGCACCCGGATCCTGCGCGCCAGCTCCGCTCCCGCCAGGCTGCCGGCGGCCGAGCCGGCGAAGAAGAAGGCGCCCGAGAGCAATCCGACCTCGCCGAGGCCGATGTCGAAGTCCTTCGTCAGCGAGCCGACGACGGGACCGACGTTGCCGCAGTTCCACCCGGTGATCGCGAGGGCGAGGACGAAGACGCCGAGGCTGCGGCGGGCGTTCACAGCCTGGCTTCTACCGGAGGGGGCGGATAAGCCCCCCCGGGATGAGGGGCCGCCCGCTAGTGGGAGCGCCGGTGCTTCTTCTTGGCCTTCTTCTTGGTTCTTCTTGGCTTGAGCGGTTGCGGGTCCGGGCCGATCGCGGCGCTGCAGCGTGGCCCCGAGCAGGACGCGAGCGAGTCGAGCCGGCTGAGAAGCTGCTTGCGGACCGCCCAGTAGCGCCGCGACTTCGCCACCGAGTGGAGCTGGAACGGATCGCGCCACATGTCGTAGAGCTCCACCTCGCCGGTCGAGTACAGGAAGAGCGCGTAACGGTCGGTGCGGATCCCGCGGTAGGCCGGGGCGTGGAGGTTGTAGGTCGTGTCCACCGGCTCCTGCTCGATGTTGCGGACGCCGCGCTTGTGGCAGAGCAGGGCGCGCCGCGGGCTCTTCCGCTTGAGCTTGCGGCAGCGGCGCTTGAGCCGCTTGCGCTCGCGCTTCTGGCGCTTCTTGAAGGCCCTGTCGGCCGCCTGGTTCTGGGCGCTCGGACCATCCGGCCCCTCGTCGTCGATGTTCGCGCCGGTGTCGCCCTCGAGCAGAATCGGCCGGGTGGTGCGCAGCCAGGGCTGCTCAGCGAAGGGCAGAAGCGATCGCCCGTCCTGCGCGATCGCGGGCGACGCCCCGGCCATCTGGGCGAAGGTCGACGCCAGGTCGACGTTGGAGACGAGCTCGCTGGAGGTGCCGCCGGCCGGGATGCCCGGCCCGCGAACCATCAGCGGGACGTGGCTCGAGGGCTCGTGCGGCAGGTACTTCCCTTGCCGGATTCGGTGCTCACCGCTGAAGTACCCGTTGTCCGAGGCGAAGACGATGTAGGTGTTGTCGAGCTGGCCCTCGGCTGCGAGCGCGCCGACGATCTCGGTCACGGCCTGGTCCACGCTGCGCAGTGCCTCGAGCTGGGACCGCCGCCGCTGGTCGATCTGCGCGAGCTTCCAGGCCCCCAGGCGCGGCAGCCGCCGCAGGAAGAACGGCTTGTCGGAGGTGTTGCGCTCGTTCATGCCGGGTTCGGGAGCGAGCGGGAGACCCGCCAGGCTGCCCTGGTCCCGCGGCGCAGGGGTATACGGGGAGTGCGGGGAGTTGAAGTCGACGTTCAGGAAGAAGGGCTGCGAGCCGCCGCTCAGCCGATGGATGGCGTTGACGGTCATCTGCTTGAAGACGTCGGTCTGGTAGTCGGACGGGGCATCCCCGTAGAAGCACGTGAACGGCTGCCCGGGACCCGCCGGGTCACCGCTGGGACAGCGGACGCCGCCTCTGGTCGGTGGCTTCTCGCGAAGCCGGTAGTGGAAGTAGAGCTCGCCCCCCGGCTGAGCGGCGTCGTACTCGGAGAGCTTGCCGTACCACTCATTCCAGTCGGGCGGGATCGGCGGTGGCGCCCCGCTGTAGCCGTTCAGGTACTTGCCGATCTGGACGTTGTAGTAACCGGCGGCGTGCAGCCAGGTGGGCAGGTCACGCTGCTCGAGCCCCAGCTCGTGAAAGCGCTGCCAGCCGCCCACGGGCGGGCTGTTGCCGCGCACCCCGTTGTTGTGCATGTACTGCCCGGTGAAGATCGCCGCCCGCGACGGGCAGCAGAGCGGGTATGAGATGTAGGCACGGCTGAAGGTCGTGCCCTGGCCGGCGATCAGGGCGGAGGTCTGGGGAAGGCCGCTCATCTCGTCCAGGGTCTGGTCGTCGGTGAGGAGCATCACCACGTTCGGCTTGCCGCTCGACTGGGCGCTGGCACTGGGCCCGGCCAGATTGACCGCGGCCAATGCCCCCAGCGCGATCGCCACCGCCAGCGCCGCCGCGCCTCTGCCCGTCACTCGCCGGGCACCTCTGCCTGTGACCGAGCCTGCCATCGTCTTCGGAACGCACTCGCCCGCCTCGAGTTGCGATCGCACCGGGGTTACCCGGACCCGCCTCGGGGAAACGAGCCTGACTCAGGCCGCGGCGCCGAGCTTCGGCGAGGTCCAGGGCTCGCCGAGGCGCCGGGCCAGCTCGTTCGCCAGCTCGCCGATCGCGATTCGCGACTGATCCAGCGAATCGCGATCGCGCAGGGTGACGGTGTCGTCCTCCATCGTCTGGTGGTCGACCGTCACGCCCCAGGGGGTGCCGATCTCGTCCTGGCGGCGGTAGCGCTTGCCGATCGAGCCCCCGGTGTCGTACTCGGTGGTCATCAGCGGGCGGAGCTCCTCGTAGATCTCGCGAGCCTTCTCCGGCTGACCGTCCTTGTTGACCAGGGGCAGCACCGCCGCCTTCACCGGCGCCAGCTTGGGGTGGAGCTTGAGCACGGTCCGCTCGCGGCCCTCGACCTCCTCGACCTCATAGGCGTCGACCATGAAGGAGAGCATCGCCCGGTCGACCCCGGCGGCGGGCTCGATCACGTGCGGGACGTAGCGGTTGCCGGTCGCCGAGTCGACGTACTCGAGCTTCTCGCCGGAGAACTCCGCGTGCTGGCGTAGATCGAAGTCGCCGCGGTTGGCGATTCCCTCGAGCTCGGACCAGCCCATCGGGAAGAGGTACTCGACGTCGGAGGTCGCGCTCGAGTAGTGGGAGAGCTCGTCGGAGCCATGCGCGCGGAGGCGCAGCTGGTCCGGCCGGATGCCGAGGTCCGTGTACCAGCGCATCCGTTCCTCCATCCAGCGCTCGTGCCAGCCGGCGGCCTCGGCGGGCGGGACGAAGAACTCCATCTCCATCTGCTCGAACTCGCGGGTGCGGAAGATGAAGTTGCCCGGCGTGATCTCGTTGCGGAAGGACTTGCCGATCTGGGCGATCCCGAACGGTGGCCTCTTGCGGGAGAACTGCAGGACGTTCTTGAAGTTGATGAAGATGCCCTGGGCCGTCTCGGGGCGGAGGTAGACCTTGGAGGCCTCGTCCTGAACGGGCCCGGCGTAGGTCTCGAACATCAGGTTGAACTGGCGTGGCTCCGAGAGCTCGCCGCCGCACTCGGGGCAGGTGATCTCGCCCTCGGCGTCCTCGGCCCCGAGCTGCTGCTCGCGGACGTGGTCCTCGCGCCAGCGCTTCTTGCACTCGCCGAGGCACTGGACGAGCGGATCGCTGAAGCCGGCGAGGTGCCCCGAGGCCTCCCAGACCTTTGGGTGCTGGATGATCGCCGAGTCGATCGCGACGATGTCGTCGCGCTGCTGGATCATCGCCCGCCACCACTCGGACTTGACGTTGTTCTTCAGCAGCACGCCGTAGTGTCCGTAGTCGTAGGTGTTGGCGAAGCCGCCGTAGATCTCCGAAGCGGGGAAGATGAAGCCGCGCCGCTTGCAGAGGGCGACGATGTCTTCGAGCTTGGTCTCGGGCATGGGCGCCAGAGTAAACGGCGGGTCGCGTGCGGTGTCCGAACCTGCCGCCCACTACCCTCTTGCCTCCGATGCCGATCTACGAGTACCGCTGCCTGAACGGACACACCTTCGAGGTGATCCAGAGCATGTCCGACGATCCCGTCGAGGTGTGCGAGGAGTGCGGGGCGCCCGTCGAGCGCGTCTTCCACCCGGTGGCGGTCCACTTCAAGGGATCCGGCTTCTACTCCACCGACTACGGCGCCAAGGCCAAGTCGTCCGCGAGCAAGGACGGTGACTCCTCGTCCTCCGGCGAGTCGGGCGGCTCGAGCTCCGAATCGTCCGGCTCCGAGCCCAGCTCCAAGAAATCGGGCTCGGACGGCGCCGACAAGGCCGCGACGAGCTCCAGCTCGGACTGACTACGGCGAGCAGGCCGGCCGGTGCGGCGGGTCCCCGCCGATCAGCTTCTTGACGGCGTCGTCACAGGCCCCCTGGGGGATCTCCAGGCTGCCGCCGGGCCCAACACCGACACCCGCCTTGTCGCTACCCAGCACGTTCGCCGACCCGCTGCCGCCCAGGATGGCCGAGATCGCGACCTGCGGCAGCGTGAACCCGCCCATGTCGCTGATGAAGGCCTTGGGCGCGTTCCAGCCGATCCACGGGCCCTTGATGAAGTTGTAGGGGAACCGGGTGATGCTGGTCAGGCGCCCCTTGATCCCGTTGAGGACCGCCTGCTGGCGCGCGGCGCGGTCCCGGTCGTCCTCGGATGGGTCGCAGCTGTTGTGCCTGATCCGCGCGTAGGCGAGGGCCTTGTCGCCCTGCAGGGTGATGTCGCCGGGCGGCAGCTTCAGCGAGACGCCGCCCTGCTTCTTGCCGCCGTCCACGTCTCCGCAGACCACCGCGCCGTCCTTCTTGCCGTTGGTGTCGGGAACGTCGATGGTCACCCCCCCGAGCGTGTTGATGAAGTCGGCGAAGCCGTCGAAGTCGACGATGACGATGTGGTTGATGTCGATGCCGAGGAAGTCCTCGACCGTCTTGATGGTCGAGGCGGGGTTGCCGTTGGGGCTCCGGGTGTTGCAGGCGAGGGAGGCGTTGATCTTCTGTGAGCCGCAATCCGGGATCGCGGCGAAGCTGTCGCGGGGGATGGAGAGCTTGCGGAACGAGGTCAGCGAGGCGTGCAGCACCATGATCGTGTCGGCCCGCGGCGGGCCCTGGCCCTCCGAGCCGTTGGCGTTGTGCTGGGTCTTCCCGCGGCGATCGCCTCCGAGGATGAGGATGTTCTGCCCGGCCAGCACGGCGGGGCCGCCCTTGAGCGCGTTCTTGGCCGATTGGGGCAGCTTGCCCTTCTGGACCTGGGCGGAGATCGCGAAGGTGATGAAGCTGAGCAGCAGCCAGCCCACCGCGAAGATCAGGATCCAGCGGAGCCACGGCCGCTTGCCGCCCGTCAGCCTCCCGAAGAAGCCGCGGATGCCACCGCCGCCGCCCGAGGATCGGCGGATGCCCTCCAGGCCCGGCTTCCGGATGCGGTCGCGCAGGCTGGGGCGCGACTTGTAGACGGTGTATGGAGGCTTCTCGCCCTTACCCTCCGGCTTCCTCCGCTTGGGCGCCGCGCGCTTCTGGCCGCCACGGCCCCCACGACCGTAGACCGTGTACTCGGGCTTCTTTCCGCTTTCGGGCTTGCGTTTAGCCCCGGACCCGCCGGGCTTCTTGGGCTCCTGGGGCTTCCCGCCGCCCTCGGAGCCCCCGGACCGCTTTGGCGGCCGTTCATCTCCCTGCGGAGACATGGGATATCAATACTTACGCATGCCCCCGCCGGACCGCCATCGACGCTGAGCCTTGAGCCCGCGCGAGACGATCGGCGTCGACCTCGGTGGCACCAAGATGGCCGTCGGCGTCGTCGATTCCGAGCAGCACATCCACTACGAGGGCAAGGAGTCCTCGATCGGGCTCAGCGAGGACAAGCTCGTCGAGGACCTGGGGAGGGAGCTGCAGGAGGCCAAGGGGGCGAGGCCCGACGTGCTCTGCGCGGGCCTCGGGATTCCGGCCACCATCGACCACGACCGGGGGGTTGCCATCCAGGCCGTCAACCTGGAGATCTCGGACGTTCCCGTTCGCGACCTGATGACCAAGCTGCTCGGCCTCCCGGTCTTCATCGACAACGATGCCAACGTCGCCGCCCTGGCCGAGTTCCTCTTCGGCGCGGGCCGCGGGGCACGCAACGTGGTCATGCTGACCATCGGCACCGGGATCGGCGGCGGCCTGATCCTCGACGGCGAGATCTTTCGCGGATCGACCGGCGCCGCAGCCGAGCTCGGCCACATCGTGATCGTGGAGGACGGGTTGCCCTGCCAGGGCAATTGCCCCAACCACGGCTGCGTCGAGACCTACGCGTCCGGCACGGCGATCGCGCGGGAGGGCAAGGCGGCCGCGGAGCGTGACCCGGACTCCGCCCTCGGCAAGGCACTCGCGGAGGGACCGATCGTCGGGAAGACCGTGACCGAGCTGGCGACGAAGGGCGATCCGCTTGCCGCCGAGATCGTCGCTGAGGCGGGCCGGCATCTCGGCATCGCTCTCGCCAGCCTGGCGAATATCTTCGACCCCGACGTGTTCGTGATCGGGGGAGGCGTCGCAGCGGTCGGCGACCTGCTGCTCGACCCCGCGCGCCAGGAGCTGCGGACGCGGGCGCTTCCCCCGATGAACGAGGCGCCGGTGCAGCTCGCCGAGCTGGGCCCCGAGGCGGGCATGATCGGTGCGGCGGCGATGGCCCTGATCGAGCTCGACAGGGAGGGCTGAGCCATCCCCGGCAAGCTGGTCGTCTGCCCGACCCCGATCGGGAACCTCGAGGACATCACCCTGCGCGCTCGGCGCGAGCTGTACGAGGCCGATGTGATCGCCTGCGAGGACACGCGCAGGACCGGGCTGCTGCTGGAGCGGCTCGAGATCCAGGCCCTGCGGCTCCTCTCCTACCACGAGGGCAACGAGGCGGAGCGGGCGCGGGAGCTGGCCCAGCGGATCGAGCGGGGGGACAACGTCGCCCTCGTCTCCGACGCCGGCACGCCCGCGATCTCCGACCCGGGATTCCGCCTGATCAGGGCCTGCATCGACCGCGACCTCGACATCGAGGTGCTGCCCGGGCCCTCGTCGATCATCACCGCGCTGGTCGTCTCGGGGCTCCCGACCCACCGCTTCCGCTACCAGGGCTTCTTGCCCAGGAGAACCGGCGAGCTGGAGCGCGTCCTCCAGTCCACTGAGACCCTGATCGCCTTCGAGTCGCCGCGGCGCCTGCCCGAGTCGCTGCGGGCGCTCGCCCAGCTCGCGCCGGACCGGCCGGCGGCGGTCTGCCGCGAGCTGACCAAGCTGCACGAGGAGGTCGTCCGCGGCACGCTCGGCGAGCTCTCCAGGCGGTTCCGGGAAGAGGCCCGCGGCGAGATCGTGGTCGTCATCGGCCCCGCCGCCGAGCGGGGCACCGCCGACATCGGCTTCGCCACGGACGCACTGCGCGGCCTGATCCGCGCCGGAGCCCGGCCGCGGGCGGCGGCCAGCGTGGTCTCGGCCCTCACCGGAGTCCCGGCCAACGATCTCTACAAGGGCATCACCGGCCGGGAGCCGCGGCGCTAGCGACCGCTTGTGGCCGCGATCTGATGGCGAGCCGTCTTCACCCGCCAGGTTCCGGCTCTTCTTGACGAAGCCGTGCACCGAGCGGCCATGCGAGGGGCGGAGCGCGTAGATCACGTTGACGCCGGTCATGTAGAGCAGCCTGCCGTCCGAGATCACCGGGTTGTAGGCGCCGTCGCGGGACTGCGAAGACCGGCTTGCCGTCCGTCGCCCGGAAGCCGAAGGTCTGCGTCGTCTTCAGGTCGCCGGCGTAGAAGACGCCGCCGATCATGCTGCCCGCGCCCGAGACGGGACCGGCGGCCGAGCGCGACCAGCGCCGGCTGCCCGTGCGGGCATTGAGCGCGTAGACGGTGCCGTCGTAGGAGCCGAAGTAGACGGACGGCGGTGTGCCGGGCGCTCTTGCGGCCGTCGCCCCGCTGTAGACGTAGCCGCTGGTCGAGGTGCTCCAATCCTCGGAGCCGTTGTCCTCATCCCAGGCGTGGAACCCACCGCTCAGATCGCCGGCGTAGACGCGACCGAAGGCGACGGCGGCCGTGCCGTAGATGCTGTCCCCCGCGTGGGCCGTCCAGCGAATCGCGCCGTTGCTCGCGCGCAGCGCGGTCATCTGACCGCCGTAGTCCCCGACGAAGACCGTCCCGTGGTCGAGCGCCGGTGAGGCCTTGACAGCACCGCCCACCGCGGTGCTCCAGAGCTCCTTGCCGTTCTCCGCCTTGAGCGCGTAGACGGATCCGCACTCGCAGCCGGCGATCACCTCGTTGCCGGTCGCCAGCGGGCTGGATTCCGTGCGGCCGGGGAGGGGATGGCGCCAGACGACCTTGCCATTGCTCGCGTTCAGCGCCTGGACCTGCCCGGGCTCGAGGCTGGAGATGTACAGGCGGCCGTTGCTGAACGTCGGCGCCGAGGCGTTCAGCGTGGCCACGTCGCGGCGCCACCGCGGCTTGCCGTTCCGCGTGTTGAGCGCGAAGGCCTCGCCGTTGTTGTCGATCCCATAGAGCGTGTGCCCGACGACGATCGGCGAGTACTCCATCAGGTGCCCGGCGTCGTAGCTCCAGGCGAGCTTGTACGGCGGCTTGACCCGATTCGTGGGCAGGTAGCGGGTCCTCCCCGAGTCGAGGCCATAGGTGGGCCAGTCGGTTGTCTGCGGCGCCGGCCGGTTCGGGGTCGATGAGGTCGTCACAGTCGTCGTGCCCTTCGACGAGCCTCCGCAACCGGCCATCCACGCGATGACCACCAGGCCGCCGACCCCGGCCAGGACCAGGTTCTTTCTCGTCGCGCGCAAGTTGGCCATGGAACCGAAGGCCCCTAATTCCCGGTTGAACGGAGCCTTAACCGACTGGCTGCGGCGCTACCTTGGGTAGGAGCGAGATGGCCAAGCGCGAGCCACGCATGGTGTCCCTCGGCTACGGGAAGTTCGCCCGGGCCGACCGGATCTACGCGATCGTGCCGCTCGATCCGAAGGATCGCGGCGACGGGCGGCGGACCTACGTGCACGTCGACGACATGGCCGAGCCGATCGTCGCGTCGCGCTCGGAGCGCGCGATCCTGGCGGACGTCGAGGAGGCGCTGACCGAGGCCGCCGGCATCCCGCGCCGCCGCCGGTCCGGCGCGAAGGGGCAGGAGAAGCTCTTGTAAGTACGCTCACGGCCCCGTGAGCTTCTACGTCACCACCCCGATCTACTACGTCAACGGCGAGCCTCATCTGGGACACGCCTACTCGACGATCGCCGCCGACATCCTGGCTCGCCACCACCGCCAGCGGGGCGAGGACGTCTTCTTCCTGACCGGGACCGACGAGCACGGCGAGCCGGTGACGCAGCAGGCGGAGGCCGAGGGCACGACCCCGCGCGAGCTCGGCGACCGCCTGGCGCCGCGCTTCAAGGAGATGGCGGCCAAGATCAACGCGTCCAACGACTTCTTCATCCGGACGACGGACGAGGGCCACATCGAGCGCGTCCAGGAGATCGTCCAGCGGGTCTACGACAACGGCCACGTCTACGAGGGCGTCTACGAGGGCTGGTACTGCCCGCGCTGTGCCGACTTCAAGACCGAGTCGGAGATCGGACCCGACAACACCTGCCCGATCCACCAGATCCCGCTGACTCGCGAGAAGCAGGACAACTGGTTCTTCAGGCTCTCGGCGTTCCAGGCCGATCTCGAGCGTCTCTACGAGGAGCGCCCCGACTTCGTCATCCCGGACTTCCGGCGCAACGAGGCGCTCTCCTTCATCAAGCAGGGCCTGCAGGACGTCTCGCTGTCCCGCCCCACGCTGAAGTGGGGCGTGCCGGTCCCGTGGGACACCGACCAGGTGATCTACGTCTGGTTCGACGCGCTGCTCAACTACTACACGGCGCTCGGCTACGGAATCGAGGGGAAGGACGTCACGGAGGAGTTCTGGCCGCCCTTCCACATCCTGGCCAAGGACATCCTCAAGTTCCACGCCGTCTACTGGCCGGCGTTCCTGATGGCCGCCGAGATCGAGTTGCCGAAGGGGATGTTCATCCACGGCTTCCTGCTGATGGAGGGGCACAAGATGTCCAAGTCGCTCGGCAACGTGCTCGACCCGGACGAGGTCGTCGCCAAGTTCGGCGCCGACGCCCTGCGCTTCTACTGCTTCAGGGAGGTCTCGTTCGGCCAGGACGGCCAGATCTCGCCCGCCGGCTTCGAGTCGCGCTACGAGACCGAGCTGGCCGACCAGTACGGGAACCTCGCCAACCGCGTGCTCTCGATGATCGGCCGCTACCGCGAGGGGACCGTCCCCGAGGCGGAGGCCGAGGCGGATCTCGCCGGAGCCTTCGAGGGCGCGCCCGAGCGCGTCCGGGCGCTCTTCGACGAGGCGGAGCTGACGCAGGCGCTCGAGGAGACCTGGAAGCTGGTCCGCCGCCTCAATCAATACGTCGAGGAGACGAAGCCGTGGGAGCTGGCGAAGGACGATTCGGCGTCGGCGAAGCTCGATTCGGTCCTCTACGGCCTCGCGGAGGGGCTGCGGGTGACGACGCTGTTGCTGCACGCATACATGCCTGAGACGACGGGACGCTTGCTCCAGGCGCTGGAGGAATCGGGCCGCGAGTTGGCCGAGTTCGGCTCACGCGGTGGGGGTCAGGCCCTGGGCGAGCTGGCCCCTCTGTTTCCCAAGCTCCAAACGGCCTAGTGCTAGTGTGGCTCGCCTAGTCGGGAAGGCGATACAGGGAGGAATTCGATGAGTTGGACGTCTCGCGTTGGGAGCCTTTTTGCTGTCCTCGCGGTCGCCGGTGTGCTGCTGATTCCCGCCTCGGGAGCGGGAGCCGATGGGCCCGTCGCCCACAAGTCCGGGGCCATCGTCAACTTCGTCACCAAGCGCAAGGTCAGGATCAGGAAGCACATCCAGCCCGTCGCCGTCTGCTCGGTGAACTGCGACGTCACCGGCACCGGAGTGCTCAAGGGGCTCGGGGCCCGCGTCCCGTTCGGGGACTCGGGGTCCTTCGCGGCGAACCAGCTCTTCGGCCTCGCCCTGATCGTCAAGGGCAGGGCGCTGAAGACGATCAAGCGGAATGCAGGCAAGTTCAAGCTGACCGAGAAGCTGACCGCCACCGACCCGACCACGGGCGCGACCGACACCATCTCCCGAGCCTTCAGGTTGAAGCGCTAGCGCGGCACTGACGCCGATGGTCTCTCGGATTGCCAGGGTGGGCGCCGCGACTCTCTGCATCGCGGGCCTGATCGGTTTGGTCGCCGCCGGGCCGGCGAGTGCCAAGCCGCGGGCGCGCTCCAGCGTGATCGGCGGCACTCCGGCGAGCCTGGATCAATGGGGCTTCGCGGTCGCGGTGCTGACGCCGAGAACGCTCTGCACGGGCACGGTGATCTCGCCGACCCGCGTGTTGACGGCCGCGCACTGCGTCGGGGACCCCCCGACGATGATCGTGCGGGCGGAGTCGACATCGGCGTTTGCAGGCGGTGAGGTGCTCGGCGTCTCGTCCGTCGCGCTCGCGCCGGGATACGCGGGCGGGCTCCAGAGCGACCTGGCGATCCTGACGCTCCAGGGGGCGACCACGGCGCCGGCGATCCAGCTGGCGAGCACCGCCGAGGATGTCGCCTACACGCACCCCGGCGCCCGGCTCTCCCTCGCGGGATTCGGCAACCGAAATCCGCTGATCGTGGGCAAGGCGAAATTCGGCTGGCTGACCGCGGCCAACGTGATGGCGCGGTCCTGTCCGGCGCCGACGTGGGTGATCTGCGACTTCGGTCACAAGGCCGGCTTCGCCGTTCGCCGCATCAAGCGCAAGGTCAAGCGCCGGCCAGTGAGGCGAGGCGTCTGCGAGGGCGACAGCGGCGGACCGCTGGTCGCGAACACGCCGGCCGGGCCTCGCCTGGTGGGGATCGCCGAGGCGACCCTCGCGCCGGCATCGAGGCGGAACCCCTTCTTCTTCGTGATCTGCGGGCTGAAGGGCTTTCCATCCGTTCACACCAGGGCCGACAGCTACCACGACTTCATCCTCACGAACCTGGGTTAGCCGCCACCGGGCCGCTCTTAGACTCGGCGGCATGGTCGATACGCACGCGCACCTCGGGCTCTGCGAACCGTCGGAGGCCGAGCTGGTCAAATCCGCGCGCGACGCCGGCGTAGACCGCATCCTCACGGTGGGCCTGGGTGAGGACTCGAACCCTGAGGCCGTTCGCTCGGCCCAGGCGAATGACGGCGTTTTCGCGTCGGTCGGCCGGCATCCGAACAGCGCCGACGGCTTCGATGATGCCGCGGCCGAGGCGATCGAGGACCTCTGCTCCCAGCCGGGTGTGGTCGCCGTCGGCGAGACCGGGCTCGACTTCTACCGCGAGCGCTCCGAGCCGGAGGACCAGCGCCGCGCCTTTTCCGCGCAGATCGCGATTGCGAAGCGCACGGGGAAGGCCCTCGTCGTCCACCTTCGCGATTCGGACGGGGCGGAGGACGCGGTCTCCGAGGCGTTCGAGACGCTCGGGCGGGAGGGCGACGGCGTCACGGTGATCCTGCACTGCTTCTCCGCCGGGCCGCGCTGGGCCGAGCGGGCAGCCGAGCGCGGCTGGTACTGCTCATTCGCCGGGAACCTCACCTATCCGAGGTCGGAGGCGATTCGGGAGACGGCCGCGATCGTGCCCGAGAACCGGGTGCTGGTCGAGACGGACTCGCCGTTCCTCGCCCCTCAGGCTGTGAGGGGGAAGCCGAATCAGCCCGCGAACGTGGTCGCGACGGCCCAGCGGCTGGCCGAGGTCCGCGGCGTCCCCTACGGTGACCTCGAGCGAATCGTGGAGGCGAACGCCGCGAGAGTCCTCGGGTGGTGACGGGCCGCACCGGGCCGCCGGGGCGGTCGCCTCGCCGGTTGGGACAGAACTTCCTCGCCGACCCCAACCTGCTGGACGCGATCGCCCGCGAGGCAGCCCTCTCGGCGAGCGACGTCGTGCTCGAGGTCGGCGGCGGGGGCGGCGCCCTCACCGAGCGCCTGGCCCCGGCCGTAGCCTGCCTGCATGTGATCGAGGTCGACGAGCGGCTGCATGACCAGCTCGAGCCGCTGGCGAGCGAGGCGGGGAACGTCAAGCTCGTCTGGGGCGACGCCATGCGGGTCGCCCTGGACGATCTGAAGCCGGCGCCGACCAAGATGGTCGCGAACCTGCCCTACTCGATCGCAACGCCGCTGCTGGTCCGGACGATCGACGAGATCCCGTCGATGGAGAGCTGGGTCGTCATGGTCCAGCGCGAGATCGCGGACCGGCTGCGCGCCGAGCCCGGGACACGCGAGTACGGATCCGCGAGCGTCCTCGTCCAGCTCGCGTGCGAGGTGACGATGCTCCGGACTGTGGACCCGGCGGTGTTCGTGCCCCGGCCGCGGGTCGGCTCGGCCCTGTTGAGGTTGCGCAGGACAGGGCCCGGCGCCTCGCGCGACCTCGCGGCGCTGGTTCGCCTCGCGTTCGCCCACCGGCGCAAGGCGCTGCCTCGCTCCCTGGAGCTGGCTCGGGCCGGCAGCCGCGAACCGGCCCGGCTGGCGCTGGCGGAGCTGGGCAAGGCCGCCGACGCGCGCGCCGAGACGCTCTCGCCCGAGGAATTCAAACGGTTCGCCGAGGCGCTGGCGAAGGAAGGGGAGAGAGGGTGAGCGTGGCCGAGCTGCCGGGGACGATGCTCGCGCCCGCGAAGCTCAACCTCTGCCTGTACGTGGGCCCGATCCGGGAGGACGGGCTGCACGAGATCCGGTCGCTGTTCGAGCCGCTCGAGCTGGCGGATCGCCTGCGACTCAGCGCGGCGGAGGGCGACGAGGTGATCTGCGAGGGGATCGAGGGCCCCGACCTGACCGCCAGGGCCCTTGCTGCGCTGAGGGAGAACGGCTGGGACGGGCCGCCCCTGCGAATCGAGGTCACCAAGCGGGTCCCGGTGGCGGCCGGGCTCGGTGGCGGCAGCGCCGACGCGGCGGCCGTCCTGCGGCTCGCCAGGGGCGAGGTGGAGGGCCTGCGGTCCATCGCGGCGGAGATCGGGGCGGACGTCCCGTCGCAGCTCCAACCCCGCCCCTGCCTGGTCGCCGGGGCGGGAGAGGTGATCGAGCCGGCGCCGCCGCCGGCCGAGCACGGGGTCGTCCTGATCCCGCAGGCCGAGGGATTGGCGACCGCCGACGTCTACGCCGAGGCCGATCGGCTCGGCACGCCTCGGGGCGAGTCCGAGCTGGAGGCGATTCGCCGCCGCCTCCGCGACGCGGTGGACGAGGGCGGCTCCCCGCTCGACTACCGAGAGAACCTGGTCAACGACCTGCAGCCGGCGGCGATCTCGCTGCGGCCGGAGATCGAGGACGCGCTGCGCGCCCTGGAGGAGGCCGGCGCGGCCCACGCGATGGTGACGGGGTCGGGGCCGACCGCCTTCGGCCTCTATCCGAGCGCGGATGACGCGCTGGCGGCGGTCAAGACTCTCCGCGAGGGGTTCCCTGGCGCCCTGGCGACCGCGCCGCTCGCCGAATGACCGCCAATCGGATCAGCTGGAAATGGGTCCGCCGAGGGCTGCTGGCGGCCGCGATCGTCGCCTTCTTCGTGTTCCGGGGCGATCTGCCGCACATCGACCTGGAGGCCGCGATTCAGGATCTCTCCAAGGGGCTGGGGGCCTGGACCTACCTGCTGGTCGGCGCCTTGGCGTTCCTCGAGACCGGGGCCTTCGTCGGGCTGATCGCGCCCGGGGAGTTCACCGTGATGCTCGGCGGCGCCGTGGCCGGGCAGGGGGACATCTCGCTGCCGCTCATCCTCGCCATCACCTGGCTCTGCGCGTTCGCGGGCGACACCGTCAGCTTCCTGCTCGGGGCGCGGCTTGGCCGGGGGTTCCTCGTCAAGCACGGCAGGCGCTTCCGGATCACCGACGAGCGCCTCAAGCAGGTCGAGGGGTACTTCGCCCGCTACGGCGGCAGGACGATCCTGATCGGCCGCTTCATCGGCCTGGTGCGGGCGCTGGCGCCTTTCATCGCCGGCAGCAGCCGGATGCCGTACCGCAACTTCGCGCCGTTCAGCATCCTGGGCACCGGCCTCTGGTCGGCGGGCCTGATCCTGGCCGGCTACTTCTTCGCGCAGAGCCTCGACACGGTCACGAAGGTCGTCGGCCAGGGGCTGCTGGTGTTCGCGATCGTCATCGGGGTGGCGGTGGGAATCTTCCTCGCCTTCCGGTTCCTGCGCGAGCCTGGGAACCGGGGGAAGATCGCGGCGGAGATGGAGAAGCGACGGGCGCTCCGCCCGATTCTGGCTCTGGCGCGGCCACTGCGCCCCCAGTTCGCCTTCCTCGGCCGGCGGCTCACACCCGGCGGGCTCGGCCTCGAGCTGACCACCCTGCTCGCGGCCCTCTCGGTCGGGCTGTTCGTGGTGATCGCCTACTGGGCCGTCGTCTCCGGGGACCCTGGGCCCACACCGGGTGACCAGACGGCCCTCAACGTCGTCAACGACCTGAGCGCCCCCTGGCTCGATCACGTGGCGAAGGGCCTCACCCATCTGGGCTCGGGATGGGTGACCTGGCCGATCGCGCTGCTCGCCGCGATCGCTCTGGCGGCCTGGCGCCGGTGGACGGAGTTCTGGGTGCTGGTCGCGGGCATGGTGCTGACGATCTTGCTCGTTCACGGGATCAAGGCCTGGACCGATCGGCCGCGACCACCCGATCCGCTCACCTCGGCGTCCGGCTCCTCGTTCCCAAGCGGGCACGCCGCCTACTCGACCCTCTATGTCTGGCTGGCCGTCACGGTCTCGCTGCGGCTCGTTCCGGGAATCGCGAGGCGCAGCCTGGTGATCGCGGCCGGCATCGCGCTCGCCGCGGTCGTCGGCCTCACCCGCGTCTACCTGCGGGTTCACTGGCTCAGCGACGTGACCGCCGGGTGGGCCCTGGGCCTCTCCTGCTTCTCCGCGGCCGCCATCGTGGCGCTGGTCGTGGCCTACATCCGCCACAATCCTCGGCGTGTCGCTGCCCCTGAGCTCGATACTGGCGCCGGTGCTGGCGCTCGGCACTGAGTACTACCTCTTCGCCGGCGCCGGGCTGCTCTCGATATGCGCTTTCGTGGGCCTCATCCTGGTGCCCGCGCTCGGCTCCTACGGGCGCGCCTGGGAGAAGCTGGTCGCGGGGTTTCTCTCGCTCTTCGTCCTCGCGGCGCTGGTTCTCATCGGGCTCGTGATCGGGGTCGTGGTCTTCCTCAACTGGGACAAGATCTCCGGCTGGGTCTAGTTTTCGCTGCACTCCAAGTCCCAACCTAAAATGCACGGATGAACGCCAAGGAGAAGCACTCCGAGCGCCACGCCGACCCCGGCAGCCTCGAGGAGCTCTCGGCTGCGATCGAGGCCGGCGCCGGCATGCCCGCGGTCGCCCGCGCCGCCGGCCGTGCGCTGGCCGCGAGCGTCGCCCTGATCGACCGGGCGAGCAACGTGCTCGCGGTCGCCGCGGCTTCACCGGACGAGGAGAGGAAGCTGCTGGCGGGCGGCGCCGGCGTCGAGGTCGTCGAGCTTCGCGTGGCCGACACCGCGGTAGGGGAGCTGCGCTGGCGTCCTCGCGGCGAGGACGAGCCGGACGCGGCGCTGCTGCGGATGGTGGCGACCCTCGTCGGGCTCGAGCTCGAGCGCTCCCGCTCCCCGGAGTGGGCGACGGAGGAGGCGGCGGGGGACTTCGTCCGCGCCCTGCTCCGTCGTGAGATCACGGACCGCGGGGACATCGAGGCCCGCGCGGCCGAGCTCGGCACCGATCTGGCCGCCGGCGGCGGCGTCCTGATCGCCCGTGCCGTGCCGCACGTCGCGCAGACCGGTGAGTGGCGTTCGCGGGTCCTGGCAATCGCCCTACGCGCGGTAAGGGCGGTGAGCTCCGGCGCGCTCGGGGCCGAGGGGAATCCCGAGGGAGAGGGGGCGGAGATCGTCGCGGTCGTTCCAGCGGAAGGCGAGGAGCAGCTGGCGCGCGCCTCCGACGCACTTGCCAACGAGCTCGACGAGGGATTGACGGGCTTCACCGTCGGTGTCTCCAGGAGCCGCGTCGCCTCCGACCCCGTCGACCTCTACCGGGCAGGGCAGGAGGCGCTGCTGGCCGCCAACGTCGGCGAAGCCGAGAGCACGAGGGTGCTCGCCTTCGAGGACACGGGCGCCTACCGGCTCCTGCTGCCGGCGATGAGCGAGGACCCGGCCGAGCTCGAGCGCTTCTACTCCGAGACCGTCGAGCCGCTGGTCGCGTACGACGAGCAGTACGAGACCGAGCTGGTCACAACGGTCGAGACCTATCTCGAGAACGACGGGAACGTGGCCGCGACCGCGCAGCAGCTATTCACCCACCGCCACACGATCCGCTACCGCCTGGAGCGCGCCCGCGAGCTCTGCGGGCATGACGTCACCTCCACCGAGGGGCGCGAGAAGCTTGGGCTCGGCCTGAAGGCGATGCGGGTGCTGGGAATCGCCTCCCCGGTGGGGCCGGCGCGCGAGCCGGGCACGGAGGCGGGCCAGGTCCCTCCGGCCGAGGCGGAGTAGCTAGTGCCCCGTCCGGGAACGTTCGCCAGGAAATGACGCAGCCCAGGCGCCTCCAGGCGAGGACGCAGGGAGTCCGAATAGCAGCGCTATTCGGACGACTGAGGACGAAGTCTGGTGGTGATCTGGGCCAGTCATTTCCGGTGAAACGTTTCTGGGCGGGGCACTAGCCGGACTGCTGGGAGATCATCTCGCTGAGCACCGCGGTGACCTCGCGGTCGCCGGTCGCGCGATCGTCCGAGATCACGTGGCTCACGGCGTTGATCAGGGCAAGGTGGGTGAAGGCCTGCGGGAAGTTGCCCCAGTGACGGCCGGTGCGGGCATCCAGCTCCTCGGCGTAGAGGCCGAGTGGGCCGCACATGGAGAGCAGCTTCTCGCACATCTCGCGCGCCCTCTGCTGCTCGCCGATCTCGGATAGGGCGGAGACCAGCCAGAACGAGCAGATCAGGAAGCTGGCCTCCTCTCCGTGCAGCCCGTCGTCGGTCTGATCGACGCGGTAGCGGAGCACGAGCCCGTGCTCGGTCAGGTCCTTGTCGATCGCCTTGACGGTGTTGACGACCCGCTCGTCGCCGGGCGGCAGGAAGCGGACCAGCGGCACCAGGAGGGTGGACGCGTCGAGCGCGTCCGTCTCGTAGTGCTGGCGGAATACTCCGGCGTCCGAGACTCCCTTTTCGAGGATGTCGTCGCGGATCTTCTCGGCGACCTCGGTCCACCTCGCCAATCGGTCCTCGTCACCGATCCGGTCCGCAAGGCGGCAGCCCCTGTCCAGGGCGACCCAGCACATCAGCTTCGAGGAGACGTAGTGCTTGGGGTCTCCACGGGCCTCCCAGATCCCCTGGTCGGGCTTCTCCCAGACCGCGACCGCCGACTCGACCTGGCGGCAGAGCGCCTCCCAGAGCTCGTGCGGAAGGTGGTCCTGCACCTTGGCGTGGATGTAGACGGAGTCGAGCAGGGCGCCGTAGACGTCGTTCTGGCGCTGGTCGTAGGCGGCGTTGCCTATTCGCACCGGCTTGGCGTTCTCGTATCCGTTCAGGTGCTCGAGTGTGGTCTCGGTGAGGTCCATCTCGCCGTCGATCCCGTACATGATCTGCATGCCGGGGCTGCCGTCCTCGATGCCCTCCTTGTAGACGTCGGTCATCCAGCCCATGAAGTCGGTCGCCTCATAGTCGAAGCCCAGGGTGTGCATCGCCCAGAGCGCGAAGGTCGCGTCGCGGATCCAGGTGAAGCGGTAGTCCCAGTTGCGCTCGCCGCCGGGCGTCTCGGGGAGGGAGGTCGTGAGGGCCGCGATCAGTGCGCCGGTCGGCGAGTAGGTCAGACCCTTGAGGACCAGGGCCGAGCGCTGCAGGAAGTCACGCCAGGGATGGTCCGGGAAGCTGCCCCCCTCGAGCCAGCGGCGCCAGAAGTCGACTGTGCGCTGGAGGCGCTGCTCGCATTCCTCCGAAGAGCTCGGCGGGATCGGCGAGGGTCCCCAGCTGAGCGCGCTGTAGCGGACCTCTCCGGCCTTCATCCGGTGGCGCGCCCGGGCGTCGGTGCCGTCGACCCCGAGTGGGAGGTCGCCGGTGAGGGTCAGATGGATGTTCTTGTGGCTGACCTCCGCGTCGGTGCCGGCGTCACCGGCTCGCTGCCACTCGAGCCGCGTCGCCCCGTAGTCGAAGGCCGGCTGGCAGATCATCTCGATGTCGACCTCACCCTGCAGGCACTCCACCTGGCGAATCAGGACGTGTTCCGCCTCGTCATCCGGCGGCGGGCGGCGGTGCGGCTCGAAGTCGTTGTCCTGGCGCCAGTCTCCGAGCGTGAGACCGTCGCGGATGACGATCCAGCCGGAACCGGTCATCCAGGTGGTCTCCAGGACATTGGTTCCGGGGATGTAGCGGCGGCTGACCGGCGCGACCAGGCCCGGTGGGCCGAGCCGCCAGAAGCCGGCGCTGCGGTCGAGCAGCGAACCGAAGACGCTCTCGGAGTCGAACCGGGGGAGGCAGAGCCACTCGACCGAGCCCTCGGGTGACATGAGCGCGCCGGTGTGGCAGTCCGAGAGGAATCCGTACGAGGAGATGCGGGGGAAGCGCGACAGGGGTGGCATGCCCCCGGGAGCCTATTTGGCCCGTGCGTACGGCTCCAGCCCCTCCTTCGCCCTTGCCGCCGACCAGTTGTGGTTCCAGCGGAAGATCGGCCGCATGATCGGGGTGAGGTAGCGGAGGAGGGGACGGTCGGCGCGGACGATCCAGTCGAAGCGGACGTGAACCTGGCCGTGGCCGTTCGGCCCCAGCGTCCACTTCCCTGTCCCGGTCAGGTCACCGACGACCTCGACCCGGAAGTGGTTTGGCGGATCGAAGACGACGATCTTGGAGGTCGTGTAAAGCGTGTAGGGCAGCTTGCCCTTGAAGTGCTGCTTGGTCGTCACGCCCTCGCCCGGAGGCTCGTCCCCATCGACCTGGATGTAGACCGGCTTCCACCAGTCGGGATAGGTGCGGGCGTCGGCGAGCGCGTTGAAGATCGCATCCTGCGGCGCATCGACGTCCCACTCATCGAGGAACGCGTACTCCTTGCCCATCTCTCCTTCAGCGGGTCGGGGCGGTTTCCGGTGATTCGACGGGGTCGGTGCCGCCGGATCACTCGGAGCTCAGTTGGTAGAGAGGATCACTCCGATCACACCGATGAGCGCCAATATCACTCCGACAAGACCCACCATGATGCCTCCGCCGAAACGAAGAACAGTTCCCCGGAGCTCTCTGATGTCTCGGTCGACAGTTCCCCGGAGCTCCCTGATGTCTCGGTCGACCCTGTCGAAGCCGGCATCCATCTTTGCCTCCATCCGCTGCAGGCGCTCATCGAGTCGCTCGGAGAGGGTTGGCTCCATGCCTTCAGGTTAACCCCGGCATACACTGATTTCTCCCCCTGGGGAGTGGTGTAACTGGCAGCACGGGTCCCTTTGGAGGATCAAGACTCGGTTCAAATCCGAGCTCCCCAGCTCCACGGATGGCAGGAATCGTCCGTAATTGGTCATTGCAGACAGATCGGGATAGGGCCATGATTCCCCCGTGGCCTCCGCCAAGCCTCGACGGGTAGTGATCCTCGCCTTCTCCGGCGTGCAGCCGCTCGACGTGATCGGGCCGGCCGAGGTGTTCGCCGGCGCCGATGCGCTTGCCGGCGGTGGCGCCTACACCGTCGAGGTGGTCGCCAAGGAGCCCGGGCCGATCACCACCAGGGCAGGCGGCTATGGCATCGCGCCCAAGACGACCACGGCCCGCTGCCGCGGCCCGATCGACACCCTGATCGTCGCCGGCGGCTTCGGGGTGGCAAAGGCCGAGAACGACGCTTCCCTGATCCGCTGGATTCGCAGCGCCGCGCGGCGCTCCCGCCGCGTGACCTCGGTCTGCTCCGGGACGTTCCTGCTTGCCCGCGCCGGGCTGCTGGAGGGGAAGACCTGCACGACGCACTGGGCCTCGACCGCCGAGCTCGCCCGCCGCCACCCGGAGCTCACCGTCGACCCTAACCCGATCTTCGTCCGCGACGGCAACGTCTGGACCTCGGCCGGCGTCACCTCGGGGATGGACCTCTCCCTCGCGCTGGTGGAGGAGGATCTCGGCCGCGAGACCGCGGTGGATATCGCGCGCTGGCTCGTCCTCTTCCTCCAGCGTCCCGGCGGCCAGGCGCAGTTCAGCACCCACCTCTCGGCTCAGCTCGCTGAGCGGCGGCCCCTGCGGGAGCTCCAGTCCTGGATCGCGGACAACCTCGACGCCGATCTGCGCGTCGACGCGCTGGCTGGGCGCGCCGCGATGAGCCCGCGCAACTTCGCCCGCTTCTTCCGGCGCGAGACGGGCATGACCCCCGCCGCCTACGTGGAGGAGCTCCGGGTGGAACGCGCCCGGCAGCTGCTCGAGGACGGCGCCGATCCGATCGAGCTCGTCTCGGCCCGCTGCGGCTTCGGCACGCCGGAGACGATGCGCCGAGCCTTCGCGCGCCGGATCGGCACCCCGCCGGCCTCCTACCGCGCCCGCTTCCGCAGAGCCCCCGACCCGGCCGCAACCGTCCACTGAGAGGAGACCCAGATGCAAGTCGCCTACCTGCTCTACGACCGCTTCACCGCCCTCGACATCACGGGGCCGCACGACGTCCTCAACTCGGTGCCCGGCAACGAGTCGATCTTCGTCGCCGAGCGGGCCGGTCCGGTGCGCAACGAGTCGGACACTCTCTCCCTGGTGGCCGACGCCTCCCTCGACGAGATCACGAGCCCCGACGTCGTGGTGGTCCCCGGCGGCTTCGGCAACCGCATGTTGCTCGAGCACGAGCCGCTCCACGAGTGGATCAGGGGCGTCCACGAGACCAGCACCTGGACGACCTCCGTCTGCACGGGCTCGCTGCTGCTGGCCGCGGCCGGCCTCCTCGATGGCGTCCCGGCGACCACACACTGGCTCGCGCGGGACGTGCTCGCCGAGCTCGGCGCCGAGCCCGTCCCCGACCGTGTCGTGCAGCACGGCAAGATCGTCACGGCGGCGGGGGTCTCGTCCGGGATCGACATGGCCCTCCACCTCGTCACCCGTATCAACGGGCCGGAAGTCGCCCAGGCGGTACAGCTCGGCATCGAGTACGACCCGCAGCCGCCGCACGACGCCGGTTCTCCCGAGAAGGCGCCGCCGGAGATCGTCGAACTGGTCAGGGCCGCGTTCGAGGCGCAGGAGGCCGAGCAGCCCGCATAGCCGCTGGGGGCGGACGCCCAGCCGGTCGCCCACGACCAGCGGGCGGGCCCGCTGCATCTACGATTCCGCTGTGAATCCCCCGGCCACAACGGCCCTGATCATGGCGGCGGGACAGGGCACGCGCATGCACTCGGCGCTGCCCAAGGTCCTGCACGAGGTCTGCGGGCGGCCGATGATCGCCTGGCCGATCCTCGCCGCGCGCGAGGCGGGCGCCGGCCGGGTCTGCGTGATCGTCTCGCCCGATCGCGACCTCTCCTCGGTGCTGCCCAACGGCACCGAGACGATCGTCCAGCCCGAGGCCGACGGTACGGGCGGTGCGCTGCGAGCGGCGGCCGACGTCGTCAGGGCGTCCGGCACCGTCGTGGTCCTCTCGGGCGACACGCCGCTGCTCGGCGCGGATGCGATCGACGGCATGCTCGCGGCCCATAGCGAGGCCGGCGCCGCCGCGACGATGATGACCACGGAGCTTGAGGATCCTGGCACCTTCGGCCGTGTGATTCGGGCCGCCGACGGCGAGATCGAGCGGATCGTCGAGGCGAAGAACCCGGGAGATGCCTCCCGGGAGGAGCTCGAGGTCAAGGAGGTGAACGCCGGCACCTACGCGTTCGCGGCCGAGCCGCTTGCGGATGCCCTCGACGGCCTGACCAACGACAACGCCCAGGGCGAGTACTACCTGCCCGACGTGCTGCCCCTGATCCGCAAGGCCGGCGGCCGGGTGATCGCCCATCTGGTCGGCGACCCGGCGGTCAACCTCGGCGTCAACGACCGCGCCGACCTCGCCCGTGTCACCGACGAGGCACGCCGCCGGATCCTGCTCGCCCACATGCGTGCGGGCGTCACGATCGTTGATCCCGGCGCGACCTGGATCGACGCCGACGTCCGGATCGAGCCCGACGCGACCATCCTCCCCGGCACCTCCCTGCGCGGCGCCACGGCCGTCGGATCGGGCAGCAGCATCGGGCCGATGACCACCCTGATCGACTCGACGGTGGGAGAGCGCGCCACCGTCATCCACTCCTACCTGACCGGCTGCGAGGTCGCCGACAAGGCGAAGGTCGGGCCGTTCACCTACCTGCGACCGAACGCCCGGATCGGCGAGGGGGCCAAGGCCGGGACGTTCGTCGAGATCAAGAACTCGGAGATCGGGCCGGGCGCCAAGGTGCCCCACCTCTCCTACATCGGCGACGCCGAGGTGGGGGAGGGGACCAATCTTGGGGCGACCACCGTCACCGCCAACTACGACGGCCGCAACAAAAATCGCACCAAGATCGGGAAGAACGTTCACACCGGGGTTGACACCACCTTCGTCGCTCCCGTAGAAGTCGGCGACGACGCATACACTGGGGCCGGATCGGTGATCAGCGAGGACGTACCGCCCGGGGCATTGGGAATCTCACGGCCGAAGCAGAAGAACGTCGAGGGCTACGCGGCGAAGAAGGACAAGGAATCGAGCGAGGGAGAAGACTCGTGAGCACAATCGAGCAGCCCCAGCCGATGTCGGAGATCGTTCAGGACTACCGAAAGCGCCTGATGGTCTTCGGCGGCCGCGCCTCCGGCGAGCTCGCCTCCAACATCGCCCGTCACCTCGCGGTCGACCTCGGCGACGTCACGCTGAAGACCTTCTCCAACGGAGAGGTCTACTGCCGCTACGAGGAGTCGATCCGCGGCGCCGACGTCTTCATTGTCCAGTCGACAGCCGCGAATGAGCTCGAGGGGATGACTCCGAACGACGCCCTGATGGAGCTGCTGGCGATGATCGACGCGGCGCAGGGCGCCTCGGCCCACCGGATCATCGCCGTGATGCCCTGGTACGGCTACGCGCGCCAGGACAAGAAGGCGGCTCCGCGCGAGCCGATCTCCGCGCGGATCGTGGCCAAGTGCCTGGAGGGCGTCGGGGTCGACCGCGTGCTCACCATGGACCTCCACGCCGGCCAGGTGCAGGGCTTCTTCCATGTCCCACTGGACCACATGACCGCGATGCCGATGCTCGCCCAGTACGTTGCCGACATGGGCTTCGACGAGGAGCTCGTGATCGTCTCCCCGGATGCCGGCCGCGTCAAGACCGCGCGCAACTTCGCCCGCAAGATCGGGACCCATTGGGCCGTGATGGAGAAGGAGCGCCCCGCGCAGCAGGTCGCCGAGATCGGCTACGTCGTCGGTGAGGTCAAGGACAAGACCGCCGTCCTGGTCGACGACATGATCGACACGGCCGGCACCCTCACGGCCGCGGCGCAGACCGTCCTCGATGAGGGCGCCAAGCGCGTGCTCGCCGTCGCCACCCACGGGGTCTTCTCGGACCCCGCCTATGAGCGGCTCGCCCCGGAGAACTCGGGGATCGAGCGGATCGTGGTCACCGACACGATGCCCCAGCGCCCCGGGGCCCCGGACAACATCACCGTGATCTCGGCCGCCCAGACGCTGGCCGACTCGATGCGCCGGATCTTCACCGACGACTCGGTCTCGGAGATCTTTGCTGGCGAGAACCAGCTCTTCTAGCGGCCACCAGGCCACTCCATCCAGGAGCGGAGGCGAAGCCGTAGCGACTTGTCGTGGGTGGCCGCCTGTGGCCGCGATCTGATGGCGAAGCCGTCTACGGGCGCCTCTCCGTAGCACCCTCTAGTGTGCGCCGCCATGGCGGCCGAGCCCAAACAGGGAAAGAAGGAGGCGCCGGAAGAGGGTCCGAGCTACCGCCGAATCGGCCACAAGGGCGCCGACGGGATCATCGCGGGCAACACCGCCGAGAGCTTCGATGCCGCCGTCGAGCAGGGCGTCGACATGATCGAGCTGGACGTTCTCCGTGAGCAGGAGGGGCGCCTGATCGTCGCCCACGACTACGACGACGCTCTCACACGGCAGCCGATGGACCTGACGGAGGCCCTTGACCTCTTCCTGGAGGCGCCGCTCGACGAGGTGGAGATCGACTGCGACCTGAAGCTGGCGGGGCGCGAGGCGGAGCTCGCCGGGGCGCTGGAGGGCCGCGGCCTGCTCGATCGAGCCATGGTCTCCACCCAGGAGGTGGAGAGCCTGCGCAAGCTCCGCCAGCTCGCGCCGGAACTGCGGCTTGGCTGGACGTACCCGAAGACGAAGCGAGACTGGACCCAGTACGGCTGGGCCCAGCCGGCGCTGAGGGCGGGGCTATCCGCGCTTCGCCGGCGCTATCCGGGCGTCCTCGCCAAGCAGGGACCGGAGCTCAAGGTCGACTCGGTCTGGGTCTACCACCCGATCATCACGCCGAAGGCCGTCGACGTCGCGCATGACATCGGCGTCGAGCTGATCGCCTGGACCGTCGACGATGCCGATCGCATACGCGAGCTGGTCAGCATGGGCGTGGACGGGATCTGCTCGAACGACCCCAGGCTCTTCGTCTAGACCCGGGTCGGCAGGCCGGGCGTCTGGGCGGTGCCCCGCCGCTCGAAGTAGCGCCACTCGACCTCGCCGAGGACGGTGGAGGGCGGATCCCCGTAGACCCACTCCCGCATGATCCGGTGCCAGTTGGCCCTGGACCGCAGCTGGGCCAGCACCGCCAGCAGCCCGGTCTCCATCCGCCGCCCCATCAGCTCGTCGGCGGGCAGGCTCTCCTTGCGAACCAGGTCGAAGAAGTCCGAGCGCGGATCGGAGGTCACCTCGATCATCTTCATCACACGCCTGGGCGTGATCTGGGTCTCCTTGTCCTCCAGGTACCAGCCGCCGACCATCTTGACGTGCTCCATCAGCCGCTCGGCGTCGACGCGGCTCGTGTCGGCGACGAATCCGAGGTCGTGGAGCGCTTGCCGCAGCCCCTCCGGGTCGTCGCGCCCGGCGGCGTCCATCGCCCGCTGCTCGAGCTGGATCTGCTGGGTGGTGAGCCGCTTGGTCATCCCGAAGTCGAGGAACGCGACCCGGCCGTCCTCCATCAGCAGGTAGTTGCCCGGATGAGTGTCGGCGTTGAAGTGCTGCAGGTGGTAGATCGAGCCAAAGCAGAAGCGGAAGACGATCTCGCCGAAGATGTCGCGCTCGTCCTGCTCGAGGTCCTTGACCTCGTCGAACCCGCGTCCCTCGACGTAGTCGCTGACCAGCACCCGCCGGCGGGAGAGCCGCGAGTGCACCTTGGGGACGAAGATGAACGGGTGGTCCTCGTAGGCGCGGGCGAAGGTCCGCTGGTTCTGCGCCTCGAACTCGTAGTCGAGCTCCTCGAGGACGCGCTCGCGCAGCTCCGAGGCGACGGCCTTGGCGTCGAGGCCCGGGGCGAGCGCTCTGGCGAGGCGCAGCAGGATGCCCATGTTGGCGACGTCCGACTCGAGGGCGTCCGCGACGCCGGGGTACTGGATCTTCACCGCGACCTTCGATCCGTCGTGAAGCGTCGCCCGGTGGACCTGCCCGATCGAGGCGGCCGCGAACGCCTCCTCCTCGATCGATGCGAACACGCTCTCCGGCCGCTCGTCGTATTCCTCCTCCAGCACCGTGCGCACCCTCTCCCAGGGCATCGCGGGCGCGTGGGTGCGCAGCATCGAGAGCTGCTTCTGGTAGATCTCGCGATACTCGGGCGGGAGGAAGTCGACGTCGATGAATGAGGCCATCTGGCCGATCTTCATCGCCGCGCCCTTCATCTCACCGAGGACGGAGGCCATCTTGAGAGCCGTCTCGATGTGCCGGGTCTCGAGCCGCTCCTCGGCCTTCTCGTCCGAGCGGACGACGTTGGCGGCGGCGGTCCCCGCGTAGCGAGTCGCCTGCCCGCCGACCGCGGTGCCGAGCTTGGCCGAGCGCCTGATCCGGCTCTGGGGGATCTCGCCCTCCTGGCGCTCGGGCTCGGGAGGGTCGGAGCGTTCACCCGGATCCGAGCGGAGGATCTCTATGCCCCAGCTCTCGTCCTCGCTCTCGCCCGCCGGTTCCTGCCGGTCCGGCTCATCTGGTTGGTCGATGTGTCGGTCGCTGCCCATTGGCTCCCGTCATTTCCTATCCTGGCGCCCGAGCGTAGCGCTCGTTCAAATGGCACAGGACCGGACCACACTCAAGGTTTCCCCTCGCGACATCTTCGGATCGCGGGCCACCCGGCGGCTGCGCCGGGACGGCATGGTCCCCGGCGTGGTCTACGGGCAGGGCGGCGAGGCCCGGCCCTTCCAGGTCCGGGAGCGCGAGCTCCGGAACGTCCTGCAGGAGGGGCAGACGCTCCTCGACCTCGAGGTGGGCGACACGAAGGCCGTTCCCGTCGTGATCAAGGAGCAGCAGCATCACCCCGTCCGCGGTGACGTCACGCATCTCGATTGCCTCGAGGTCCGCCTCGACGAGGAGATCCAGGCCGAGGTCGCGATCGAGCTCGAGGGCACCGACAACGCCCCCGGCGTCCGCGAGGGCGGCGTGCTCGAGCACGTCACCCGCGAGATCTCCGTCGAGGCGCTGCCGACCGCGATCCCGGAGCAGATCATCGTGGACGTCTCCGAGATGGTCATCAACGACACGATCAACCTTGCCTCCGTCGCCATCCCCAGCGGCGTCAAGCTGATGGCGGACGATCCCGAGGAGATCACCATCGCCACGCTCAGCCCGCCGCGCGTCGAGGAGGAGCCCGAGCCCGAGCTGGAGGAGGAGGCCGAGCTGGTCGGCGAAGGCGAGGAGGCCCCGGAGGGCGAGGAGGCTGCCGAGGGCGAGGGCGAGCGCGAGGGCGAGGCCCCCGAGGGCGAGGGCGGCGGCGATTCGGGTGGAGGCGGCGGCGATGGAGGCGGAGGCGGGGATTAGCCGCTGGACGCTGCGGCGCCGCAAGCGTGACGGCGCCCAGGGTCCGGAGCGGGGTACCGGCCGCGCGGATGTCTTGATCGTGGGGTTGGGGAATCCCGGTGACCGCTACGCCGGGACACGCCACAACCTCGGATTCGAGGTCGCAGCCGAGCTCTCCAGCCGCTGGCAGATGCCCAAGGGCCGCAAGCGATACGGCGGCCTGATCGCTGAAGGCCGTGCCCCGGGCGGGCAGCGCGCCGCGATCCTGCTGCCCCAGACCTTCATGAACGAGTCCGGCTCGGCGGCGGGCCCGGCCCGCGGAGAACTCGGCGTGCCCCTCGATCGCGTGATCGCGATCCACGACGAGATCGACCTGCCGTTCGGCGAGGTGCGCTCGAAGCTCGGCGGCGGGGTGGCCGGCCACAACGGCCTGAAGAGCCTCAGCCAGGGACTCGGGGGGAAGGACTTCTGGCGGGTGCGCGGAGGCGTCGGCCGGCCGAACAGCACGGACCCCGAGGTCGTCTCCGGCTATGTGCTCTCCCGCTTCCGCGAGCCGGCCGAGGAGGTCCGGCTGCTGATCTCCGGCGTCGCCGACGAGGTGGAGCGCCTGGTGGGGGAGATGAGCTGATGGCGCTGACCAGCTACGTCGTCGACGAGAAGCAGGTGGCGCTGCTCCGCCTGGAGCGGGAGAAGGCGCGGAACGCACTCAACACGGAGATGCTCGAGGAGATCCTCGCCCGGCTGGCGAGGGCGAGGGAGGACGCCGCGGCGCGAGTCCTGGTGATCTCCTCCAACGACCACCTCGGCCTCTCCGCCGGCGCCGACGTCCGCGAGGAGATGGATGAGGAGGGGAGGGTGCGTCGCATGGAGCTGTTCGCCCAGGTCTACGACGTGCTGACGGCCTTCCCGAAGCCGACGGTCGCCGCGTGCCACGGATCGGTGGTCGGCGGCGGGGCGGAGATGGCGATCGCCTGCGACCTGCGGGTCGGCGGATCCAACCTGAGGATGCGCTTCCCCGGCGCGGAGCTGGGCGTTCCCGTCGGCCCCGCGCGCCTCGTCACCCTCTGCGGCCTCGCGACCGCCAAGTACCTGCTGCTCACCTCCCGCAACGTCAGCGCCGACGAGGCCCTGCGCATGGGTCTGGTTCACCGGGTCGCCCCGGCGGCAGGCACCGAGGATGCGGCGCTCGATCTCGCGGCCGAGGTCGCGTCCCACCCGCCCGAGTCGGTCGCCCGTCTCAAGCAGATGCTCCACCGCTGGGACGGCGTGGTGGAGCGCTCGGCCGATGAGGGCCGCGGCCAGGTCGAGTGGGAGCGCACCGGCCCCGGCCTGCCGTATGGCGAGCGCCCGTAAGCGATAAGAATCCCGGGGTGGCCGCTCGGTCAGGCCAGCTGGCTGCGAGGGATCGCTGGCTGACGCTGGCGGCGATGACGCTCGCCAACAGCATGATCCTGGTGGATCAGACCTCGGTCCCGCTGGCCACCCCGGACTTGATCCAGGACCTTGGAGGAAGCATCTCCTCTGGCCCATGGATCCTTACCGCCAACATCCTGCCCCTGGCGGCCCTTATGGTTCTCGGCGGGCGGCTCGGGGACCTGCTCGGTCTCCGCCGGGTGTTCGTGGCCGGGGCCGCCCTGTTCGTCGTCTCCTCGGCGCTCGTCGGCTTCTCCCAGGACGTGGCGTGGGCGATCGCCGCCCGGGCGGCTCAGGGGACCGGTGCGGCCCTGATGATGCCCACCGCGCTGGCAATCGTCAGCTCGATCTATCCGCAAGCCGAACGAGGACGGGCGCTGGGGATCCTGGCGGGCGCCTCGGCGTTCTTCGCAGCCCTCGGCCCTGTGCTTGGGGGCCTCTTGACCAGTGTCGACTGGCGGCTCGTCTTCCTGATCAACGTGCCGCTTGCGATCACGACGATCCTATTGACGCTCTCCTTCACCCCGAAGCTCGAGCCGGATCCGAATGCGCCCCGCCAGATCGACTATGCCGGGGTCATCACCTTCGGGCTCGGCATCGGCCTGATCGTCTTCGGGCTCACTGAGGGAAGCGGGAACAACTGGGGCAATCCGGACGTGGTGGGGTCGATGGCGGGAGCGGTTGCCCTCCTCATCGCGTTCGTGTTCATCGAGAGACGAGTGGCGAACCCCCTGATCGAATTCCGGCTCTTTCGCCACCTCAACTTCCTCGCGGCCAACATCAGCCAGGTCCTGGCCGGCATGGTTGAGCTGGGCATGGGATTCCTGCTGCCGTGGTTTCTGTTGCTCGTCATCGGGATCTCGCCCGAGCTCGCCGGTCTGGCGCTGATCCCGGCCACGCTGCCGATCATCCTCGCGGGACCCCTGGCGGGCCGAGCCTTCGACCGGGTGGGTAGCCGCGCGCCCCTGGTGATCGGTTTCCTTGTCCTCGCGGCCTCAGGTGTCGCCCTGGCTCTGGGCGTGACCGAGCAGTCGTATCCGATCCTGATACCGGGGCTGTTCCTCCAGGGCCTCGGGCTCGGCATCGTCCTGACCGTCAACGATCCAACCGGGCTGACCGCCGTTCCGCCGCGGGACCAGGGCCAGGCGGCGGGCATGATCAACACCGCGGAGCAGATGGGCGGCGCCCTCGGGATAGCGGTGCTCAGCGCGGTTCTGCTCGAGGACTACTGGCACCGGCTCTCCGACAGGCTCGCGCAGAGGGGCATCCACATAACTCCCGCCGAGGTCGATCAGGGCCGGGAGTTCATCCTCCAGGCGGAGGAGAAGGGGCGCGATCACGTCGTCGCCACGGGCAAGATCCACTACGTCCTCGGGGACATCATCAACGAGCACGCCGCCGCCTACGAGCTCACCTTCTTCGTCGCGGCCGGGCTGGCGCTCGTGGGGGCGGTGGCCTGTCTCATCCTGGTCCGCCGGGGAGATCGCGTCAGCGAGGGGGGCCCGATCTTCGGCCGGCGCTCGCGGTGGGTCTACGCCACCAGCGGTCGCAGCTCCGCGGTCAGCAAGCGGCCGCCGCCGGCCGGCTGAGCGCCCTCGGTACCCTCGAATCAACCGTCCCGGATCGGCCGATCCGGGCGTTCGTCGTGCCCCGAATCATGAATCTGAGACCACTACTGGAGATCGCCGAGCAGAACGAGCGCGTGAGCGCACTCCGCGAGAGCCTGCCCGCCACCGGCGAGGCGGCGCTGGACGCCTACGTCTCGCCCTCGCTTCGCCCCTATCTCCTCGCCGCGCTGATCGAGGGAGGCGAGGTCCGCGGCCCCGTCCTGGTGGTCGCGGCGGACGATCGCTCCGCCCGCGACCTGGCCGGTGACCTGCAGGCGTTCCTCGCGCCGCGCGGGGTTCACACCTATCCCTCGCGCGGGACCACCTTCGAATCCCACCTGGATCCGCCGCCGCATCTGGCCGGGCTCAGAATCGCCGCGATGAACGCGATGGCTGACCCATCGGCCGTGGTCGTCGCCAGCGCGATCGCCCTCGCGGAGAAGGTCCCGGATCCTAAGCTGAGGCCGGAGACCCTCGCGCTCCACAGGGGCGAGAGCGTCGACCTCGACGACGTCACGCTCCTGCTCGCCGATGCCGGTTACGACCGCACCGACCAGGTCGAGGAGCGAGGGCAGTTCGCTCTCCGCGGAGGCATCCTCGACGTCTATCCGGCCACGGAAGAGCGGGCGATCCGCGTCGAGCTGTTCGGGGACGAGATCGAGTCGATGCGGCGCTTCTCGGTCTTCACCCAGCGCTCGCTCGGAGATGCAGAGCGGGTCGAGCTGGCCCCGGCTGCCGAGCTCTCGGCCGAGCACAGAGACGATGCGGACCCCTCCGGCTTCCTCGCTCCCCTCGACCTGGTGCCCAGCGACGCGCTCGTCGTGATCGCCGCGGCTGAGGAGATCCCGGGCGCCCTGCACGACCACTGGGAGGACGTGACCGCGGCGATCCTCGAGGAGCACGCCCGGCGCCTCTACGTGGACGTCGCGGGCCCCCTGCAGGCCCGGGCCGGGCTGTCGCTGGGCGCCGACTCGGGCCAGGAGCTCTCCTTCCGGGCGCAGCGAGCCGAGTTCCCGTCGCGGACCCTGGGGGAGGCGGAGGGAGAGCTGGAGAAGCTGACCCGCTCCGGGTACCGCACGGTCGTCGCCTTCGAGGGTCGCGGCGAGGCCGAGCGCACCCGCTTCAACCTGAGTCGCCTGGACGTGCCGTTCCTTGGCGATCGGGCCCCCGAGGAGCCCGGCGTCAGCTTCGCCGAAGCCCGGCTGCGGGAGGGCTTCCTGGCTCCGGATCTGCATTTGGCGGTGATCCCGCAGCGACGGCTGCTCCATCGCCGCCCCGCCGCGGCGCCCGTCTCGGCCAGGGCCAGGCTCGCCGCCGCGATCGAGCTCCGCGTCGGCGACTACGTGGTCCACGAGGACCACGGCGTTGCTCGCTTCTCCGGCTTCGATACCAAGACGCTGGCCGGCGTCACCCGGGACTACCTCGAGCTCGAGTACCGGGGCGGCGATCGCGTCTTCGCGCCCACCGACCAGCTTGCCCGGATCAGCCGCTACATCGGGGCCGAGGGGGACGAGCCCGCTCTCAGCCCGCTGGGGGGCAAGCGCTGGCAGAACCTCAAGTCGCGTGCGCGGCGAGCCGCGCACGCCATGGCGGGCGACCTGATCAATCTCTACGCCGAGCGGCAGGTTCGCAAGGGCCATACCTTCTCGCCGGACGGGGAGATGCAGCTCGGCTTCGAGGCGGCCTTCCCCTATCGCGAGACCGCGGATCAGATGGACGCGATCGACGCGGTCAAGGCGGACATGGAGTCCGAGCGCCCCATGGACCGGCTGATCTGCGGCGACGTCGGGTACGGCAAGACCGAGGTGGCGCTTCGCGCGGCGCACAAGGCGGCGGTGGATGGCAAGCAGGTGATGATGCTCGTGCCGACGACGATCCTCGCCCAGCAGCACTTCGGCACCTTCCGCGAGCGCTTCGCGGACACGCCCTTCAACGTCGAGATGGTCTCCAGGCTGCGCAAGCCGGCGGAGATCAAGGACGCGCTGGAGCGATTCAGCGAGGGCAAGGTCGACGTCCTCATCGGCACCCACCGCCTCCTCTCCCGTGACGTCCGGGGCAAGGACCTGGGCCTGATGATCGTCGACGAGGAGCAGCGCTTCGGCGTCAAGCAGAAGGAGCTGCTCCGCCAGCTCAAGCTCAAGATCGACGTGCTGTCCCTCTCCGCGACCCCGATCCCGCGGACCCTGCAGATGTCGCTCGCCGGACTGCGCGACATATCCGTGATCGAGACCCCGCCCGAGGGTCGCCGACCCGTGCGCACGCACGTCGGCCCCTACGACGAGGACCTGGTGAAGCGGGCGATCATGCGCGAGAAGGAGCGTGGGGGGCAGGTCTTCTTCCTTCACAACCGGATCGACTCGCTCCACGAGACCGCCGAGCGACTGCGAGCCCTCTGTCCCGAGGTGCGCTTCGCCGAGGCGCACGGGCAGATGGACGAGCTGGAGCTCGAGGCGACGATGCTCGCCTTCGTCCGCGGCGAGCACGACTGCCTGATCGCGACCACGATCATCGAGTCGGGCCTCGACATCCCGAACGCGAACACGCTGCTGGTCGAGCGCGCCGACCAGCTCGGCCTGGCCCAGGCGTACCAGATTCGCGGGCGCGTGGGCCGGAGCCGCGAGCGCGCCTTCGCCTACCTCCTGTATCCATCGGCCGAGGCTCTGACCCCGGACGCGGCGGCCAGGCTCGCGACCCTCTCCGACAATACCGAGCTCGGCTCCGGCTTCAGGGTCGCGATGCGCGACCTGGAGATCCGCGGCGCCGGCAATCTTCTCGGCGACGAGCAGTCCGGGCACGTCGCGGCGGTCGGCTTCGAGCTCTACTGCCAGATGCTCGAGGACGCCGCCGAGGAGTTGCGGGCCGGGGAGGCGGAGCTGCCGACCGAACCCCGCGAGCCGGTGCGCATCGACGTGGACGTCGATGCCTATGTGCCCGCGGACTACATCCCGTTCGAGGCCGCCAAGATCGACGTCCACCGGCGGGTCGCGGCCGCCCGCGAGCCCGGCGAGCTACGCGCGCTTCGGGAGGAGCTCGAGGACCGTTTCGGGCCGCTTCCCCAATCGGTGGCCAACCTGCTCGATCTCCAACGAGTGCGGATCGCGCTCGGCGATGCCGGGGCGCGGGTCGTGGAGTTCCGCGCCGGCCGCCTGCGAGTCTCGCCGATCGAGCTGGATTCGGACCGAGTCGGAGCGCTCAACGAGCGCGTGCCCGAGGCGATCTACGCCTGGCGGGAGCGCACGATCGCGGTTCCCGTGCCCGAGGAGGCGGGCGCGCGGCTGGGCGCCCTGCTCGCGCTCGTCGACGGCCTCACCGCCACCGCAGTCTTAGCGCCCACTTAGGTGATGCCGGTTATGCTGCCGCCCCTGTGAACCGCGGATTCCTCTCCAAGCGGAACCTCGCGATCATCTTCGGCGCGGTGCTCGTGCTGATGGTGGTCATCGTGGCCGCCGCCGTCGGGCTTCGGCCACCCCAGCGTCCCCTCGGACGACGTCGCGGTGATCGACGACTCCAGCATCAATGTCCCCGGCCTCGCGCAGGACGGGCATATCAGCAAGACGAACTTCAACCGCTTCCTGCTGCAGACGGCCAGGCAGAGCGGCGCCCAGACGGTTCCCCAGCCGAGCAGTCCGCAGTACAAGCAGATCAAGGACCAGGCGATGCAGACCGCCCTCCAGATCGCTTGGATCGTGGGGGAGGGGAACAGGCAGGGCCTCAGCTTCACCGATACCGAGGTCCAGCAGTCCCTGCAGCAGATCAAGTCGCAGTTCAAGACCCAGGCCGAGTACGTCAAGGCGAGGGACCAGGCGGGCCTGACGGACGCGGACGTTCTCGAGCGCGCCAAGCTCCAGCTGATTCAGAACAAGATCCAGGACAACATCAGCAAGAGCGTCGGGACGGTCTCCGACAGCGACGCGAAGACCTACTACGAAGCGAACAAGAGCCAGTTCACCCAGCCAGCGAAGCGGACGATCCGGATCGTCCAGAACAATGACGCCCACCAGATCGACCTCGCCTACCAGGCGCTGCGTGCGGACGACTCCGACGCGAACTGGAAGAAGGTCGCCGCCCAGTACTCGACGGATCCGACGTCGAAGGACAAGGGCGGCCTCCGCACCGACGTGGTGCCTGGCTCCTTCCAGCAGCCGCTCGACGACGACATCTTCAAGGCGCCACAGGGAGCGATCCAGGGCCCGGTCCACACGTCGACCGGAAACTACGTCTTCGAGGTGTTCTCGGCCACGCCCGAGAAGGTGCTGGGCTTCGACGACACAACGGCCTCGTCGAGCGGTGCCGCTCCGACGAAGGTCAGCGACCAGATCAAGGCTCAGATCAAGGGTCAGGCGCAGCAGCAGGCCCTCACCGACTTCGGCACCCATTTCCGCGACTACTGGACCAACCTGACCCAGTGCGCGAGCGACTATGTGGTCTCGGGCTGCGACAACTTCAACGGCAGCGGTCCCAGCTGCGATCCCGCCAAGCTCGCGCCCTCCCAGACGGGCCAGTCGAGTCAGGGATGCCCGGCCCCGGTCTTCGCCTTCTGCCAGGAGGGCTCAGCGACCCAGGGCGCCAGCAGCAGCAGCGGCCAGCTCCAGTGCACCGGCACCGGGCCGACCCCGGGCGCCCCGGGATCATTCAAGCCGTTCGCGCAAGCCACCACCGGCTCGCCGCAGGGCCCGCATCCGGCCGGGGAGGCCTCGGCGGCCCAGTCGGTGCCGAGCGGCATCCAGGGACTCACCCCCGGCGGCTGACGCGAGGCTGCGCGTAAGCGCAACCCGTTCTTGTGGCGAAGCCGTCCTACCTAGACGCCATCGAGCACCTGGATGAGGTCACCCGGCGCCTGCGCCGCGAGTGCCCCTGGGACCGGCAGCAGGACGCCCGCTCGATCGTCCCCCACACGGTGGAGGAGGCCTACGAGCTCGCCGACGCGGCGAACCGCGACGACAAGCCGGCGATGGTCGATGAGCTCGGCGACGTGCTCTTCCAGGTCCTCTTCCTCTCACTGCTCCTCGAGGAGCGAGGCGAGGGGGATCTGGCGGCGGTCGCCGAGTCCTGCGCCGCCAAGCTGATCCGCCGCCATCCGCACGTCTACGGCGACCGCGAGCTGGAGACCGCGGGCGAGGTCCTCTCCCAATGGGAGGAGATCAAGCGGGAGGTCGAGGGCGGGACCGGCGACGCGACGGAGCTGCCCGAGAACCTGCCGGCGCTTCTCTACGCGCGCAAGGTTCTCCGCCGGGTCGACCCGGGGGGCTCCGCGGGGGAGGCCAAGCCCGGCGGCCCGGGATCGGACCCGGCCGAGCCCGAGCGGAGGCCGAGCACATGGTCGGCACCCTGCTGCTCGAGGCGGTGGCCGCCTCTCGCCGGCTGGGCGTGGACCCGGAGCTCGCCCTGCGCCAGGCGACGCAGCGGCTGGCCGATCTCGGGCGCCTGAAGTCGATCGGCCGTGAAAGACTGCCTCGCCGTGGGACAGATCGAATCGATCCATGGGCGGCAGGTGCTCGACTCGCGGGGGAACCCGACGGTCGAGGTCGAGGTCGCGCTCGACTCAGGGGCGCACGGCCGGGCGATCGTGCCGTCCGGGGCCTCGACCGGCGAGTACGAAGCCGTCGAGCTTCGCGACGGCGGTGACGAGTATGGCGGCAAGGCCGTCGGCAAAGCGGTCTCGCACGTCAACGGCGAGATCGCGGACGCGCTGAAGGGCTCGGACCCGGCCGATCAGCCCGCCGTCGACCGGGCGATGATCGATCTCGACGGCACACCCAACAAGGGCCGCCTGGGCGCCAACGCGATCCTGGGCGCTTCCCTGGCGACGGCCAGGGCGGCGGCGGCCGACGCCGGCCGCCCGCTCTACGACTACTTCGCCGGCCTCTATGCGGCCACCGGCGCCAGGGATGCCGGTCCCGCCGAGCTCCTCCCGGTCCCGATGATGAACGTCCTCAATGGAGGCGCGCACGCCGACAACGCGGTCGACTTCCAGGAGTTCATGGTCGTCCCTGCCGGCGCCGAGACGTTTACCGACTGCCTCCGGACGGGCGCCGAGGTCTACCACGCGCTCAAGGGCACGCTCCACAAGAAGGGTCTCTCCACCGCCGGGGGGGACGAGGGCGGCTTCGCCCCGGACCTGGAGTCGAACATGGCCGCGCTCGACTTCCTGATCGCCGCCATCGAGGAGGCCGGCTACGCGCCGGGCGAGGACGTGATGATCGCCCTGGACCCCGCGACGAGTGAGTTCTTCGACGACGGCAACTACGTGCTCGAGCACGAGGGACGGACCCTCTCGCCGGCCGAGATGGCCGACTACTGGCACGACATCCGCGCCCGCTTCCCGATCGTCTCGATCGAGGACGGCATGGACGAGGAGGATTGGGACGGCTGGAAGGCGCTGACGGAGAGGATCGGCGAGCTCTGCCAGCTGGTCGGCGACGACAACTTCGTCACCAACCCCGAGCGCCTGCGCCGCGGGATCGATCTGGGCGTCGCGAACTCGATCCTGGTCAAGCTGAACCAGATCGGAACGCTCACCGAGACGCTCGAGACGATCCAGATCGCCCGAGATGCCGGCTACACGACGGTGATCTCCCACCGCTCCGGCGAGACCGAGGACACGACCATCGCCGACCTCGCCGTGGGCACCGGCGCCGGCCAGATCAAGACCGGAGCCCCCTCGCGCTCGGACCGTGTGGCGAAGTACAACCGCCTGCTGCGAATCGAGGAGCAACTGGGCGATCGCGCCAGGTTCCCAGGCTCATCCGTCTTTGACCACTAGGGCCGGCGGCGGCTGCCGCCGTGCGAGGCTGCGTATGCAGCGAGCAGTAGGCGGTAGCCGCCGGCGGCCCCACGAGGATTCGGCAACGCAACGACGAACCGGTACCCATGACGAGCCGCACCTACGCAGCTCCACGACGCCGCGTCCGCCGCCGCGTCGGGCCGAGCCGCATCCGCTGGGACCGGGTCGGCCGGATCGCCCTGGTGCTGGTCCTGTTCGGGGTCATGGTCTCGTACCTGAATCCGCTGGTGGGCGTCCTCGAGGCCTGGCAGGGATCCAAGTCCAGCGACTCCCAGCTCGCGCAGCTCAAGCGGGAGAGGGTCGAGCTGACCAATGAGCTCCGCGATGCCTCCAGCCCGGCCACGCTCGAGCGAGAGGCCAGGCGGCTCGGCATGGTCAAGCCGGGCGAGCACGCCTACGTCGTGCACGGCCTGGGAAACTGACCCGCTGACCTCCGCTTAAGCCCCGGGGATATGATTCCGCGCTCGCGCGCGCGGCATGTGGCTGTGCGCGTTTTGTCTGAATTGAGCCGATGAGATGAGTACAGGCCAGTACCTGCTCGGCGCGGCGGAGCTGGCGGTGATCGCAGCCGCTCTCGGCCTTGGCGCCTACCACCTGCGAGCCCTGCTCGCCCCCGCCTGGATGGGGGCGTTGGCGCGCCTCGCCGAGGTGGTCATCGGGGTGTCGATGCTGATCCTGGTCTCCGAGGTACTGGGCGTGCTCGGCCTGTTCAAGGCGACACCGCTGCTGATCGGGTATGTCGCCGCGGGACTCGGCGCGACCTACCTGGCACGGCGCCGCGGGCTGCCCCCGACCCCTCATACGGCCGAGGCCCGCTCCAGTGGCGTGATGGTCGCGATCGGGATCATCGCGGCGACCCTGGTGGTCGTCCACTGGGCGCACCCGACCAGCCAGGCGATCGACCAGGGCATGTACTACCAGGACACCACCTGGTACCACATGTCCTTCTCCGCTCGGTTCGCGCAGACGGGACACGTCGGACCGCTCCAGTTCACGGACCCGCTCAAGCTCGCCGCCTGGTTCTACCCGCAGAACTCGGAGCTCCTCCACGGCGTCGGGATCGTCTTCCTGAAGACGGACTTCCTCTCGCCGCTGATGAACCTGATGTGGCTCGCGCTCTGCCTGCTGGCCGCGTGGTGTGTCGGGCGCCCCTACGGGATCGGCGGCGTCACCCTGCTCGGCGCGGCAGTCGTCCTCGACTCGAACATGCTGGTCGGCTCGCAGGCGGGCCAGGGGCCCAACGACGTCGCCGGCCTCTTCTTCCTGATGGCGGCGATCGCGTTCCTGGTGGATGGAGCGGCTAGCGCGCACGCGATCCGTCAGGCGGCCGCCGCCGGAAGGGCGCAAACCAGCGCGAGGGCCACAGCGGACGGCCCCGAGGAGCTCGAACCGGGCGTCGTCGAGGACGTCCCGGTGGAGGGCGATCCGCGGACGCTCGCCACCGTCGGCGCAGGCCCCCTGTTCATGGCCGGGCTCGCCGCCGGGTTGGGGATCGGCACCAAGATCACCCTGCTCGCCACGATCGCCGCCTTCACGATCGGCGTCGCGATCCTCGGCGGCCGTCAGCATTGGCTGCGGTCGCTCTGCATCTGGCTCGGAGGGCTCGTGATCACCTGCGGCTTCTGGTACGGCCGCAACTTCGTCTACGCGCTCAATCCGTTCCCGCAGATCCACAAGCTCGGCCCGATTCGCCTGCCGGGCCCCGACCAGCTCTCGCTCTATCCCCGCCCGCCCCACGCGCTGAGCGAGTACTACAACGACCCGACCGTCTGGCAGCACAAGCTCTTTCCCGTTCTGCACGACCGCCTGGGCCCGCTCTGGCCGGTGATCCTCGCGGTCGTGATCGTCGGCCTGATCTGGGCGCTCGCGCGGGGCGGAAGCGCGCTGATGCGGATCCTGGCGGTGACGGGGATGGTCGCCGGGATCGCCTACATCTTCACTCCGCTGACGGCCTCCGGGAGCCTGGGCGACCCGAGCGGGTTCGACGCCAATCTCCGATACGTGGCGCCGGTGCTGATCGTCGGCTTCCTGCTCCTGCCGCTGATTCCATGGGTGCGCCACGGCAACAGGCCGTGGATCCTGATCGGCCTCTTCACGATCCTGCTGCTCCAGGGGACCGTGACCCAGGCGAACTGGCAGTTCTCACATCACCTGGCGTCGGTCGGGCTGGCGTTCCTGATCGTCGGAGTGCCGGCGCTGATCGTGGCCGGACTGCGCAGAGGGGTCAGCCTGGCCGCGCTGGTCGCCTTCGGGCTGGTGATGGCCGTCACCGCCGTCGCTCTCGGCCGGGTGCGCGAGAACTACTACCTCGATCACCGCTACGTGACGGCAGCGCGGCCGCCGCTCGGCGGTGGCTTCCGAGCGTCGCCGGAATGGCAGCCGCTGCAGGACTGGGGGCGAATGGCGAGCCACCAGCGAATCGGCGTGGTCGGCCGGGCATCGGCGTTCGGCCAGTACTTCTTCTACGGGACCGACCTCTCCAACCACGTTCAGTACGTCGGCCAGCAGCTGAACCGCGGCACGTTCCGGCCGATCGACAAGTGCGTCCTCTGGCGCCAGACGATCAACGCAGGGCATTACGACTACATCGTCACCACGCCGAAGCTGGGCGCGGATGAGACCGTGGCTCCGCCTGAGAGCCTCTGGACCGCGAGCGACAAGAACGTCAAGACCGTGATTCAGTCCGGGCCGGCCGCGGTCTACCGGATCACGGGCCCGCTCGATCCCTCCGCCTGCGCGACCCTCGGAACCAGGGCTCACACTTGAACTTCGGCGACTACCTCCAGGGCTCGATCGAGCTGATCGCGGTGGCGGGGGCCATGGGCTTCGGCGCCGTCGGCCTGCGGGGGCGGCTGCTCCCCGGCTGGTCAGGCGCCTCGGCTCGGCTCGCGGAGGTGGTCCTGGGGCTGTCGCTGCTGGTGGTGACGCTCGAGCTGGTGGGCGTGGTCGGCCTCTACCGGCCCGGGTGGGTTCTGCTGGCGGCGCTGGTCGTCGGGCTGGGACTCGGGTTTGCCCTGCGACCTCCCGGCCGCGGATTGCCGTTGCCTGCGCCGGATGTCGCCCCGATCGCCCTCGGGGTTGCCGTGGCGGCCGCGTTCCTGGTCGCGGCCCACTGGGCGATGCCGACGCAGACCGGCCTCGACATCGGCATGTACCTGCCCAACACGACCTGGCACAACGCCCCGTTCGCCGCTCGCTTCGTGCAGGACCACCAGGTCGGCGCCGTCCACTTCATCGACACCCTCAACCTGACGGTCTGGTTCTACCCGCAGAACTCCGAGCTGCTGCACTCGGCCGGCGTCCTCTTCCTCGGCAACGACTTCCTCTCCCCGCTGATCAACATCGGCTGGATGTCGCTCTGCCTGCTGGCGGCATGGGCGTTCGCCCGGCCGTACCGGGGCGGGCCGGTCGCCGTCCTCGCGATGACCCTGGTGCTGGACGCCAACATGCTGCTCCTCTACCAGCCGGGCGATGCGAAGAACGACGTCGCGGGGCTCTTCTTCCTGCTCGCGTCAGCGGCGGTCCTGGTCAACGCCGACGCGCAGCGGCGCGCCGCGACCCCCACGGGGTCAGACCCCTCATCAAACAAGGGGACAGACCCCTCAACAACTCCTCTCGCGACTGGAGCGCTAGTCGTCGCGGGCCTGGCGGCCGGCCTGGCGCTCGGCACCAAGCTCAACCTGCTCGCGCCCTTCGGGCTCCTGACCCTCGGGGTGATCGCGGTCAGCGCCGGCTACCGCCTCAGGGCGACGGTGGTCTGGGTCCTGAGCTCGCTGGTCACCGGCGGCTTCTGGTTCGCCAGGAACCTGGTTCATGCCGGCAACCCGCTGCCCTGGATCAAGGCCGGGCCCCTGCCCGGGCCCGACCAGGCGGATATCAACATCCGCGAGCCGCACAACCTCGCGCACTACCTCGTGCCGCCCGACGGAGGGGTGATCCGGCACCACCTCGTACCCGGGTTGCACACCAGCTTCGGCGACCTCTGGCCCCTCGTCCTGGCCGTCGTGATCGGGGGCTTCCTGCTGGCGATCATGAACGGGCGCACTCCGATGATCCGCATGCTCGGCGTCGTCGCCCTGCTCAGCGGAATCGCGTACCTGTTCACGCCGCTCACGGCCGCCGGTCCGCAGGGAGACCCGACGGCCTTCACCACGAACCTGCGCTACGCCTCGCCGGCGATCGGCCTGGGCGCCATGCTGCTGGGGGTCGACGAGGGACTCAGCCGAAGGCGCGACCAGGCGTGGTTGCTCGGCCTCCTCGCCGTCCTGCTGCTGGTTCAGGCGGTTCCCATCTGGGATCTCTCCGGCCACCTCTGGACCCGGCACTTCCTGCTGGGCGCGATCGGCCTCGGGTTCTTCCTCATCCTGGTTCCGGTGGGGCTGGCGCTGCTCGGCCGGCGAGGCTGGGACCCGTGGACCCTGGGAGCAGGCGTCGTGCTCTCCCTGGCTCTGGTGGTCGCCATCGGCTGGCCGAAGTCGCACGACTACGTCAGGGACCGCTACCAGGCCTCCACGGCGCCCAGCGACTTCCCGGATGGGATGAAGGCCGCGCTCGCCTGGTTCAACCGGGCCAACCCGCATGACACGCGGATCGGGGTGGTCGGCGGCCGGCCGGGCTTCAAGCAATACGTCTTCTACGGGGACGATCTCTCCAACCACGTCCAGTACATCGCCCGCCACGGCCCGCACGGCGCCTATCTGCCGATCGCGAGCGAGGCGGCCCAGGACGACCGCGATCCCGGCTTTGTGCGGCAGTGCGAGGAGTGGCGCCGCGCCGTCAACGACGGCGACTACCGCTACCTGGTGATCGGCCCCGACCAGCGCACCCAGGCGCAGCTGCCGATCGAGGCCGTCTGGACGGCGACGGATCCGGCCGCGACGAAGATCGAGGACCGGGATGATGACTTCGTCTTCCGCATCAACCGGGAGCTCAACCCGGCTGGGTGCGCCAAGCTGCACGGTCCCGGCACCGGCGGCGGCAGTCTCGGCAAGCCCGCGCCGCCACCTCAGTGAGCTTCGGCGATTACCTCTTCGGGGTGATCGGCCTCGCAGCGGTCGCGGTCCCGATGGCCCTCGCCGCGGTCCGGCTGCGCCGCCGCCTACTGCCCGGCTGGGGAGGGGCACCGGCCCGACTCGCCGAGGCGGTGCTCGGCGTCGCGCTCTTCACGATCCTCCTCCAGCTCCTCGGCGCCTTCGGGATCCTCGTCCCCGCCGTCCTGATCGCCGCCAGCCTCGCGGTCGGCCTGGGCATCTACCTCCCACCGTGGGGCGCTTTGCTCGCCCATACGCCGACAAAAGCGCCCCGCACCGCCGACGCGGCACCTCCGGCCCCGGCCATCCCCCTTCCCCAGATGCTGTTGGCCCTACTGGCCGCAGCGTTCGTCGCCGCGCACTGGGCCACCGGACTCCAGGACGTCTGGGGCCGCGGGATGCTCACCTTCGACACGCTCTGGTACCACGGTCCATTCGCGGCGCGGATCGCGGACACCGGCTCGGTCTGGGGCATGCACTTCATCGATCCGCTCTATCTGAACTGGTTCTACCCCGAGAACTCCGAGCTGCTGCACGGCGCCGGAATCGTCCTCTTCGACCGGGATATCTTCAGCCCGCTGGTGAACTTCGGCTGGCTCGGCGTGGCCCTGCTGTCGGCCTGGTGCATCGGCAGGCCCTACGGCGTAGCTCCGCTCAGCCTGACCGCCGCCGCGATCGCGATGGATACGGGCCCGATGGTCCCGAGAGAGGCGGGGACCCCGGCAACGGACACCGTCCCGGTGGCTCTGCTCTTGGCCGCAGTAGCGATCCTCATCAACGCTTGGGCTGCCCGAGAATCTCGCCAACCTGAGGCCGCCGGCGGGGGGGCGGCGGGAACTCCGACTGAGCCGCGAAATGAATCTCGGACGGCCTCACGGCCGATCGGCGACAGGTCGCCCGCCGACGCCCCCCCGGCGGCGGCCCAGCTTGGCGCGCTTCTAACAGCCGGCCTGGCGATGGGCATCGCGCTGGGCAGCAAGCTGACGATCGCCGGGCCGGCGGCGGCGATGGCGATCGGCGTGCCCTTCATCGTCCCGGCGCAGGTCCGCTGGAAGGCGTTCTGGGTGTTCGTCGGCGGCGTCGCGGCCGTCGCGGGCTTCTGGTTCCTGCGCAATCTGGTCCACTCCGGCAACCCGCTCCCCTGGATCCGCCACATCGGCCCGATCGACCTGCCCGGCCCGAACCGCGGGCTCGAGGGGCGAGACGACTTCACCGTCGCCCACTACATCCTGGTCAACCCCAGCACGAGCCTCTGGCGCGCCTACTTCCTGAACCCGATCGAGAACCTGCTCGGGCCGCTCTGGTTCTTGATCCTCGGCGGGGCGGGCGGCGGCGCGGTCCTCGCCGTCTGGCGGCCGCGCTCGCCCGCGGTGCGCCTCGCGGGCGCGGTCACGATCGTCGCCGCGATCGCCTACCTGTTCACGCCGCTTACCGCCGCCGGCCCGGAGGGGCACCCACTCGCCTTCGGCATCAACCTGCGCTACCTGGTTCCCGGCTTTGCGCTCGGCCTGGCCCTTCTGACCCTCGAGGCGCGCCTCACACCTGCCCGGCTGCGACTGCCGTTGATCGTCGGCGGGCTGATCGCGCTCTTCTTCACGTCCCACTACTCGGACGCGAACGTCGCCTGGGACGACCCCTTCGCGTCGATCCCATGGGCCGCCCTGATCGGGATCGTGCTGATCGGTGCCCCGGTCGGCCTCGCACTGCTCGCGAGGCGCGGCGCTCTCCTGGCCGGCATGGCGGGGGCGGTCCTCGCCCTGGCGATCGCGGCCGTCGGGTGGGCCAAGCAGGACGACTACTTCGCACACCGCTACGCCCGATCCGAGGACTTCCGCTTCCAGCTCGACGACGCGGTGCGCTGGGCCAAGCCGACCTCGGACCTGCGCATCGCCGTGGCGGGCACCAGCGGCGCCTACAACCAGTACGGCTTCTACGGCGATGACGTCTCGAACTACGTCCAGTACATCGGCCGCCACCTGCCGGAGGCCGACTTCCGCGAGATAGAGACCTGCACCGACTTCCGGCGGGCGGTGAACGAGGGTGACTACGACTACCTCGTCACCACCCCCGAGCTCGACCTGAACAACCCGTCCACCGCGAGCTCCTCGCCCGAGAGGGGCTGGGTTCGCAACGACCCGGCCGTCCAGGAGGTGGTGCACTCGGGCCGGGTCTCGGTCTTCCGGATCGACGGCCCGCTCAACCCGGGTGGCTGCGACAAGGAGCCCAACCGGCGCGGCGTACCGGTCGAACCGGGAGCATCATCGTCGGGCAGGAGGTGAGCGACACGGGCGACTACATACTCGGCGTGATCGGCCTGGTGGCCGTCGCCCTCTCGATGGCGATCGCCGGCAGGACGGCGCGCCGCGCCGCGCTGCCGGGGTGGACCGGGACACCCGCGCTGCTGGCCGACGCGGTCATCGCGGTCGGCATCCTCGTCACCCTCTCCGAGCTACTCGGCCTCGTCGGGGGTCTCGAGGGGGTGTTGCTCGTGGCGGCATGCCTGATCGTCGGGGGTGGGGCGCTGCGCCTCGAGCCGATGCTGATCCGGGCCGGCGCCCGCGTCGCCCATTGGGGCAAGGCCGAGGAGCCCGATCTGCGCCCGGCTCCTACCGCTGGCCGCATCGAGCTGGGGGTCGCGATCGTGCTGGCGCTGATCGTCGCGGCGCAGTGGGCCGCTCCGACGCTGCTGGCGCTCGACCGGGGCATCTACGGCGGGGATTCCCTCTGGTACCACCTGCCGCTCGCCGCGCACATCGCGGACACCGGCTCGGTCACGGGCCTCCTCTACACGGACCCGCTCTATCTCAACTGGTTCTACCCGCAGGTCTCCGAGCTGATCCACGCCGGCGGCATCCTGCTCTTCAGCAACGACTTCCTCAGCCCGCTGATCAACATGGCGTGGCTCGGACTGGCCCTGTTCGCCGGCTACTGCATAGGGCGCCCGTACGGGACGGGCCCCACGTCGCTGGCCGCGGTGGCCTCGGTGATGGCGGCCAACCTCCTCTTCTCGAGGCAGCCGGGCAACGCCAACAACGACGTGGTGGCGATCGCCCTCTTCCTCTCGTCGGTCGCGCTGCTCCTGAACAGCCGCTGGCCCGCGCGGTTCAGGGGCCTCGGGGCGCCTCCACGTACCGGGGGCCCGCCGTCGGGCACCCTGCTGGTCGCCGGCCTCGCGGCGGGCCTGGCTGTGGGGACGAAGCTGACGGTCGTCCCGCCCGTACTGGCGCTGACCGTGGGGGTCATCTGGATCAGCGGGGCCGGCTACCGCCTCCGCGCATCCGCCGAGTGGATCGGGGCCATGGCGGTCGGCGGCGGCTACTGGTACGTGCGCAACCTGATCGTCTCCGGCAACCCGTTCCCCTGGCAGGACATCGGCCCGATCCACCACGCCGAGGCCCTTCAGGGGCGGCACCCGTACGCGATCGTGCACTACGCGACCGACACGGGAATCTGGGGCCGCTTCTTCACCCCGGCGCTCCACGAGCGCCTCGGCGAGCTCTGGCCGGCCTACCTCGCCCTCGCCGTGATCGCCGTGCTGCTGCTGCTCTGGCGGGGCGGGCGCATGGAGCGGATGCTGGCCGCCGTCGCGCTGGTCGCCGCGATCGCGTATCTGCTGACCCCGCTTGGGGCCTCAGGCCCGGAGAACATGCCGGTCGGCTTCCGGCTCAACATCCGCTACCTGGCGCCGGGGCTCGTTCTCGCGCTCACCCTGCTGGCGATCCCGCCACCGTTCGCGAGGGAGAGTCGCGCCTGGCGGCTCGGCACGCTGGCGATATTCGCCGTCTTGATCGTGGTCAGCGCCGGAGCCGTGGGCGGGATCGACACCGGGCGCATCCCGGGAACCGTCGCGCTGGCCCTGGCCGTGGTGGCGCTGCCCCTGCTCCTCCTCCTGCTCTCGCGCAGGGGCCTGGCTCCGGTGCCCCTGGCCGGCATCGGGGTCGCCGCCCTGATCGCCCTCGCGGTCCTGGGGCGCATGGCGCAGACGCATTACCTCGACGAGCGCTATTCCTCCGCCGCGCCCGACTACCCCAAGGCGGAGCAGCCCGCCACCGAGCTCAGCCAGGGGCTGGGCGCGGCCTATGACTGGGCGGACGGCACCCGCGACCTGAGGATCGCCCTGTCCGGGACCATGGGGGCGCTGTTCCAGTACGGCCTCTGGGGCGGGGACTCCAGCAACCAGGTCACCTACATCGGGCAGCACGGGCCGCGCGGCTCCTTCAACGAGATCCCCGAGTGCCCCGAGTGGATCGGCGCCCTCAACGACGGCGGCTACGACTACGTGATCACCACGCCGACCTACCACCAGGACGACCCGGCAGCGGACACGGCGCCCGTCCAACGCGATTGGATCTCACATGCTGGGAACGTCCAGCGCGTCGCCGGCGCGGGGCTCGTCGACGTCTGGAGGATCACCGGTCCCCTCGACCCGCTCGCCTGCGCCGCCGCCCCCGGGTCCAAGCTTCCCCCGCCTGCTACCAAATAAGGGATGCCCTATCCGCTCGACAACGCCATCTTCCAATGGGAGGAGGGCGGAGGCCGGCTCCGCGAGCTCGACTCCTCCGACCCACGCGCGGCTCGAAATGCCCGCCGTGCCGTCGATGCGATCCGCGACGAGCTCCGCCGCCGGATCGGCCCAACCTTCTCAGCCCAGGAGCTGGCGGACCTCTACGGCCGCGGCACGGACTGGTGCCTGGAAGCCGCCCGAATGGCCGCACCAATGGCGGCCGTAGACCTGGACCCACAGGCAATCGTGGACGGCGCTTTCTTCCTCTACCTCCGAGGAGCATCGGATTACTCAGGCGGCCGAGTGATCGCTGAATAGGGCGGGCGCTTCTTCCGCGACAGGACCCGCGGCGCCGAAGCCTCAGTCCTCCACCCGCTCGAGAACAATCCGCTCGGGCTCAATCGTCACGCGCAAAGCCTTCTTCCCTCGCCAGTGCTCCGCGTAGGTCGGGTCGTCCTTGATCGACGGGTCCAGCCAGATGCCGTAGCCCTCCTCCTCGCCCTGGTCGAAGGTCGCCTCCAGCGGTCGCCGCCTGCCCCGGCCGCGACGACCCCGACGCCGTCGGCGACGCCGTCGCCCCGTGCGCTCGTCGCCGTCCTCTCCACCCTCGCCGTCACCCTCGTCGCCGCCCTCATCGGAGGCCTCTTCCTCTTCCTCGGGCTCGGGCTCTTCGAGCTCGGCCTCGATCTCGGCCTCGATCTCGTCGCGAAGGTCAACGTCGTTGTCGGGCTCCTCGCCCTCGGCCGTCAGCCCGTGGCGGTGGCGGAAGTCGCGGAGCTGGGAGGCCGGAACGCCGAGTTGGTGGGCGATCCAGGCGTCGGTCCTGCCCTGGCGAACCCAGGCGCGGATCTGGTTGAGCTGCGGTCGGAGGGACTTCCTGGCCATCGGCGGCGGACTCTAGATGATCGATTCCTGATCGGCGTACGACCGGGGATTCTCCCGGCCAAGCAGCTCAAGGACGCAGGGCGAAGCCTTTGGTGGTGCCAAAGGCGAGCCCGAGGACGCAGAGATGCGCAGCGCCGGGCGGATCAGCCGGGCGTGCGCGGATTGGGAATCGGTCATCAGGATGATTCGACGATTGTGCCTTGGCAGGCGAGGCGGAACCCTGTACGCTACTCACTTCTGGGTAGCGCAAACGGGTCGGTGCCTAGGGGGTAGGCAGCCGATCTCTTGAGGAGGCAGCGATGCTGGTGCTGACAAGGAAGCCGGGCCAGAGCATCATGATCGGCGACGGCGTTGAGGTACAGGTGCTCTCGGTCGCCGGCGAGAAGGTGCGTCTGGGAATCACAGCCCCCCGAGATGTCTCGATCTTCCGGAACGAGGTCTACGACCGCATCGAGGGCGAGAACCGCGCCGGAGATGACGATGATGATGACGACGACGGCGGGACCAGCGACGCGGTCGCGAATGCGTTGCAGCGCCTCGGTCGACGGTCGTAGCTAGCCCATCAGCCAGGCCAGCGTCTCGAACATCGACACGACCACCGTCACGACGGTGATGGTCAAGCAGACGAGAAGGACGCTGAACCGGACCCGGCCGCGCGACTCGTTGCGCGTGATGCGCCGCGCGCGCGAGCGGTTGACCGCCCGCTTTCGCAGCTGATCCCGCCGGCGGCGTTCAAGCGCCATCTCCTGCTCGAACGCCAGCTCGATCTGGGACATGCTCTGTCGCATTCGCATTTGAGCCATGGCGTAAATGCCCCCCGGGGCGGCCGTGCAAGCTAGCAAACGTTGGGCTGGCTTCGACTATAGAGGGCACCTCCCCCACAAGCCGCGCCCGCGTACGCCGGCGCGGCCGGCGAGCCGGGCGAAGAGCGGCGCGAAGGAGTCGTTGGGAGGGATCGTCAGCGTGCGAGCCAGGCCTCGGCGAGCCAGCTCGGCGTTGACGAACAACGGCCGCCCGCCCCGAACTGCGGGCAGGTAGACGTAGGCGAGCAGGCGGTCGTAGACGTCCCGCCGCTCGGCGTCGAAGCGGAGCGTGACGGTGCGCCCTCCGACCAGCCGCTCGTTCACCGCGTGGGCCTTGGGCCCTCCGCATTGCACCGGCGTCCCCGGCTTGACCGTCTCGGGAGTGTCGATGCCGATGTAGCGGACCGACTCCTCGCTTCCGTTGGGCATAGCAACGTTGATCGTGTCTCCGTCGACGACGTGGGTGACCCTCGCGCTCACGGGGCCGGCCGGTTCGGCGGAGTCGCCGTCGTTGGTCCCGCAGCGGGAGAAGGCGACGGCAGCCAGAACAGCGGCGATGAAGAGGGGCGCCCGCAGGGCGCCCCGGCGGAGCGGGCGGGAGTTCATCCCCCGATAATGCTCGGCCCCCCGAAACTACCCCCGTGGGGCGCTTTCCTCGGCATATAGCCGACTAAAGCGCCCCGGGTGGGTCGCTAGGGAATCCGGCGCACGCTGGAGAGCAGCGTCTCCTTGATCTGGCCGACGATCTCCAGCGCCTCGCTCTTCTCGCGCTGCCAGACGTTGCGGCCGAAGATCACGCCGGAGCCGCCCGCCTCCATGATCGTGCGTGTGTGCATCAGGACGGTCTCGTCGTCCGTCTTCGACCCGCCCGAGAGGACCACCAGCGCACGTCCCGCTGACTCCACGATCTGGCGCACGGCCTCCCCGGGCTCCACCTCCATCTCGTTGTAGGGAGCCGGCTGGTCCTTGTCCTTCTCCGGATCGAACTTGGGGAAGTTGAGCTTGACGACGTCGGCGCCCATCTCCATCGCCATGCGGGCGGCGTAGTCGATCGCGTAGAAGGAGGTCGCACCGCCCTTCTTGTCGATGGCGGACCCGCGCGGGTACGCCCAGACCACCAGGGGCATGCCGTAGCGCTCGCACTCCTCGCGGACGCCCTTGAGCTGGTGCAGGTCGGCGCCCTGTAGCGGGGAGCCGAGGTACATCGTGTAGCCGACGGCGTCGGCCCCGAGCCGCACCGCGTCCTCGACCGATGCGTTGGTCGTGGAGAGCGCGTCATCCGAGGGCGGGACGTCGGTCTTGCCGTTGACCTTGAGGATCAGCGGCACCTGGCCCGCGTAGTCGGGGTAGTAGCGGGTGGCGAGCCCGATCTGGCAGGCGATCGCCGAGTAGCCGGCCTCCGCGGCCAGGCTGAACTGGTACTCGGGGTCCTTGGAGGCGGGGTTCGGGAAGAAGTCGCGCGGACCGTGCTCGATCCCCTGGTCGATCGGGAGCAGCATCAGCGTCCCGTTGCCGGGGCCGTAATCGAACAGCAGCCGGCGCAGCCGCGCGCGCTTGCCGGGCGAGAGCGTGGCGAGCAGTGACTTCTGTTCGGTGATCGACTTGACTTCCATCTTCTCGATTCCTCCTAAGTTTGGGCCTTCAAAGCCAGTATGCCCGATCTGACTGTCATGGTCCGATTCATGCTGGAGCACAACTTCAACGGGACGCCGTTCACCGTCGGGATCGAGGAGGAGCTGATGATCTGCGACGCCGAGAGCCTCGAGCTCTCGCAGGCGATCGAGGTGATCCTCGGCGACCTGCCGGAGAACCTGCCGGGCGAGGTGAAGCCCGAGCTGATGCAGTCGGTGCTCGAGGTCGCGACCCTCCCCTGCGCCGGGGTGGCCGAGGCGGGGGAGCAGCTCCGGGGGCTGCGTCGCACGGTGCGTGAGGTCGCCGCCCGGCACGGACTGGCGATCGGAGCCGCCGGGACCCATCCGGCCGCGCTCTACGAGGACCAGCTGATCGTCGACAGGCCCCGATACAGGGAGCTGGCCGCAGAGCTGAGCTGGATCGCGGAGCAGGAGCTCATCTTCGGCACGCACGTCCACGTCGGCATCGACGGCGCCGAGAAGGCCATCTACGTCGCCGACGGCATCCGCGGGTACCTACCGCTCCTGCTCGGGATGTCCACGAATTCGCCGCTGTGGCGCGGCAAGACCACCGGGATGATGTCGTCCCGGACGCCGGTCTTCCGGGCGTTCCCGCGGGTGGGGATCCCTCCCTACTACGGCAGCTGGGAGATCTACTCCCACCGCGTCGAGCAGATGATGCGCGGCGGCTCGATCCCGGACTACACCTATCTCTGGTGGGACGTGCGGCCGCACCCGAACCTGGGCACCGTCGAGCTCCGGGTCTTCGATCAACAGACCCGCGTCGAGGCAACAATCGGGTTCGCCGCTCTCGGCCAGGCTCTCGCACACCGGCTGGCCTCCGATTACGACGAGGGCGTTCCCAGCATCGAGCACCCCCAGGAGCTGATCGACGACAACAAGGTGCGCGCGTCCGTGGTCGGGATCGAGGGGAAGCTGATCGACTTCGATCATGGCCTGGAAGTCCCCGGCGCGAAGATGGCGATGACCGTGATCGAGGACCTGCGAGTGCACGCCCAGGACCTCGGCTGCGAGGACGAGCTCGCCGGCCTCGCAGACCTGGTGGAGGTCGGCACGGGCGCCCGTCGCCAGCTCAACTGGCTCTCGGATCACGGTGAGATCGGCGGTCTGATGCGCGAGATCGTCGCCGCCAGTGATCCCGACGCCTGAATCGTCAAACCGACCGGATTCGAACCGGTTCCCGCCGCGTTCGATATGCTTTTCGTAGTGATATACCGCCTTTTTGCGGCATAGCGATACGAATTCCGTATTCATGTCCAAAACCCGCCCCGTTGAGAGCGCCCTCGACCTGCTCGGCAGGCGCTGGGCCCTGCGCTTGGTCTGGGAGCTGCGGCGAAGCACTCTCGCCTTCTCGGAGCTCCGCACGCGGATGGGGATCAGCCCCTCCGTCCTGTCCGCGCGGCTCGGCGAGCTCGTCGACGCCGGCGTCCTGGAGAGGGACACCGGCCGGCGTTACCGCCTCAGCGGCCGCGGTCGGGAGCTCGCCCGGGTCCTCTACGAGCTCAACAGATGGGCCGAGCAACATCAAGAAACGGGTCGACCCTGACTAGACGGGTCGCGCCTTCCGGCGCGCCCTCGCGCAACCCCCTCGCACTATCCTCGCGGGAGTGAGCTCGCCTGAGTTAAGCGTCGTCTGCCGGAGCTGCGGCGAGGAGGTCAGCCCCTACGTGACCGAGTGCCCGTACTGCGGCACTCGGCTGAGGAAGCGGGCGCCGAAGCTCGAGCTGCGCGGTGATGAGATCACCCCGCGGCAGTCGCGGCGCTCACGCCGCCGCCAGGCGCGCGCGCAGCGCGCCGAGCGGCTCAGCGAACGCCCGTACGCCGTGATCGCCGCGATCCTGATCCCGGCGATCCTCCTCCTGCTGCGCGTGGCGAGCCCAGCTCTCGACACCCATCTCCTAGGGGGCCTGGTGGGGCCGGTGGGGGGCGACTGGTGGCGGTACCTGGCCGCCCCGTTCATCTACCCCGACATCGGCTACCTCTTCGTGGCCTCGGTCGGCATCGCGATCTTCGGGGTGGCGGTCGAGCAGCGCCTCGGGACGATCCCGACGGTGATCCTGATCGTCGCCTGCGGGGGCCTGGGCATGCTGGCCGCCGACGGGATGGAGACGGCGTTCGCCCCGCACAACGACGTCCTCTTCGCCTCGGGCGGAAATGGCATCGCGCTCGGCCTGCTCGCGGCCTGGGCTGTCATGCGTGGCGCCGAGGTGAGGGCTCATCCCGGCGAGGACGTGGAGGTGATCGGCGCAGCCGTAGCCGCGGCGGTCCTGATCATGCTGCCGCTGGTCGACGACTTCGCCAACGTCTTCGCCGGCCTGGCGGGAGCCCTCGTCGGCGCCGGCTGCGGCCTGGCCGCCGCATTCGCCCGGCGGGAGAGGCGGCCGGGTTGACGGTCGAGAGGTTCATCACGCTCAACCCCGAGCTGCACGACTACCTGATCGAGCACAGCTCCTTCCGGGACGGGGTCGCGACCGAGGTCGAGCAGGCGGCCATGGAGATGGGGGATCTGGCGGAGATGCAGATCGCCGGAGACCAGGCCGCGTTCATGACGGTCATCGTCGCCGCTATCGGCGCCCGGCAGGCGCTCGAAGTGGGCACCTTCCTGGGGTACGGTGCGATCGCAATTGCCCGCGGGCTGCCCGACGACGGACACCTCGTCTGCTGCGAGCTGAGGGACGAGTATGCGGAGCGTGCCGGCGAACACCTTGCCAAAGCGGGTCAGGAGCACAAGGTGGAATTCCGAATCGGACCCGCCCTCGAGAGCCTGCGGGCGATGGATGAAATCGAGCAGTTCGACTTTGCGTTCCTCGACGCGGACAAGACCGAGTACATCGACTACTTCGAGGAGACCCTCGCGCGAACTCGCCCGAACGGCCTGATCATGCTCGACAACACTCTCAGGGAGGGGACCGTTCTCGACCCAGGCGACTCCGAGCCTGCGCGGGTCACCGCCGAGCTGAACGACCGGTTGCCCGCCGATAAGAGAGTCGACGTCGCGATGCTGGGCTTCGCCGACGGCATCACCCTGGTCCGCAAGCGCTAGCCGGGCGTGGCGCTTCCAGCCGACGAGACAGCCTGGCTTCAGCTGGTCCGGGACTCGATGCCTCCCTTCTGGAGGGTGCTCGCGGAGAGCACCGGCGGGCGGATCTGGAAGAGGGAGGGAGTGTCGGCGGCGATCGTTCCGGGTTCGCCGAAGCGCTCCTTCTTCAACTCGGTGCTCTACGACGACCCCGTCTCGATGGTGGGGTCGATCGATGCGATCGCCGAGACCTACGCGGAGGCAGGGATCGACGCCTGGACGGTCTGGGTCCCCGCGGCGGATACCGCCGTGGCCGATGCGCTCGAGGCGGCGGGCCACCGACTGGATGCCACGCCGAGAGCGATGGCGATGCCACTGGGCGGGCTGAGGCCACCCGAGCCCGACCCCGATCTCGAGATCCGCGAGGAGGCCGACTACGAGCTTGTCTCCAGCCTGAACGAGGTCGCGTACGGCTTCGCCCCGGGGGAGTTCCCGGTGATGCGGGGCGACCTCTCCGCGCTTCGCACCTACCTGGGATCGGTCGGTGGCGAGACCGTCGCCTGCGCCGGTGCCTTCACCCGCGAATCCGACTGCGAGATCGTCTTCGTCGCGGTGCTGCCCGAGGGGCGGGGGCGGGGCATCTCCAGCCGCCTGATGGCACGAGCTCTCACCGAAGCCGCGGAGCAGGGCCTCGAGACCACGACCCTGCAGGCGACCGAGCTCGGCTATCCGGTCTACGTGAAGCTCGGCTACGCCGACTACGGCGAGCTGCAGATGTGGGAGCGCCGGGTGTGAGTATGTTGCCCCCGTGGCGCGAGAGCCGTACAGCGACGAGGAGATCGACGCGGCCATCGACGCGATCTCAGATCCGGAGGCCTTTCGCGAGACCGAGCGCCAGGTGGCGCGCGCGGCTCCCCGGTTGCAGCGGATCCTCGCGGAGGCCCTGGGCGCCGGCGGTTGGTTCGGAGAGTCACATGACGCCGAGGCGCTGAAGGCGGCGACCACGCCCGACGAGGAGGCTCGGCTGACCGCCGTCAAGACGCTTCTGGCCGAGGAGGCGCGCATGGGGATGATGGTCGGCGTGGCGGTAGGGTGGGCGCTCGCCGAGAGGCTTTCCGAGCAAGCGCGACAGGAGGAGTAGAGCGAATGCCAGACGTCGAATTCGAGGCCAACGGAGGTACGGCGAAGGGCTACCTGGCGGAGCCCGAGGGCGAGGGCCCCGGCCTGGTGATGCTCGGGGAGTGGTGGGGGCTCGACGACAACACCCGCGGGATCGTCGACAGCTTCGCCAAGGAGGGCTTCGTCACCCTCGCCCCGGACCTCTACGGCGGCAGCACCACCGAGGAGCCCGACGAGGCTCAGAAGCAGCTGATGGCGATGAACATGGAGGAGGCCGAGAAGGACATGAGGGGGGCGGTCAAGTACGTCCTCGACCAGCCGAAGTGCAACGGCCAGGTCGGCTCCGTCGGCTTCTGCGCGGGGGGCGGGCTCTCGATCTGGGCCGCCGCCTCCAACCCGCAGATCGGCGCCGCGGTCACCTACTACTACGTGATGCCCCACGGCAAGCCGGACTTCTCGAATATCAAGGGGCCCGTGCTGGGGCACTTCGGCACCAGCGACGACTTCGTCTCAGTGGACGATGCGAAGGCGCTGGAAGGGGAGCTGCAGGCGGCCGGCGTCGACGCGGCCTTCGAGTACTACGAGGGCGGGCAGCACGCGTTCGCCAACGACCACAACCGCCTCGGCACCTACGACCAGGGCCACGCGGCGAAGGCGTGGGAGCGAACAACCTCGTTCCTGAAGGAGCACCTGACCGAGTAGCCGGCGAAAACTGGCCAGCCAGCCAGTTCGTGCGGTAGGCTGCCCCCGTGGAGGCCAAGGAGGCGACCCAGACCGGCCCGTCCAGGGCTACGCGAGAGGACTTCCGCGCGACCTCGGACCCGGCCCTCCAGGAGGGGGATCGTGGCGACGTCAAGCTGCTCGACTACACGCAGCTCTACAACCTCTGGGAGCGCCAGCAGTGGGCGACCCAGGACCTCGACTTCTCGGTGGACCGGACCGACTGGCACGAGCGCATCCCCGAGGAGGAGCGCTTCCAGCGGCTGTACGGCCTCTCGAGCTTCTTCATCGGCGAGCAGAAGGTCGCCGACGAGCTTGGGCCCATCATGCGCGCGGCTCCCACCGAGGCGCAGCGGATCTTCCTCTCGACGCAGATCGCCGACGAGGCTCGTCACGTCCGCTTCTTCGACCGCTTCTTCAGCGAGGTCGGCGTGCTCGAGGGTGCGGATGACCTCGCCCAGCGGCTGGAGGCGCTCGACCAGCACCTGAACGACGCCTTCCGGACGCTGTTCGACGATCTGCTGAAGAGCCGGGTCGATCGGCTGGGGCAGGAGCCCGGCGACCGCGACGCCCTCGTGGAGGCGATCACGCTCTACCACATGGTGATCGAGGGAATGCTCGCCCTGACGGGACAGCACTTCATCATCGACTACAACGAGCGGATGGGGACGCTGCCTGGGTTCGTCGAGGGCTTCTCCAACGTGGCGCGCGACGAGCACCGGCACATCGCCTTCGGCGTTCGCTTCCTCACCGACTGCGTCAAGGAGGACGAGCGCTACAGGGGTGTCGTCCAGGGAATGCTCGAGCAGTCAGTGCCGGTCGCCGACAAGGTGATCGACCCGCCGTGGGCGGAGGAGGACGACCTCGAGTTCTTCGGTGTAAGCCGCGAGGAGAGCCACGCCTTCGCCGCGCAGAGCCTCACCCGCAGGCTGAAGGTGATCGGGCTCACCTAGCCCGGGGGCGAGCCTCGATCGTGGCCTTGTGCTTCTTGGGCGCCGTCTAGGGCACCGGTGCCATCTCGCCCTGCGCGCCCCCTGTGGTGGCCGTGCCGCCGGTGGTGCAGCTGCTGGGCGCACCCGGGTCGGGGACGCCGTCGCCGTCCGCGTCGCAGGTGGACGGCTCGACGCCGGTCGTGACCGGACCGCTCTGCACCGGCGTGTTGGGCTGGGAGTCGCTGTTGGCGACCGCGTTCTTGTGGTGGTGCTTGCGCTTGGCGGTGCCGGTGGCGGTCGTTCCGCCGGTCGCGGTGCCCTTCGCCTTGGTCGGATCGATCGGCTGGGCCGGAACCGTGACCGTGGCGGGAGGCTGGGTGGTTGCCGGGTCGACGGCGGTTGGCGGCGCCTGGGTCGCGGCCGGATCCTGCGCAGTGGCATCCGTCTTCGGCGGGATATTGGTCTTCACCGGCTTGCCGCGGTCGACGCTCTTGGTCTTGGCTGGGGAGGGCTTCGCCGGATGTGGGCCTGAAACGTGTTGGATCTCGGCGGCGCCACCGGCGATGATCGCCGCCGTGGCGATCCCGGCGGCTGCCTTGGTCCCGATTGCGGCTGCCGCGCCCGTCGCGGCGGCGGCTGCTCCGCTGCCCGCGGCGGCTCCACCGGCCGCGGCCGCTCCGCCGATGGCCGCCGTGCCACCAGCTGCCGCGGCACCGGCTCCGGCGGCACCCGCTGCGCCCGCACCGGCGGCTCCTGCGACACCCGCTCCGGCGGCTCCCGCGCCTGCGGCTCCTGCTCCTGCGGCACCCGCTCCGGCGGCTCCGGCGCCTGCGGCTCCGGCTCCGGCTCCACCAGCTCCTGCGCCGGCCGCGGCTCCGCCGCCGCCACCCGCACCTGCCGCTGCGCCGCCGCCACCGCCGAAGATGCCGCTGAGCTTGGCCAGCAGGGCACCCTTGAGGAGGATCAGCGGGGCGGCAGGGAAGATCGCCGCGAGCGCCTTGGTATCCGAGCGAAGCTGGGAGCGGAACTCCCGACAGGGGTCGCAAGCCTTGACGTGGCGCCGGACCGGACCCGAGGCCTTGGTGAGCCCCTCGGCGGCCTCGGCGAGCTCGAGCCTGACCTCGTCGCAGGTGAGCTGCCGCGCCTGGCTCGACTCGGCCAGCGCGATCCGGGCGCGCACGAGCAGCGACTTGACGCCCGGGACGGTGGTGTCCATGGCCTGGGCGATCTCGTCGTAGCTCATCGCGTCGATCTCGCGGAGCAACAGCGCGGAGCGCTGCGTCTCGGGCAGCTTGCCGACGTCGGTGAGGAGGTTGCGGAACTCCTCGCGATTCTGGACCCGCTCGAGCGTGGTCACCCCGTTCATGTGGGGGTGGGTGTCCATCGTGTCCTGGCCGTCGGCGGTCGGCTTCCGAAGGTGGTTGAGGCTGCGGTTCCGGGCGATGCGGTAGAGCCACGGCCGGACCGCGATCGGCCGCTCGTCCGCGACCATCGCGTTGTAGGCAGCGACGAAGACCTCCTGGAGCACGTCCTCGGCGTCCTCGGTCGAGCCGAGCATCTGGCGGCAGAACCCGAGCAGCCGCGCCTGGTAGCGCTCGACCAGCGCGTCGAAGGCGTGCTGATGGCCCTGGCGGGTCAGCGCGACGAGATGCTCATCGTCCTGGAAGCGAAGAAGCGGCGACCGCCGGGCGAAAAGCCCGCGTCGCTGTGCGTGTGTGAGCGTTGAAGCTTCCAAGACCGGGGGGGACTCAGGAGTGGCTCTCCCTGCCCCCGGAAACACGGTAGCAGCGGTTCGGTTGCGCACGCACGGGCCTTAATGCCCACGAAATTTGCCTGTTATGCGCGCGGTTCCGCCGCTATTTGCGGGGACTCTCTCCTCGAGACAACGTGATTGTCGGCGACCGGTCTAAGCCGCGCCTAAGCGGCCAGGCGTTCCGCCGGCTCGGCCTCGATCCCGACCGGAGCGCCCTCCTCGATCTCGTCCTCGATCTCCCTCGCGCTCGGCGCGCGCAGGACGAGGGCCGCGATCACGATGCCCACCGCCGCGGCGCCGGCTGCGATCAGGAATGCGAGGTGGTACCCGCCGCTGAGAGCCTGATTGGCGCTCTCGCCCGCCGCCCGCAGGGAGTTGGTGCGGTCGGTCGCGATCGTGCCCAGCGCGGCCAGGCCGATGGCGGCCGAGAGCTGTATGGAGACCTGGATCGTTCCTGAGGCGAGGCCGGCGTCCTCCGCCGGGACATCCTCCATCGCGATCATCATCAGCGGCGGGTTGGCGGCGCCGAAGCCGAGGCCGAGAAGCGCAAAGGCCGCGAACAGCGACGGGAAGTAAGGGGTGCTCTCTCCGACCTGCGAGAAGAGGAACAGTCCGAGGACGGGCCCCGCGATGCCCACGACGAGGGTCGGCTTCGGGCCGAATCGCTCGACCAGCCGGGCCGAGAGCCCGGACGACATGATGGCCAGGGAGACGCTCATCGCCATGAAGGCGAGGCCGATCTCGATCGGGCTCCAGCCGCGGACGTGCTGGAAGTAGAGCGCGCCGAGGAAGAAGGTCGAGTAGGCGCCCGTAACCAGGAAGCCGCGGACCAGGTTGGCGGTGATCAGGCTGCGCAGGCCGAGAACCCGGAGCGGCATGATCGGGTTGCGGATACGCGACTCGAGCGCGCCGAAGGCGGCGAGCAGCAGTAGGGCGGAGCCGATGAAGGCGAGGGTGTTGCCGCCGGTCCAGCCCCACTCGGGGATCTTCACCAGCCCGTAGATGCCGAGCATCGAGGCGACGGTGATGAGAACGGAGCCGAGCCAGTCGACGCCCTCCCCAAAGCCGATGCCCTCGTTCTCGGCGATCAGCGAGCGGCCGAGCACGTAGGTGACGGCGCCGATGGGCAGGTTGACGAAGAAGATCCAGTGCCAGCTGATCGTCTCGGTGAGGAAGCCGCCGAGCAGCAGTCCGAGAGACGCGCCGCCGGCGATCACGAACGTGTACAGGCTCATCGCCTTTGCCCGGTCAGCCGGCTGCGGGAACTCGACGGCGATGATCGCGATGATCACCGCCGAGGTGAGCGCGGCCGCACCGCCCTGCAGGAAGCGGGCGATCACGAGCGTGGTTCCGCTGGGGGCGATGCCGCAGAGGATCGAGGCGATCACGAAGGAGGCGACCCCGAGCAGGAAGACGCGCTTGCGGCCGAGCAGGTCGCCGAGACGCCCGGCGAGCAGCAGGAGGCTGCCGAACGTGATCAGGTAGCCGTCGATCACCCAGGTGAGGCTCGACTGGCTGAAGTTGAGGTCTGCCTGGATCGAGGGGAGGGCGACGTTGACGATCGTCGTGTCGAGGATGACCATCAACTGACCCAGGCAGACGACAAATAGCGCGACCCACCGCCGACGGTCGGACTGCCGCGCTATGGTGTGGTTTGTAGCCTCCACGAGGATCGTCACTATAGCAAGGACTATCATCATGTCAAGGATGATCTTGGAATCAGGCTACGATTCGGACGAGAGATGAGTACGCAAGCTCCATCCGTCGCAGGCTCGATGAACCTGCTGACGCGCCTCTCGCGCGTCATCTACCGCCGGGCGGTGCCCGAGCTGATCGGCATCCGCATCAAGGAGTTTGTCGCGCTGGTCTATCTGCGCGAGTCCGGTAGGGCGACCCAGCAGAAGCTGGCCGAGACGATGATGATGGACGCCAACAACTGCGTGATCCTGCTGAACGGGCTCGAGGACGAGCGCCTGATCGCGCGCACGCGGGATCCCGAGGATCGCCGCCGGCACATCGTCGAGATCACCCCCAAGGGCTACAAGGCCCTCGAGAAGGCGGAGCGGGAGCTGGAGACCCTGGAGGACGACGTGCTCGGCAAGCTCGATCGCTCCGAGCGCGACCAGCTGCGCGACCTCTTAGCCAAGGCGCTAGAGGACCACTCGCTCGCGATCTCGGCCTAGCCCGGCTCGCGGCACCGGCCTCGGCGCGATTCACACCCGGCCGGGGTAGCCCAATTGGTCGAGGCACGCGGACTTAAAATCTGCGGTCCTTCGGGACAGTGTGGGTTCGAATCCCACCCCCGGCACTCCATCCGTCCGAGTATCGTCGAGGCCGTGAACGTCGTCATCGTCGGAGGGCACGGCAAGATCGCCATGCGGCTGGCGAAGCTCCTCGTCGCGCGCGGGGACAGCCCGCGGGGCATCATCCGCCATACCGACCAGGAGAAGGACCTCGAGGAGATCGGGGTCGAGCCGATTCTGATCGACATCGAGAACATCGAGATCGACGACGCGGTGGCGGGCGCCGACGCGGTCGTGTTCGCGGCGGGCGCCGGCCCGGGCAGCGGCCCGGCGCGGAAGCGCACCGTCGACTACGCCGGGGCCGTGAATCTCGCCGATGCGGCACGGACCCACGAGGTTCGCCGCTATCTGATCGTCAGCTCCATCGGAGCCAACCATCCCGAGCGCTGGTCCGATGAGATGAAGCCCTATTACGAGGCCAAGTCCGAGGCGGACAAGTACGTGGAGGAGAGCGGCCTGGATTACACGATCGTGCGCCCCGGCCGGCTGACGGACGACCCGGGCACCGGCAAGGTCGACCTCGGCGACGGCCCCGGAGGGACCGGCTCGGTCACCCGCGATGACGTCGCGCTCGTTCTCGCCGAGGCGCTTCGCTCCGATAACGCGATCGGCAAGGGATTCGACCTGCTGAACGGGGACACACCCGTAGCTGAGGCGATCGCCGCGCTGTAAGGGACAATCTGGGGCTACCCATGTCCCATCCCCTCACATGGCTGTATCGCAAGCTCGGGCGCCACTACCCGGCCGTATTCGTCACGGTCGAGCTCCAGACGGCGTTCCTGATCGCCACGGGCGCGGTTGCGCTTTTCAGCTTCTACTACTCGGTCTCAAGCGGAGACTTCCTGAAGATCCTCGCGATCACGCTGGGTCTGACCGCGGTCGCCCTCGCGATCGTGATCTTCAGGGTGCTGAGGCGGCTGCGCCCGCTGAAGGCCTGGATCGGCGGAGCGCGTTCCTCCGAGCGGACGGCGGAGGCATGGCACCTGGCCGTGAACCTGCCGATGCAGCTCATCCGCCGCGACTTCCTGGCTCCGATCCTGGTCACCGTGGTCGCGGTGGCGGCGTCGATGGAGGTGCTCGGGCTGAACTGGCTTGCCTTCTTCCCGATCACCACGGCGGCCCTGCTGACCGTCGCCTATGCGGCGACCCTGCACTACCTGGCGCTCGAGCTGGCGATGCGGCCGATCCTCTTCGACATCAACGCCGAGCTCGATACGCCGGTGAAGATCGACCGGCCGGTCGTCCCGCTACGGGTCAAGCTGCTGGGCTCGCTGCCGCTGATCAACGTGATCACCGGCCTGGTGGTCGCGGCGCTCACCGCGGACGGCGGCGGCACCGATGCGCTCGGGATCAACGTGCTGATTGCGCTGTTCGTCTCCTTCACGGTGAGCTTCGAGTTGACCGTGCTGCTCACGCGGTCGATCCTCCGGCCGGTTGAGGACCTCGAGGCGGCGACCGAGCGAATCCGCCAGGGCCGCTTCGACGAGCACGTGGCGGTGACTACCTCCGATGAGTTCGGCGAGCTCTCCTCGGCCTTCAACCAGATGGTCGACGGGCTCGCCGAGCGCGAGCGGCTGCGCGAGGCCTTCGGCACCTACCTCGACGAGGAGGTGGCCGCGCATCTGATCAGCGAGGACTTCGAGCCACACGGCGAGGAGGTCGAGGTCTCACTCGTCTTCTGCGACGTCCGGAACTTCACGACCACGGCCGCTGAGTCAGAGGCGCCGGAGATCGTGGCGCGGCTCAACGAGCTCTTCGAGTGCATCGTCCCGATCGTCGCCCGCCACCGCGGGCACATCGACCAGTTCATCGGGGACGCGGTCCTCGCGGTCTTCGGCGCGCCTGAGCGCGTCCCACAGCACGCCGACCGGGCGGTGCAGTGCGCGGTCGAGCTGGCCCGGACCATCAACAGCCGCCGCCCCGGTGGCTTCGAGGTGGGTGTCGGCGTCAACTCGGGACAGGTGGTGGCGGGGGCGATCGGCGGGGCCGGCCGCCTGTCATTCAGCGTCATCGGGGACGCCGTCAACCTCTGCTCCCGGGTCGAGGCGGCGACCCGCGACACCGGCGACTCGGTGCTGATCACTGGCGACACCCGGGCCCTCCTGTCGGAGACGATCGAGGTCGAGCCGCGCGGGGAGCGCGAGATCCGCGGCTACGACCGCAGGGTTGAGCTGTTCGCGCCGCTGGTGCCAATCGCGGTCGAGACCGGGCCGGGCGCCGACATCAACGACCCGCTCGGCGATCCGGTCGTCGGGGGGCTTGGTCGCGCCCCGACCGCCGGGGACGGACTGGGTCGCCGCGCCCGTCCCGGTCCAGGGGTGGGCAGGGCCGGAACGAGCCAGGATCGAGGCCTCGGCAGGACCAACACGCTGCCTGGCTCCTGAGCTACGCCATACGCGGCCTGAGCTAAATCAGTGGGCCGCCGCCCATCCGGGAGGCGGCGACCCACAGACCCCTATTTACATCACCCCCCCAACCGCCCAACAACTATCCGCCACCCGCCGGGCGGCGCGCCACCTCGCAATTCGGTAAATCCCCTACCTATTCCATGGCAGCCATGGCTAAAGATCCGCCCGACGGCGTGCCCCCGAAGGCGCTGGACGGCCTCTACCGCGGTCCCCTCGAGGATTTCACGGCCGGCCGGAACGGGCTCGCCAAGTCGATTCGCTCGGATGGGGACGCGGCGGCGGCGGATTGGGTCAAGGCCCTGCCAAAGCCCACCCGCGCAGCCTGGCTCGTCAACCAGCTCGCGCTGCGGAAGGCCGATGATGTCGCCGGGCTGCTGGAGGTGGGGAGGGAGCTGCGGGCGGCACAGGAGGAGATGCTGGCCGGGTCCACGGACAGGGCGAAGCTCCGCAAGGCGGCGGCGCGCGAGCAGACGACCGTCGACTCGCTGCTTGCGACGGCCGAGGCCATCGGGCGCGAGCACGGGGTCGGCGCGCAGGTCCTGACCCGCGTCGGCGAGACGCTCCAGGCCGCCGCCGGCGATCCCGAGCTCGCGGAGGCCATCGAGCGCGGCCGGGTCACCCGCGAGCAGCGGGCGGCTTCGCTCGGGCTGGTCGGCCCGGCGACCGCGGCGAAGCCGGCCACGCCCAAGCAGGGGAAGGACCGCGAGGCCGCCGAGCGCAAGGCCCGCCAGCAGGAGGCGAAGCGCCGCCAGGCCGCGGAGCGCGAGCTCGCCGCCGCCGAGAGGAAGCTGGAGCGGGAGCGCGCCGCGCTCGAGCGCGCCCGCGAGAAGGTGGAGGAGGCCGAGCGGCGAGTCCACGCCGCCGAGCTCGATGCCAGCGCCGCCCGCCGGGCCCTCGACGAGATCTAGCGCTAGCCTCGCCTTGATGGCGACGCCGGACCAGGTCGAAGAGAAGACGGCAGTCCACGGTGGCCGGCTGGTCGCCCAGGCCATGAAGAGCCGCGGCGCGTCCAAGCTCTTCAGCCTCTCCGGCGGCCACCTCTTCTCCATCTACGACGGGTGCAGGGCGGAGGGCATCGACGTGGTGGACACGCGCCACGAGCAGTCCGCCGCCTTCGCGGCGATCGGCTGGGCCAAGGCCACCCGCGAGCCCGGGATCTGCGCGCTGACCGCCGGCTGCGGCGTCACCAACGGGATGAGCGCGATCGCCTCGGCGCAGGCGGACGGCGTTCCCCTCGTCGCCCTTGGAGGCCGGGCGCCCGAGATGAGATGGGGGATGGGCTCGCTTCAGGAGATCGACCACCTGCCCTTCGTCAGCCCGCTCGTCAAGTCGGCTCAGACGGTCAGGGAGCCGGGGAAGATCGCCCGAACGACCGCCGAGGCGATCGACACCGCGGCCGAGCCGCCCCTCGGGCCCACCTTCGTCGACTATCCGCTCGACGTGGTCTTCTCCGAGGCCGAGGAGGAGGTCCCGGACCCGCCGGCGGTGCCCGAGCGGACCCCGGAGGGCGCCGAGCAGGCCGCGAAGCTGCTCTCCGAGGCCGAGCGCCCGGCGATCATGGCCGGGTCGAACCTCTACTGGGGCTTCGCCGAGTCGGAGCTCCGCGAGCTGGCCGAGGCGCTCGGCATCCCGGTCTTTCTCAACGGCCTGGGCCGGGGCTGCTTCCCGCCCGACCACGAGCTCTACTTCTCACGCGCCCGTTCTGCCGGCTTGAAGGGGTGCGACGTCGCGCTGGTGATCGGCGTCCCGCTCGACTTCCGGCTCGGCTTCGGCGGCTCGATCTCGGAGGAGGCGACGCTGATCCAGCTCGACTTCGCTCCGTCGAGGCTCGAGAAGAATCGCCAGCCGGACCTCGGCCTCTCGGGCGACATCGGCGCCACGCTGACCGCGATCCGCCAGGCGGCGTCCGGCGGCGCCAAGCGCACCGCCACCTGGGTCGAGGAGCTCCGCCGCACCGAGACGGAGAAGCGCGGTGAGGAGCAGGAGATGCTCGACGACGACCGCTCCCCGATGCATCCCATGCGCGTCTACCGGGAGCTCGGCGACTTCCTCGACCGCGACGCGATCGTGGTCGGCGACGGCGGCGACTTCGTCAGCTTCGCCGGCCGCGTCTGGGAGACCTGGGAGCCGGGCACCTGGATGGACCCCGGTCCCTACGGCTGCCTCGGCGCGGGTCCCGGCCAGGCGATCGGCGCCAAGATCGCCCATCCCGAGCGCCAGGTCTGCCTGCTGCTCGGCGACGGCGCCTTCGGCTTCTCCGGGATGGAGTTCGACACGATGGCCCGCCACAACCTGCCGATCGTCGCCGTGATGGGCAACAACGGCATCTGGGCCCTCGAGCATCACCCGATGAAGTTCCTCTACGGCTACTCGCTCGCCGCCGAGCTGCGGCCCGAGACCCGCTACGACGAGGTGGTCTCGGCCCTCGGCTGCCACGGGGAGCTGGTGCGCACGCCGGACGAGCTGAAGCCCGCCCTCGAGCGCGCCTTCGCCTCCGGCAAGCCCGCGCTGGTCAACGTCCTCACCGATCCCGAGGTCGTCTATCCGCGGAGGGCGAACCTCGCGTGAGCGCCGAGGGGAAGATCAGCACCGAGCAGGCGCGGAGCGTCGGCGCGGAGATCGGGATCGACTGGGACTCGGCTCCCTTCGACGTCGAGCAGTTCCGCATCGGGATGGAGGTCGAGCTGGAGCACGGCACGCATGACCCGGCCACCAACGTCACCGACGACGACCCGATCGTCACCGGCAAGATCGCCCTCGCTCACCTGAACGAGTTCGCCGACTACTACACGCGCCTCCAGAAGATGGAGGCCCAGGCCGAGGCCGGCGAGCAGCCGTAGCCTCGTGAGCCCGCGAGGCGCTGCAGGCGTAGCCCGCCTGACCCATCCCTACACTGGGTCGGTGGCGACCCCCGCCCCCGCGGCCAACACCTGGACCTGTTCGCGCTGCGAGGTGACCGTCTCCTTCGCGCCCGATTTCGAGAACACCGGCCTGCCCGCCACCTGGGCCGAGGAGGATGGCGGGCTCTACTGCCTGAGCTGCCGCCGCGACATGGCCGGCGAGGCCGGCCTCGAGGGCGTCGACGAAGACGCCCCGAACCAGACCCGACTTCAGCTCCGCTCACATGCCCGGATCGAGTTCGAGATCAAGAGGGATCCCGATCGCGAGGACAACCGGATCGCCAAGGCCTGCGGCACCTCGACCTTCGCCGTCCGCAAGGCGCGGGCCCGCCTGGGCATGGGGCCCCGACGACGCCGACTGACGGCCGCCGCCCGGTCCGGACCGGGGACCCTGCTACCGTGATCTGCGTCGGGTCGACCAACCGGGTCCCCGAGAGGTTCCGTTTCCTCCCTCATTGCGCTCCGAATGCGCCGTTAGTTGGGGTCACAGGATCTCCAACGAACGCACATAAGGAGTTAGCAACACATGTCATCCGAATCATTCGCCGATCTCGGCGTGAGCAGCCCAGTCCTGGGCGCACTCGCCAAGCGCGGCATCTCAGAGCCATTTGCGGTGCAGAGACTTTGCATCGCGGACGTCCTCGCAGGTGAGGACGTCCTCGTTCAGTCACCGACCGGATCGGGCAAGACGTTCGCCTTCGGCATCCCGATGGTGGAGCGCATCAGCGCCGAGTCACGCCGCCCCGCGGCCCTCGTCCTGGCGCCCACCCGCGAGCTCGCCGAGCAGATCGTCGACGAGCTCACCTCGATCGCCCACTCACGGGCGCTGAAGATCGCAGCCGTCTACGGCGGCGTCGGCATTCCCGCGCAGGCGAAGAGGGCGGCCAACGCCCACATCGTCGTCGCGACGCCCGGCCGCCTCGAGGACCTGCTCGACCGCGGCGTCTTCAACCTCAAGCAGATCTCGCTCCTCGTCCTCGACGAGGCCGACCGGATGCTCGACATGGGCTTCAAGCCCGCAGTCGACCGGATCGTGAAGAGGATGCCGCGGGATCGCCAGACGCTGTTCTTCTCGGCGACGCTCGAGGGAGCGGCCGGCAAGCTGGCCGCGGCCTACACGCACGACGCGCGCAGGCACGTCCACGCGCCGAAGGCCGAGAAGCGGGCGACCAGGCACCACTTCATCCATCTGCGCCACGACGCCAAGGTCGACGCTCTGGTCAAGGAGCTGCGCGACCAGGAGCGGGGCCGCACGCTGGTCTTCGTGCGCACCAAGCGCGGGGCGGACCGGCTCGTCAAGAAGCTCGGCAACCAGAAGGTCAGGGCGGTGGCCATGCACGGGAACAAGTCCCAGAGCCAGCGCCGCCGGGCGCTCGCCGACTTCGAGCTCGGCAAGTGCGACACGCTGGTCGCCACCGACGTGGCCTCCCGCGGGATCGACGTCGACGAGATCACCCACGTGATCAACTTCGACGCGCCCGAGGACCGCGACACCTACGTGCACCGCACCGGCCGCACCGGCCGAGCGGGTGCCACCGGCGTCGCCGCCAGCTTCGTCCTTCCCGACCAGCATCACGAGATGCGCAAAATTGCAAGAGACCTCGGCCTGCATCAAGAGTTCGATGCGGGTCCTGGATTCGAGCACGCCGCTCGCCAGCACTCCGGCAACGGAGGCGCGAGCGGCAAGAGCTTTAACGGGAATGGGAAGAGCCGGCGGCGGCGGCGCCGCAGGTCGGGCTCCGGGCGCCGCTAGGCCTAGGTCATCCGTCCAGAGGACGGGGTTCGCAGAAAACTACGGACGTTTGATCGGGGGCGGCGGTCGATGGCCTGGGTGAGCCATGTACCAGGCACCCGACAGCGCGACCATCTCGCCGCCCCCGACGCTCGATCCGCAGCTGCCGGTCGTCTCGACGAACGGCCACAAGTTCCCGGTCGCCGAGAAGCTGCCGGACCATCACCGCCGCTTCTACATCCCGCTGCGGGTCAAGCTCGTCTTCGTCGCGCTCTGCAGCCTCGGCTGGGTCGGCTTCTCGCTCTGGCTTGCGATCCCCTGGATCAACGAGCTTGGCCAGTCGATCACCATCCCGGTCGCGGCGGCGGTGATCGCCGGCATCGCGATCATCCCCGGCTATCTCAACGCGCACCTGATCAGCTCGCTGTTGATCGACAAGGCGCCGCCGCTCCGCTTCGACCTCGACTTCCCGACGACCACCCTGATCGTCGCCTGCTTCAACGAGGAGGACGTGATCGAGGAGACGCTCGACTACGCCTGCGCGCAGGACTACCCGGGCGAGTTCCACATCCTGGTCGCCGATGACGGCTCCACGGACAGGACGGTCGAGCTGGCCACCATGCGCGCGGAGCACGACGAGCGAATCTCGGTCCGCAGCTATCCCCACGGTGGCAAGGCGAACACGCTGAACCATGCGCTCGACGACGTCCACACGCCGCTCACCGCCACGGTCGACGCCGACACGCTGCTGATGCCCGAGGCGGTCAAGCGCTGCGTCGCCCGCCTGCTGGTCTCGCCCCCGGCCACCGTCGCGGTGGCCGGCGCCGTCTTCGTCCGCAACTCCCGCGCCAACCTGCTCACCGCGGCTCAGGAGTGGGACTACTTCCTCGGCATCGCCTCGATCAAGCGCCAGCAGGGCCTCTTCCAGGGCACGCTGGTCGCGCAGGGCGCCTTCAGCGTCTACAGGACCGACGCGGTCAAGGAGGTCGGCGGCTGGCCGGACCGGATCGGCGAGGACATCGTCCTCACCTGGGCGATGATGGACAAGGGCGCCGGCGTGACCTACGAGAAGACGGCCGTCGCCTTCACCGACGCCCCCGAGACCGCCAAGGCCTTCGCCAAGCAGCGCCGCCGCTGGGCGAGGGGGATGATCGAGGGTCTACGTGAGTTCGGCCCGGCCCTGATCAAGGGCCGCCGCGCCTACGCCCACTCGGTGATCGTCGACTACATCTTCCCGTACGTCGACTTCGTCTTCTCGATCGCCTTCCCCGTCGGGATCATCCTCGCGCTCGGCTGGCAGAACTACGCGATCGTCGGCCCGCTCACCCTGCTCGTTCTCCCGCTCAACATGATCCTCTCGGGAATCATGTTCAAGCTCAGCCGGGACTCCTTCGAGGAGGTCGGACTGCGCGTTCGCAAGAACAAGAAGGGCTTCTTCAGCTACCTGCTGCTCTACCAGTTCTTCATGTCTCCGGTCTCCGTCGTCGGGTACACGCAGGAGCTGTTCAGGACCAAGCGCAACTGGTAGCCGGCGAACCGGCGCCTCGGCGCCGCGTTGGCGCTACGGTCGTATGCATGTTGATGGGGTACGGAAGGCCCCTGTAGCAAGCTCGAAACTCGTCCGATAGGCAAGAGGTATGGAAGCCAAGGTCAGTCGCAACCCTGGGGTGATCGCCGGTCAGCGGACCACGCTTAGGCGCGCTGACCGCAAGGCCCGAAACGACCGCGTCTCTCCCGACGATCCGAGCGTGCGGCTCGACGAATACCTGCGCGGCTCCGACGCCGTCGCGCTCCACGACCTTCGACTGCCGAACGGCGGCGGCGAGCTCTCGCATCTGGTCGTCGGCCCGGCCGGCATCACCGTGGTCGACAGCCGCAACTACCGATCGAAGCGGGCCAAGGTCGGCCACGGGGGGCTGCGCGTGGGCCGCCGCAACCGCTCCGAGCTCGTCCGCGACGTGCTCGGCAAGGCCGCGTCGGTCCAGTCGGTCCTCGCCGACACTCCATACAGCGACGTCCCGGTCGAGGCCGCCCTCGCCTGGCGGGAGGTCGAGGGCCTGCCGATCCTCCACACCTTCAACACACCCCGGGTCCTGGTCTGCGGCACCCGCAAGATCGCCCGCGAGGCCGCCCGCCCGGGCCCGATCTCGACCCGCAAGGTGGACGCGCTGGCGTCCTACCTGGCGGGCGAGCTTGCCGCATAGAGTCTCTCCCAGCCTCGACAAAGGAGAAGAGATGAGCGGTTGCACCGTGAAGCGAATCGACGACATGGAGGCGATCTTCGGCGGCGCCTACAACGCACCCGACCGCTCCAAGCTGGGCGAGCCGGACCCGATCGCGAGCTCATGAGCGCCGAGGGAAGGGTCAGCGCCGATCAGGCTCGAAGCGTCGGCGAGCAGATCGGGATCGACTGGGACACGGCGCCCTTCGACGTCGAGCAGTTCCGGATCGGCATGGAGGTCGAGCTGGAGCACGGCAGCCACGATCCGCGGACGAACGTCACCGACGACGACCCGGTCACCACGGGCAAGATCGCCTGGGCCCACCTGAACGAGTTCGCCGACTACTACACCCGCCTCCAGAAGATGGAGGCCGAGGCCGAGTCCGGGAGCTGAGCGCGGCGCCGGCTCAGCCGGAGCCGTTGCCGGCCGCCGCGGCCGCCCGCGAGCGCTGGCGGGCGGCCTTCACCCGAGTGACCTGATCGAGCGCGGCCTTCCGCGGCCTGATCGATTCCGGCGTGATCTCGACGCACTCGTCCTCGCGGATGAACTCGATCGCCTCCTCCAGTGAGAGGCGCTTGGCCGGCACCAGCTTGATCAGCTGGTCCGCCGACGCCGCCCGGACGTTGGTCTGCTGCTTCTCCTTGATCGCGTTGACGTCGATGTCCTCGGCGCGGGAGTTCTCGCCGACGATCATCCCCTCGTAGACGTCCTCGCCCGGCCCGACGAAGAGCATGCCGCGCTCCTGCAGGCCGAAGAGGGCGAAGGCGGCGGTCTTCCCCTGGCGGTCGGCGACCAGCGAGCCGGTCGGCCGCATCCGCAGGTCGCCCGCCCAGGGCTCCCAGCGGTCGAAGACGTGGTGCATCAGGCCGGTCCCGCGGGTCTCGGTCAGGAACTCGGTCCGGAAGCCGATCAGCCCGCGCGCCGGCACCAGGAACTCGAGGCGAACCCAGCCGGTCGAGTGGTTGATCATCTGCTCCATCCGCCCCTTGCGCACCGCGAGCGCCTGGGTGACGACGCCGACGAAGTCCTCGGGCACGTCGATCGAGAGGAGCTCGACCGGCTCGTAGATCTTACCGTCGATCTCGCGGGTCAGCACCTGCGGCTGCCCGGCGGTGAGCTCGAAGCCCTCGCGCCGCATCAGCTCCAGCAGCACGACCAGCTGCAGCTCGCCGCGCCCCTCGACCTCCCAGACCTCGGGCCGCTCGGTGTCGCGCACCCGGATCGAGACGTTCCCGACCAGCTCCTGGTCGAGGCGGTCTCGGATCTGCCGGGCCGTGAGCCTGTTGCCCTCCCTGCCCGCCAGCGGCGAGGTGTTGATCCCGACCGTGATCGAGAGCGAGGGCTCGTCCACCGTGATCACCGGCAGCGGCCGCGGGTCCTCGGGATCGGCGAGCGTCTCCCCGATCGTCACGTCGGGCAGGCCGGCGACGGCGATGATCTCGCCTGGCCCGGCCTCGGTGGCCTCCACCCGGTCGAGCGCCTCGGTCACGTAGAGGTTGCTGACCGTCGCGTTGGTGATCTCGCCGTTCGACGCGGCACCAGGCGATCCGCTGCCCGTCGCGAATCGTCCCGTTCCGCACCCGGCAGAGCGCGAGCCTCCCTACATAAGGGGACGCGTCCAGGTTGGTGACGTGCGCCTGCAGCGGCGCGCCCTCCTCGTACTCGGGCGCCGGGATCCGCTCCAGCACCAGGTCGAGGAGGGGGGAGAGGTCGGTGCCCTCTTCGCCCTCCTCCAGCGCCGCCCAGCCGGCCCGGGCGTTCGTGTAGACGATCGGAAAGTCGATCTGCGACTCGTCGGCATCGAGGTCGAGGAAGAGCTCATAGACCTCATCGACCACCTCGCCGATCCGGGCATCGGGCCGATCGACCTTGTTCACCACCAGGATCACCGGCAGATGGGCCTCGAGCGCCTTGCGGAGCACGAAGCGCGTCTGGGGGAGGGGCCCCTCGGAGGCGTCGACGAGGAGCAGCACCCCATCGACCATCGTCAGCCCGCGCTCGACCTCCCCACCGAAGTCCGCATGCCCGGGCGTGTCGATGATGTTGAGCTTGGTCTCCCCGTACCGAACGGCCGTGTTCTTGGCGAGGATCGTGATCCCCTTCTCCCGCTCGAGATCCATGGAGTCCATGACCCGCTCGGCGACGTCCTGCCCGGACCGAAACGCCCCGGACTGCCAGAGCATGGCGTCGACGAGCGTCGTCTTGCCATGGTCGACGTGGGCGATGATCGCGACGTTGCGGAGGTCGGAGCGGCGGGGCATGGGGCGCGGGATGGTAGGGGCAGGCTTTGCGTCGTTCCGACTTGCCGGTCTCGAAAACCGTTACGGGCGCTTCGGATCCCCGTTCGAATCCCACACCGTCCACTGGCAGAGCCAGATTGGGGGTTGCCGCCATGCGATGGACGCCTCAGTGGCACGCCGGGAGAGGACAACGTCGTCGGAAAGCCGTTGAGGCCTGCCTGAGATGGAGCTGAGTGATGCAGACCCGGTGCGCGCGCTAGCGGCGGTAGAGCGTCCTCAGGATCTGGTCCTGCCGACGACGCTCAACGAGAAGAGCCATTTCGGCGATTGCGGGGACGCTGTCCTCCACTGCAATTTCGACAACATCCTTTTCGTTGAACTCCTCGAGGCGACGGAATGTATCCCGACCTCGTTTCGGGGCATTTGGATACAGGGTGCTGCCCGAATTCAGCCGCGACAGTCTGATCCTGTCTTCGTAGCGGTCCACGAGTTCCTCAGTCGAGATCGTGATCACATCATGCTCGTCGTTTCGGTATGCGCGAGCACGCAGCAGGCTTAGAAGCCGGTCCTCGGTCGGCCAGAAGAAGACGTAGCCATTGAGCAGGCGACACCACTCCGCCTCGGTCATGCAGTCGAGGCGCAGGAATTGGCCGCAGCGGCTTGTTGTCCCTGATGACCGCCGTCCCGTGCTCTTCGTGCTCGATCTCTATCGACTCCGGGCGAATCTTGGACTCGATTTTCGAGCGATCACTCTCGGGCACTGACCACTGATCGAGAAGCGCACTGGTTGAAAGCAGCCCGTGGCGCCTTGCGCTGTCCCAGCTCCCCGCCTGGGCCATGTGGAACAAGCGCGGGTATCGGCGGATCAGCTCTGCGGCGTCCATTCACCACGAGCGACGGTCGATGACGCTCCTCGTGTGGAAGCGAGTGGAGATCAGCGACACCGGGGCGGCAGCAACCCTTTCGATCTCCTCGATGAATCGAATCGTAGGCTCAGTCAGCTGCTCGAAGCGCCGCGCATCTTGATTCTGGATGTCGATGTAGTCGGAAAATGTCAAGGCAATATCGGTGGGACCGTTGAGCTGGGCGCTTTTCTGTAGCAGCGTCCAATCGAATTCACCAACGCGTCGAAGGTTTCCGCTTACTGAGCCCCGTTCGGTCCGACGCAAGTCTGCCACTAAGTGTCCAGATCGCCGTGCAATTTCGGCCCAGCCAAGTTCCTCGGACATAGGGCCGGAGGTACCACCTTTAGGATTTTCGACCCGAATCGGGTACGTACGGCAGGTAAGTACAACCTTGCGCACCCGAGTGGGGGGGATACCAGCTTCGGCCAGGCAGCCGCTTACGGTGGTATCACGCGAGGTTACGTAGGGATAATCGCCGTGATACAAGCTCAGCGCGGTGCCCTGAGTCCCCTCGAGGAGGACGTGCTGCCCCGATGTGAAGGCGGCCTCTAGCGCCTCACTTGTTTCACGGACATAAGGCTTCAGGACGTCCACATCTCTTGCAAGCGTGACGCCCGTGCGCCGACCGGTAATTCGTCGCGCCGTTGCCTCACCGACCCCTTTGCCAGTGGACCCAATCTGCTTAACGAGCTTCTTTTCGGCAGCGAGATCCTTGGCCGAGATAATCATCGCCTGCGGATCGATGCTTAGTCGATCAACGTCCACACTCCCGGCTGAGATTGCATTACACCGGCCGATCTCGTCGATGAGGGTGTCAACATCGAGCACTGCGCCTGGGCCAATTACAAGTGGTGCATCACCGGCGAACGTGCCCGAGGGCAGCAAGCGATGCGTGAATGTCTCACCGTTTGGGGCATACACCTTGTGCCCCGCGTTCGGCCCCCCGACTCGGACTAGGAGATCGTACTCAGGCGCGATGTGCAGAGCGATGTTCCCTTTGCCCTCGCTTCCGTAGGCGCCACCAACGATGACATCAACTAGTCGACCGGGATCACGCCCCCGGAGGCCGAGGTGACTTGCTGTTCGAACCTCGACGTCGGACTCTGTCGATCGCGAGGTATCAACGACAATGTCGGCATCAGCCTCAAGGTCCCCAACAGCCGCCTCCGTAGGATCCTTGCGCACGTCGTCATACGTCGGTAGCTCGGTGATCTTCTTTGGCCGCCTCCCATAACGACGCTGAAGCTCCTCGAAGGGCGCATCCAGGTGAACGTGAATGACCCGACGCCCAAAGGTCTTTCGAAGTGCATCTATCTGGCCCTTGATTCGGACGGAATCAACAACAATCAGTGCGTTGCTGGGCAGCTCTGAGACTTCTCGAGCGATGTCCTCCGCTACCCAGTCGCCCTCTGTCTTTTTATCAAGCCCCTCTCCAAGGGCCTGAAGTGCTCCCCGTTCTGTTGTCTTTTCGGCGCCGAATCGGTCGACAAGAAGCTCCCGAGTGCTAAAGCGGCGGCCACCGAACCGCTTGCATAGGCGTTTCGCAAGAGTCGATTTTCCGGATGCCACGGGCCCGGAAAGAGCGACAATCGTTTGCGCCATTGGGTTAGGCGCTGAGAGTCAGCGCTTGTTGAGGAGAGTCCGGGATCGGACTGCCGGGCAGGGTGTATACGGTCGCTGAGATGTCACGTTCGACAAGCGTCTCCTCGATCAGCTCTCGAATGATCAGCCAACTTGCACGGGCCTCACCCGAGCCGATCCGCGGCATGTGTATCGCAGCCGACAGTTTCTCGGCAGTTTGCGCCACTTGATTGAGACAGATCCTCAACGCGACATAGCTAAACCGCGTCGAGGGGCGTCGGCCGAAGCCATGCTGGGCGATCATTGTGGCAACCGTGACCCCATCCTGGGGATCGGAGAAATGCACGTTGCCGAGCTTGAGGTTGTCCGGATTGGACTTTGCCCAAATTCGGAATTCCTTCTGACTTTCTGGAAATCGGTCCCGCAGAGCCTGGGCAAAGGGTCCGCCCCAATTGGGGGTAGTGTCATTCACGAGGTGGATGATCATCCGGACGCCATCACCGCGCGGTTTAGTTGCGTCCCCGTCCACGTGATGAATTTCCCTTGACCGGCTTCTTCGCACGCCACGGGAACGGAGCAACCCGATCACCCGGGGATAATTCTGTCCCGGAAAGGGAGAAACACCAACGCATTGCACCTGGATGTCCTTAAGGGCGGTGCTCCAGCGCTCGGATGCCGCATCCGTGTAGCCCACTGCTGTGCAGTGACGCAGAACAGTTTTTGCGGGGGGCTGGAGTCCGCGACGCAGAGGAGCCTCCCATTGTGTTGATCGAACCCAATAGTCGAGTCGAAAGCGCGATTCAGGGTCGTTGCCATTGGTACGGGATGCGGCGAAGAAGGTTGCCGGCTCATCCGTCAATCTGACGGCGCGCCGAAGGAGCGCCTCAGCCGAAACCTCAAACTTCTTTCGTATGCGCATCAGCTGCTGGATGTCGAGTCCAAAGCGACCAAGCTCTGGAAAGCTGCCGATCGGCATCAGCATCTCGCTCGCCGCGATGTTGCAAAGCAGCTCGAGTTGCCAATCGTCTCCAATTCCAGTGCCTCCGCGGTGACGGGCGGCTTCGGCGGCGTCCGGAAACAGCGCATGCGCCAGCTCATGCGCGATTGAGAAGCGGAGCCGCGCATGCGGGCGGCTCGGGTTGTACTCGATCCGAACCCGATTTCCCCCGCCTGGAACGATCCGCGCGTCACGAAGCTCACCCCGTGCTAGGAGCGGAATGTTCAATCGTTCGGCAAGTTCAAATGGATCGTATGGAGGACCCTTCCACCCTCTTTCCAGTTGCCCAAGGACGACAGTACGCGCCCTTTCGGTGATGACTTCAACTGGATCCCGGCCCCCAGCCAACGCGAGCACAGAAGGGTTCGTCCAGATCGGTGTTCTGGTCTCGCGGCGCACCGGGGCCCGATGGTGGGATTGGGCATCATGGGCAGGAGGCTTCGACACGGGACGCCATCCGATACTACGGCCGACAGCGGTCGCAAATCAATTTCGTTTACGCAGATTCCGGCGCCCACGGCAACGCAGAAGGATCCGTCACTGATTTATGGCGGTCTTTGCGCGAAGCGACGGCGAGCCGTCAAGAAAGCTTCCGTAGGTTGCGCGAATGGAGGCCGCACGCTCACCGGACCCATCCGATCAGGCAGCTACCTTGGAAGACGAGATGGAGGCCGCCCGCGTCCTAGACGAAACGAGCTACAAGCACATCGAATCGACCATGCATTACGTCGAAGAGGCTCGCGCTCGAGCAGAGCGCGCCGTCAAGGAGCTGCAGGAGATGGGCGCCGAACCGCATCTCGTCGAGGCGACCGAGCAGGCCCGGGACCAGCTGTCGGATCTCGCTCGCCGGTATCGCCACGGCACATACTTCGCGGTTCCGCGAAGTCAGACCAGCTTTTAGCTTGTTCTCATGGCGCTCTCCGATGAGGAGACCCGCCGCCGCCTGACCGACTTCGCGGTCGCCTGGGGCGGCTATCAAGGCACCGAGAAGGCGGAAGCTCAGACATTCTGCAACGAGCTACTCGCCTGCTACGGGACCGACCGGAAAAAGGTGGCGAAGTTCGAAGAGCGCACCGGGGCTGGAGGTTTCATCGACCTGATCTGGCCCGAGGTCTGCCTGATCGAGATGAAGCGGCCGAGCGAAGCTGAAAAGCTCGAGTCGCATCGATGGCAAGGGCTCGAGTATTGGAAGGAGGTCAGCCGCAAAGCCAGCGAAAGTGGACAGAAGGCTCCCGAATGGGTAGTGATCTGCGCCTTCGATCGGTTTCTCGTGCTCGACCCGGATGCTGGCTGGGATAAACCTGTCGACGACATTCCGTTGGCGGAGCTTCCAGAACGACTTGCTGGGCTCAAGTTTTTGGCGGAGCAGGATCCATATTTCCGCGCGTCCCAGGCCGACTTAAGCCGTGAAGCCGTTGCTTCACTCACCGATCTCTACGCGGGGCTTCGGGAGCGCAAAGCGGCCGACCTCGATCAGCTTCGGGAGTTCATCCTCCAGCTGGTCTGGTGCATGTTTGCCGAAGACCTTGGAATCCTGCCCGAGGATGTTCTTCGCCGGGTTCTAGAAGGGCTAATCAAAGATCCAAAGCGCTCGAGTGCTGACGATCTGGGCCAGTTGTTTGAGTACCTGGCCAAGGAGCAACCCCGGCCGCCTGCCGGGAGCATCTATGCCAAGACTCCATTTGCGAACGGCGGTCTCTTTGAGACTCCCGCGCGAGTGCATCTCACAGTCGAAGAATTGACGACGCTGCGCGAGGCATGCGACCTGGACTGGCGTCAAGTGGAGCCGGCAATTTTCGGCGCGATTCTTCAGGGAGCGCTCGGCAAAGAAAAACAGTGGGCTCTCGGCGCTCACTACACGTCAGAGGCGGACATCATGAAAGTGGTCGGCCCGACGGTTCTCGAGCCTTGGCGCGAGCGGATCGAGGGTTGTTCCTCTGTTCGCGAAGCCGAGTCAGCCTGGCGGGACCTCATGGGTTATGTGGTCTTGGATCCCGCGTGCGGCTCCGGCAACTTTCTCTACGTTGCTTATCGCGAGTTGCGGAGGATCGAGGCGCGTCTGCGCGAGCGCTTGGCTGAGCTCCGGGCCACAGAGGGAATTGCCGCCCAGGAAGAGATGGAGTTCTTCCCTATCTCGAATATGAAAGGCATCGAGATAGAGCTCTTCGCCGTGGAGCTAGCTCATGTTGTGCTGTGGATGGGTCACAAGCTCGCCGCCGATGAGATGAAAGCGCAGGGAATCAGCGAGCCTACCCTCCCTTTGGCGGACCTGTCGGGGATCCGACGTGACGACGCGCTGCGCGTCGATTGGCCCACAGCTGACGCCATAGTCAGCAATCCGCCGTATCACGGATCGCAGCTCATTAGAAACGAGCTGGGAGATGCGTACGTGCGGTTTCTAGAGCAGGATTTCGGCATCGGCATCAAGGACTACGCCGTGTATTGGTTCCGAAAGGCTCACGAGCGCCTTGGCCCGGGCGGGCGGGCCGGGCTCGTCGCGACGAACTCAGTCACCCAAAACCGCAACCGAAAGCCCAGCCTCGAGTGGATCGTCGAAACGGATGGCGTGCTGACCGAGGCGGTTTCGAAGCAGCATTGGACGGGAGACGCGACGGTGAATGTCAGCATCGTCAACTGGGTCAAAAAGCCGACTGCAGCACCAACGCGTTTCGTGCTTGATGGCGTGGAAGTCTCATCGATAGCTGCATCGCTTCAGCCGCTGGACCTGGATGTGAGCTCAGCAGAGAGGCTCAGTGCGAACAAAGTGAAGGCGTTCCAGGGGCCGATTCCGGCTGGGGAGGGATTTGTGCTGGACGAAGCCGAGGCGAAACAGCTGCTTCGGTTGACCGACGCTGACTACTCTCAGGTCGTCCGCCCGTATTTGATCGGCAAGGACATCGCGGAAGACCCTGAGCAAGGCCCGCGTCGATGGATCATCGACTTCGGTTCGCGCTCCCTCGAAGAGGCCAAGGACTGGTCGGCTGCCTTGGCAATTGTCGAAAAGCGGGTCAAACCAGTGCGAGCGCGGAACAATCGAAAGGCCTACCGCGAGAAGTGGTGGATATTTGCGGAACCTCGTTCGAAGATGAGAGACGCGCTAGCACCCCTGAGTCGATATATCGGCGGCACCGCCACCGGGGTTCGACTCCATTTCTGTTGGGTCGACGGACACACCTCTCCCAGCAACGCAATGAACGTCTTTGCGTTCGATGACGACTACTCAATGGGGATCCTTTGTTCAGGGATCCACGGGGCGTGGGCATGGCAACAGTCTTCGACCATGCGTGTGGACCTTCGCTACACGCCGACGACTGTCTTCGAGACGTTTCCATGGCCGGATCCTTCCGATCAGCAACGCAATGGAATTGCTGAAGTTTGCAAGCAGCTCTTCATTCTTCGCCGATCGATCTGCGAAGAACGCGGGATCGGTCTCACTGAGCTTTACAACGAGGTTGACGAGGGTGCGCACCGCGAGCTTGCCAAGTTGCATCGAGACCTAGATCGTGCCGTTGTCAAGGCCTACGGTTGGCCATCTGCTGTAGCGGACGACCGCGATGAGTCAAGTCGCCAGCTCTTGAAGCTCAACCGTGCGATCGCCTCAGGGGAGGCGAAGTACGCCGGTCCGGGATGACACATCCAAGATGATCTAGCGAGAGGCGACCAGCTCGAGCACAGCGTGCCCATGGCGCTTCAAGAAGGTTGGACCGACCCCGTGGATCTCGGCGAGGCTGGCTTCATCGCATGGTCGAATGGCGGCGATTCCTTCAAGCGTCCGGTTGTTCGCGACCGTGTATGCAGGCTTGCCGCGCGCGGCCTTCAGCCGCCACGCCCTGAGCGTTTCCAGCAGCGCCTCGTCGTCCGGTGAGAGTTCGGCTGGTGGGGCAGCGGCCTTCGAGCTCCGGCGCTTCGCCTTCACCTCGAGCTCCTCGGGCGACGGCAGCCACGACTCCGGGTCACAGACGTCGCAACAGCGCCCCTCCGGCGCGCCCGGCGTCGAGTCCCCGAAGTGGTCGAGCAGCCTCCGTCGCCGGCAGCTCTCACCGAAGCTGAACGACTCGACCGCGCGGTAGGCGCGCCAGGAGCGGTCCGTTGCCGCCTTGCAGGCGGCCCGCGCAGCGGCCATGTCGATTCGGTCATTGAAGCGGAGCTCCAGGCGGCCTCCGGGGGCGGGCTCCACCTCGAAGGCGCCGGCTCGCTCGGCGATCGCCAGCTTGACCCGGTCCTCGTCCATGCGCGGGGCGTCGATGGTGGAGCGGCCCTCGCTGTCAGAGCCGGCCTTCAGACGCTGGGCGTAGAGGGAGACGGACTCGGGCTCGACCTCTCGCATCTGGATGAAGCGGACCAGGCGGCCCAGATCGGAGCGGCCGGCGAGGAGGACGGCTCGGGCGGGGAGGCCGTCGCGGCCCGCGCGGCCCGCCTCCTGGTAGTAGGCCTCGACGCTCGTCGGGATCGCCCAGTGCCAGACGGATCTCACGTTGGCCTTGTCGACTCCCATGCCGAAGGCGTTGGTGGCGGTGATCACCTCGGCGTCGCCGGTCATGAAGCGGTGCTGGGCGGAGGCGCGCTCGTCGGGGTCCATGCCCGCGTGGTAGCCGGCGGCGCTCAGGCCCGCCTCGCGCAGGGACTGGGCGACCTCCTCGGTGTCCTTGCGGGTGCCGCAGTAGACGATCGCCGGGCGGTTGGCCTCGTCGCGGAGGCCGTGAAGCAGCATCGCCAGCTTGCGCGCCTTCGATCCCTTGCCCTCGAACTGGACGATGTCGAAGCTTAGGTTCGGGCGATCGAATCCCGCGCGGATCATCAGCGGATCCTGGAGTCCGAGGCGCTGGGCGATCTCGGCCGAGACGTCCTCGGTCGCGGTCGCGGTGCAGGCCATCACCGTGGGGCGGCCGAGCCGCTCGAGCACCCGCGGCAGGCGCAGGTAGTCGGGGCGGAAGTCGTGGCCCCACTCCGAGATGCAGTGGGCCTCGTCGACGGCGAGCAGGTCGACCTCGCGCTGGCCGACCGCGTTCATGAAGCCGGGCTGGGCGAAGCGCTCCGGCGAGCAGTAGACGATCCGGGCCCGGCCGTCGCGGATCTGCGCCATCGCGTCGCGCGCCACCTCCTCCGGCAGGCCCGAGGCGATCATCACCGCCGGGTGGCCGTCGGCCGAGAGCCGCCGCCACTGGTCGGCCATCAGCGCGATCAGCGGGCTGACCACGATGGTGAGCTTGTCGGAGGCGAGGCCGGGGAGCTGGTAGCAGAGGCTCTTGCCGCCGCCGGTAGGCATCACGACCAGCGAGTCGCGGCCGGCGAGCGCCGCCTCGACCGGCTCGCGCTGGCCCGGCCGGAAGCCGTCGTAGCCGAGGTGGGCGAGGAGGGCGTCGGGGTCGGGCGGGCCGTCGTAGGCGCGCTGGCTCTCGGAGAGGCTCCTCCTCGACTCCCTCCAGCCCGTGCAGCGCCGCCTTCGCCTCCTCCATCTCTGGAAAAGAGGCCTGCGCCAGATTCTCGCCCCGCTGGGTCACCCGCCCACCATTGCGCAGGGCGCGGTCGGATAGCGGGAGCGTGGGCCGGAGCGGCTCCGGCCCACGCCGCTGCGGCTAGCTCAATGCGTCGACCGCGGTTGCGGTGTCGCCGTAGAACTCCGCCCGTGTGATCTCGCCACCGTCGACGGTGTAGAGCCAGATCGAGTCGCCGCTGAGCTCGTTGCCGCTCTTCGTCTTGCCCACGCCCGAGACCGTGACGACGACGTGGCCGCCGTCGGCCTCGAGGAACTGCTGTGGCGCCGGGTTGACCTCCTCGAAGTTGGACAGGAACTTGCCGATCATCTCCTTGAAGCCGTCCGGGCCGGTGTAGGTACCGCCCCAGGGCAGGGTCTCGGGGATGACGATCTCGGCCGAGTCGCTCGTCGTTTCCACTGCTGCGTCGAGATCGCCCTTCGCGAAGGCATCCCAACCGTTCTTCACCAGGTCTGCATTAGCGCCCATGGTCCTCTCCTTGCGATCGTGTCCTCTTCCGCCTCCGTGCGGAAGAGCCGAGGGCCGGAGCCGCGGGGCGGTCGATCAGATCGGGACGAATCCACCGGGCCGGTGAGCAAGGCCCTCAGGAACAGCACCGACCCCGCAGTCAATCCAGTAGTCCCCATCTCGCGCCTCGTGGCGCAGAGTGCGCCGTCGGTGGCATTCCGGTGGGGGTTGAGCATTCGGCCGCAGGGCCAGCCTCCATTGACAGTACTCCCATTACGTGGGCCTGTCCGCGTGTTGGCCAGGGCGATTCCGTAGAAATCCCCCGGCCGCATGGGGGAATTGACCGATGCGATCCGCCGCGCGCGCTGCGAGTCTCACTCTCGTGCGCCTTTCGACACTGTTGATTGCGCTTGGGCTGCTGGCGGCCGGCGCCGTATCCCTTGCCGCGGCCGACCAGCAGGCTTCGACCGCCGCGGCCCGCTTCAAGGCCAGCAACTGCAACTACCGAAACGATCGGGGCTGCCCGGCCGTCCACGCGGCCGACAGCTGCCACTTCAGGGGCGAGGCTCAGGACCGCCACTGCACTCCCGGCGTCCTCAACCCGGCCGTGACCCAGCGGACGATCAAGCGGACGATCTGCCACAGCGGCTGGACCTCGACGATCCGGCCGCCGACCAGCTACACGGACCCGTTGAAGCTGGAGCAGCTGAAGGCGTACGGGGACGGCGGCCAGTCGCCCTCCGGCTTCGAGCTCGATCACCTGATCTCGCTGGAGCTCGGCGGCGCCCCGTCGGATCCGCGGAACCTCTGGCCCGAGTCACACAAGAACTCCTACAACAAGGACGGGCTCGAGAACTCTCTGCGGGCGAAGGTCTGCGCCGGTTCGATCACGCTCGCCAAGGCACAGCGGCGGATCGTGAACTGGCCGAAGTTCGCCTCCCATGGCGGCCATGGTGGCGGAGGCGGTGGCGGGACCGGCGGCGGCTCACTGGACAAGAACTGCTCCGACTTCAGCACCCAGGCCGAGGCCCAGGCGTGGTTCAACAGCCACGGTGGGAGCGCGTCGAACGATGTCGCCGGTCTGGACGCCGATCACGACGGCGTCGCCTGCGAATCGCTGCCCTGAGGAGTCGGCTAAAGCGGGCGGTCGGACTACTTGGGGAGCCGAAGCCGCTTGACGACGATTTGGCTCAAGCCCCCCGGACGAGGATCGCCGCGAGCACGCTGAGGAAACCCACCGACATCCCCGCGATCATGCCCCCGCCGATACGGATTGTGGTTTGGCGTAGGCCTTCGATCTGGGCGGTCAGCTCTACGCGGGTCGCGCGGAGATCTTCACGCAGCTCGGTGCGCGTATCCCGAATATCTCTGTCGACGCGCTCGAAGCCACGGTCGACTCGGTCGGCCAAGTCGTCGAGGCGCTCGTTTGTCCATGCCCCGCGTTCGATGATCAGCTCAGAGTAGACCCGGAATGCGCCGTCAAGGTCGAGCCACTCTGACGCGCTCCGCGATCGTCCGTGCCCGACGCGAGATCCCCGCCGGCGTGTAGCGGAACGGGCGGCGCTTGCCGCGGTGGTACGGGAAGCTCGAGCGCTCACGCGGTCCCAGCACCAGGTCGATGACGCGCCCATCGTGGTCGACCAGCCACCAGTGGCTCTTGCCCCGGTACTTGAGCTGCATCGGGTGCAGTCCGGCGTCGTAGCCCCCGGCGAGATGGAAGTACGCCTCGGCGGCGACGTAGGCGAAGCCGTCGAACCGCCCGAACCCGCTCCGGTACTGATCCTGGGCGAGCTCGTCGGTGAGCACCGCCTGGACCTCGCGCTTGAGCTGGTCCGCGGGCGCCAGGCTCCGGTTCGGCGACCCGGCGCCCGCGGAGGACCTGCTCTTGGCGCGGGAGGGACTCACTGCCGCCCTAAGAGAGCGGCGGCGAAATCTCTCCCCTCAGCTGGCGGGCTCGGTGGCCAGGCGTGCCTGCAGCGGGCGGCCCGTGTGCAGCCGGACCTGGCCTCGAAATTCGTCAGTGACCTTGGGGCCCCACAACGCCGAGTAGCAGGGCGAGCAGAGGGTCTCGCCGGCAGGCGTGACCTCGCGGTTGGTGTAGACCTCGGTCAGGCATTGGGCGCAGTGCTGTCTCACCCTCCCTATATCGGCCGGCTCCGAACCATTTCTTGAGCGCTGGTGGACGTCTGGCCAGCGGCGATACTGCCGGGCATGGACCCCGCCTCACTCGACTTCTGGGAGTGGTTCTACGCGCCCGGCAACGAGGGCGCATCGCTGAGCGCCGAGGAGCGCCAGCGGGCGACCGCGGAGCGCTGGCATCCGGACCTGGTGTTGATCCAGAGCCCCGAGATGCCGGGGACGGCCGGTGAGTTCCATGGCTACGAGGGTCTGGCGGAGAATATGCGCGAGCTGCTCGAGTCCTGGGACCAGGTCGTCTGGCGGCCCCGTGAGGTCTCCGACCTCGGGCAGGGCCGCTACCTGGTCCTGATCGAGGCGGGGGGCCGCGGTCGTGGCAGCGGCGTCCGGCTCGAAGGGCATCGGATCGCTCACCTCGTGACGCTCCGGGATGGGAAGGCGGAGCGCCTCGAGACCCACATCGGCTGGGAGGAGGCCCGCGCGGCCGCCGGCCTCGGCTGAGCGGCCTCCTCGGCCGCCGCCGATGCTTGCCCGGTCACGCTCCTGGGTAGGGTGGACCGCATGAACTTCCGCAAGCTCGGTGATTCGGACATCGAGGTCTCGGAGATCTCGCTCGGCTCCTGGCTCACCTATGGGGCCGGGGTGGAGCGCGAGCACACCGAGGCCTGCACCAAGGCGGCCTTCGAGGCGGGGATCAACTTCTTCGACACCGCCAACGTCTACGGCGGCGGCGCCGCCGAGACCGCCTGGGGCGAGGTCCTCAAGGACTTCGACCGCGGCTCGTACATCCTCGCCACCAAGGTCTTCTTCCCGATGTCGGACACCGACCGCGGCCTCTCCCGCGAGCAGATCCTCAAGCAGATCGACGCCTCGCTCGAGCGACTGCAGACCGATTACGTCGACCTCTACCAGTGCCACCGTCCCGACCCCGAGACGCCGATCGAGGAGACGATGGAGGCGCTGACCGAGGTGGTCGAGGCGGGCAAGGCTCGCGAGATCGGCATCAGCGAATGGACCGTCGAGCAGATCCAGGCCGGGCTCGACGTGCCCGGCGCGAGGAAGTTCGTCTCCTCCCAGCCGCAGTACAACGCGATCTGGCGCGCCCCCGAGGCCGAGCTGATCCCCTTCTGCGAGGAGCACGGCATCTCGCAGATCGTCTGGTCGCCCCTGGCGCAGGGAGTGCTGACCGGCAAGTACAAGCCCGGCGAGCCGCCGCCGGAGGACTCACGCGCGGCCTCGGACGCCATGAACTGGGCGATGGACCGCTACCGCTCGGACGACCTGCTCGAGGCGGTTCAGAAGCTGGTGCCGGTCGCCGAGGGGGCGGGGCTGAGCATGGCGACGATGGCGCTCGCCTGGATCCTCCGCCAGCAGAACGTCGCGTCATGCATCGTCGGCGCCTCGCGGCCCGAGCAGGTCTTCGCCAACGCCGAGGCCTCCGGGGTCGAGCTCTCCCAGGACACCCTGGACGCGATCGACGAGGCGCTGGAAGGCGTCACCGTCACCGGGCCGCAGCTGGCGAACTTCGTCGTCGAGGGCGTCAAGCACCGCTGATCTCCGCGCCGGTGGCAACGCCGGCGCAGTCGAACAGGATCCGCTCGCCGCCCGGGCTCGCAGGCCAAGAGCGACTGAGCGCGGCTCGGCGGACCGGCTAGTGGCCGGTTGCGAGGATCGCGCCGATCACGCCGATCAGCGCGACGATGATCGAGCCGCCAATCCGGAAGAGCAGGCCGTTGATTGCCTGGAAGCCATCGCGCATCTCTCGTCTGAGGTCACGGATGTCTTGATCGACTTGAGCGAACCGTGCGTCGACCTGGTCAAAACCACGGTCAACTCGACCAGACAGGTCGTCAAGTCTTTCGCCGGTCCAGGCCGAACTCTCCATCACTAAACCAGGCTACACCCGGTACTGCCGCGAGATTTGCGCATGCGTAGCGGGTCCGTGACGGAAAAGAAAAGGCCCGCCGGAGCGGGCCCTTTCCCAACGTTCAGAAGCTTTGAGGCTCCCTACGCGACCTGCTTCACGCCGGTCGCGGCCGGGCCCTTGGGGCCGGCCTCTGTCTCGTACTCGACCTTCGCGCCCTCTTCGAGCGAACGGTAGCCGTCCCCCTCGATCGAGCTGAAGTGAACGAAGACATCGTTCGAGCCATCGTCGGGTGTGATGAACCCATAGCCCTTGTCGTTGCTGAACCACTTGACGGTTCCGGTAGGCATCTCGCCTCCTCTTAACTGTGCTGCGAACGCGAGGAAGCCGAGAAGCAACAACGCGAGCGCTACGCACACCTTTGCCGGTAATCCGGCCTAACGCGCGGGACGGTAGCACCCCGGGTGACGGAACCTCGGCAGCGGCCGGCCCATCCGCTGCGCGTTTCGGCCGGCCGTGTGCTAGCTCGCGCCCAGCCGGCAGAGGACTTGGTAGACCGAGGTGAAGTCGATCTCGAAGCCGTTGCGGGCCGCGCGCAGGTAGAGCCGCCAGACGCGGAGCCGTTCGGGGCCCGCGATCTCCTCCGCCCGCTCGATGTTCTCGTCGAGGTTCCGGATCCAGTGGCGCAGCGTCTCGGCATAGTCGGAGCCGAACTCCTCGACGTGCTGGCAGATGAACCCGGCCCGCTCCAGCGCCAGGATCACGCGGGAGACGTGGAGCGTCTCGCCGTCGGGGAAGACGTATCGCTCGGAGAACGCGCCGCCCTCGACGCTGCCGTGGCGCAGCCGCGAGATGCCGTGGTTGAGCAGCCGCCCGCCCGGCGCCAGCATCGAGGCGAGCTGCTCGGCGTAGCGGTCGATCTGCGCCTCGCCGACGTGCTCCACCATCCCGATCGAGGCGACCGCGTCGAAGTTCTCTCCGGCCAGCTCGCGGTAGTCCTGGACGCGGATCTCGACCTTGTCGGCCAGCCCGGCCTCCGCCACCCGCTTGCGCGCCAGCTCGGCCTGGTTCTCGGACAGGGTGATCCCGACGGCCTCGACCCCGTGGCGCGAAGCCGCATGCATGACGAAGCTCCCCCAGCCGCAGCCGACGTCCAGGACGCGCTGCCCCGGCTGCAGGCCGAGCTTGGTGCAGACCAGCTCGAGCTTCGCCTTCTGGGCGTCGGCCAGCGTCGGCGGTTCGCGCCGGAACCCCCTTGGCGGCGGGACCCGCGAGAAGAAGGCACAGGAGTACGTCATCGACTCGTCGAGGAAGAGCGAGAAGAACTCGTTGCCGACGTCGTAGTGGTGGCGGACGGCCTCCCGGTCGCGATCGGTGGTGTGCTTGCGGCCGCGGAGGTGGAGCTCTGCCTTGGGGGGCGGGGGAGGGCGGCGCACTCCCGCGGCGCGCAGGGCCGCCGCGATCAGCCTCGCCTTGGTGGCCGCGCCGACGGGGGGCGGCTTCCATTCGTTGAGGATGCCGATCACGCCGTCGATGTCGTCGATCTCGATCTCGCCGGAGACGTAGGCGCGGCCGAGGCCCAGCTGGCCCGGCGCCGCGACCGCGTAGGCGAGCGCGTCCTTGGAGCGGGCCTTGAAGGTCGGGCCGCCGCCGTTGGTCGCCGGGACCTTCGATCCGTCCCAGAGCTCGATCGTGAAGGGGCGCTCAGGGAAGGCGCGCACGATCTCGTTGACAAGTGGCTCAGTCGACATGCTCCGACCCTAGCGACGTGGGATGCTCAACGCTCACCACAACCTTAGGAAATGCCGCTAGGGTCAGGCACCCGGGACTCGAGTCGAAACGACGAGAGTCGGAGCGACTCGGCCAGGACCAACCAAAGGAGACCCCCATGTCGGACGTTGCCGCAGGAGTGACAGCGCCTCCACCCGGCCCGCCGACGGCGGCGCCGCCCAGTTCCCCTGCGCCGAAGGAGCCCCAGCCGCTCGCCGACGCGGTTCAGCCCGTCGCGCACGAGACGCGCGACCGGATCATCACAGGGGCGCTCACGGTCATCCCGTTCCTGCTGCTGGGATTCGTCGTCTGGCAGCTCGCCGGCAGCTGGCTGCGCTGGAGCGACCTGGTCATCTTCGGGCTCCTCTACGTTCCGACGGGCCTCGGGATCACGGTCGGCTTCCACCGCCTCTTCACCCACCGGAGCTTCAAGACCGGCCCCCGGACCCGTGCGGTCCTCGCCGTGCTCGGGTCGGCCGCGGTCGAGGGCCCGATCATCTCCTGGGTCGCCGACCACCGCAAGCACCACGCCTTCTCCGACGAGGAGGGTGATCCCCACAGCCCGCACGTCGGGCACGGGGAGGGGGTCCGCGCGCAGTTCAAGGGGTTCTTCCACGCCCACCTCGGCTGGCTCTTCATCCACACCCAGCGCGGCTCGAAGGAGCGCTTTGCGCCGGACCTGCTGAAGGATCCGATCGTCAGCTACGTCGACAAGACCTTCCTGCTCTGGGCCATAGGCGGGTTCATCGTCGCCTTCTTCCTCGGCTGGGCGATCGGCGGCACCGTGATGGCGGGCGTCACCGGGTTGCTCTGGGGAGGCGCGGTGCGGATGATGGTCCTGCACCACGTCACCTACTCGATCAACTCGCTCTGCCACATGTTCGGGAAGCGCGACTTCGAGACGACCGACGAGTCGCGGAACCTCGCCTGGCTGGCGATCCCGACGTTCGGCGAGGCCTGGCACAACAGCCACCATGCCTTCCCGACCTCGGCCGTGCACGGGATGAAGAAGAGGCAGATGGACCCGTCGGCCGCCGTGATCTGGTCGCTGGAGAAGCTCGGCCTCGCCTGGGACGTCGTCCGGATCGCCCCGGAGCGCCAGGCCGCCAAGGCCACCGCCTAGCTCCCGGAGGACGGCGGGCTTCTACGGATGCGGTCCCTCCGGGCGCGCGGTTAGGGTGCCCGCCGTGCCTCGCCGCCTCGTCCCCGCGCTGGTCGCCTGCGCCGCCATCGCGGCCGGGTTCGCGCTGGCCGCCTGCGGCGGCGGTGACGACAACAACGTGGGTGACGTCCAGGGGATCAGTGCCGACTGCGGCGACGTCCAGTACTACGGCAGCGGGACCGCACAGAAGCTGATCGTCTCCGACCTCCCGCTGCAGGGCGACTCCGCCGAGCGCTCCAAGCAGATGAACGACGCGATCGTCCAGGAGATGGCCCGCAAGGGCTGGCAGGCGGGCACCAAGACCCAGGTCGCCTTCCAGGCCTGCGACGACTCGCTCGCCACCACCGGCGAGTGGGACGAGACCATCTGCCGCTCCAACGCCCAGGCCTACGCCGCCAACCCCGACGTGATCGGCGTGATCGGCACCTACAACTCCGGCTGCGCCGCGATCGAGATCCCGGTGCTCAACAAGGCGCCCGGCGGCGGCCTGGCCATGGTCTCTCCCGGGAACACCTTCGTCTGCCTCACCGAGCCGGGCAATATCTGCAAGCCGAACGAGCCCGACGTCTACTACCCGTCCGGCAAGCGCAACTACATCCGCGTCGTGCCGAACGACGCGGTGCAGATGGCCGGGCTCGCCACGTTCGCGAACGAGCAGGGGGTCAGGAACCCCTTCGTCCTGTTCGCCGCCGGTGACCCGACCAGCAAGGGCCAGGCCGACACCTTCGAGGGCGCCGCGCGGTCGCTCGGCATGAAGATCGCCGGCGTCGAGCAGTGGAACCAGAAGGCGAAGAGCTACACCGACCTGATGCGGAAGGCGAAGGCCTCCGGAGCCGACGCCGTCCTGCTCGCCGGGCTGCTCGAGCAGAACGGCGCGCAGATCATCAAGGACAAGGTCTCGGTGCTCGGGCACAACGACGGGCCGGTCAAGCTCCTCGCGCCCGACGGGTTCGCGCAGCAGAACACGATCGACCAGGCTGGATCCGCCACCAAGGGCATGTACGCCAGCCTGCCGGGGAAGGTGCCGAGCAGCCTCACGGGCGAGGGCGCGGACTTCGTCAACGAGCTCAAGTCGCAGGTCGGCGGCGAGCCGCTCGAGCTGTTCGCGCCCTACGCGGGCCAGGCGGCCCAGGTCCTGCTCCCCGCGATCCAGTCCGGGAACGGGACGCGCTCGGGCACGATCGCCTCGCTCTTCAAGACGCACGTCACCGACGGGATCGTCGGGCAGCTTCTCAATCACCCCGAGCGGGGACCCCAGCCCCGCACCGATCAGCGTCTCCCAGGCGGAGGACACCTTCGTGCTCTCCAAGACGATCACGCCGCCGCCGCAGCTGGTCGCCGCCGCTCGCGGCGACTAGCAGCCACCTCACGGCCCGCCGGTCCCTGGCGTTTAGTCAGTGACCAACGTGAGAGAGGGCTAGCGATGGGCAATCAGCCAAGGCTTCGACTCGCCAAGGCGGTGATGGTCCCCGTCTGGAGCAGCGGCTTCATCGTCGGCACGCTTGCCGTTCGACACGCCTCCGGCCTTTCGATCCTGTTCGGCGCATGAGCATCGCCTTCCTGGCGATGACTGCGATCGCGGCGGTGCTGCGGGCGCCCTGGCCGCGCGAAAGGCGCAGCATCGTCCAGATGGTCGTGGTCGGCCTGCTGCTGCAGGCGGCTCAGTTCGTCGGCATCTTCCTCGCGCTCCAGTACGGCGTTGCCGCGGGCCTGGTCGCGTTGCTTGCCGGATCCAGCCCGATGCTCGTTGCGGTGCTGGCCACCTTCCTGCTCGACGAGCACCTCGAGCCCGTCCAGTGGCTGGGCTCGGCGATCGGCGTCGCGGGCGTCGTGCTCGCCGTCGCCGAGGAGCTCAACGGCGGCGGGTCAGCCCTTGGTTTCCTGTTCGCGGTCATTGGCCTGACCGGACTCGTCGGCGGGACCCTGGTGCAGCGAGCCAGCGGAACCAGCGTCGATCCGCGGGCGGCCAACGCGATCCAGCTCGCGGTCGCGGCCGTCGTGATCGCGCCCCTGGCGGCGTTCACCGATGGCTTCAGCCCCATCCGCGCAGGCCCTCGCCCCGCTGGCCTGGCTCACCTTCGGCCTGTTGATCGGCGCGGTGCTGCTCTTCTTCTGGCTGCTGCGCAACGAGAAGAGCGGTGAGGCGACCAGCTTCCTCTACCTGGTGCCGGCCACAACGGCGATCGCCGGCGTGCCGATCCTCGGCCAGCCACTCGAGCATCGGCGCCGTCGCGGGACTGGCGCTCGCCCTGATCGGCGTCCGGATGGTGAGCTCACCGGCCAGATACTCCCCGCTTACCGAGCGAGACGGCGACTCGGACGGCTCGTGTTCGGATCGTCCAGCTAGGCGCCTCGGGCGAGTACTGCGGCGATCAGCCCGACCATTGCAATCCACAGACTGACGTTCGTACTTATGGTCCAACGGAGGTCGGCCATCTCGCCCCTCAATTCGGAGAACCCGGTTCGCGTCTCGGTCCGCAGGTCTACGAGCTCTCGATCGACGCGATCGAATCGCTTGTCGATCTGGTCGAATCGATCGTCTAGCCGAGCGTCGGTCCAAGTGGAGCGTTCCATCGATGCAAGGCTACTCCGGCGATTCGCACGAATGGCACGCAAGGCGCCCCGT
>CAWFHN010000015.1:0-4711 GCA_963815665.1 uncultured Solirubrobacterales bacterium | reverse complement strand
GAGTCTCTCCGCGCTCGCCTCCGAGTATGGAGCCGGGGACGACGCCGGGCTGCTGGTCCCGCCCCTTGCCCGCGAGGCCGAGCGCCGCAGCTGGTTCGTCTACGTGGTCCAGCTCCCCGACGGGGTCGATCGCGACGCTGTCATCTCCTCTCTGGCCGACCAGGGCATCGCCTCGAAGGCGTATCTGCCCTGCCTGCACCTGTTTCCGCACCTACGCGAGCTCGGCTACCGCGAGGGCCAGTTCCCAGTCGCCGAGCGGGCGGCGGCGCGCTCGCTGGACTGCCCTTCTTCACCTCGATGAGCGACGCTCAGGTGGACCGCGTCTGCGAGGCGCTCGCCGCCGCGCTGGCTGAGTCTATCGCCCGCTCTTCGACCGCCTCTTAGAACCCTCGCACGGGGATTGCCGGAATCCCCGCCCGAGGCGGCCATAATCCGGCGCCTCCCATGGCTCGTTTTCGCAAGGACCCAGATCCGCGCTTCTGGCGCTTCAACCGCTCGATCGAATTCGACTGGCGGCTGGCGCCATACGACGTCGACCAGTCGCGCGCCCATGCCAAGGCCCTACGCCGGCTCGGCGTGCTCAAGACGAGGAGCTGAGCAGCTCGACGACGGGCTGGAGACCCTTGGCGGTGAGCTGGAGCGGGGCGAGTTCCGATTCCAGGAATCCGACGAGGACATCCACATGGCAATCGAGCGGCGCCTCGGCGAGCTCGTGGGGGAGGTGGCGGGCAAGCTGCACACCGGCCGCTCCCGCAACGACCAGGTCGCGACCGACGTCGCGATGGTCGTCCAGTCGCATTCGCTGCGGGCGATCGAGCTGCTGCGGGCTTTGATGCTGCGCCTCCTCGACCTCGCCGAGCGCCACCGCGACTGGCCGATGCCCGGCTACACCCATCTCCAGCGGGCCCAGCCGGTCTACCTCGGTCATCATCTGCTGGCCTACTTCTGGATGTTCGGGCGCGACGTGCGCCGCTTCCGCCTCGTCCTGCAGGGGTCCGGCGTGATGCCGCTCGGCTCCGGCGCGCTGGCCGGAGTCAACTGGGAGATCGATCGCGGCTCGGTTGCCGACGAGCTCGGCTTCGACTCGCTCTCGGAGAACTCGATCGACGGCGCCTCCAACCGCGACTTCGTCCTCGACTACCTCGCCGCGGCGTCGAGCTGCGCGATCCACCTCTCTCGGCTCGGGGCCGAGATCGTGCTCTGGTCGAGCACCGAGTTCGGCTTCTGCGAGCTCGACGAGTCGTTCTCCTCGGGCTCGAGCATCATGCCGCAGAAGAAGAACCCCGACTCGGCCGAGCTTCTGCGCGCCAAGTCGCCGCGGGTGGCGGCCGACTACGGGGCTCTTGCCGGGGCGTTGCACGGGCTGCCGCTGACCTACTCCAAGGACATGCAGGAGGACAAGGAGCCGCTGTTCGACGCGATGGACACGGTCGAGCTCAGCCTCGAGGTCGCGGAGGGGATGCTGGCCGGGATCCGCTTCGACCGGGATCGCCTTGCGGCAGCGTCGGCCGACGAGATGCTCGCCGCCACCGAGATCGCCGACCTACTGGTGCGCCGCGGGCTCCCGTTCCGCGAAGCCCACCGGATCGTCGGCGAGCTGGTCCGCCACTCGCTCGAGCAGGGCAAGGCGCTGTCCGAGCTTGACCGCGGCGAGCTAGCCGCTTCTCCGAGCTGCTTGACGACCAGTACTACGAGGTGCTGAAGGGCACCAGTTGGCTCGAGTCGAAGCAGATCAAGGGTGGGACGGCCTCGGCGCGGGTGTCGGAGCAGATCAAGGCGGCGCGCAAGGAGCTCGGCGCGGTCGACGCGATCCTCAGCGAGCGGCGTTCGTAGTCTTCGGCGGGTGAGCGAGCAGCTGGGCGAAGAGTTCTTCGCGCGATCGGTGCACGACGTCGCCGTCGACCTGATCGGCTGCACGCTGCTGTTCGGCGACTGCGGCGGCGTCATCGTCGAGACCGAGAGCTATGAGCGCGACGATCCCGCCTGCCACGCCTACGTCGGCCGGACGAAGCGAAACGAGGTCCTGTTCGGGCCGCCCGGCCGCGCCTACGTCTACCTCTCCTACGGCATCCACAGCCTGCTCAACGCGGTCGCCGAGCCGCAAGGGAACGCCGCCGCGGTCCTGATCCGCGCCCTGCGGCCCACCGCCGGGATCGAGGCGATGCGGCGGCGACGGGGGCGCGAGCCCGAGGAGGAGCTCTGCTCGGGCCCCGGGAAGCTGACCGAGGCGTTGGGCGTCGACCTGGGCGACAACGGCGCCAGCCTCACCGCGCCGCCGTTCGCGATCCTGGACCGCGAGGGGGAGTGGGCGGAAGTCGAGGTCACCACCGGGCCACGAATCGGGATCACCAAGGCCGCCGACCGCCCCTGGCGCTTCTGCGCGGCGGGCTGCCGCTTCGTCTCCCGCCCCTGGCCGCTCGCCGCCTGACCCGCTCAACGCTCGATCAGGATCGCGGCGCGATTGCCGGTTCCCACCAGCGAACCCTGATTGAGCGCCCGGAACCGCACTCGTGTGAGCCGCCTGGCGCGGAACCGGGCCAGTGTGAAGTTGTAGGTCACCGGCTCGACCGAGACGCGCCGGAAGGCGCGCGGGAGGCGCCGCGCGGCCGCGCGGCTCGGCGTGCCGTAGCCGACGACGTCGATCTCTGCGACCGGGGGGAGTCGGCCGGAGGCCCTGCTTGCTCCGAGGTAGAAGCCGAGTGGCACGTCAGCGAAGAAGTTGACGGTGACCACCGCGCGGGGCCCATGGGCGGGTCCGATCACCGCGGCGGCATGGCGCAGGTCCTCGCGCTGCAGGCGCGGCTGCCTGTCCATCTGGACCACGTAGGCAAGCGAGGCGAGGCACAGCGCACCGCAGCAGGCCAGCCCGAGTGTGCCGGCTCGCCGCGCGGCGAATCCGATCGCCACCGCGAGGATCAGGGGCGGGAACAGGGGCAGCAGGTTGCGACCGAGGAAGTAATCGGGTCCGAGCGCGCCGATCAGCAGCGGCAACAGCAATCCGAGCCCCCCGATCGCCAGGGCCAGCCACGCCCCGCGCCGCTCCGGGGGTTCCGCGCGCAGCGCCAGCAGCGCCAGCCCCGAGAGCAGCAGCAGAGCGGGGATCGCAACCGGAAGCGGCCCAGGCTGGCGAGCGCCGTGCTCGTCGCCTCCGTCATCGCCGACGAACTTGACCGCGGTGCGGCCGATTCGCCCTCCCAGGTCCTCTTTGCCCACCCAGTCGGCGTGACCGGTGTCCGCCTGGTGGACGGCAAGCGGCAAGAGGGCGGCGCCGACCACCAGTACCGCGGCGACGGCCACCGCCGCATTGCGCCTCTCGCGCCCGGCGAGCAGCAGGAGCGCCTCGGGAGCGACGAGAAAGGCGCTGAAGTAGTGGGTCGCCAGCGCCAGTCCCGAGAAAACCGCCCACCAGGCGAAATCGCGGCGTCTTCCGGATTGCCTCGCTCTGACGAAGAAGAGGAAGGAGAGCGCCGATAGAAGGACCACGAGGGAGTAGGCGCGGGCGTCCTGTGAGAACCAGATCAGGACCGGGCTGGTGGCGACGATCGCCGCTGCGAGCAGGCCCGCCCGCCGGGAAACGAGGCTTGAACCGGCGGCGTACACGACCGCGATCGTCGCGGTCCCGAAGAGGGCCGACAGCGACCGTAGCCCGACCTCGCCGACACCGAAGACCTTCGACCAGCCCCAGGCGAGGATGTAGTAGAGCGGCGGCGTCGACTCGCTGTCTGGAATCGCCGAGATCGTCTTCCAGAGGCTGGCGTGGAGGATGCGCCCCGCCGTCACCGCCTCGTCGTGACGGTAGCTCTGCAGATCGAGCGTGGCAAAACGCAGAGCTGCGCCGCCGGCGACTATCGCTACGAGCGCCCAGATGTGCGGCGGGACGCGCCTCAGCTCCATTGGCTCGGCCTGCCTCTGACGGTGACCGGGCTCAGCCGGGAGCGACGCCGCCGGAAGAGTCCCCGCCGCCGCTGGGAGCCGGAGCCGCCGGCGCCGCTTGCTGTGGGGTGGGCGCCGCGCTGCCGGCGCCGCCTCCCCCTCCGCCGCCGCTCGACCCGCCGCCGCCCGTCGAGGGTGCCGGGGCCGAATAAGTGGAGCCCGAGGGGCTGGGCGGGACGTAGCTGTCACTGCTGCCGCTGCTGTCGTTCGCGCGACTCTTCTGGTTCGCGAGGTGCTCGGCCCGGATCTGCTCCCAGGCGGTCATGACGTCGTGCCAGATCAATGCCGGAATCGTTCCTCCGTCTACCGGCGCGCCGCCGTATTCGGTCTCCATCGGGGTCACCGACTCGGCGTGGCCCACCCAGACGCAAGTGGTCGCGCTCTCTGTGGCGCCGCAGAACCAGGCGTCGCCGTTGTTCTCGGTCGTCCCGGTCTTGCCCCATTCGTAATCGGAGACCCCGGCTGCGTTCTGTCCGGTTCCGCCGCTGACCACCGCCGTCAGCAGGCTCTTCGCGGTGTCGGCGACCGACTTTGGCATCACCCGCTTCTTGATCGAATCGTTCTCGTCCACCGTGTGATCGCCATCGTCGGTGGTGACCCGGGTAAAAGCGATTGGATCGATGCCGGGCCTGGGCGCGAGGGTTCCGCTCACCCGTACGCCGCCCTCGGCCAGGGTCTCATAGGCATGCGCCATCTCCAGCGGATTGACCCCGAGCTTCAGTCCGCCGAGCACCATCGCCGGGTTCACCGAAATCTGTGAGGTGATTCCCATCTTGTG
>CAWFHN010000014.1:0-190376 GCA_963815665.1 uncultured Solirubrobacterales bacterium | reverse complement strand
ACCTTCAACAGCAACTGGGGAGCATTCGGCCTGCCGGGCGGCCTGGCCCCCGATCGCCTTCTTCTGCTGGCAGCGATCCTCGGGCTCGTGCTCCGCTCGCCGGGGGCGTCCGACCGTCCGCGGTTCCGTCTGCAGGCCGTCCATGTACTTCTCGCGGCCACGCTGGTGTGGGCAATCGGGTCCGCGATCGCGGCGCGGACGTTGAGTAGCTCGGACACCTTCTTCTTCCTGCTCGACCGGCTTGCGGTCCCCTTTGCCGTCTTCGCGCTGGCGCCGCTGGCCTTCCGCACGCCTCGACATCGCGCGGGCTTCCTCGCCGCTCTCGTCGCCTTCGGTGGGTACCTCGGCCTGACGGCGGTCTTCGAGACGCTTGGGCCCAAGGCCCTCGTCGTCCCCCATTTCATCCGCGACACCGGCTTTCAGCGCGAGCGGGCCCAGGGCCCGTTCCTCGAGGCGACCGTCAACGGGGTCGCGCTGTACACCTGCGCCGTCGCCTCGGCGATCGCAATCGCGACCTGGACGACCCGATGGAGGCGGATCGCGGCCGGGGTCGTCCTGTTCCTCTGCGCGCTCGGGTTGCTGTTCACGCTCACGCGCTCGGTCTGGATCGCAACGGTCGTCGCCACCGCGCTGACGCTGGCGCTCACACCCCGCCTCCGTCGCTTTCTGCTCCCGGCCGTCGCGGCCAGCGCAGCGGTTGTCTTGCTGTTGCTCGCAGTCGTGCCCAAGTTCAACGCAAGCGTCACCGAGCGCACCAACAACCAGCTGACCGTGTGGGAGCGGCGCAACGTCGACGGGGCGGCGCTCGAGATGGTTTCCCGCCGTCCGCTCGTCGGCTTCGGGCTCGGAACCTTCAACCAGCGGAATGCCGAGTTCTTTCCGCTGCTGAACGACGTCCCGCAGGTCGTGACCGTGGACACGACGCAGATCGCGATCCACAACGTGTTCCTTCTGTTTGCCGTCGAACAGGGGCTGATCGGCGCAACCCTCCTCTTGGCGAGCGTGCTGGCCGTGGTGGGCAGCGCCCTGCTGGCTCGCGGCCCACCCGAGTTGAGGGCGTGGCGCCCAGGGCTCCTCGCGCTCGCGGCCTACTGGATCGTCGCGGCCAACTTTGCGCCGCTGGGCCAGGTCTTTCCCAACATGGTGGTCTGGCTCTGGGCGGGGATCGTGCTCGGGGGGGCGGCCCAGGCTGCCGAGCCATCGCCGGAGCGGATACGGGATCAGCGCACCACTTGGCCGGACAGCACCTGGAGCAACGCAGCCCGCAGACTCTCAGCGCCCTGATCGAGGTCGAATTCCTCGATCACCTTGCGCTGCCCCGCCCTGCCGAGCCGCCGGCCGAGCGAGCGATCGCCGGCCAACCGCTCGATCGCCGCAGCCAGGTCGCCCGGCCGTCCCGGGGGCACCAGGAGACCGGTGACGCCATCCTCGATCAACTCGGGGATTCCCATCGTGTTCGAGGCGACGGCCGGAAGCCCGCTCGCCAGAGCCTCCATGAGGACAACCGGAATTCCCTCGCCGAGGCTCGGCAGGCAGAAGACGTCCGCTGACCGATAGTGGTCCCTGATCCGGTCCTGCCCAACCGGCCCGGTGAAGGTGACCCGGTCCGAGATGCCCAGCGCGCTCGCCTGACGCCGGAGTGAGTCAAGCCTGGAGCCGTCCCCAACCAGCTCCAGGAGCACCGGGACGCGGCGCCGCTGAAGCATCGAGACGGCCTCCAGCAGGATCGACTGGCCCTTCTCACGCTCGAGGCGACCGACCACAAGGAGTCGTAGCTCCCCTTCCCCCCTCGGGACAGCGCCGTTCTCGAACCATTCGCCGTCGAGCCCGCAATGGGCGACCCTAACCTTCTCCCAGTTCTCCTCCGGGGCGATTCGCATGAGCTGGCTGCGCCCGAAGTCGCTGATGCAGATGACCAGAGAGGCGCTGCCGACCTTCGCGGCGAGGCTGGCGGGCCCGTCGTTGAAGATGTCGGTGCCATGGGCGCTGAAGCTCCATGACCACCGTCCCGGGCCGCGCCGCTCCTCGCCCAGCCGCGCCACCAGCTGAGCGACGTCCCCCGAGGGATTGGTGAAGTGCGCGTGCACGTGGGTCAGTCCGCGCTTTTCACACTCGCGCCAGATGGGCACCGCCTCGAGGAAGTAGAAGAGCTGCCAGAAGCGCCCGTGGGATCCACCCGGAGGACGGCTGAGGGCGAAGGCCAGCGTCCGGAGGTAGGCCGCCGGGCCGGTCAGCAGCGCGCGAAGGTGAGCTCCGGCGAAGGCGCGTAGGCGCGGCGGCAGCACCGTGTAGGTCGAGCTCTGCGCCTCGCGGTCGGCCTCGGTGAGCACGTGCGCGGGGTCGGTGGCGTGCAGGGCGAAGGTATGGATCTCTAGACCGCGCGCCCGCAGCGCCTTGACCTCACGCTGCACGAACGAGTGAGAGAGAGCCGGATAGAGCGTCGCCAGATACGCGAGCCGGGCCTTCGTCGGCGCGAGGTCCCCGTTGCCGCTCATGTCTTGGCCCGTCGCCGGTCCCGGATCGCGGCCTCGATGGCGTCGGCGTAGCCGCGGGCCGATTCCCGAGGGCTCCGGTGGAGGGTGGCCAGGTGCGCCGACCGACCGAGGCGACTTCTTCGTCCGGGGTCGCGAGCCAGACCCTCGAGGGCCGCGACGAAGCCGGCCGCGTCGTCGGGATCGACGATCACGCTGGTTTCCGCGTCGCCGATCAGGTCCCAGGTCGCCCCAGCGTGTAGTGACGCGATCAGCGGCAGCCCGGCGGCGGCCGCTTCCAGCAGGACGATGCCGAAGGGGTCGTCCAGGGTCGGGAACGCGAAGGCGTCGGCCTCGGCATAGAGCTGCGGCATGTCTCGGTGATCGACAAAGCCCCGGAAGTGCACGTCCTCCAGGCGGAGCTCGGCGGCCAGCCGCCGAAGCCGCTGAGACTCCGGCCCCGATCCCGCAACGATCAGCCGGATCCGAGGACCCTCCAGCTCCACGCGAGAGGCGGCGAGCAGCAGCCTGTCCACTCCCTTATGGGGGGCGAGGCGACCGGCGGTCAGAACGGTGAATACCTCGCGGCGCTCGTAATCGCGTGCACGCGCGACTTTCCACAGGCGGTCCATCGTGGAGGAGTGCGGCGCCAGGAAGATCCGGTCCGGTGCCACTCCCAGCTCCAGGAAGCGCTCAGCCGCGGGCCGGCTCTTGGCCACGCAGGCCGAGGCGGCCCGGAGAAGGACCGCGCGCGCGAGCAGCTGATGGCGGCCGAGTTTTCGCTCGTAATGGCTGGTGCCGTCGCTGTAGATGATCAGCGGCGCGCCGCGTATCCGGCCGAAGACGGCCGCGTACGCGGTCGGGATCGAGTACCCGGCACTGATCACGGCGTCCGCACGGGTCCTCGCGAGGGCGGCGAGGATCCGCGGGCTCAGGTAGTAGTCGGCGCCGTCCGGCCTGCCGCTCCTGATCGTGAGCCCGTCGATCACCCGGTGGCGGAAGCGGCGGCGCTCGCTCCGGGACCAGGGCATGGCCCGGCTGCCGGTGTGCGAGCAGAACAGCACCGTCAGGTCGACGATCTCCGCCAGGGCATCCAGGACCTCGAGCATGTACGGCGTGGGGATGTCGGTGACGAACGCGACCCGCCGGCGCCCGGTTGCCGGGAAACGGGCATTGCTCGCCGGCCCGGCCGGCTCCTGTGCGAGCGTCTCCGTCATCTCAGGCAGCCGCCCCCAGAGGCCGCTCGGCGCGGGCAGCGGGCGGTGCCCGCTCGATCGCAAGCAGATGGGCCAGCGCCAGCAGCATCGGAGCCACCACCCAGCGGAAGTGGGGCGCGCGATTCGACCAGTGGCGGCGGCGCTGAAATATGGGCAGCCCGTCATCGGCGAGCATGCGCCGCTGCGCAAAGCCAAAGACCTCCCACGCCTGACGAGCGCACGACGGATCGCGCCGAGCGGCGATCGAGAGGGTCTGAATCCCCTGCGCGACCGATTGGGCGTCAATGGGAAAGACCCGGTCCGGGTAATACCGCGGCGTCCCGTCGGCAAGAAAGAAGGTGCGACGGTAGTACGCGAGGCCACTGCTCCAGGCGTCCTCCGCCACCTTCGCGGCGACCCCCGCGTCGGCGCAGACGCGGAGCGCGTCGAGCACATAGCCCGTGTGGAAGTTGTCGACCCAGCCAAGCTTCGGCATTTCCCCGTAGGGCCAGGAGCCGTCCGCGCGCTGGCGAGCCGTCGAGTACCTGACGGCTGCCTCAGCCGCCGAGCCGAATCCATCGCGATCTCCTCCCAACCCGGACAGCCGCGCGAGCAGCCCCGCGGCGAGCAGATTGGAGTTGTGGATCGGAGAGCGGTCGCCCGGCAGGTAGCCGAAGTACGCGCCATCCGCGGCGTCCGCCTGTGGCACGCGGCGGAGGAAGAACAGCCCGGCACCGCGAGCCTTCTCCAGCAGCTCGCCATCGCCCATGGCGGTGTAGGCATCCAACATGGCGTGGCCCGCGAAGGCGGTCGCGATCGTGTTCGGCTGCCGGCGGGAATAGAAGAAGACCCGCGACTGCACGTCGAAGGGGTACCCCCAGCACGGCTCCTCACGGTCCGGCAGCCGGAGGCCATCGAGGCATCGGAGGGCGTCGATCAGCATCGCCTGGGCTTCCCCCTCGGCGAGGAAGCCGTTACGGGAGATCGCAGACACCACCCAAGCCACGGATGCGGCATTCGGCTCCGCCTGGATGCCCAGGATCGGACGCAGATCGAGGGCCGAGCGCTTGACGGCCTGGATCAAAAGGCGACGGCCAAGGGGCGTCCACTTCAGCGGTGCGACGAAGCGGCGCGAGGCGCTAAGCCCCTCGTAGGGGTCCGTGCCGCGCCACTCATGCTGCGCTGCCCACCGACTCAGCCGGCGAGCGAGCGCGCGAGCCTCCTCCGCTGCATCCGAGGTCGCAGTGGTGCCCTCGTCAGCCACGAGCGCCCGCCCAGGCAGGGGCCGGCGTCGCGGCGGCTTGGGGTTCCACGACCGCCGCCACGAACTGTCCGATCAACCGCTCGCTCCGTGCGCGCAGCTCCTCCGGCCTGCGCGGCTCGGCCTCGCGCCGGCTGACGGTCGGCAGGTCGCGCACGCTCCGGATGCGCCGCAGGTTCCCGCGCTCCTCGAGCCAGCAGTCGACCTCCGGGGTCCGGCCTGAGAAGAGGCTGAGGGTGGGCACCCCGATGAGCGCCCCCTCGCGCGTCATCGTGCCACCGGCGCCGATCACGAGATCGCTGGCGTACATCAGGGACCGCGCGTCCACAGCGCCCTCGGGGAATACGACATTCGGCAGCCCCAGGTCGATCAGCTCCCGGCGCTGTTCCGGACGGCGGGTGAGCACCACGCATCGCGCCTCGCGCTCCCTGCAGACGACCCGGAGGACCTTGGCGAAGAGAGGGTTATCTGACCGGTGGTAGAGGGCCCCCGACGGGGGCGTTCGGGCGACGATGAGCGCGGTCCCGTCGCCCCGATCGACGCCGGCGGCCGCGAGGATGCCTGGATCGGGGCTGAAATCACCGAGGTAGAGCTCCTCCTTGAGCCCGTCGTAGAAGCGCGTCTTCTTGCGCGTCGCGCCCATCCGGTCTACGTTCGTGCGGGCGAGCACGGCCGGCAGCAGCACACTGCCCGCAAGGCGAAAGGCGATGTGGTTCGCCGGCTGGTGCTCGTAGTCCATCGCCGTGACAGTTCGGATTCCCAGGGCGCGGGCGGCGACGATCTGGGCGTAGGAGTTGTGGGAGAGGGCGGCATCCGGGCGATGCGTCCGCGCCCAGGAGGCGAGCCAGCGGACCCTTTCTGCGACGAGGCGCGCCTTGGATCCGCGTCCGTCCGGGCTTGGCCCCCCGATCACCGTCACGTCGTGCCAGCGCTCACGGGCCAATTCGGCCGTCTGGGCGTTGTCGCGTGCGGTCACCAGCACCTCGTGCCCGAGGTCCTCGAACCGCCTCGCGACGGGAGCGAATAGCAGCGGGTGGGGCGAATTCGAGAGGTCGATCCAGATCTTCATCCGGGCTAGTTCACCCCCCTCCTGCTCAACACCGCGGGCAGCGTGCGCAGCATGAGACGGATGTCAGTCCAAAGCGACCAGTTGGTCACGTAGACGTAGTCGAGCCTGATCATCTCGTCGAACGGGATGCTGGTTCGTCCCAGTACCTGCCACAGGCCCGTGACTCCCGGGGTGAGGTCGATGCGGCAGCGTCGCCAGCCGTCGAGCTGGCTGTCCTCAGAGGCGAGGATCGGCCGAGGCCCCACCAGGCTCATCTCGCCCTTGAGAACGTTCCACAGCTGAGGCAGCTCGTCGAGGCTCGATCGCCGCAGGACTCGGCCGACCCGCGTCACCCGCGGGTCATGGTCCAGGTGGAGCCAGCCCGGATCCTTGCTCTGCGCGAGCAGGCTCGCCCGGAGCCGCTCGGCGTCCACGATCATCGTGCGGAACTTGACCAGCCGGAAGCCCCTCCCCCAGAGACCGACTCGCTCCTGGTGGAAGAAGACCGGTCCGCGCGAGTCGAGCTTGATGGCAAGCGCGATCACCCCGAAGAGCGGAGCCGTGAGTAGGAGCAGGGTCGCGGCGCCGATGACGTCCATGCCCCGTTTGAGGATCCGCGAGGAGCGCGGTAGGACCGGCGGGTTGATGCCGAGCACGGTGATTCCCTCGAAGTCATCGACTTCGACGGAGGGGCCGAGCGCATCCACCAGGTGCGGCAGCACGCTCACCTTGACGCCGAGCTCCCGGGCGCGATTGAGCAGGTCGAAGAGCGCGCTCCCGTCGAAGTCCTCACGTGCCACCACGACCCGTTCCGGCCGGTGCTTCGCCACCACAGCCCCCAGGTCTGGGCCCGACGCCGTCAGCGGAACCAGCCCCACCGACCTGGCGCCCTGACGGCCGTTGGCCTCCAGCTTCCTCGCCAGCGTGGAGATCCCCCTTCCATCGCCGAGCAGCGCCACGGGCTCAGGACCGAGGATCGACACCGCGAGCCTCCGGGCGGCCGCTCGAAGGGCGGTGGTCAGGACGACAGCGAGCAGGGCGAACACGGCCAGGGAGCCGAGCCAGACGCCCCCCACGGGAAGGAACCGGTAGCCGGCAAGCAGTAGCAGGCAGCCGACGAGCACCGCGTGGAAGATCCAGGGGAGGTCGTCCAGGGTTTGATGGCTGATTCGCTTCAGGTCGCGGTCGTAGAGCCCATACGCCTTGAAGACGACGATCCACAGAGGCAGTACCGCCAGGCCCCATACGAATTCCTGCGTGTGATCGGTGATCACGAGCAGCGAGAGGGCCATTGCAATGGTCACGCCCGCCACGTCGGCGAGGGCAAGGAGCCGGCGCACAGCCGAGTCACGCGCCCCGTGGCGCCGCGCGACGACCCGCTGCCAAGTTCGCGCCGCGGCCTTACCTGATGGCAGCTCGAGGGGCGAGCGGCCCGCCACCAGCTCGTTCTGCTCGATGGGAAGCGGCGGGCTCATCACGCGGACGCCGACGGATTCACCAGGCGCTCCCTGCGGTCGCGTGGAAAGAAGCGCCGCGCCGACCCCAGAGCGACCTCCGCCCCACCGAGGCGCATCGAGTCATCGGCGGCCTCGGCCAGCTGGACGACCTCCTTGGCCAGGCTCGCGTTGGCCACGGATTCGCCGCCGTTGCGAATCGCGCCGAGAAAGTCACCGAGCTCCTCCACGATCGGCTCGTAGGCATCGATCTTCGGCGAGAGGATGTCGCCGGTTCGGTAGGAGAGCTTGTACTCGCCGAACGTCTCCGGGTCCTTGTAGACGACGCCGTGATCGAAGACCCTGACCGGCTCGGGCGATCCGTCGTCGTAGACGACCATCTTCCGACTCCCCACGATCACCGTGCGCCGCAGCTTGCTCGGCGCGAGCCAGCTCAGCTCGACGTTGGCGACGATGCCCGACTCGTAGGTGAGGGTGACGAACGCAACGTCGGGAATACCCGAGACGATCGAGTCCCGCCCGATCGCTCGCACGGTGCTCGGCATCTCCTCGAGCCAGTAGAGCAGGATCGAGAAGTCGTGCGGGCCCAGGTCCCAGATCACGCTGACATCGGGCTGGTGCAGGCCGAGGTTGACCCTGCTCGACGAGACGAAGAAGATCTCGCCAAGCTCGTCCCGGCGCAGAAGGTCCTTGACCGCACGTACGGGCGGGCTGTAGAGGAACGTATGGCCGCACATCAGCACCAGTCCCTCGGCCCGAGCGCGCCTGAGCAACTCGCTCGCCAGATCCGACGATGGAGCCAGCGGCTTCTCCACAAAGGTGTGCTTGCCCGCGTCGAGAGACCTCGACGCGAGGTCAAAATGCGTGAATACGGGGGTCGCGAACACGATCGCGTCGAGCTCGGGGTCGTCGAGCAGACGCCCGACATCCATCGTTTGCGCGGGCGCCGGATAGCGTCTCCCGAACGCTTCGAGCACCTGCTGGTCGAGGTCGCATATCCAGCGAAGGCGCGCGCTCGGCATCTCGGCAAGTGTCCGCAGAAGGTTCGGGCCCCAGTACCCGAGGCCGACGACTCCGACGTTCAACGCCTCGGGGTCGGGCTCCAGAGGGTTCATCCGCGCGCCGTCCCGATTGCACCGGAGAGCGCGTCCGCGACGGCCAGGACCTCGGCGCGGGTCAGCTCGGGAAACATCGGCAGAGAGAGCTCCTCCTGGCTCCACCGCACAGCCGCGGTCAGCTCTCTGCCGGCCGTGTAGTCGCTGCGTTGACCAAAGCGCCCGCTCGCGAACGGCTGCTGCCGGTGCGCGGCGGGCCAGTAGTGGATGCCCGTCTGGATGCCGAGGCTGTGCAGCCGGGCCTTGACGGTGTCGCGGCCGGCGACCCGAACCGGGAAGAGGTGGTAGACGCACTCACCCCGGTGGTCCTCCTGGACCGGACGGCTGCCGTCCGGCAGCACCTCGCGATAGAGCGCGGCCCATGCCCGTCGCGCGCCGTTCGCCGCATCGAGCCTCGGAAGCTTGACGCGGAGCATCGCGGCCTGAAGCTCGTCCAGTCGCTCGTTGAACCCAGCCTCGATGTGCTCACCCTTGCGCCTCTGTCCCTGATTGCGCAGGCGGCGGCACCGCTCGGCGATCCCATCGTCGTCCGTGCAGATCGCACCGCCGTCTCCAACCCCTCCCAGGTTCTTGGTCGGGTAGAAGCTGAAGGCCGCGGCATCTCCAAACGATCCGGCGCGACCGCTCTTCCAGCGGGCACCGTGCGCCTGGGCCGCGTCCTCGATCACGAGCAGGCCGTGGCGGCGAGCGAACCGGCGGACTGCGTCCATGTCGCAGACCTGCCCGTACAGGTGGACGGGGATCATCGCGACGGTGCGGTCGGAGATCGCCTCGCCGGCGGATCGAAGGTCAATCAGCCCGGTCGCATCATCCACATCGCAGAACCGCGGAACCGCGCCTGCATGAAGCACCGAGAGGCCGGTCGCGATGTAGGTGTGTGCCGGGACGATGACCTGGTCGCCCTCCTCCACTCCGGCCGCGATCAGCGCAAGCGTCAGCGCGGCCGTCCCGGACGCCACGCCGACGCAGTGGCGCACGCCACACAATTCGGCGAACTCGGTCTCGAGCCGCTCGACCTCGCGGCCGAGGACGAACCTGCCCTCGGCAAGCACGTCGTCGAACGCCATTCGCAGCTCCTCGGCGATCGCCGCGTGTTGCCGGCGGAGATCCACGAAGGGGACCTCGCGCGCAGCCCGAAAAGCCGCCAACGCGTACATGAAGACTCCCGATGTCAAGTCAGTCGGACGGGCCGTGCAGGTCGCTCCTGGCCCTGGCGTCCATCGACAGATCAACGGGCGTGGCCGTGTCCTTCTTGCGGTGGAGCGGCCCAGAGGAGCTATCGGGTGACCGGGACCGCGCCCCGCTCGCTGAGGCCGGCCTGCACGGCTCGGCGGCCACGGTGATGCAGACCGTGAATGGCCCCCTCGGACTTCCCCAGCCTGGCGGCGATCTCGCCGGGCGCGAGCCCGTAGACCTGACGCAGCAGAACCACCTCTCGCTGCTTCCACTGGACGCCGGCCATCGCCTCCTTCAGGTCGGCGAGACGCTGTTCATTGCCCTCGAACGGATCCGAGGTGCCTGTCCGGATCTCTTCGCACGGGACCGGCCGCTTCTCCCGCAGGTGGTCGATCGCAGCGTTCCTGGCTACGCGAATCAGCCAGGCGGCGAACGGGACCGCCTCACGCCTGTACCTGCCGATCACGGACATCAGCTTCAGGAACACGGTTTGCGTCACGTCCTCGGCGTCGTGCTCGTCTCCGACGATGCTCCGGACGAAGCGGTACACGTCAGCCGAGTAGCGGACGTACAGGAACCTGATCCCCTCCCTGTCTCCTGCCTTCGCTCGCGCCACCGCGCGATCGACCAGGCGCCGGTCGCGGTCTGATTCGTCATCCCGCGCAAACGAGCCGGGTTCGGGGCTGCCTGCCCGCGAGGGTGTGAGGCACGTCGGTTCCACTGGCAGACGCGACCCTAGGCTTCCGCAGTTTGGGGAATGTTTCGAGAGAGGTTTGGCCTCGTTGCGGATTTCTGTTAGGCGCGTGTGAGATCCCGACCGGAGCTGCGTGTCAGTTCAGCCGCCCGAATCACGTTGGTCGGTCATGGCCGACGTGCTGGTGCTCTGCTACCACGCCGTCAGCGAATCCTGGCCGGCTGACCTCGCGATCAGGCCGGCACAGCTCGAGAACCAGCTCAGGCTGCTTCTCGAGCACGGCTACCGCGGGGCCACCTTCCATCAGGCCGTCCACGCCCCGCCCGCTCCCAAGATCGTGGCTGTCACCTTCGACGACGCCTACCGGTCCGTGCTCGAGCTCGGGCTCCCGGTGCTCGATCGGTTGGGACTACCGGGGACCGTCTTCGTGCCCACCGGGTTCACCGGCAGCGCCGAGCCCATGTCCTGGCCGGGCATCGACGGGTGGCTCGGCAGCCGGCACCAGGGGGAGCTGATGGGGATGTCCTGGTCGGAGCTCGCAATCCTGGCGGCCGCTGGATGGGAGATCGGCTCCCACGCTCGCACGCATCCCCGGCTCACCGATCTGGACGACGGCGACCTTGCCGATGAGTTGGTGGAGTCCCGTCGCGAGTGCGAGTCGCGGCTCGGCCTTCCCTGCAGGTCCTTGGCGTACCCCTACGGGGATGAGGACCACCGTGTTGTGAGGGCGGCCGCCGCGGCCGGGTACTCGGCAGCGGGAACGCTTCCCGACAGCCTCCATCCGTCATCGCCGCTGCGCTGGCCGCGGATCGGCGTCTATCGCGAGGACGATGGGCTCAGGTTCCGGGTCAAGACGTCCCCCCTGATGCTCCGCATCCGGGCGAACGGGAGGCTGCGCGTCCCCCCAACCGCATGGAGGGTCGCTCGGCGTCTTCGAACTGGCGCCCGCTTTAGCCATTCGCGCCAGTCCGGACAAATGGACGATTGAGGATCGTTCATTTGGGGATAACTTAGGTGGAGGAGCATTTGTTGCCAACGCGTAGCCGGACGGAACCGGCGGACGCCAAAATCGAGGGGCCCCCGGAGGAAAAGGGGTGGTTGCCGAGCCTTTTTGAGGACTCACCCTATGGGCTGGTGGTCACGGGCCGCCAGGGCCTGATCCTGAACTCCAACCGGCGGGCTACGGAGATGCTCTTCCCGCGGGACACCTCGAAGGTGCGGGGCTCGAGATGCTGCGACTCGATCTGCGAGCCGCTCAACCGGCAATACCGCGGTGGCCGGAACTCCGTCTGCCTGACAGAACGCGCCAGGGACACGGGCGGAGCACTTGCCGAGGCTCGGCTGGAGGTCGACCTGGGTGGCGTGCGGACCTCGGTCTGGGTCACCGCATCGCCGATCGAGTGCGGTGGGGCGGGGGCGGTTGTCTATCTGCGTCCGGAGGATCCGAGCTACGGCGACCTCCGCACCTGGACGGACCGGCGTGAGACGAAGATCTCATCGCCCCCCCAGCTGCGGATCCACACCTTTGGGCGGACCCGGGTCGACGTGGCCGGGAGGGACGTCGGCGGCGACTGGCTGCACCAGCGTCCCGGGCAGCTGCTCGAGTACCTCGTTTGCGCCCGCCACCGGGTGGCCACAAGCGAACAGATCTCCGAGGCACTATGGCCGGGAAGGGAGCAACCCTGGAGCACCACCAGCGTCCGGCACCAGGTTCATGCCCTTCGGGAGAGACTGGAGCCGGACCGGGGCAGCGACACGCCGTCGCAGTTCATCGTCACGCAGCGAGGCGGCTACAGGCTGGATCCCAAGCGGGTGTGGATAGACGCAGACGAGTTCGACGACAAGGTCCGCACCGGACTCACCCTGTTCGTCAACGGCGAGGGGCAAGCGGCGATGGCTCCGTTGCAGCAGGCGCTCAACCTCTACCAGGGGGACTTCTTGAGCGACGACCCATATGCGGAATGGGCCTTGGAAGAGCGCGACCGCCTGCGGGAGCTCGCAGGGCGGGAGCTGCGCGCCATGCTCTCCCAGACGCGGTCATCCGGTGACCTCGACCCAGCGGCCGAGCATGCCCGTCGCCTCGCCGAGATGGAGCCTTTCGACCTGGACGTCCAACGCGAATTCCTCGAAATCTGCATCGAGCGTGGGCGGCACAGCGAGGCGATGAGGCGCTATGCCCTGATTCGACGGAGGGTGCGCCGCGAGTTCGGCCATGACCCGGACTTCAACCTCGCCGATCTCGGCCACTGAGGCTCCGCCGCAGATCCTTCCCCCGGGGCGATCAGCATCCGCCGATCCACCTTCCCGCGGGCGGTTCGCGGCAGGTCATCGTGAATCGAGATCCTCCCCGGCACCTTGTGAGCCTCGAGACGCTCGGCGCACTCCCGCCGCAGCGTCCCCGGATCGAGCTCGACCCCATGCTCGGGGGCGACGTGGGCGTGCACCGCCTGGCCCAGGAGACGGTCGGGCACACCGACCACCGCGGCCTCCCGGACCCCCTCGACGGCGTGCAGCACCTCCTCGACCTCGCGCGGGTACACCTTCTCGCCGCGGCACTTGATCAGGTCGTCGGTTCGACCCACCCAATGCAGAAGCTCCTGTTCGTCGCGATAGAAGAGGTCGCCGGTGGCGAGCGTCGGCTCCCAGGGCCACCGCCCGGGACGCAGACGCTCGGCGGTCCGCTCGGGATCCCGCCAGTACCCGTGCATCACATGCGGTCCACGCACCATCAGCTCACCGACTTCGCCGACCTCGGCCTCTTGCCCGCCGGCGCCGGCAACCCAGGCATCGGTGCCGGGGATGGGAATCCCAGACGAGGTCGGAGCGTCCAGACGGTCCGGCGGTAGGTAGGAGACGCGAATGCACTCGGTGAGTCCGTACATGAGGTAGAGCTGGGCGCCTGGAAAGGTCCGGCGAACCGCGGCGACGGTCGCCTCGGGCAAAGAGGCACCGGCATTGGTCAGGAAACGCAGGTCAGGCAGCTCGCGATCCGCGAGTCCGCGAAGGGCGACCAGCACCTGGAAGATCGTCGGCACCGCCGGCAGCCCGGTGATCCGATGGTCCTCGAGCAGTTGCACGATCCGGCCGGGAAACGCGAAGCCATCCTCGAGTACGAGCGTGGCACCGACCCGCACACATGTCAGCAGCTGGCACAGGCCGTAGCCGAAGGAGAGCTGCAGCACGCAGAGCACCCGGTCCGCGGGACCCATCTCGAGGTATTCGGCAATCGACCCCGTCACGAAGGACAGGTTGCGGTACGTGAGCATGACCCCCTTCGGCTCCCCGGTGGATCCGGACGTGTACATGACCGCGGCAAGATCAGTCTCCAGCGGAGGCGGGGGCGTCGGGCCCACGACGGCTGCCAGCTCCTCGACCGCGGCCACCACCGGCACCGAGGGAGCCGCCAGGGCCTCCGCGGACTCAGCCATCTCAGCCCTCTCCGGGTCGCAGACGAGCGCGGCGGGATCGACATCGTCGAGCACGTAGCGGAGGCGATCGCGCTTGATCGTCGGGCTCAGGGGAGACAGGGCGGCGCCCGCGCGCAGCGTGCCCTGGAAGGCGATCGCCGCCTCGATGCCATTGGGGAGAACGGTCACGACCCGATCGCCGCGCCGAACGCCCAGCTCGCCCAGCCCGTTCGCGAACCCGGCGGCCAGCCGGTCGAGCTCGCCGTAGCTGAGCACGCGATCGCCGAAGATCACCGCCGCCCGGCCAGGATCGCGCGTCGCCGTGAAGCTCAGATCCTCGGCGATGGTGCGAACGCTCACCGCGACGCGCGCTTTCTCTCGACGAACCCGGCGATCGCATCGATCGATCCGAAGTTCTCCTCGGTGATCTCGACGTCATCGACCACCATCCCGAACCGCGACTGGATCTCCTCGACAAGCTCGACGAAGCCGAGGGAGTCGACGACTCCCAGCGCCAGGAAGTCGTCGGCGTCCTCGAGCTCGACCTCGGGTTCCAGGTACAGGAAGTTCTCCTGGATGTAGGCCCTCATGTCCTTGCGAATGTCACCGTTTGCGCCAGTCACGCCGGTATCCCTTCAATCAAACGGAAACCGGAGCGGTCAACTCTCACCCGGGGCTCGGCCGTCTCGGCCGGATAGCTCTTGCTGCCGGCTCCACAGAAGGCGCTGTGCCAGAGCTGCGTGGAGAGGACGCCGACCAGCGCCATCCCCTCGCGGACGCCGGTCGCCCGGCCGGCGCGGCAGCGCCGCAGCAGGCCGGCGACCCGGTCCGGGTCCCAGATCCCCGTCTCGGCCAGCGCGCCGGGCGACAGGCTCTCCTCCACCCAGTCGGGGGCCCCCGCAGCGAAGAATGGATCCACCTCGGGCGCTCTATAGGGCTGCTTTGGGCGGGTCGCTATCTCCGGCGGCAGCAGATCGGCGGCGAGCTCACGAAGCGCGACCTTGTCATCAAGGCCGCGGAGCTTGCGCTCGGCCGGAAGCTCCGCGGCGTGGGCGAATACGCGGTGGTCGAGGAATGGAAACCGCCCCTCAACCCCATGCGCCATCGCCATGCGATCCCCCTGGGCGGAGAGGAGATAGGGCTCGAGCAGGGTCCTCATCTCGAGCCACTCGGCGCGCTCGAGACTGCTCCAGCGGTCGAATCCGGCCGGCAGCTCCGCTCGGAGGCGCTCGAGTGAGCCTCCGGCGTCCGCGGTGAGCTCGGGGCGGTAGAGGGCACGCACCGTCGCTGTCGCCGCGGCGCGCGTGAGGTGGGACGAGAGCGGATCGCCGGACGATCCCGTTTCGAGGAGAAAGCGCCGCCACGCCGGCCCTCGACGAGCACCCGTCGAGCCCAGGTGGGGGTAGAGGCCCTCGATCAACCGCTGGGCCCGTTCCGGGTCGGTCCGGTGAAGCTCGCGCAGCGACACTTCCTTGAACAGGTCGTAACCCCAGAACAGCTCATCCGCCCCCTCGCCGGTGATCACGACCTTCATCCCGTGTTCATGGACGTGGCGGGCGAGCAGGAAGAGGGGTACGGGCGCAGTGCGGACCAGGGGCGTCTCCGCATGCCGGATGACGGCCGGGAACGACTCCGCGATCTCCGCCGGCCCTGCCTCTACGACGTGGTGGGTTGTGCCGAGCATGCGCGCCACCGATTCCTGCTGGCCGCGCTCGTCATAGCGGGGGTCGCTGAAGGCGATGGAGAAGGTCCGTAGGTTGCCGCCCACCTTGCGCTTGGCGAGTGCGCTGATCAAGCTCGAATCCAGCCCGCCGGAAAGGTAGGCGCCGACCGGCACATCCGCGCGGAGTCGAAGGCCAACGCTCTCGCGCAAGACCTCGGAAAGATCCCCCTCTCCCCGAGGGTTCTCGCCGTGGGCGGGACTCCACCAGGACCGCCGGCCGACGATCTGACCGCGTTCCCAGACGAGCAGGCCTCCGGGGGCTAGCTGGGATACGCCAGCGAAGGTGGTTCGAGGCGGCCGCGCCCCCCACAGCGTGAACAGGTCGTCGATACCGGCGAGGTCGGGCCTTGCTGTCACCTCCCCTGAGGCGAAGAGCGCCTTGGCCTCGGAGCCGAAGACGAGAGTGCCGTCCGGCAACAGCGCGTATTGAAGCGGCCGCACGCCGAACCGGTCGCGAACCAGCGTCAACCGACGCTCACCCGGCTGCCACCAGGCGAAGGCGAACTGACCATTGAGCCGCCCGAGCGCGTCGAGGCCGTCCCGCTGGAGCAACCGCAGGACCACCTCCGTGTCGCAGGTCGTCGAAAAGGTCTCGCCGTGCGCCTGCAGCTCCCTCCGCAGCTCGGGGTGGTTGTAGACCTCGCCGTTGTAGACGAGCAGACCACCGTCGGCCGGCGCCTCGAGCGGCTGCCAGCCGCCGGCGATGTCGACGACGGCCAGCCTGGTGGACACGAAGCCGGCACCGGGCTCGATCGCGAGCCCGAAGCCGTCGGGGCCCCGATGACGAATCGCCCGCGCCATCCTGCGCAACGAGACCTCCGGGACTGGCGGTCCGCCCTCCGGCCGGGCTATGCCAGCAATGCCGCACACGGCGCGGTCAGCTCGTGGACTCCAACAGGATCGCGGGAGCGTGCTGGTACTCGGTCGCCAACCGCCGGCGCTCGATCTCCCGGTACGCCGCTTCGACCTCCTCGGGCGTCAGGCCCACGCGGGGGGAGAGCTCGCGCGGCTCGACGTGATGGCCATGACCCCAAAGCAGCAGGTCCATCCGGTCATACGGGTGCCCGAAGTAGAACTCCTCCTGGGTCTGCGGCAGGCTGAAGGTGTCGGTCGTGGGGTACCTGCTCGAGACCGACTCGGGAAGGCCCAGCTCGCGCGCCAGCGCGTACACCTGGCCCTTGTAGAGATGCGCGATCGGCTTCAGATCGGCGAGCCCGTCCCCGCCCTTGACGAAGAACCCCTGGTCGTACTCGAGCAGGTTCGGGGTCCCCGCTACCGCGTAGCCGAGACGATCGGCCCAGGTGTACTCGAGCAGCTTCCGAGCTCGCTGCTTCATGTTGCTCGCCGCAAGGAGCTCGCGGTAGGCATCGGGCGGCATGCGCCGTTGCTCCTCGATGCCATCGGGCCGCTCGACGACCAAAGAGAAGACGATGATTCCCCCCGTTGGCCGCGAGCGAACGAGCTTATGGCGCCAGGTCGATTCGTAGCCGGGGAAGACCTTCCGGATCGCTTCGTCCCGCTGCCGGTAACAGCCGAGCGCCTCGAGGGCGCCCGTGATCGGCTCCTCCTCCGTGCGTGCCCCGAGCGCGGTGGCGAGCTCCAGGCCGATGCCCGCCGACTCGCTCGCAGCGTCTCGCTCGGGAAGCCGCAGGCAGAGGACGCGCTCCGGGCCGAGCGCCCTAACGCAGATTCCCGCAACCACGCCTGAGTCGACTCCGCCCGACACGGCGACCACCGCGCCGCCACGCCCCAGCCGCCTGACGGCCTCAGCCGTTCCTGCGGAAAGGCTCTCGAGGCAGGCGGCGGTATCCAGCTCCTCCGGTCCAGGGCTGTGTAGCTTGGACCCGGATGACGACGATTCGGCCACTGGGGAGGTCGGACCTGCCCGCCGTGGCGAGCCTGATGGCCAGGCGCCTGCCCGGCTGGACCCAGGATGAATCGTTCCTTGCCGCGACACTAATCGACCAACGTTGGGACGCCGCAGAGCTTCCGTCGCTCGTGTCGGTGGACGACGATGGCGCGATCGTCGGCTTCATCGGCGCCCAGGTACGACACCTACGACTGGACGACCGGGTGCTCCGGGGAGTGTGCTGCTCACATCTCGTTGTGGTCGACGACCTCCGAGCGGGACCGGCAGGCGCCCTCCTGCTCCGGCGAGTGCTCTCCGGCGAGCAGGACCTCACCTGGACCGACACCGCCACGGACGGGGTCGCGCACATGTGGCGGACCTTCGGCGGCTACGTCGACCAGGCGCGAGCCCTCGACTGGATGCTCGTCCTCCGGCCCGTTCGCTGGGCTCGTGAGCTGCTGACGACGCGGATGCGGCGGCGGCCGCCCCTTCGAGAGCTGGCACCGGCGCGAGCCCTGCCCTTTCATGCGAGCGGTCCCAGACTCGCGGCACGCGCGTTCCCGGACCCGCCCGCCGACGTGCGCGGGCAGGATGCGACAACCCGAGCGATCGCCGAGAACCTCGACGACCTGACACGCGATCTCCGCCTGCATGTCGATTACGACGAGGCGTACCTCGATCGGCTGGTCGCGCAGGTCGAGGCCGCCGCCGGCCCACTTGTGTGTCGCCTCGTTCGCCGGGGCGATGTTGCGATCGGCTGGTACGCGTACCTGTGCCGTCCCGGCGGCGCCAGCCGGGTCCTTCACCTTTGCGGGCGGCACGCGGCAATGGAGGCGGTCGTCGGCGAGCTGGTCAACGACGCCCGGAGGCGCGGCAGTGCCGTTCTGACGGGACGCTTCGAGCCGCACATGCGAACGCCGCTGAGCCGCAGCTCAGCGGTTCTGGGCATCGCCCGATGTCCGCTGATTCACTCGCGCGAGCTGGAGGTGCGTGCCCTGCTCGCGACCGACTCCTCGCTGCTCACGAGCCTCGACGGGGAGTGGTTCGCGGTCTGAGGGACAGATCTCTGCGAAGCGATCCTCGATCACGTCGAGGCGAACGTGCGGGAAGAGGCCGTAGCCGGGCGGCGGGTCGTCCTGGTCGATGTAGTCGCGAACCCAGAAGCCGTAATCGCCGTGCAGGAGGCGGGCGGCCCGCTCCGCGGTGACCGGCTTGAAGGCCGCGTCGGCGAGATCGAGCGCGGCGGCGTCGAGGTGGGAGATCACGGGCTCCAGCCGCGCCGCGTCCCATTCGCTCCAGTCCGCGACGTCCCGCCCGTAGGAGGTGCCGTCGCAGTGGGCGACGAATCCGCAGTCGGCGAGCTCCCGCGCCCGGCGAAGCTCCGCCTCCCGCGCGAGCCGCGAGCCGCGGAACGACCCGAGGTCCTCATAGAGGTCGGGACGAAGCCGTAGCGCGAAGCGCTTGACGAGCCTGGCGGACTTGTAGCCTTTGCGGTGCTGCTCGAAGCGGGTCTCGGGGTCGCGGGCGCTCGAGCCGACGTAGACCCAGGGAATGCGCGGGTCGCGGCGACGCCCGGCTTTGCGATCGAGCTCGATCACGTAGACGCTGGAAGCCATCGCCGACTGCTTCGACGGTGCCCCGAAAGCGCCTCTAGTGCCCCGTCCGGGAACGTTCGCCAGGAAATGACGCAGCCCAGGCGCCTCCAGGCGAGGACGCAGGGAGTCCGAATAGCAGCGCTATTCGGACGACTGAGGACGAAGCCTGGTGGTGATCTGGGCCAGTCATTTCCGGTGAAACTTTTCTGGGCGGGGCACTAGCCGGCTCAGTCGATGGTCCAGGTGTCCCCGGAGCGGAGCAGCGAGGCGATGTCGTCGTCGCCGAGGCCCTCCCGGGCGGCCGCCAGCTCCTCACCCACCCCCTCGGCGTAGGTGGGGCGGTCGCTCGCGCGGATGACCCCGAGCGGAGTCGGGCCGGTCGGACGGTCGGCGAGGCGTGCGAGCGCGTATGCGAGGGTCGGATCGTCGGCGTCGTGGACGACCAGCGCGTCCTCGCCCACCTCGGCGACGTCGGCCAGCTCGAGCCGGCCATTTTCACCGCGGACCACGCCGCGCTCGCCATCGACCCCGAAGCGGATCGGCTCGCCGTCGACCAATCTGATCTGGTTGGCCTCCTTGCCCTTGGCGCGAACCGCGTCGAAGGCGCCGTCGTTGAAGACGTTGCAGTTCTGGTAGATCTCGACGAAGGAGGAGCCGCGATGCGCGGCGGCGGCGCGGAGGACCTCGCTCTCGTGGTCACGGTCCGTGTCGACGGTGCGGGCGACGAAGCTCGCGTCGGCCCCCAGGCTGAGCGCGACCGGGTTGAAGGGGTGATCCTGGGACCCGAAGGGAGTCGACTTAGTGACCTTGCCCTCCTCGCTCGTGGGCGAGTACTGCCCCTTGGTGAGGCCGTAGATCTGGTTGTTGAAGAGCAGGATGTTGATCGGGACGTTGCGGCGCAGAGCGTGGATCAGGTGATTGCCGCCGATCGAGAGAGAGTCGCCGTCCCCGGTCACGACCCAGACCGACAGGTCGGGGCGGGCAACGGCCAGGCCGGTCGCCAGTGCCGGGGCGCGCCCGTGGATCCCGTGGACCCCGTAGGTGCTCATGTAGTAGGCGAACCGGCCCGAGCAGCCGATGCCGGCGACGAAGACGATCTTCTCCGGCGGGATCCCCATCTCCGGCAGGAACTGCTGCACCGTGGCGAGGATCGCGTAGTCCCCGCAACCCGGGCACCAGCGGGTCTCCGCCTCGGAGGCGAAGTCCTTCTTGGTCAGGGTGACGGTGGCGCCGTCGCCGTTCGTCGGATGTCCATTGCCTTTGCTGATGCTGGTCTCGCTCATAGGTGGGCTGTGATCACCTCGTCGAGCTCCTCGGCGAAGATCGGCAGGCCCTCGACCTTGTTGTAGCGGAGGGCGTCGACTAGGAACTCGGCGCGGATGATCCTCCAGAGCTGGCCGCTGTTCGTCTCCGGGATCAGCACCTTCTCGTAGGAGCGGAGCAGCTCGCCGGTGTTGGGCGGCAGCGGGTTGAGGTGGCGCAGGTGGGCGCAGGCGACCTTGCCACCGCGGCGGCGAATCCGCCTGGCGGCGCCGGTGATCGCCCCGTAGCTCGAGCCCCAGCCCAGCACCAGCAGGCCGGCTCCGTCCGGGTCGTCTGGAACGAGGTCGGCGATCTCGTCGGCGATGCCGGCGACCTTGGCGGCGCGCAGCTCGGTCATGCGGGCGTGGTTCTCGGGCTCGTAGCTGATCTGTCCGGTGACGTCCTCCTTCTCGAGGCCGCCGATCACGTGGGCGAGGCCGGGCGTTCCGGGAACGGCCCAGGGACGGGCGCCGCGATCGTCGCGGGCATAGGGCTGGAACTTGCCGGCGTCCGCGTCGGTTGCGAATGCCGGATCGATCTCCGGCAGCTCGGAGACGTCGGGCAGACGCCAGGGCTCGGAGGAGTTCGCCAGGAACGTGTCCGAGAGCAGGATCACGGGCGTCCGGTACGCGACCGCGATCCGGGCGGCCTCGAGCGCCGACCCGAAGCAGTCCGCGGGGGTCGAGGCGGCGACCACGGGCAGGGGCGACTCGCCATGGCGTCCGTAGATCGCGCTCAGCAGGTCGGCGGCCTCGGTCTTCGTCGGCATGCCCGTCGAGGGCCCGGCCCGCTGGACGTCGATCACCAGCATCGGCAGCTCCAGCGCGACGGCGAGCCCGATCGTCTCCGCCTTCAGGTCCATCCCGGGCCCGCTGGTGGCGGTGATGCCGAGGTGCCCGCCGAAGGCGGCGCCCAGGGCCATGTTGACGGCGGCGATCTCGTCCTCGGCCTGCACGGTCCGCACACCGAAGCGGCGCTGGCGGGAGAGCTCGTGGAGGATCTCCGAGGCCGGGGTGATCGGGTAGCTGGCGAGGAAGAGCGGCAGTCCGCTGCGGACGCTGGCGGCGATCAGCCCGAACGCCGTCGCCGTGGTGCCATTGACCGCCCGGTAGGTGCCGGGCTCGGCCGGCGCCGCCTTCACCGAGTAGCTGACCTGCAGCAGCTCGGCCGTCTCGCCGAAGTTGAAGCCGGCCCGGAAGGCGGCGAGGTTGGCGTCCCTGATCGGCGGCTTCGACTCGAACTTCTTCTCGATCCAGCTGATGGTCGAGTCGGTCGGCCGGCTGTACATCCAGGAGACGAGGCCTAGTGCGAAGAAGTTCTTGGAGCGGGCGGCGTCGCGGGAGCTGATCTCGTCGATGCCCTCCGTGGCCCGCACGGTCATCGAGGTCATCGGCACCCGGAAGAGCTGGTAGCTGTCCAGGGAGCCGTCCTCGAGCGGGCTCTCGTCGTAGTGCGCCTTGCCGAGGTTGCCCTTGGTGAAGCCGTCCTCGTTGGCGATCACGATGCCGCCGGGCTCGAGCTCCGCGATGTTGGCCTTCAGCGCCGCCGGGTTCATCGCGACAAGCACGTTGGGGCGGCCGCCCGGGGTGAGGATCTCGCGGGAGGCGAAGTGGATCTGAAAGGCGGAGACCCCCGCCAGCGTGCCGGCCGGGGCGCGGATCTCCGCCGGGAAGTCCGGCAGCGTCACCAGGTCGTTGCCGATCAGCGCAGTCTCGGCGGCGAAGAGGTTGCCCGAGAGCTGAATGCCGTCGCCGGAGTCACCCGCAAAGCGGATGACCACACGCTCCTTCTCTTCGACGGTTTTGCTTTCCAATGGCTGAACTCGCCCCACCCCGAGTTCGATGCCCGAGTGTAGACACCGAAGCGGTCCGGACCAAAGCGTGGGCCCGCGAGGTCACTGGCAGGTGGGCTGGGAGGAGGGGTCGAGCCTGTGCGTCCCGCTCGGCGTGATCCGGTAGCCGAACGGCTCCGCGAGGGCGGGGACCTTGGCCCGCTCGCCGTCGACCGTCATCTCGACGGAGCCGTTGCCGAAGGTGACGTCGAACGCCGTCGCGGTGAATGGGCCGACGTCCTGTCCGGGCGTGAGGGTCTCGCCGTTCACCGCGGCCCGGCCGCGGTCGTCCACCAGGCACACCCAGACGTCCGCCGTGGGCCGGAGCTCGACCGATACGTCGGACGGCGGTCCGCTCGGTGAGGTGGATGTCGCCGCCGTCGTCGTCCCGCTGCCGGTCCCCGCGCTCTTGGCATGACGCTCGTTGCCGCCCCCGTTGCCCGATCCCCCGATCGCGCCGACGATCACGAGACCGAGCAGGAAGACCGCGATGAGGCCCGCGACCAGGGCGGCCAGGGGCCTCCACGGCAGCCGGTGGCCTCGTCCGGTGAGCTGGCCCGGGCGCACCACGCCGGACGGGATCCGCTCCGGACGGTCGCCCTCGCCATAGCTGCTCTTCAGCTGATCGACGAGCGCCGGCGCGTCGAGGCCGAGATATTCGGCGTAGGTCGCGAGGAAGCTCCGGGCATAGGCAGGCGCCGGCAGCTCCTCCCAGCGATCGTCCTCCATCGCTTGCAGGAACTTGACTCGGATCTTCGTCGCCCGCTCGATCTCGCTGAGCTCGATCCCACGCTCGGTGCGAGCCTCGCGCAGCGTTTGGCCGACCTGCGGTGCCATTCGGAGACCCAATTGTCCAGCTTGGGTGGCCGGGTGCGTAGGTTTGGTGTGCATGGCCACCCCGCCCCAAGCCGCTGCTTCGGTCACCCCGGAGGCCGAGCTCCCCCGGGAGTTTCAGCCGCGCACGCTGCGGCGGCGTGCCCTGCAGGCGATCGTCGCCCTCGGGATCCTGGGCGCGATCGTCCTCCTCGCCCCGGGCCTCGGAGAGGTGAGGGACCTGCTTGCTAAGGCCAACCCGGGCTGGCTCGTGCTCGCGACCGCGCTGGAGGGCCTCTCCTACGCCTCCTACGTCCTCATGTTCGGGCCGATCTTCTGTACCGGCCTCAACCGGCGGCGAAGCTGGCAGATCGGCGGGTCGGAGCTGGCGATGGGGTCGATCGTGCCCGCGAGCGGCGCCGGCGGCCTCGCCCTCGGGGCATGGATCCTCCACCGCGGCGGCATGGACGGCAAGCGGATCGCGCGCCGCTCGGTCGCGTTCTTCCTGATCAAGAGCGGTGCCAACTTCGTCGCCGTCGCGGTGATCGGTACGGCGATGGCAGTCGGCCTCCTGGGACCGGACCTCTCGCCGTGGCTCACCGTCCTGCCCGCCGCGCTCGCGACTCTGGTGATGGTGGGGGTGGCGCTGCTCCCGCGCCTCGGACCGGGCCCCGGCCCCGATCCGGCCGACTCGCGGTTCCGCCGCGCCGTGGGCCACTCCCGAATCGCCCTGATCGACGGCACGACCGAGGCCCTTCAGATCCTGCGCTCGGGGGACGTGCGCGTGCTGGCCGGCTCGCTCGGCTACTGGATCTTCGACAACGCCGTGCTCTGGGCGACCTTCCACGCCTTCGGCCTCTCCCCGCCGATCACGGTGATCCTGATGGGCTATCTGATCGGACAGCTCGGAGGGCTGCTGCCGATCCCCGGAGGAATCGGCGGCATCGACCTCGGCCTGATCGGGACCCTGATCGTCTACGGAGCTCCCGCGGCCGGCACGACGGCGGCGGTGCTCGCGTATCGCATCATCCTGTTCTGGCTCCCGCTGCTGGTCGGGGGCGTCTCGTTCACCACCCTGCGCCGTGACATGCCCACCGGCGGCGAGCTGGCCTCATGCGCACCCGCCATCGCGACGCAGTCGGGGTGAGCCAGGACTGGGCCATACTCCGGTCGATGCCGGCGGGAACGGAATCCGTGAATCGCAGCATGCTCGCCGCCTTCAACAACGAGGGGATCGACGCGGCGCTCGAGTACTTCGACCCCGGAATCGAGTGGATGGCCCCTCCGGAGTGGCTCGAGGACCGGCTGTACCAGGGACACGAGGGGATCAGGCGCCTGGCGCTCTTCTGGATGGGCCAGTTCGACGAATACGCGGTCGAGCCGGAGGAGTTCATCGATCTGGGCGGCGATCGCCTTCTGCTGCTGCTGCACCAGCGCGGGCGCATCCGGTCCAGCGACGTCCCCATCGAGCAGCCGATCGGCTGGATCGTGGAGAGCCGCGCCGGAAAGCTGACCAAGGTGGACGTCCACTTCTCGTGGGAGGCGGCGCGGGCCGCGGCCGGCCTCCCCGCGCACGGCTGACGAGCGCGCCCGGTCCCCGCCTCAAGGGGAGTCCTTATGCGGCGGCTCTAGCGCCAGGCCCGGGAACAGCTACGGTTTCGCTCGCGCCGAGCGGCCCATGCCCGGCGGCGCAGCGGAGCTGCACGCCAACCAGTTCGCCGCACTCGCGATGGTGGACCTCGACTGGCGGCCCTGCGGCGTCGGCCGCCCAGCGGTCGCCCCACTGCATCAGCGCGACAAGCGCTGGGAACAGCTCAAGGCCCTTGTCAGTCAGGCGGTACTCGTGGCGAGCTCGGTACCCCGGTTCGCGATAAGGCTCACGGGTCATGATGCCCTCGTCCACGAGGGTGCGAAGCCGATCGCTGAGGATGTTTCGGGCGCAGCCCAGCGCACGATGGAAGTCCGCGAAGCGACGAACTCCGTAGAAGGCCTCCCTGAGGACGAGCAGCGTCCATTTCTCCCCCACGACCTCGAGGGTCCGCTGGATAGAGCAATTGTCGGCCGCAAAGCGAAACCGGTCGGGATGCATAGCCGACAGGGTAGCTGAGTTGACAAACGAAACCTAGATTCGCTAGGCTCGGTTGTGCAAAGCAACCTAGCCCAGGGCCCCTGGGCGGCCAAGGAGGCCCACAGTGCCGATGCTCGACGCGTTCATTCCAGAAGGAGCGCTCACACCTGAAGCGGAGAAAGAGCTCCTCTCGACCCTCACCGACGTGCTGCTGCGAAACGAGGGCGCCGATCCCTCCGACCCAGTGGCCCGCTCGATCGCTTGGGTCTTCCTTCACCACCCCGCTTCGGTGCACGTAGCCGGCGAGCCCGCCGACGAGCCGCGTTATCGGATCATCGCCTCGGTTCCGCAGGGCCAGTTCGATCCCGAGCGCCGCCAGAAGATGGTCGAGGAGGTGACCGAAGCGGTCCTCGACGCCGAGGAGGGGTCCCGCGAGCGTGATCCTTCCCGAGTCTGGGTCTTCGCCAACGAGATCCCCGACGGCACCTGGGGCGGAGGAGGGCGGATCGTGACGCTCGCGGATATCGCCGGCCTCGTGCTGGGCGACGCGGAGAAGGGACGGGACTACGCCGAGCAGCGACTGGCCGAGGTCAGCGGAGAAGGCGTTCCGGCCTGAGAGTCGGGGCGGAACGGAGCGTGGAGCGCGCCCGACAGGATTCGAACCTGTGACCTTCGGTTTCGTAGACTGAGGGTCGACAACCCCGGAAACAGCTCTGCGCCGCGAAATCCGGGGCCTCCGAGATCCGCGACGTAGCCGGAATGTAGCCATCGTTCTCCGTAGGGCGGTGTGAAACGATCAAGCTGCGACGCGGCGACCGGAGTAGTCGGCGCAACTTGCAGGGGTTCTTCCCCGCTCCTCCCGAGGCTCGCAGGATCGGGACCTACCCTGAGCGCATCGAGATCTTTGACGACAACGCGCTCAACATCCTTACGGACGGCTCGAGCTACAACGCGCCGAGTCGTGCCGGCGGCTGGGCATTCACCTTTTACACCGTCGATGAGAACGGCGCCGAGGTTGCTCACCCGCGGCAGACCTTCTTCTCAGTACCTGGATCCGACGCCCAAGAGATGGAGCTCACTGCAGTGGTCAAGGCTCTCCAACTGGCCGTCAGCGACCGCTCGCCCGTCGACCTCGAAACCGTCGACAAGGTGGTGATCTGGACCGACTCCCAGTACGTCCACGAGGGATTCAATGCCGCGCTTCGGTGGGCCCAGAACCAATGGAATCGATCCTCGGGTGCGCCCGTGATGAACGCGAAGCTCTGGCAGGAGATCATCCGGCTGCGGCGGCGGACCGGGAAGCCGGTGATCACGAAGTGGATCCCCGGCAAGAGCAGCGAGAGGACGAAGGCGGTCGACAAGCTCGCGAAGAAGTCCGCCAAGGGTCCGAAGGGCAGGCCCCAGAAAGTAAAAAGCGTCCGCCGGAAGTGGACTGAAGGGTCGCTTGAACCCGGCTGCGTCCCCGTCGAGGGTCAGGAGATCGAAATCCGGATCGTCAACAGCGAGCCTCTGCCGCTCCATCGCGAGTACCGCTACACATACGAGGTAATCAGCGGCGCGTATCAGGGCAGGGTGGACCAGCTCGTGAGCGACCTCGTGCTGCGTCACCGGAGCGTCTACGTGGTCCGGCTCAACACGGCCCGAGGTAACCCAAGAATCGCCGAGGTTCTGAGCGAGGTCCCGGCGCTGGAACACGAGGCCCGGCCCTCCTCCGGCTCCTAAGGCGTTCTGATCTCTGAGGTGGTGGCCCTCAGCCGATTAGACGCCGAACGCTGTCATGGCTTCGCCCCAACGCGTGGGTGTAATGGCCGATCATCGTCTCGACCGTGTGACCGGCGATCTCGGCCAGGTCTGCATCGTCGACTCCGGCAGCTCGGAGGTGGCTCACCCATGAGTGCCTGAACTCGTGGGGCCGGGGATCCATCCCACTCTCGAGGCGAGCCGGCTCCCACACGTCGCGATAGAAGTTCCGCTCGCGCCACAGCAGCCCACGCGGGGTCGGAAAGAGCCACTCGGTGTCGATGCGGGTGGGCTGCGTGCGGATCAGGCCGGCAAGGGTCGGCGGACAAGGGACGACGCGGCCGGCCGAGGAGTCGCCGTGATCGCTCTTAGTTCCTTCGAGGATCGTCCCCTCGTGAGAGGTCCGCCTCACGTGCAGGGTGTCGCCGTCGAAGTCCTCCCTACGCAGCGGGAGCAGCTCGCCAAGGCGCAGGCCGCAGTCGGAGAGGACCCGAACCATCGCCTCATACCGCCCAGCCGCCCGGGCGAAAGCGTGCATCTCCTCGAAGCTCCAGGTGCGGATCGGCCTCGATCCCGCGCGTGCCCTCGGGTCGTTCCTCCGGAGGCGCAGTCCCTTGAACGGGTTCTGGTCGGCGACATCGTCCTCGATCGCGTCCTCGCACATCGCAGACAGCGACCCGAGGATGCCCCGGACCCCCTGCACCGCACGGCCCTGCTCGCGCAGCATGTGGTCGACCAGGGCACGGACGTGTCGGCGCCGCAGCTCGTCCAACTTCCAGGCGCGGAGCTCACGTCCCTCCAACTCGACGTCGAGCACCCGCGTGATCCGGTGCCGGTTGGTGTCGTTGGTGCGCCTCGACCGAGGATGGCGGGCGATCCAAAGCTCGAAGTAGCTGCCGACGGTGTCCGGGAAGGCTGGCCCGCCTCCGTGAAGGCGGTCGATCGCCTCATCGACAGCCCGCTGCGCGTCGGCCTTGCGCCCGAAGCTAGAGCGGCCTCCGTTCCAGGTCGGCTTCGCGTAGCGGACACGGCCCTCGGCGTCGCGGTAGCGGGCCACCCACACGTAGCGCCCATCCCCGTACCTGCGCCGGTACGGAGCCTGGCGGGGCCGCCGTCCCACCGCACGCCGCTGACTCAAGCAACTCCCCTCTCGTCGAGGAACTGCGCGACGAAGGCATCCACGTCCGCCGGGTCGAACCGCCGGCAACCGTCCAGCTTGTATGAGCGCAGCCGCCCTTCGGATACCCACTTGCGGATCATTCGGTCTGACACTTGGAGGTAGGCCGCCAGCGAATCGACCGTGAACCAGGTACGCCGGTCGCCGTTAACCGACCCCACCTGGGCAAGCCTGTCTTGACGCGCCGCATCGCGCACACCCCTAAGGACGCAACGGGGCGCGTTTCTCCCCCTTGAAGTTGGATCAGAGCGTGAGTTCCGGTGGGCGGCGAGTGACAGCCCGTTCGGAGACTCGCTCGGGCGTCGCCGTTCGTTCCCGAGCCTGTCGCTGGCGCTCCGCGGTCAGCGCTCCCTCGAGCCGCCGCCGCTCGGCCGCCTGCTCCACCGTCCGAGGCTCATCACCCAATGCCGAGTCGCGATCGCGAACGCCATAGCGCTGCCGGTAAGCCACCAAGTCGGTTAGCTGGCGCTCCCAATCCCTGCGTTCCGTCGGGCTGTCGGGCATCAGCCCGATCGAGCTCGCCACCCAGTCGGGCTGGATGCGGCGGGCGGCGGCGAGTTCGGCGCGACGCCGGGCAGTCAACTCCTCGGACGTCGCTGCAAGCTCGGCTCTAAGTTCATCGGCGGCGGCGTACCGCTCTTGTTGCCGAAGCAGCGCGGCGTACCTTTGGCGCAGCTCCCGATCCGACATCCGCCGCGCCGCCTGGCGGTAGCGCTCCTCGTGGCCCGCGAGCTCGGGGCGGGTGCGATCGATTCCGCGCAGGACATCGTCGTACGGGTCGCGGACCTCACGCGCCGGCTCCGGCTGGATCGCGCTGCGCTCTTGCACCGTCGCGTCCGTTAGGTAGACCCGGGTCTCCTGGCGGCTGCGGGTGGTGGCGGTGTAGAGGTCGCGGGCGTCGAGGCCGCCGTCGAGCAGGACGTGCGCCCGTTCCACCGTCGTCCCCTGAGTGATCGCGATCGTGCCGACGTAGCCATGTTGGATCGCGGGCGCACCTCCCCAGCCGGTAGAGGCGAGATAGGCGGGGTCAAGTCGCGCGCAGTGGCGGTCTCCGATCCGCTCGACCTCCAACGCCTCCGCATCCCGATCCACCGAGAGCACACGCCAGCGGTCCTGGTTCCGCACACCGATTCCATAGCCGCGAGCGCGGGTGACGACGATGTCGCCGCGCTGGAAGGTCATGCCGGCTACCTCGATCGCGTCACCGCTGAGTGCTCCCTCGGCCTCCAACCTGGCCCGGGCCGCCCGGTTGAGGTAGGCGACGTCGCGGTTCGCTCGCGCGATCATCAGCGAGCCCTCCGGGTCTCGATCCCTGGCCCAGCCGTCGACCACGGCGGCGCGCGTGAGGAACTGCGATTCGCAGACCTCGACCCGGCCGCCCTCGGCGTAGATCCCGAGCGCCTCGCCGAAGCGCTCTCGCTTCTGGGCTGCGATCGCCTCTATGTCGGTGGGGAGTCGCTGGCGGATCGCCTCGCGGAGCTCGATCGCCGGCAGGCGCTCGAGCAGGCTTCGGAAGGCACCGCCCGGGCCGATCGCTCCGAGCTGCCGCGGGTCGCCGACCAGAACCAGCTTTCCTTTTGCCAGCTCGACCTCGTGGCAGAGGGCGTGCAAACCCCAGTTGCTCGCCGTCCCCGCCTCGTCGACGATCAGCACCGTTCTCTGCCCCAGCCTCCGTCCCGGAGAGCGCCGCAGGTCCGCCAGGGTGGCGGCGATGCTGGTGGCCGGAATTCCGACCTCACCCAGCTCCGCCGCCGCGCGGCGGGTGTTGGCGGCGCCGATCACGTTCCACCCCGTGCTCTCCATCGCCTCGCGGTAGACGCCCAGGGCGAAGGTCTTCCCGGTTCCCGCGTCGCCGCGGACCACAGCGAGGCGGTCGCCCATGCGGGCGAGCGCCCTCACCATCGCCTCCTGCTCTGCGGTCAACGTGGCCCAGCGGGGATCGGCGAACACGGTGTCGAGCGCTCGTCGCGGCGCGACAGCCACACCAGCCCCCTGGCCAGCGACCGCCGACTCGATCAGCTCCCGCTCTGTGGCGAGCAGCGTCCGGGTGGTGTAGCGGGCACCTTCGGGCCGCAGCTCGGTGAGCCGCTCCTCCCGCTCGGGCTGATCGAGCCGGACCAGCTCGGGCGAGGCGGCGACCATCTTGGCGCAGCGCTCCACTTCCTCGACCTCGGCGCCGTTCGGAAGCCGCTCACAGATCGCGCGAACGATCTCGTGCTCGGTGGCCGAGGCAGACTCGCGGACGATGCCCTGGCCTTCCGTCAGCTCCCTCGCGATTCGGCGAAGCGTCGCCTCCGAGACCGGGCGCGGGTCTCGTTGGCACCCGAGGGCGCGTCCGATCTCGGTGTGGTCGACACGCAGCTCCCTTGCGTATTCCGTCCATTCCTCCCGCAGCTCGCGCGGTCCGAGGGAGCGGTCCTTTGGCTTGCGGGTGTCGTAGGCGGCCTGCTGAGCTGCACGGCCTGCTCGGCCCCTGGCCGCGGGACTCGAGCAGCTCGAGGATCTCCCGGCGCCGCCGGAGAAGGCCTCGATCGACTCGCGGGAGATGCCCCTGACGTCAGCGAGACCGTTTCTGACCGGGTCCCACTCCACCCCGAGCCTCCTGGTCAGTTCTGCCCTGAGCTTCACCTGGTAGAGGTAGCTGAGCGTCTTTGAAGGGCCAAGCAGCTGCGGGGCGTTGATCCGAAGCCAGCGGCCGCGGTCGTCCCTCGTCGCGTTCACCACCAGGGCGTGGGTGTGGAGGAGAGGATCGCCGGCGCGCGATGTGCGGTGGCGGAAGAGGGCGCAGATCAGGCCCTCGCCCCTCACCTGCTGCCTGACTCCATTGAACGATCTTCTGGTCATGACCAGGTGGCGCTCGGCGTAGTCGAGAGCGGCCTTGACCGCCGCGTCGTGGGCGCCGACCACCTCCCTCCTCGCCCGCTCGTCGCCTAAGGCATAGATCAGGCCGACCGACTTCGGCGCCCGGAAGCAGAAGTCCCACCCGGTTCTTCTGCGGACCGTGGTGGTGCCGCCGCTGTAGGGCGAATGGCCGGGGCCGACCCGGTTAGACATCGACTTGAGCTCGCCATACTCCGAGCGGAGCACCGCAGAGAGGTCATCGGACTCGATCTGGCCGCGAAGGCCGAGCGCGGCCGCTCCCTGGCTGTGCCACTCGCCCGGCGCCTCGCCGTCCCCGGCGTAGTAGTCCTCGATACCCGCGGCCACCTTTGCGGTCCAGTAGCTGGCAAGTCGGTTGGGGTCGAGTTCTCTCCAGTCGAGCACGTCCACCAAGACGCGCTAGACCCCCGAAATCCCCCTTCCACAAGTGCTTGTGATCGGCTATCCCTGGGGTGGTTGTCTGCTGCTGCTTGTCCTCTTAGCTCCTCGTGCTCTTCCTGTCTTGCTTAGTTGCTTAGTTGCTGGCTCGACAATTCGTCCCTTGTGTTTGTTCTTGGCGCTTCGCTCTTGGTACGCCTGGCCTGGTTTCCTGTGTCGCTTGGAGTTCAATACCTCAGCTCTCAGGCGAACCAGCGACTCGGCGACGCTTTTCCCTGGCGAGCCGATGTCGTCACCCTGATCTCGATCTCAGCCGGAGGCGTGATCTCCCAAGCCCAGCGCATCAGTGAGAAGCGGGCGATGCTGGAGAGCGCCGGCCCTGATGACAGTCTCCTCGCAGCATGGCCGGGGCAGTGGCGCCAGGACGTCTTCGTCGTCGACGATCGGGACGCGGCACTTCGCGGTCTCGACCCGCCGCGACGCGATCGCAGGGGGCTCACTTGAGGTCGTCGAGTCGCAGCCCGATCCTTCCTGATGTCTTGGAGCCAGAGCTCAAGCTGGTCTTCTGCGGAACGGCGCTAGGCAGGAGGTCGGCGCAGCGCGGCGCGTACTACGCCGGGCCGGGAATTCGTTCTGGCGGACGATCTACGAAATCGGCTTAACGCCTCGACTCCTGGACCCGACCGAGTCCCTAGAGCTGCTGTCTTACGGCATCGGTCTCACTGACCTATGCAAGTCGCGCTCTGGATCCGACGATGAAGTCGGCACAGAAGGCTTCGACGTGCCGCGGGTGCAGGCGGCGATTCACGTAAACACTCCCGACTGCCTGGCCTTCAACGGGAAGAATGCGGCGCAGGGAGCACTGGGCCAAGCCCTCGACTACGGCGCCCAGGCAGAGCGGTTCGGCGGCGCCCGTGTATTTGTCTTCCCATCGACTTCAGGCGCTGCTCGTCGCTACTGGGACATCGCGCTATGGCGAGAGCTGGCGAACGTGCTGACCGACTAGGTCAATCTGGGCACCAGATCTTCCCTTCGAGCCGGTAGACCGCCTGGGGCGGTTCGGCCAGGCTCTTGAGGTCGTCGCGGTGCTCGTACATGACGAGCGCCGACACCGCCGCATCGAACGCATCCTCGGACCCCGCAGCTCGCTCCAGAAGCTCCGCAGGCTGCTCAGGAAAGCGCTTGAACAGGAGGTCGTGCCGGTCAGTCCAGCTGCCCTTGTTGACCTGTCCCGTGAGCGTTCTCGGATAGATCTCCACCAACCTGGGCCATCCGGCTTCCGTGAAGGGCCAGACGCTGAAACCTTCGTCCGCCAGTGTTCGCAAGTGGGGCATTCCGCGGATGGATCCTGTTCCAACTGCGCCCGCGCCTCCGATCTGGAAGACCGACTTAGCCCCCACCGCGCCCTCCTCGAGTTCGGTCCGTCGGAAGAGCTTCTCCTTCGGGATCGTCCTCGACTTGCCAGTTCTACCCCAGAACGGCGGCGCACACCCCGCCAGAATCTCCTCGCCCTGCTCGGCGATTGCTGCCCAGACCTCTCTGCCCGCCGCCCACCCTTGTTCCGAGCACCACCACTCAGGGAACGAAAAGGCGAAATCGAGTCCGATCACCGTGCGCGGCTCGTCCTTGCAGAGTCCAATCAGCTCCGCGACCACCTCCTCGCGTGAGAGGCCATTGCGCAGGTCGTGTAGCTGTCCATCCCGAACCTCGGCCAGCCAGATGTACTGCTCGGGCCGACTGAGCTTGCCCGACCAGTCCACCGCCAGTACTCGCGTCTCCGACGTCATACCGCTGTCGCCGGCTCCGGAACCAGGTCGGTCACCGTGTCCCGGAAGACGCTTAGGCGGATCCGCCACCCTGTTCCAACTCGTTCAGCAGCGTTGGGATGTGAACGCCGATTACACGTATACGAGCCCTTCGCAACGCTCCGGCATGGCGCCGCACCTCGAGATTCAAGACGCCGGGCTCGCCGGAAGTCCGGGTCGGATGAACAATCGCTGCCCCCGGCGCCGAAGCAGCTGGAGCATCCGGACTGGCAAATGCATACGAGTAGAGAAAGACCTGCGCGAGGTCACCAGAGTCGACCTTCGCGGCGTCGGTTCCGTACAGCTTGTACTTGGCATCGAGGGGCACCTGGTCGGTGAGACGGTCGCGGCGTCGCACCAACACATCGGGGATTAGGGACGCGTATCACTCGTCGGTGTCCAGGCGCCAGATGATCGATCGCGACTTGAGCTGGGCCTCGATCGTGAAAGCATCGCGATCTAGAACCCGCTCCAGCACCCGCGTAACGAATTGCTCGAAGAGCAGGTTCATGTTGATCAGGAAGGAGTAGCTGCGGGTCGAACCACCGCGGAGCAGCTCGTCAGGCCCGAGGTTCTCCAGTAAGAGGAGCGCGAGCTGGTGGGCCGGCTCGTAGTGCTGGTTCAGACGGTCATAGACGAGCAGGTGTCGGTCCACAGGCAGGTCGACGCCGAACGGATCACAAACCTCCTCAACAACAGCCGCGATCGCACGGGTTCGGCGTCGAAGATCGGCGTCTTGAGCGATCCGACTACCTTGGAGCAACGCGGCAGCGATGAGTTGGTTGTCGAGAATGTCCTGCTCGTGCTCATCGAATCGACAAACGACGCGATCGAGCAAGCCAAGTCGTTCGAGCTCCTGTCGGTCGGGTAGGAAGCGTCCGCGGATCGCTGTGAGATCCTCTTCGCGCTCGACGTAGTCGGCCCGCAGGCCTCCACGGACCAGATCCTCCGCGGCGCCGCACAGCAAGGCAATGACGAGGTCCAACAGGCTCAGGCCCTTCATCGCCAGCGCTGGCCGGCCGCGTAGCGGGACCAACGCACTCAGCCCTGAGGTGAACTCCACCATCCGGAAGAGCCCCAGGCGGTCTCCCTCCAGCTTCGGGTTGATGCGCAGATCGAATTCCTCGAAGCGCACCGCACCGACCCCTGCGCGGTCCTGAATTCGCACACCGCCCCCCTCCTGGATAACCACGGGCGCTGCATCGCCGCGGACCTTGCCCAGGCTCTCAGCGAGCCGGAGATCGCGGTCGTACAGCCGAACGCCCTCGAGCCGGCCGGGCTCCCACTCGCCGAGCTCAAGCGCCGGGCGCGGCACCGGGTCCTACCCGTCCGAGTCGGTTCGTTGTCCGTAGCGCTCTTCGAGTGCCTCGAGGGTGACTCCGGCGTGTTTAGGACTTCCGAGCTGAGCTGCTTCGCTTGGCGATCGACGATCCGCTCGCCAAGCAACTCGGCCAGGATGTCGAAATCATCAAGCGAGTACTCCTGGAGGAGCGGGACGATCTCTTGTTTGAAGATTCGGGCGAACTCGGCAGCGTCGGTGATCGGCTGGTCACCATCGAGGAAGAACGAATGCCCGATCTGCTTCTCGCGACCAACTGACTCAGTGATTGCTGCGTTGATTCGGCTGAGGAACTCGTCCAGCTGTAGGCCCTCTACGCTGGCGCCCCGCAGCAGGTCCGCCTGGGGCATGAGTTCTACGAACCCGAAACGGCGCCGCAAGGCAGTGTCCAGGAGCCGAATGCTGCGATCAGCCGTGTTCATAGTGCCGAGGAGAAAGAGATTGCGAGGTATGGCGAACTCCTGCTTGCTGTAGGGGAGCGTTGCCGAGATCGTTCCTCGCTTGTCCTTCTCGATCAGGGTGATCAGCTCCCCGAACACCTTCGCGATATTAGCTCGGTTGATCTCGTCGACTACCAGCAGGTAGGTCTTCTCCGGATCCTCTTCAGCACTCCGGCACAGGCTCTTGAAGATCCCGTCTTCCAACTTGAGCACAACGTCGTCACCCTTGGGACTCGGCCGGAATCCCTCGACGAAATCCTCATAGCTGTACGACGGATGGAACGTGATCCACTCGAATGGCGATGAGGGCCGATCACCGTCGCGACGCATCTCTTGAGCGCGCCCATTGCGCTCGCGCAGCCACCATCGAGCGAAGCGCGCCGCATTCCACGTCTTCCCGGTTCCGGGAGGCCCATAAAGGATTGCCTGGCCTCGGCGATCAAGCGACTCGGCGATCTGCTCTAAAAGCAGCTCAGCGCTGACCGCATCGTCGCCCTCCCCTCGCGAGAGGATCGTGGTTCGCAGGTCCCCTTGGACCTTTCCGATCGTGATGAATGCCCAGCGACGTTGCTGAGGGATATCTCTCGCGTAGCTGGTATCCCACTCGACCCGCAAGGTGTGCTTGTAAGCGCTTCGGCTGCCGTCCCAGATGTATCCCGGTTCGATCACCTTGCCGACGGCGAGGATCTTGGACGTCCCTTTGTTGGCCGCGATCAGGTGGCCTTCCTCGATCTCCATCAGGGTCCATAGCTCCTTGCCCTTCTCGGTCGACTTTCCCCGGCCGGACTTCTCTTCATAGACGCGGTGGTACTCCTCCATGAAGGCGTCCCGGCTGTCGAACTGCCGTAGATCTCCGATTTCCTCCCAGCCGAGGCAGATGAAGCCCCCCGCGAGGCACTCGTCCCAGTACTCCGCGTTGTGCCCCGGGGCGATCTTGTAGAGCTCGGGCTGAAAAGAGCTGAAGCGTCGATACAGGAAGCGCTCAAGCGCCTTGGTTGGAAGGTCCGCAAGCAGAGGTGTTTCCCGCAGCGCTTCCAAGAGAGCCCTGTTGAGCTGAGCCAGTCCGAGCGTCTGATCATCCGCCACAGTCTGATTTCCTGCGATCCGGAGTAATCGGCGCAGGTGGTCGCGCGAGCAGATGGGCAGGATCTCGTTGGGGAAGTACGTGTAGAGAAGCTTGAGTAGCAGCGCGGCGCCCGGCTGTAGTGCCTCTATCTCGTCGATCTCTGTCCAGCGCCCCGCCCCAGCGAGCTCGAACGCCTGCACAAAACCGCTTCGGACTGCTTCCCATGCCTGCTGCTCGTTGTCTTACTAGTTGGGGAAGTGCCAGCCTGGCCTATCGCGGTGCTTGTAGATGATGTGTTTCCGCGCTGAGCCACCCCGCATGCTGCCCATGTGCGGGGTCTGGAACTCGATCCAGCGGGAGAGGCTCTCGGGCACATCTGCCTGGCCCAGCGCGTAGTCCCGTAATTCCATCGTGGGCCAGCCCTCGAGCAGATAGCGAGCAACCGTCTGCTCGCGCTCGGCGTCAGCCTCATTGACGGCTTGCCTGGCCATATCTAGATCGAAGGAATCCGCTGCCTCCGCGAATGTGGCACGGGTCTCAGCTGTTCCAGTCGCCGACTCGATGTGTCGAGCCTTTCAAAAAACGACGGCGCTGAGGAGATATTTGTTCTACTTGCGCCACTGATGGCGGAGCGAGTCGATGCGCTGAGACGGGCTTACAAGGGCAGCCAGCTACAGACGCAGATTTACGTCAACCGCCGAGTCCCCGAGCTTGAGAGTGCCCTCCGGGATGAGATTTCATCGTTGCCGCCAGCCGTGAGCTTCCATTGTGTTTCGCCGTTCGAAGAGCAAGGAATTGTCGAATACCAATACGCGGACTTCCTTCGAGCGCTCCGTCTTGAGAGGCACAACACTGATCTCGCAGCGTTCTAACCAGCGCGTGGGCCTTTCTGGGACGCGCTGGCGATCGTTGAGATCTACGGAGGTCGCCCCGGCGTGCTGCTAGCGGAAGGAAAGAGCTATCCCGCCGAGCTGTTCGGAGATCGGTGCCAGACCGGTGAGCCGTCCCGCACGCAGATCGCAGACGCGCTCGCACGAACGCAGCGAGTCCTGCATATCCCGCAGGATCCGGAGCGTTGGATGGGGCGCCTGTACCAGACCGCGAACCGATTCGCCCATCTCTATTGGCTCCGCAACCAACTAGGGGTTCGGGCATAGCTCGCGCACCTTCTCTTTACGGACGATCCGCATAGTCCAACCACCCGAGGCGAATGAGTCGCCACGGTTCAAGCCGCTAACGAGGAGCTCGAGCTGACTAGCGCCGCGATGCCGTTCGCTGGCCACGTACTTCTTGAAGCACGGGGTCGACATGAGCTTCTGGAATGACCTGCTCGGGGCGCGAGACCGCGAGCGTCAGCGATTTTCGAAATAGGGCCAGCCCCCGCAAGTGCTGTCAACTCACCGCGACCCGGCCAGCACACTCATGTAAGCCAGGAACATTCCGGGTTCCACTCTCGGAAGGCCGTAGCCTGTGTCCCCGTCCGATAGGCGCAGGCGAAGCCCGGCTCAGAGCTAATCAGGCACTCGCCAAGGCGGTGCAGGAACTCTGCCGAAAGCTCCTCGATGACCACCGTTGCGCTGCTAGCGGCGTGAACCTCGATCCAGAGTGCGCGCACCCCATTGCGATCCGAGGCACCGGCGAAGGCCTGCACCTCCGTGGTCGCGAGAGTAAGAGCCTGTCCGCCGTCGAATTCGACGGTTACCCGCACAGCGTCGCCTTCCTCCAGAACTGCGGTTGCACGCCCCTCAACTGCCATCGAGAATCTACGGTCCTCCAGGCTCACAACTACGAGCACCTCGCGGCCGCGAAGGCGGTGCAGAGCGGCATTCAGCTCACCTGCGTTGACTCGAGCGAGCGACGATTCCGACACCTAGCCTAAGGTCGCGCGCCCATCCGTTATGCCCCCTGCAGAGCGCTACTCGGTGAGCCCCCGCTCATGGAGCAGCTCGACGTAAGCATTCACGGTCGCCGGATCGGGCAGGTGATGATCGAGCAGGTCGTATAGGCGCAGCAGAGCGAGCTCACGCCCCCCTCGATCGAGTAGAGCGGTGAGCAGAGCAGCGACCACCCGGACGTCCACGATCGAAATGTCCTTGTCGCCAACGAGCCCCCGCAACTCCTCGTAAGAGTTCTTGCCCTCGACATGGGCAACGATGTGGCTGCGCGGAAGCCCATACTCCTCGATCGCTTCCTTCGCTTTCTCCACCTTCTGATCCCAGGGATTCGCCGTGACCTCGACCCCTTCTTGAAGGCGGCCCCGCTCGTAGACCTCCACGTCACCAGCGGTGCGCGCGCTCGTGTCTGACGCCGATAGCCCCTTGGTTTCCACCCGTCGAGCCGAGCCCTCTTGCCCCAGTGCAGCTTCGAGCAGCGCTGAGGTGACGTATTGCTCATGAGCTCCCTGCGAGGGGGTGTTCAGCATCTCCTGCAGAAGAGCCATCACGTTCGGGAAGGTCAGCTGCCCCAGGCGAAGCTTTGGCCGTGGCTGGACAACGCGCGCTGTGGCTGCCACGCGCGCGGTGATCGTGGCGTACGCCGCCTCGAGCTCGTCAACGGAGGCCTTCGTCGATGCCCAATTCACTGTTGCGTCGAAGTCTTTGTTGTTGCCCCGGACCATCTCGGGGCTGTTTTTGCCGATGTTCATGAACGCGCCCTTCACACCCTTAATGTGGAGCCGAGGCAACATCTGGCCGATCGCGTCGCCGGCCGCACGTGCCCCAACCGGCCGCTGGCGGATGTCGACCCGCTCGCCCAGGAGCACTGGAAACGCGAGCAGAACCATGAGCGCATCGCGGTAGCTGTCCGGCTTCGCGGCCAACCGCTCAACGGCCGGACGGACCCGCCGTGGCAGGTCGTCGACCCTACCCGCCTCCTTTTTGCGCGCCTCTTGATCCTGTACTGGCGCGAGAGATCGTCGTTGATGCCATGGGTGACCTCAGCCGCTTTCCGGAGTTCAGCCATCCCCTCTCGCCTCCAGATTCTCGACCACCTCCGCGGCGCCCGCCGCAGGCGAACGTGCTCCCAGAGTCTAATGACCCGCCAGCCGTCCTCGGAAAGCCGCTCGTCACAAGCTGATCACGCCGCCGGTTTCGCTTCAGCTTTGGCCCCCAGTAGCCAGTGTTGCGCTTCGGCGTGTGGCCGTGCTCAGAGCATCCGTGCCAGAAGCAGCCGTCGACAAAGACGGCGAGGCGTGCTCTCGTGAACACGACATCGGCACGGATTCCACGAGCCCCTCGAATGGGCAAGAAGTAGTCCTTCCGGAACCGGAGGCCGCGTCGGTGGAGCTCAGATCTCAGTGCTACCTCCGGCCGAGTGTTCGCTCGTCGATTTCCCCGCATGACGGCGGTGACCGCCGGGCTCGCCGGGTCAGGGTAAGGGAGGTCGATCCTCACGCGGCTTCGGCCAGCGAGTCTTCGCCCTCGAAATGCTCAGTCACGCTTTGTCCCACTATCCGGGCCAGGAGGGGAGGAACCGCGTTGCCAACCAGTGTGTATTGCTTCGACCGCGGACCTGCGAACTGCGCCCCACGGGGAAACGTTTGGAGTGCGCGCTTCATCCACGGTAATTCGGCGAACGCCCCTCACCCGGCCCGATCGGGGAGCGCCACCGGCAAGTAGGTGCGCGTGATACCGAGGCGCCACTCCGGTCATGTCCAGGAAGGGCGTCTTGTTCCCGCCGGCGCTCGCCAATATGGTGGGGGCTGGCGCTGTCAGATTGATGGCTCGGCCTCCGCCATTGAACAGGTGGCCGTCGTACGGGCTGGGGCTAATGTCCGGTCGCCTGGCGTACGTCACGATCGACGGGTTCGGCTGTCCCATGATGTTCATCAGATCCAGCACGGTACCGCTGGCCGTATGGGGAAGATGAGCAGAACTTCCGTGGGTGGGCAGCGGAAAGACGAATCGGCCTCGACGAAACCAACGACAAATAGGCGGTTCCGCTTCTGCGGAACTCCATAGTCGGCCGCGTTCAAGACTGCCCAGGTAACTGAGTACCGGCGAGCCCGGAGAGCGCGCAGGAGCCACACGAAGTAGAGCTCGCGATCGCCGCTTGCCAATCCGGGCACGTTCTCAATCAGAACAGCGTCGGGCTGGATCTCGGAGACTGCACGGAGGAAGTGGGGGAAGCCGTTACGAGGATCATCGTCCGCCAGCCGCTTCCCGCCGCTCGAAAACGGCTGACAGGGCGGCCCGCCGGCGAGGAGCGTGATGTTTCCCCGATGTTCGCGAAAGCTGACCTCCTCGATCGGCTGCGGTTCGATCGGAGTGTCCTCATGGGTCGAGGAGAAAGCGGCGCATGCGTCGGGGTCGGACTCAACCGCACCAACGAGCTCGAACCCTGCATCGGTCAGACCGAGCGAAAGCCCTCCGGCCCCGGCAAAGAGGTCGATCATTGTCGCCCGTGCACTCACAACGGTGCAAGTGTCGTGGGAGGCACCGACGGAAGCGAAGCACACCGCAGCACGCAGACGGCTTGGGGCTTTCGCGTGCGGTGGGCTGTGCATTACAACTCTCCGATGGCTCATAGGCGATCAGGAGATCCGGGCAGAGTGGAGCCCGTCCATCTCTGGCCGGAAACCTTCGGGCGCTGGGTGCTTGTGCTGGCGGGCCTCCTTGCGTGGGGCCTCGCCGCGCTACTGGCTAAAGACGGCCACAGCGAGACCGCGATTGCGTTCGTGACGGCGGGTACGGCCGCGCTGCTCGGAGGAACCTTCTTCAGCCGTGTCGAGGAAATCGGCGGCGGCTCGGTGCGCCTGTCTCGGCAGAAGGATGAAGTCGAGGAGAACGTCCAGCGCCTCCCTTTGCCATCCGAAGATCATCAAGTCGAGTTGTCGAGGCGCGCGCTTGAGGCATTACTTGACCCCGAGGTCCAAGAGAGCCCGGACCCACCGCGCGAGGCGGTGCGGCGGGCCGAGATGGAGAAGGACCGTATCGCCGCCAACATGACGTCCTACGTGGCGGCGTATCTGCAGGGCCAGGGGTTCAGGAACGTAGCTCAGGAGCTCTCTGGGCAACCGGACGTACGCATCGACCTCGTTGCGCGGAAGGACGGCGAGGTAGCACTCGCCGAGATCCGTCCATGGCACGCGATCGTTAGAGAAGACACCGCGGCGACAATCGCCGCGCGGACGCCCGCCGGGCTCGCTCCGGACGAGGTGCCAACCCGGCGAATCCTCGCACTCCAAGCCGGTGTCATGGTGATGCCGGAGGCGGACCAACGCCTTGCGTCGGCAGGCATCGAAGTCCTGCGAGTGGACCCCGACACGGGAGAGATTCTCGAGTAGGAGGCATGCCCGCAAACGCCCTGCCTCGGATGCGCTCGGGAGTTACGAGACGCTGCCGACCAGCCCCCGCCCCAACAAGCCGTTGACGCGGGCACACTGTGCTGAATGGCTTCAAGCTCTCGCTCCATGCGCCATGTCGACTACCGGGAGTGGGCAGAAGAAGCTCTGGGTGAGCGCCGGCAGGTCTATGCGAGAGACATACGGGAGCCGGCCGGTGCCCCGCTGGTCTTTATGCCGGACCGCGAGGCAGAGCAGTTCCGGGCGGACGCACGGGCGGGCAAGCTCGTCTGCCCAGTCCCGGGCTGTCCATCGCCGCAGCTCACCACTCGTGGACCGCAGCAGCGCCGCCACCACTTTGTTCACCGGGACGCACCGGCTGATCCCCGTCACGACCTCACATACGCAAGACAGGCGACCATGGGCCTGCTGCGGGCGTCGATCCGTCGGCAGCACCCCAAGTTCGAGGTCACCGAGCACGCTCGGATCAGGGGCGTGGAGGTGACGCTGCTGGTGCGATCCCCGCTTACCAACCGTCGCGTGGCGCTGATTTATGTCGATCGGCGCCTCGGTGCCGATCGCTGGGACGAGACCAATGCGGAGTTAGTGAAGGCGAAGCTACCGGCCAGCTGGATCTTCGCTCTGCGACCGGCCTTCTTTGCTCTGCCGAAATCTGATGAGGCTGCAGGCCCGAATGACCCGGTCCGGAAGGACCGCGACCGTGGAGACCTTGTATTGGACCGGGCCTTGTATCGCACGATGCGGGCAGAGGGCTGGTGGCCACTGCTGATCAGCCTGGAGACGCAGAGGATCGCGAACTTGGTGACTCCCGATGGGCGCGTTGCACGGCGAGTCAAGCTGCGCCACCCGGCGTCAGCGGAACGCGTGCTGCACCTGGTTCCGATGGACCTCGACGAGTGCCGGCTGACTCAATACGGGATTGCGACCCCCACGGTGGGGGAGGAAGTCCTCGGAATCCCATGGCGACCGCAGAAGCCCATCGCAAGGCCGAGATCGGCTCGGGCTGAGGTGGAGACGACTCCCGCGCGTCCGGCGCCGCGTTCCGGCACTTCCGCGATTCGCGTCGAAGACATTCGGCGTCGCCTGCCACCGCCGGGGCACCGCACCACGCTGTCTGTGCTGCGGAGCGCGCTCCAGATTGACGACGAGGGCACCGAGCAGGAACTGCGCCGGCTACTGGACCAACTGCAAGGCGAGGGGAGTGTCCGTTTCGATCGGCCCCTCGGGCTCTTCGGACCAATCGATGTTCTGCCTCCCAGTTACTGAGCCACGCTGTGATCCGGCTCCGATGTAGCCGGAATGTAGCCATGAGCCGCTGGCGAGCCTCGGAATTCACCGGAACCGAGCGGACCGGCCGAGTCACGCAGACCGCTCGATCCACCCGATTTGCAGCAGGAACGTGCAGGAGGCGGAGAGGAGCGGAACGCGCCCGACAGGATTCGAACCTGTGACCTTCGGTTTCGTAGACCGACGCTCTATCCAACTGAGCTACGGGCGCGTGAGGGGCAACAGCGTAGCGGCGCGGGTCCGGGCCTAGACCCTCTCGCGATCGGCCGCTTCGGCGCGGCGGCGTGCCGCGCCCTCCTCGCGCTCGGCGAGCTTGTGCTCGTACTTCCGACGCGTCTCGACGGGGTTTCGACCCGCGTCCACCGGAGGAGCGAGTGCGCGAAGCTCGGCCAGAAGCCGCTCGGCGAGGCCGCTCGCCGTCTCGGAGGGATCGGTCTGACCCGAGGCCGGCTCGAAGAAGCGAACCCGGACGCGCGGCCGCGTCGGGAAGCGCGCGAAGTCCGGGGCCCCCTCCACCGTCGCACACACCAGGCGGGCCTCCGGGACCTCGAGCGCGAGGCGACCGATGCCGCTCCGCGCCCGCAGCCGGCGGCCGCACGAGATCGTCCCCTCAGGGAACACACCTATGCACGAGCCGCGACGCAGCGCCGCGATCGCGTTCACGAGGGCATCGGCGTCGCCCGCGGCGCGCTCGATCGGAATCTGGCCCATCCCGTCGAGGACGCGGTCGAGTCCAGGCTTGTCCCACAGGCTCCTCTTGGCCAGGGCGCGGATCTGGCGGCGCCGGCGCGCCGCGACCCCGACCGCAATCGGATCGGTCTGCGAGTCGTGATTGGCGACGAGCAGCGTCGGGCCGCTCCGGGGAAGAGCCTCGAGCCCCTCGACCTGCAACCGCCCCCACAGGCTCACCATCGGGACGCAGACGGCCATGGCGATCCGGTACGTGAAGGTGAACGGCTCGCGCTCGGCCATCACTCCAGCTCGGGAATGTGGCTCTCGACGTGCGCGTTGATCGTCTCGCGTACCCACTGCTGCTCCTCCGAGTTGGCCATCCGGTAGCGGCCGATCAGCATCTTCTGGTCGTCGAGCGGGAGGCCGGAGATCTCCCATCTCGTGACGAGATACTCGAAGAGCATCTCGTTCCGCCGGGCCCAGACGTCGTCGGCGGAGGAAGCGTCCCTGCGGTGCGGCTTGTTGATCTTGCGGATGCTCCGGTCGCTCAGCGACCGGCGCAAGGTCAGGACGTTGCCCTCGGGATCGGTGTAGTCCACCGTCTCGACGGGCTCTCTCTCGCGTCGCCTTCTCGGCATCGCGATGAAGGATCTCAGCCGAATAGCCTTCTCGCGTCTCCGATCCGGTCAACATCGCCGATCTCGAGCGGCTTGCGGCAGAGTTGCTGGAGCCGGGCGCGCACGGCTACTTCGCCGGCGGCGCCGGGGACGAGCGGACCCTTCGCCGGAACGCCGAGGCCTACGAGGGCTGGGAGCTGCGGCCCCGGGTCCTCGTGGACGTCTCGGAGGTCTCGACCAGGGCGACCGTGCTGGGCACCGAGCTGGAGATGCCGATCCTGGTGGCGCCGGTCGCGTTCCAGCTGCTCGCCCATCCCGACGGCGAGGAGGGGATGGCGCGGGCCGCGCGCGATGCAGGCACGGTGATGTGCCTCTCGAGCCTGACCAGCACCCGGGCCTCGGACGTCGCCGCGGCGGCGACCGGGGGCAGGCGCTGGATGCAGGTCTACTGCTTCCGCGACCGCGGCGTGACTCGCGCCATGGTCGAGGAGGCGGCCGAGGCGGGATACGAGGCGCTGCTCCTCACGGTGGATGCGCCCTTCGCCGGGCGGCGCGAGCGCGACCTCCGCACCGGCTTTCAGGTCCCGGCCGAGATCCGCGCGCCCGCGATCGAGGCGGCGGTGGGTCACAGGAGCCTCACCACCGCCGAGGTCTTCGGGCTGGTCGATCCCTCGATCACCTGGGCCGACCTCGAGCAGCTCTGCGGTGAGTTCCACCTGCCCATCCTCGTAAAGGGGCTGATCACCGGGGAGGACGCCGCCCTCGCCGTCGAGCACGGCGCGGCCGGCGTCGTCGTCTCCAACCACGGCGGCCGTCAGCTCGACAACGCGCCCGCCACGATCGACGCCCTTCCGGAGGTCGTGGAGGCGGTGGCGGGCCGCATCCCGGTGCTGATCGACGGGGGCATCAGGCGCGGCACCGATGTCGCGACGGCTCTGGCGATCGGGGCCGAGGCCGTCCTGGTGGGGCGGCCGGCGCTCTGGGGACTCGCCTGGGGCGGCGAGGCCGGCGCGCGCCGCGCCATCGAGATGCTCACCGAGGAGCTGCGGCTCGCGCTCGCCCTGCTCGGCGCCCCGAGCCCAGCCGATCTGGGGCCCGACCACGTGCAGCGAAGGCGCTAGCCGGTGCTCCTCCAGCAGCGGCATCCGTCCGCTGAGAAGCCGCCGCCCGACGCTCCGCGCGAGGTTCGGCTCGGCATGGTGCTCGTCGCCTGCTCGATGGCGATGTTCGCCACCAACCTCGACTTCTTCGCGCTCAACCTCTCCATCCCGGGCATGGCCCGCGAGCTCCATACCTCGACCACGAACATGCAATGGGCGATCAGCGGCTTCATGCTCGCCCTGGGCTCGTTCCTGATCCCTGGCGGGCGACTGGGCGACATCCTCGGGCGGCGCCGCATGTTGATCGCGGGGACGGCGATCTTCGGCCTCACCTCGCTGGCCGGCGGGCTCGCGCCGTCGGCCGGCTTCCTGATCGGGGCCCGCGTGCTCCAGGGAGTCGGCGCGGCGATCCTCTTCCCTCTCTGCATCGCCGTGATCACCAACACCTTCCCAGAGGAGCGCCGCAAGCGCGCGATCGGGAACCTCTACGGCCTGGCGGCGGCTGCGACCGCGGTGGGGCCGTTCGTCGGCGGCGGGCTGACCGAGGCGCTGAGCTGGCGCTGGGTCCTCCTGATCAATGTGCCGACCGCGGCGATCGCGATCGCGCTGATGGTCCGCAGCGTCCCGGAGTCGCGCGACGAGACCGTCCCCCGCCGGATCGACTTCTCGGGGCTCGCCGCGGTCGCTCTCGGCATCGCAACGATCACCTTCGCGGTGGATCGTGGCGACGCCTGGGGATGGGGATCGGCCCGGACGATTGGCCTGTTCGCCGCGGGTGTGGCGCTGCTGGCCGGCTTCGTCGCGATCGAGCGCAGGACGGCGTATCCCCTCGTCGACCTGAAGATGTTCCGGAATCGCCCCTTCGTCGCGGTGACGCTGCTCGGGATGACGGCAAACATCGCCTTCGTCGTGACGACCTTCGCGGCGACGCTCTACCTCCAGGACGTCCGCGGCTACTCGCCGCTCGAGGGCGGCTTCATCTTCCTGGCGGCCTCCGTGATGCAGGCGATCGCGGGCCCGCTTTCGGGCAGGCTTGCCGAGCGCTTCGACATCCCGAGGACGATGCTGGTCGCGATCGTGGTCGGTGCGATCGGACTGCTCGTGATCGCCGCCGGGCTCGGGATCGGGATCATCGCCGCGGCCCTCACGGTCTTCGGCCTCGGCTACGGCCTCTGCTGGGCGATGCTCAGTGTCGGCACCCAGACGGTGGTCCCGCCCGACCAGGCCGGCGCGGCCTCGGGCATCTCCCTCTCGGTCGTGATCGGGATGGCCGGGCTGGCGGTGGCGGTCGTCGCCTCGCTGATCGAGATCGTCGCCGGCGGCGGCACCGGGGAGGGCGCCGCGATCGAGCAGATACTCCGGGTGATCGCGATCGGCTCGGTGGTCATCGCCATCCCGCTCGCCCTGGCCGGGGGAAAGAAGCCAGCTTCCACGGCGCGGACTTAGCGCAAGCGAACGACGGGCGGCGATCGCTAGCGTGCCCGCCTTGGCCACCCGGGCTCCAGAGCGCCTCTCCGGATCGGACATGTCGAACCTGCACGCGGAGCGCGGGCCGATCCATGTGCACGTCGGCGCGACGATCATCGTCGAAGGCGCGCCGCCCGGATACGACGAGCTGGTCGCGCACGTCGAGAAGCGGCTGCTGCTAGTCCCGCGCTTCCGCCAGCGGATCGTGAGGATCCCCCTCGGCATCGAAAACCCGGTCTGGGGCGACGACCCGCAGTTCGACGTCCGGCGGCACGTACGCCATGTCTCGGTGCCGCGACCGGGCCGCCTCGACCAGCTCCGGGACATCGTCGGCCGGGTGATGTCCGAGCCACTCGACATGGAACGCCCCCTGTGGCAGCTCTACCTGGTCGGGGGCCTGAGCGGACGCCACGCCTTCATCTCCAAGACCCACCACGCCCTCGTGGACGGGGTGGCCGCGGTCGACGTGGGCACGATCCTGCTCGACACAAGCAAGCGCGGCACCCGAGTGAAGGCGCCCGAGAAGCCCTGGGATCCCGACGAGCCCAGCCCGACGATGCTCCTCACCCAGGCCGCCTCCGAGCGGGTGCGAAAGCCGCTCCGGGCCGCGGGCCGTGCAGCCCGGACGGCCGTCACCACGCCCGCCCAGACGGCGGCCCGGGTGCTGCGGACCGCCGAGGCATTCACCGGTCTCGCCTCCGGCGGCCCGAAGGTGCCCCGGAGCACGCTCAACGTCAGGATCGGCCGGGACCGGCGGATCGCCTGGGCCCGCACCGACCTGGACCGGCTGAAGCGCGCGCGGGGAATCGCCGAGGGCTCGACCGTGAACGACGTGGTGCTGTCGGTCGCCGCCGGGGCGCTGCGCCGCTACCTCGAGCGCCGGGGGGACAAGGTCCCGGCCTACCTCGTCGCGCTGGTCCCGGTCAGCATCCGGCGCCCGGACGAGAAGGGCGAGCTCGGCAACAGGATGTCGACGATCATGGTCCGCCTGCCGCTGTCCGAGCCGGATCCGCGCAGGCGGCTCGAGCAGCTCCGCGACGAGACCCGGCGGCTGAAGGAGTCCGACAACGCCCGCGCGGCCTCGCTGCTGATCGAGGCCACCGGCTGGGCGCCTCCGACGATCAACCGCCTGCTCTCCTCGGCGATGGCCCGCCCGCTGATCTTCAACCTGGTGGTCTCGAACGTCCCCGGCCCGCAGCAGCCCCTCTACCTGCTCGGGCGCCGGATCAAGGAGATCTATCCCTTCGTCCCGCTTTCCCCGCAGAACCACGCCCTCTCGATCGGGATGATCAGCTACGACGGCCGCATCTACTTCGGCCTGGCGGGTGACCGCGACGTGGTCCCCGACCTGGACGACCTCGCGTCGGCGCTGAGGGAGTCGCTCCGCGAGCAGCCGGTGCCGCGGGCGAAGGCGAGGCCGAAGGCGCGAAAACCGGCACCGAAGAAGAAGTCCGCCGGGAAGGCCAGGAGGGCCGCGGTGAAGGCCAGACCGGCGGCCAAGAGGGCGGCGCCGAGACGGAAATCCACCGTAAAGAAGAAGCCCGTGGCCAGATTGCGCTCGAGAGTGTCCCGTCGCCGCAAGCGTGCGGATTAGTGGTCGCGGGACGACCATAGATCCGCACGGTCGCCCTCCTAGGCGTGGATGAAGACCGGCGTGCCGAGCGGGACGCGGGCGAAGAGGGAGATCATGTCCGGGTCAGAGGCGCGCAGGCAGCCGTGCGAGGTCGCGCCTCCGATCGAGCCGGGCGTCCCGTGGATCGCGATGCGGTCGCCGCCGAGCCACCCGGCCGGCAGGTTCGGCTGGTGGCCAGACAGCGCCAGCAAGCAACAGCCGTACCATGGGCCGAGTCCGCGCCCGACCAGACCGTCCGTGACGGAGTAGTCGCCGAGCGGGGTCGGCGAGCTGGGGGAGCCGACGCTGACCGTGAATCGGTCGAGGATCCGGTCGCCATGGTGGAGCTCCAGCTGCTCGCGCGAGACGTCGGCCGTGATCCAGAAGTGCGTCTGGGAGACGTCGAGGGCGAAGCGGTCATCCCTGATCCAGGCGAGCTGGCCGTCGGGCAGCTCCGGCGCCGGCACGCCGAACCACGCTCCGCTCACCCGCTCGATCCAGAAGACCCTGATGGAGCCGAATTCGGTGCGATCGCCGACCCGGGTCAGCACGCGCCCGCCCGGTGACGAGTGGAGGGCGATCCGGCTCCCCGGCCTGACCGTCGCAATCGGAAAGCTCGGTCCGCTGACCCTCTCGGGCGGCGGGCTGAGCTGGATGTCCGGCAGGGGCACGCTCGCCTGCAGCGCGCCGAGGACCTGATTGCCGCTCGCCGAGGTGGCGGCGACCGCAATCGCCGCGATCAGCGCGAGGAACGTCATCAGCGGAGAGGGAGGGATTCGAACCCTCGAGAGAGCTATTAGCCCCCTACTCGCTTAGCAGGCGAGTGCCTTCAGCCGCTCGGCCACCTCTCCGGGGGCGACGGTCGCCGGCGGCGACCACGCGGCTCGATTGTAGGCTGGAAGTGAGGGTGCAGCGGAAGCGAAGCTGAGCAGCAACCCGATTAATGATGCCGGCCACTGACGAAAACCCGACGACCGAGACCGAGCGGGCCACCGGCGAGCCGGACACCAACGGCCACACGCCGGTCGACGAGGAAACGCGGCCCCTCTCGGCGATCGACACTCCCACCCCGCTGCCGCTGCCGACACCGATGGAGGCCCACGAGCGCTTCGAGGCCATCTTCGCCGACGTGCCGGCGCCGTTCGCGTTCGTCGACCTGGACGCCGTCTGGGCGAACGCCGCCGACATGCTGCGCCGCTCGCGAGGCAAGCCGATCCGCATCGCCAGCAGGTCGATCCGCTCGCGGCCGATGCTCGAGCGCCTGCTGGACCTCGATCCGGGATTCCAGGGCGCCCTCACCTTCACGCTCCCCGAGACGCTCTGGCTCTGGGAGCGCGGCCTGCGCGATCTCGTGGTCGCCTACCCCACCATCGACCGGGCGGCTCTGACTCGGCTCGCCCGGATCACCGCGGAGGACCCGGAGCAGGCTCCAGTCGTGATGGTCGACTGCCCCGAGCACCTGGGCCTGATCGAGGAGGCGGCGAGCTCCTTCGTGGCGCCGATCCGCGTCGCCATAGACATCGACCTCTCCTGGTGGCCGCTGGGCGGCCTGTTCAAGATCGGGCCGAAGCGCTCGCCGATCAGGACGGCGGACGCCGCCGTCTCCCTCGCCCAGGAGATCGACCGCCGCGACCGCACCGAGCTCGTCGGGGTGATGGCGTACGAGGGCCAGATCGCCGGCGTCGGCGACAACGTCCCGCGCAAGGCGATCAACAACCTGATGGTGCGCGCGATGCAGTCGGCTTCCGCGAAGGACGTCACGGAGCGGCGGGCCGAGATCGTCACCGCCCTCTCGGAGGTTGCCCAGCTCGAGTTCGTGAACGGCGGGGGCACCGGATCTATCGAGCTGACCGCCTCGGAATGGGCGGTCACCGAGGTCGCCGCCGGGTCGGGCTTCTACGCGCCGGTTCTCTCCGATCACTACCGCGGCTTCAGGCCGCGCCCCGGCGCGATGTTCGCACTGTCCGTGACCCGCGCTTCCGGCGTCGGCCCAATCGAGCTCGAGGGCGCGCAGCCGACGCTTGCCGGCGCGGGCGCGGACCGACTCGGGATTGGAGACCGCGCCTACTTTCGCGACCTCAGGGCAGGCGAGCTCTGCGAGCGCTTCGACCGTCTCTTCCTGGTCACCGGGACGACCATCCGCGACGAGGTCCCCACCTATCGCGGCGAGGGGAAGTCGTTCCTGTGACGCGACTAGAACAAACGTCCAGTACCGAATAGAGGCCTTACCGGGCGTTCGGCTCCGATCTAACGTCGATCGGTTCCCAGCGGGAAGGACTTCCGACAGGGGCTCGAAGGGGGACTTCGAGAGAGGACAGCCGAGAGTGAGCCATCGTTCCGCCGCCGCGACCGTTCGTGAGGGCGCACGTGGCTGGTCGCGGGCCATCGGCCTCGACGTCGAGCCCGGTCGCTTCTTCGAGGGCGCCGACGTCGCCTGGCGCATCGCCCCGTTCGTGGTGGCGGGGATCCTGCCCTTCGCGCTCGTACCGGTGGCCGGCCTCTCGTTCGCCGACACCCGCGTCGCGATCGCGGCCGCGATGGTGCCGATCGTCGTCGCATCGGCCCTGCTCGTTCCGTGGCAGCGGCTGCCGGCCTGGCCCCAGGCGATCCTGCCGCTCTCGTACTTCGTCATCCTCGCCCTGCTCCGCGAGGCCGACGGCAGCACGCTCAGCATCTTCGACCCGCTGCTGTCCATCCCGATCACCTGGTTCGCGATCTACGGGACCGGCAGGGAGCTGGCCGTCTCGATCGTGGCGATGGCGCTGACGGTACTGCTCCCCGACGTCCTCTCGGGAGTGTCCGTACATGACGAGCAGGTGCAGCGCGCGATCGTCGCGGTGGGACTCGCCTCGACCGTCGGCCCGGCGGTCCACGCGCTCGTGCTAGCTCTGAGGCGAACGACCAACGAGCTCAGCGAGGCCGAGGAGCGCTTTCGCAGGGCGTTCGACGACAGCCAGGTCGGCATGGCGCTCACCTCGACCGCGGGCCGCTTTCAGCGTGTCAACCGGGCCCTGTGCGAGATCACCGGCTACAGCAGGGACGAGCTCGTCGGAAAGACCTTCGGCGAGATCACCCATCCCGACGACATCGAGGCCGACCTGGAGGCGCTGCGCGAGCTGGTCGAGGGCGAGCGCTACGGCTACCGGACCGAGAAGCGCTACATCCACGCCGCGGGCCATCCGGTCTGGATCTCGCTCAACGTCTCGCCCATCTACGAAGGTGACGGGCCGCCGGGCTACCTGATCGCACAGGTCGAGGACATCTCGGATCGCAAGGAATCCGAGGAGCGCCTCACGCGGCAGGCGCTGCACGACTCGCTGACCGGTCTGCCCAACAGGACGCTGTTCTCCGACCGCGTCCGGATGGCCTCATCCCGCCGAGGCGTCCGCGGCTTCGCCATCATCTACCTCGATCTCGACGGCTTCAAGCTGGTCAACGACACCCTCGGCCACGCCGCCGGTGACCAGGTTCTGATCGAGGTGGCTCGCCGGCTCGAGCCGCTGCTGCGGGTGGGCGACACCCTGGCGCGTCTGGGCGGCGACGAGTACGCGCTCCTTTGCGAGGAGGTCGGGGACGAGGAGGTCCGCGCGATCGCCGATCGGGTCATAGAGACGATGGCCGAGCCGATCGAGGTTCAGGGCAGGGCGATCACCCAGGCGGCGAGCATCGGGGTCGCCCTGTATGAGGCCGACGGCAGCCCGACGGAGCCCGACCAGATGCTCGGCGAGGCGGATCTCGCCATGTACCGGGCCAAGGCCGCCGGAAAGTCTCGCTACGCCCTGTTCGAGAGCTGGATGCGCCAGGGCGATACGGACCGCACCGGGTTGGAGCGCGAGCTCAGGGCCGCCCTCGAGCGGGACGAGATCACCGTCCACTACCAGCCGGAGGTCGACCTGCACAGCGGCGAGATCACCGGCGCCGAGGCCCTGGTTCGCTGGCAGCACCCGGACCGCGGCCTGCTCGAGCCTGCGCAGTTCCTCTTCGTCGCCGAATCGAGCGACCTGATCTCTCAGATCGACGACTTCGTCCTGCGCGAGGCCTGCTTCCAGGCGGCTCGCTGGCGGCAGGAGCTGCCCGACGGGGACCGGTTCACCGTCTCGGTCAACGTCAGCGAACGCCGGCTGGCGGATCCCGGGCTGAGCGGCAAGATCGCCCAGGCGATTTCCGACGCTCGGCTGCCCGCCTCGTCGCTGTGCCTCGAGATCGCCGAGTGGGCAGTGATGGATCGCCGCGCGGCCGCGCTCAGGGCCATCCCCGACCTCGAGCAGCTCGGCATCCGGCTGCTGATCGACGACTTCGGCATCGCGATCTCCTCATTCGGAAGCCTCAAGCGCCTGCCGCGGCTGAACGCGATCAAGATCGACGCGTCGTTCATCGCCGGCCTCGGGCGCTCGCGGGAGGATTCGGCGGGCGTCGCCGCGATCGTGGGCCTGGCCCACGGCCTGGGCCTGACCGCGACGGCGGAGGGCCTCGAGCGCGAGGAGCAGCTCCGCGAGCTGCAGGCTCTCCACTGCGATCGGGGCCAGGGCTATTACTTCGCGCGCCCGCAGCCACCCGCCGCGCTGGGAGAGCTGCTCATCTCCGCCCGCCTCGGCGAGCTCATCTCCTAACCGCGTTCTGATGGCGAAGCCGTCATCCTCTGCTGCGGTGGGGCGCGTTCCCTCATACGACCCGATGGAACCCAGGGGCCCGTGGATGAGCGCGCTCTCCTGGTCGGCGCGGCAGCGCCCCGTCACCTGGTTCCTGGTCAACATCGGGAACAAGGTCGATCCCTATCTGATGAGGGCCAGCGGTGGCCGCGTCAGAACCACGCTCAACGCACCCACGGTCCTGCTCACCCACACCGGCGCGAAGAGCGGCAAGAAGCGAACCACCCCGCTCGCCTATTTCACCGACGGGGACAACGTCGTCCTGATCGCCTCCCGCGGTGGCCACCGCGACCATCCGGCCTGGTACCACAACGTCGTCGCGAACCCGGAGGTCGAGCTCTGGACCAAGGGCGGCGGCGGCCGCTACCGGGCGAGGGATGCCCAGGGCGAGCTTCGCCAGAGGCTCTGGGACCTGGCCACCCGCTTCTACCCCGGCTTCGCGAAGTATCAGGAGCGGGCGGGGGACCGGCAGATCCCGGTGATCGTCTGCATCCCGCAGAACGACTGAGACCCGAGCGGCTCTAGCCTTGGTTATGCGAGGGTGCTCCGGAGGAGCAACCCGTTTCATGGAGGGGTGGCAGAGTCTGGTTTATTGCGGCAGCCTTGAAAGCTGTTGACCGGGTCTTCCCGGTCCGGGGGTTCGAATCCCTCCCCCTCCGCTTATCTGAGCTTCACGCCGGCGACATCGATCGTGCCGATCCTGTCGCCGGCCACGAAATCGTCGCCCGGATCCCCGGATTCCGTTGGAAAGAAGTTGTTCAGCGTCAGGGCAGCCGGGAAGCTCAGGCTCACTGTGGCGCCGGCGATGCTCAGCTTCTCGGTGTTCGGATCGAACGCCCGGCTCCCCGTCGAGAAGTCGATGTCGCCGAGGGGCGCCCGAAGGCTCACCCCGGTCGGCAGGGCGGCGGTGGAGTTCAGGCTGTTGTTGGCGAAATTGACGCCGAGCTCAGTGCTGACCAGCTTGGTCCCGACGGGCGGCTGCGCCGAGTCGCAGGCGCCCGGGTTGAGGGGGTTGATGCTGTGGTTCTTCTTGATCGTCTGGCCACCGCCGGTGATCACCTCCCCGGCGCTGAAGTCGGGCGCTGCGGATCCGCCGGTCACGGGGAACGTGTAGGTCGTTCCCGGGAGGTTCGCGGTCGCCGGCGCGATCGGCGAAACCCCCGCCGGGGAACCGGTTGGAAGGGGATCGACGCAATGGGCCGGCAGCTTGGAGACGAACGCCCCCATCGCGTCGGTGTTGAGGGTCATCGTCCCGGTGCCCGGCACGATCTCGACGGCCAGCGGGACGGTGGTCGCCGAGACGATGGTCCCGAGGCGACCTGCCTTCACCTTGCCGCCCCGAGATTTCTTGGCGTGCTTGTGCTTGTGCTTCGAAAAGGCTCGGGTGAGCGCCTTGGCGCCCTTGCGGGCGAGGGAGGCGCTGACGTTCTCGATCCTCGCGCCCCAGCCGTCCCGGGTAACCGTGCCGCCCGCCAACCTGCCGAACGCACCGACCTTCCTCTTGCCCACCTTGGCCGCGATATTCCCGGGCCCGCCGTTGGCGCCGAAGGTGATGCTGGTGATGGTGACCTTGGCCTTGTGCTTGCGGCGCTTGGCCTTGAAACCGCCCGAGACCTGCACCGTCCCGGAGCCGTCGATGGGATCGACGGCCCCGCCGGTGATCGGCAGGTTGATGGTTCTCGGCTTGAGCTTGAGGCCGCGCGAGCCCTGCAGCTGGAAGACGACGGATCCTCCCTTGAGCTGGTCCTGGCCGGCCATCGCGGGACTCGCAACCGCGACGAGCGCACCCGTCGCGAACACGGCCGCCGCCAGGCCGCGCAGGCCCGCGCTCCCGTGCTTGTCCCTGACGCTCGACATTCGGTGCTTCGGATCGGTACCCGCCACTGCGCCGCTCAGTGTCTCACGCGCCTGCAAGGCACGCGCCGGTTTCGCCCACCCACCAAAGCATTCAAGGAATTGTCCCTGCGGACGATGAATGGACACACAGGGGGCCTGAACAAGGTCCAAATCCGTGCCTGCAGCTTCACGACAACCTCGCTCAATCATTCGGGTTTCAAGGGCAGTCCTGGCTGGGCTCGTGCTGGTCGCTCTCCTGCTGGTCATCGCCCACAACACCGTTCAGCTCGGCTCTCCCCGCTTCAGCTACTTCATCGAGGAGTGGGTCTACGACTTCATCACCACCGTGGCCGCCCTGGCGACTCTCGCCCGGGCGATCCTGCGCAAGGAGGAACGGGTGCCCTGGCTGCTCCTCGGGCTGGGCCTGCTGAGCTGGGCGGCCGGGGACCTGTACTGGACCGTCGTGCTCCGGGATGTCTCGAGCCCACCATTCCCGTCTGCCGACGACGTCCTCTATCTCGCGGGCTACGTCTTCATCCTCGCCGGGATGGTCGCCTATGTCCGGGCTCGGGTCGGCCAGATGACGGCGGTGATCTGGACCGACGTGACGATCGGTGCGCTCTGCGTAGCGGCGATCGGCGCCAGCGTGCTGATGGACTTCGTCCTGGCCAACACGAGCGGGACGCCGCTCGAGATCGGGGTGGCGGTCTCCTATCCGGCGCTCGACCTCGTCATCCTTGCCGTCGCGGCCGGCGGCGTCGCGCTGACGGGCTGGCGCCCGGGCAGGGGCCTCGCGCTGATCGCTGGCGGAGTGGCCTGCGCCGCGATCGGCGATGCCGTCTACACCTATCAATCGCTCGCTGGGACCTACACAGCCGCCTCCTGGAACAACTTTCTCTGGCCCGTGGCCACAGTCCTGATCGCCACCGGCGCGCTGCAACCGTCTCCCAGGCACCGCGAGACCGAGCCCGCCGAGGGCTGGCGCGCCTTCGCCTCCCCCACGATCTTCGCCCTGGCGGTACTCGCCCTGCTGATGCTCGAGCGCCAGGACATGAACGAGCCGGCGGTCGCCACCCTGACCGTGGCGACGCTGGTCGCCGTCGTTGTCAGGCTCGCCCTCACCTTCGCGCAGAACCACCGATTGGTCACCGAGCTCGAAACCGACTCGCTGACCGGCCTGTCCAACCGGGGCAAGCTCGCGTACGACCTGGACCGCCTCTTCAGCATGGACGATCCGGCGCCGCACGTCCTGGCCTATCTCGACCTGGATGGGTTCAAGGCCTACAACGACGCCTTCGGCCATCCCGCCGGGGACGCCCTGCTCGTCCGGCTCGGGCGCCAGCTCGCCGATGCGGTCGGCGATCGGGGCCGTGCCTACCGGATGGGTGGCGACGAGTTCGCCATGCTGCTCGACGGCGACGCGACCAGCGCCGGGGCCGCCGTCGCCGCGGGGGCCGCGGCCCTGAGCGAGCGCGGAGAGGGGTTCAAGATCACCTGCTCATGCGGCTCGGCCGAGCTGCCGTCCGACGCGATCAGCCGCGACACGGCGCTGCAGCTGGCGGACCAGCGGATGTATGCAGACAAGGACTCGCGCCGCCCCTCCGCCGGGGGCGAGGTCGAGGCGGTGCTGCTCAGGATCCTCAACCAGCGCGCCCCCGACTTGAGCGAGCACGTCAACGCGGTCAAGAGCCTGGCCCTGGCGGTCGGCGAGGAGCTCGAGCTGCCTCCCGGCGAGCTCACCGCGCTGGGCCGCGCGTCGGAGCTGCACGACATCGGGAAGATCGCGGTTCCGGACGCGATCCTCACCAAGCCTGGGCCACTCAGCGAGGAGGAATGGGGCTTCATACATCAGCACACGATCCTGGGGGAGCGCATCGTCTCAGCGGCGCCCTCGCTTGCGTCGGTCGGCAGCCTGATTCGCTCCTCGCATGAGCGCTGGGATGGCTCCGGCTATCCGGACGGCCTGGCCGGCGACGGAATCCCGCTTGCGGCTCGCATCATCCTGGTCTGCGACGCCTATGACGCGATGACGTCGGAGCGCCCCTACTCGCCCGGCCGGGATCCCGAGAGCGCCCTCAAGGAGCTCCGCGGCTGCGCCGGCAGCCAGTTCGATCCGCGGGTGGTGGAGGTTCTCGAGAAGGTGGTTCGGTCGACGCCCGCTGACCGCCTGCCGGTCCCCTTGCCCGTCGCCTGAGCGGAGGGTCAGCGAAAACGAACCGGGCGCCCACTTGGGCGCCCGGCTTGCTCCTCGGAGTTGCGTACCTGCGTGCTGGGACTACTTGACCAGCTCGACCTTCTCGAACGTGGTGCCCGCGAGCTCCGCCTCGTGGACTGCGCTGCCCGGAGTCAGATCGGCGGTGGTGCAGACGCCGTCGGCGTCACCTGCGCCTTGGTTGGCGCCGCCCTTGTCATCGCCCGGCTCGGGCTCTCCGGACCGATCGCTGCCGCCATCGCTCGATGAGGACGCGGTGCCGGGGCCGGAGTTGTCGTCGGCCTCGTGCTCGTCCTCGGTCTCGCACTTGATCCGGGTGGTCGAATCCACCGTGCCTGACACCTGTCCGCCGCCGGCGACGTTGATGGTCAGCGTGGTGCCGTCGAAGCTGGCGATCGTGCCGGGGTTCTCCTCGCCGTCCTCGACGCCGTCGTTGTCGGTGTCCCGGTCGTCGGGGAGGTTCGCGGACCGGTCCTCACCCATGTTGTTGAGGCCGTCGTGGTCCGAGTCCTCCTTGCCGTCGGGACGACCGTTGTGGTTGGTGTCCTTGACGCGAGGGTTGGTCTTCTCCTGGAACTCGTTCATGTTGTCGACCTTGTCCCGGTCCTGGTCCTTGTTGGACTGATCGACCTTGAGCGAGAGATGGAACTTCTTCTCCCACTTGTCGGGGATCCGGTCGTGGTTACGGTCCTTGGCGACAGCAGTGCCGCCGAATGCCACCACCATGAGCGCCAGTGCCCCGGCGGCGGCCACCGAGAAGGTCCTCAGCTTTCCTCTCATTACATCCTCCTTGACGGTGGCGGCCGACCTCTGCAGACGCTTGAACTACGGCCGCCGTTTGACTTGACCGGGCCACTATCGGCCTCCATGGGTACGCGCCGGTTAGACCCGAGTTAGGAGTTGGTAAGCAGTGGACGGGCGGTCGAGATGACTACCGCTCGGCGATCAGGAGGGTCTGAACAGCCCTCCCGATCGGGCCGTGCTCGTCCAACAGGCGCGTGTCGGCCATGCCCACGCCGTTCGACTCGGGCAGCGTCACGGCGTCCAGGCAGACCCACTCGCCCTCCGGCAGGCGGTGCAGGTGCACGGTCAGGTCGACGTTGATGAAGAGGAACCTGTTCCAGTCGAGCGACGCGCTCACGCCGTTTCCCGAGTCCGCCGCCGCAAGCACGCGCTGCAGCGGGGTCGGTTCCTGATCCGGAACGAGCGGGACGTCCATGCGCATCCAGACAGTCGCGGGACCGGCCTCCATGAACGCGCCCTGGGTGAACCGGTACTCCATCGCCGTGTGGTAGCCGACGTCGTAACCGGTGTGGAAGAACCGGCCCGGCTCGCCGCTCTCGGGTCCGGGCGGTCGCTCCGGCGCCGGGGGCGGGCTCTCGAAAGAGACAGCCTCGGTGCGAAGGCGCCAGCCCTGCGCGCGCATCAGGGCCTCGCCCGCCTGATCGCTGAGAGTCGCTTCGAACATCTCGACGCGCTTTCCCGGCCGGACGATCCCGGCCTCGACGCGAAGCGGCGCGATCGGCACCGGGCGCAGCACCTCATAGGTGATCCGGCCGACCTGGACGGGTGGGCCGTCCTCGCCGCCGATCCTGCCGCCGCCGAGGCGCTCGACCTCGCGCCCGATCAGCGCGGCGGGCGGGCCGGCGTGCTGGGCGCCCGGGTCCCAGGGGCCGCGGGTGAGCTCGGTGGCGACATAGAGGTCGCCGTCCGGCTCGTAGAAGGAGTCGGGCACGCGGGGAGCCTAGTAACGAAGGGGACGCCCGGAGGACTGATATTCGACCGGTTTAAGCTGGTCGATACCCCAGGAAGCGAGGTAAGAGGACTTGGAGAAGGTCAAGAAGAGCGAGCAGGAGTGGCGCCAGGAGCTGACGCCGGAGCAGTACGAGGTCGTCCGGCAGAAGGGCACCGAGGCTCCGTTCACGAGCGAGCTCAACGACGTCAAGGACCCAGGCAAGTTCGTCTGCGTGGCGTGCGGGCAGCCCCTGTTCGACGCCGACAACAAGTTCGACTCCGGCACCGGCTGGCCGAGCTTCGACCGGCCGATGGACGATGAGAACGTCGAGACCGAGTCGGACAAGAGCCTGTTCATGAAGCGAACGGAGGTGCTCTGCTCACGCTGTGACGCGCACCTCGGACACGTCTTCGACGACGGCCCCGCCGACACCACCGGACAGCGCTACTGCATCAACGGCTGCGCCCTCGAGTTCAAGCCAGAGTCATAAACCGAGGTGGGGCGCTTTACGCGCCCATAGGCCGAGGAAAGCGCCCCGGTCAGACTTTTCCGCCGGCGCCCAGGTAGCTGAAGCGCACGGCGAGGGCCACCGCCTCGGTCCGAGTATCGACCTCCATCCGGGCGATTGCGTTCCGGACGTGGGTGTGGACCGTGGCGGGGCTGAGCGAGAGCCGGTCGGCGATCTGCTTCACGCGCAGGCCCTCCGCGAGCAGCTCCAGGATCTCGCGCTCGCGGGGGGTCAGCTCGAGCAGCTTCTCGACTTCGCCGGCGCCCTGGCCGAGCTCGGTGCCGACGAAGGTGCCTCCACCCGCGACGACCTCGATCGCTCGGGCGATGTCCTCGCTGGGCGCGGACTTGAGCACGTAGCCGGAGGCGCCGGCGCGGAGCGCCAGCGTCAGCAGATCGGGCTGGGCGTGGGCGGTGAAGATGATGACCCTGGTCTCGGGCCGGGCCTTGAGGATGTCCTTGGTCGCATCGATGCCGTCCTTGCCCGGCAGCTCGACGTCGACGATGCAGACGTCGGGCTCGAGCTCTCTGACCTTGTCGACGACCTCCTCGCCGGTCTCGGCCTCCCCGACGATCTCGACGCCCTCGACCGCGGCCATGCGAGCCTTGATGGCCTCGCGGACGATCTCGTGGTCATCGCAGAGGACTACACGCTTGGGAGACGAGGGGCTCATTTATGTGGGAATCCTCTCTGGAACGCCAAATTCCTGCAAAGCGGCCGGAACTTCCACTGACCCGTCCCCCCTCTGTCCGTTCTCCAGCAGCGCGATCAGCGTTCGACCCACAGCCACCGCAGTTCCGTTCAGCGTGTGCACGGGTTCGGGGGATTCTCCTGGGGCGGGACGGTACCGGCTCAACAGGCGTCTTGCCTGAAAGTCCGTGGTGTTCGAGCAGCTTGTCAGCTCCCGGTAGCGCCCCTGGCTCGGAATCCAGGCCTCGCAATCGAACTTGCGGGCGGCCGGGGCGCCCAGATCGCCGACGGCCACGTCGACCACTCGGTACGGGATCTCGAGTGCGCTGAGGAGGCTCTCCTGGATCGCCAGGATCCGCTCGTGCTCCTCGCGCGCCGATTCGGGCGCGACGAAGCTGAACATCTCGACCTTGTCGAACTGGTGCACGCGGAAGATTCCCCGCGTGTCCCGCCCGGCCGCCCCGGCCTCGCGGCGGAAGCACGTGGAGAGGCCCGCGTAGCGTTTGGGCAGCTCGTCGGCCTCCATGATCTGGTCGGCGTGCAGCGCCGCGAGGGAGACCTCCGAGGTCCCCACCAGGAAGAGCTCGTCGCGGGGGATCTCGTAGATCATCTCCCGCTCGCCCGGGAAGTAGCCCGTGCCGTAGAGCGCCTGCTCACGGACCAGCACCGGCGGGACAGTGGGCTCGAAGCCCTCCGCTCGCACCCGCTCCATCGCGAATCGAACCAGGGCCAGCTCCATCATCACCAGGTCGCCGAGCAGGTATGCGAACCGCGAGCCCGACGCGCTCGCCGCAGCCTCCATCTCGATCCAGCCGTGGCGCTGACCGAGATCAAGGTGGTCCAGCGGCTCGAAGTCGAGCTCCCGGCGGTCCCCCACCTCGCGCAGCGTGACGTTGTCCTCCTCCGTCTCACCGTCCGGGGCATCCGGATCGGGGAGGTTCGGCATCGAGAGCAGCAGCTCGTCGCGCTGCTCGGCCAGGTCGGCCAGCTGCGGCTCGAGCTCCTTGAGCTCGGACTTGAGCGCGCTGGATGCCTCACGCGCCTGCTTGAACTCCCGGTCGTCCGTCTTGCCGGCGCGCGCCGCCTCCTCGATCTCGCTCGAGAGCTTGTTCTGCTCCGCCCGGACCGTGTCGATGCGGGTGTTCAGCTCGCGCCGTCGCTCGTCCAGGCCCAGAAGCTCGTCGAGCTGCTCGACCGCGCCCCGCCTGGCCAGCGCCGAGCGCGCCGACTCCGGATCGCTGCGGATCTGCTTGAGGTCGAGCGTGGCTCGGCTCCCCGCGAGCCGCTTAGGGCGCTGCGGTCGTCGTTGTCGACGCCGGCCCTGGCGAGCTGGCGACGTCCTGGCCCGAGTACTTCGCCACGAACGCCGCCACCTTGTCGGCGTCTGCGCCGACCACGATGTTCTGGGGCATGATCGCGCCCGAGAAGCCGCCGTTGCGGATCGCGTAGATCACATCGTCGAGAGTCTCCGTGCGCTGATCGAGGTTGGGGCCCTGCTGGCGCTGGCTGCGGTTGGCGGTGCCCTCGGTTCCGGCGGGGGTCAGCGTGTGACAGCCCGAGCAGCGCTGGGCGAAGATCTCGGCGCCCGCATGGGTCGGATCGCCGGCCGGAACCTGGACGCCCTGCGTCCCGCAACCGGCGGCGGTCGCGATCACGGCGACTGCGATCAGTAGGAATGCCCCTCGCACGCGGCGGGATCATATGACGCCAGATCAGTCGCCGCCCCGAGCATCCCCGTAGGTTTCAGGCATGGCTACCGATGAGGGTGTCTCGCCGGACGAATTCCGCGCCGCGCTCGGCGCCTACGCGACCGGCGTCACCGTGGTCACGGCGATCGGTCCCAACGGGCCCTCCGGTGCGACAGCCAACGCCGTCACCTCCCTGTCCCTCGACCCGCCGATGATGCTGGCCTGCCTCGATCGAGGCTCGCGCACCCTCACCTCGGTCAGGGCTCAGGGCCGCTTCGGCGTCAACGCCCTGGCGGCGGGTCAGGAGGAGCTGGCGCGCCGCTTCGCCGGCAAGAACGCCGAGGCGGAGAAGTGGGAGGCCGTCGAGTGGTCGGAGAGGGACGGCCTGCCCCATCTGGCCGGCGCCCTGATGTGGGTGGCCTGCGAGCTGCGGGATCTGATCGACGGCGGCGACCACCTGATCCTGACCGGGAACGTGCTCGCGGCGGAGTCGAGGGACGGCCAGCCGCTGCTGTTTCACCGCGGGGAGTATCGAGACCTTGCTGGCGGAGAGCTAGGGACGAAAATCGGCAATGAAGGCAGCGCAGCACTGGGCGAGCTGGAGGCATTTGGCGCGTGCTGCCCGGACGTCCGGCAAAGGCGCCAGTTGGCGAATTGTTCCGGAATAGCCGAAGAACTCGCCAATCGGCAGCTCAGGGCGCGAAAAAGGGCGTTGACGGCCCTGCGGCTCCCGTCGATCGCAATGTCCCCGGCCTCCACCGCCTTCCCCAGCCGCTTTCGCCGAAGACGATGGCCGCGATCGTGCCTGGGCCGCTGCGGATCGTGGCGTCGGGCCCTCGGCCTCGCCGCGAACCGCCTCGAAGCTCCCCCCTTTCACCGCAATGTTGAACGGGATCTCTCCCGAGCCAGAGCTCGTACGTCGCATCGAGCCCTCCGCCTTCTCCGGCTGGAACGCGGTCTTCATCGCCAGCACGAGCGAGTCGGGGCCCATCGGCGCGCCCAGCGGGAAGCCGCGGGACCGGCTCGCCCAGCGCCCGAGCGAGAGCACCGCGGGCTCGAGATCGCTTCCCCACTGCGTCAGCTCGTAGACCTGCACGGCGGCCGGAGGGGCGCCAGCCTGCGGCGCTGGACGATTCCGTTCTCCTCCAGCTCGCGAAGCCGCTGGCCGAGGACGTTCGGGCTGATGTCCGGGATGCCGGCGCGCAGGTCGGTGAACCGCTTCGGCCCGAGCAGCAGCTCCCTGACGACCAACAGGGCCCAGCGCTGGCCGAGGAGGTCGGAGGCATGGGCGATCCCGCATCCGTCGACCTGTGTCCTGGTTCGCGCCACGGCGTGAGTTTAGAGCACGTTAGTCCTGGAAAGCACTCATCTAGTTATCTTCCAGGACTCTCTGGTACGGTGCCACCGCGATAAGAGGTACCGGCCAGCGGCGATGCCGAGTAGACGAACACGAGGAGGACCGACGATGAGCGAGCGGAACGGATTTGCGCCGGGCGTTCCCTGCTGGGTCGACACCTGGCAGCCGGACGCGGATGCCGCGATGTCCTTCTACGGCGAGATCTTCGGATGGGAAGGGGAGGACACGATGCCCGAGGGCGTCGAGGGCACCCACTACATGTGCCGGCTGCGCGGCCGCGACGTCGCGGCGATCGCCTCGCGGCCGAAGGGAGCACCTCCGGTCACCGCCTGGACCACCTACGTCTGGGTGGATGAAGTCGACGCGACCGTGGCCAAGGTGCTCGATTCAGGCGGCAGCATCCTCAAGGAGCCGTTCGACAGCCTCGACGGCGGGCGGATCGCGGTCATCGCCGACCCAGCCGGCGCCGCGCTCGGGATCTGGGCGCCGGGCGCGCACAAGGGCGCAGCAGCTGGTCAACGAGCCCAGCGCCTATTCGATGAGCGCCCTGATCACCAACGACCCCGAGGGCTCGAAGCGCTTCTACGGCGACGTCTTCGGCTGGGGCATCGAGACCTTCGAGATGGGCGAGGACGAGATGGTGATGTGGCTGGTGCAGGGCTATGTAGGCGGAGAGCCGCAGCAGCCCGTCCGGCGCGACGTGGTCGCCACGATGCTCCCTCTGGGCGCCAACGGCGACGGGCCACCGCCGCACTGGGACGTCGACTTCTGGATCGCGGACCTCGACGCCGCGGCGGCGAAGGTCGGCGAGCTGGGCGGCCGCGTCCTCACCCCTCCCTACGACATCCCCGGCACCGGCCTCCGGCAGGGCGCCTTCATGGACCCGCAGGGCGCGACGTTCTCGCTGACTCAGCCGCCGGGAATTCGCTGAGACCCGGGCTGCTCCGGCCTACTGGACCTGCTTGTCCCGACCCTTGCCGCCGACCAGCTTGTCCTTGCCGTGCCCGCCGACCAGCCTGTCCCTACCCGAACCGCCGTAGAGCTTGTCGTTGCCCGAGCCGCCGAAGAGCATGTCCTTGCCCGAGCCGCCGCAGATCCGGTCGTTGCCGCGACCGCCATGCACCTTGTCGTTGCCGCCCAGCGCGACGATCACGTCGCCGCGGTTGGTCCCCTTGATCACGTCGCGCCCGGTCGTGCCGACGATCGTCGCCGGCCTGCCGGCGCACCGCGCGCTCGCCGTGACTCCGTCGACGGTGATCGCCCAGGCCGCCAGGGTGCCGCCCTGCAGCGGGGTGTCGTCGACCACGTAAAGCGACCACGTCCCAACGGCGCTGGTTCCGTTGAAGGTGGAGAGCACCGAGCCGTAGGGCCCCCCGGGAGCGGGAGCCGGGAAAACGTCCCCTCCCCCGTAGTTGGTCGGCTTGTAGACGTCGTCGAAGCAGGGCTCCGTCCCGATCGATGCGGTGGTGGGAGCGTTGTCGTCGAAGGTCACGTCGACGTTCTGCCACATGTCGCCGCTGCAGGCGTCCGAGAAGAGCAGCACGCGCCCGCCGCCGGGCCCCACCAGCACGACGTCGAGGTCCTCGGGGAACCGGTCCGTCAGCCCGAGGAGGGTGGCGGTCACGTGGGTCGGGGCGCCGCTCACGCCCGAGACCTGAATCGTCGAGGGATAGGGCGCCGCCGGGCCCACCTCCGGGATCGTCGTCCCAGGCCCCTGGAAGCTCGCCGCGCTCGCCGACGCCGGCAACGCGAGAGCCAGCAAGACAACTGGGATCAAGACCTGCCGCTTCATCTCCCCACAGGCAGCTTACGGCAGCGGCGGCCGCGCGTCTAGAACGCCGAGCTCGTCCCCGCGGCCCTCAGCGCCAGCAGGAAGATCACCAGGCAGGCCGTCGCCATGATCCCGGTGTCCCGGCGGACGATGGCCAAAGCGATCTGGTTCTGGCGCTCCTCCGGCAGCGACCGGAAGTCGGTGTCGCCGAGCTCCTGGGCGGCCGAGCCGGCCCGAATCAGCTCGGCAAGCAGCGAGACGACGAGCGGGAGCCCGCCGTAGAGGTAGTGGAGCTCGTCGGCGTGATGTCCCGTGAACGCAAGCAGCAGGCCGAGCAGGGCCTGGAGCGCGACCGTCACCTGCGCGATCCGGAGCGCGTACCAGAAGCCGACCGTGGGGCGATCCTCGAGCCAGGCGACCCCGCCCCAGACCCCCGCCACCAGATTGGCGGCGATCAGACAGACCCCGACTACGAGATGGACTTCCGGCACGGCCGCGACAGCTTAGGGAGCAAGCGGCCCCGAAAGCCGCTCAGAAAGGGTCGGGATTCCGCTTGCTGATGCGGAAAAGCACTATGTAACACCTTGCTACAAAGTCGCGGTCGCGGTGGTATAAGACCCAGCGGACCGTGCTTCAGAGCTACCTCCCAGTCCTCGTCTTTGCCGGCCTAGGGATCATCGTGGGAGGCGCGTTCGCACTGTTGAACTCGGTGATCGGGCCCAAGCGCCCGAACCCGATCAAGGGACAGCCGTATGAGTGCGGCCTTCCCTCCCACATCACCCGCACCTTCCGCTTCGGGGTCAGCTTCTACATGATCGCGATGCTGTTCATCCTCTTCGACATCGAGGTCGTCTTCCTCTATCCGGTCGGCGTCCTCGTCCATCTCACGAAGAGCGTGTTCGTCCTGGGGGAGATCCTCGTCTTCGTCGCGCTGTTGCTCGTCGCCCTCGTCTTCGTCTGGCGTCGAGGAGCGCTCGATTGGAAGTAGAGCGGGAGAGCCTCCGGGCCCGCCAGCTGCGCGCGCGCGATCTGCTGCGCGGGGACCTGGAGGGAAGGGACCTCGAGGAGTACGTCGAGGAGCGCCTGCTCACCACCACCCTCGAGAACGCCCTCAACTGGGGAAGGGCCAACGCCCTCTTCCCGATGACCTTCGGGCTGGCCTGCTGCGCCATCGAGATGATGTCGATGGTCACCTCGCGCTATGACATCGCGCGGTTCGGGGCCGAGGCCTTCCGCGCCTCCCCACGGCAGGCCGACATGCTGATCCTCTCCGGCCGGGTCTCGGTGAAGATGGCGCCGGTCGTCCGGCGCGTCTACGACCAGATGCTCGAGCCCAAGTGGGTGATCGCGATGGGCGCCTGCTCCTCGTCGGGCGGGATGTTCGCCAACTACGCCGTCGTCCAGGGAGCCGACAAGTTCATGCCGGTTGACATCCATGTCCCCGGCTGCCCGCCCCGGCCCGAGGCGCTGCTGCACGGCTTCAACAAGCTGCAGCAGCTGGTCCGCGGCGACCCCGACCTCGGCTGGCGCGAGCGCTACAACGCGGTGGGCACCGAGGAGTGGGCGCGCTTCGAGAGCGGTCAGCCGACTACGGAGGCGCTCGAGCGCGCCGCCCAGGCGGTCAAGGAGCACACGGATGCCTGACGCCCCCGGGCTGGAGCTGATCGCACAGGGGATCGAGAAGGGACGGAAGGGGACTGTCGTCGAGACGTCCGTGGAGCACGACGTCGCGACGCTGATCGTCAATCCCGAGGGCGTCCTGCACGCACTGGGCTGGTTGCGCGACACCGAGGGTCAGGGGTACCGGTTCCTCTCCAGCCTGCACGCCGCCGACTACCTCCCCGCCACCCCGCGGTTCGCGGTCCACTACGAGCTGCTCTGCCGGGAGCGGATGGAGCGGATTCACCTGAAGGCCCTCCTGGCGGATCTGGCCGCCGGAGACGGGTCGAACGGCGCATCCACCGGCGAGAAGCTTCCCGAGCTGGACTCCTGCGTCGAGCTCTTCCCGACTGCCGATTTCCAGGAGCGGGAGGCATACGACTTCTTCGGGATCCTCTTCCGGGGCCACCCGGACCTGCGGCGGATCCTGATGCCGGAGGACTACGTCGGCTGGCCGCAGCGCCGCGACTTCCCGATCGGCGGCGAGCCGGTGCTGTTCACCCACAACGAGATCGAAACCCCGCGCTGGTTCGAGTGATGGCAGACGGGCTGCTCAGAGACGAGGCGGACATCACCGAGCGCGGGGTCGCGCGGGAGGCCGAGGACCCGTCGGCGCCCCAGGTGGACGCCGCCGAGGTCGCGCACCAGGACCTCGGGGGACCCGGGCTCGAGCCGGAGCAGGAGATCCTGACGATCAACATGGGACCGCATCACCCGGCGACCCACGGCGTGCTGCGCCTGATCGTGACGCTGCAGGGCGAGCGGGTGCTCGAGGTCAAGCCGATCATGGGCTACCTCCACACCGGCATCGAGAAGTCCTGCGAGGACAAGAGCTACTGGAAGGTCATCCCGTTCGTCGAGCGGATGGACTACCTCTCCTACTTCTTCCAGATGGAGTCCTTCTGCGGCTGCGTCGAGAGGCTGGTCGGGCTGGAGATCCCGGACCGCGCGAAGTACCTGCGGGTGCTCCACATGGAGCTCAACCGGATCCACTCGCATCTGGTCTGGCTCGGCACCTCCGCCCTGGACCTCGGCGCGATCTCGATGTTCTGGTACTGCTTCCGCGAGCGGGACACGATCCTCGATCTCTTCGAGATGTCGGCCGGCCAGCGCATGCACACCCGCTACTTCCAGGTCGGCGGCGTCTTCGAGGACATCCCGGTCGGCTTCGAGCAGAAGGTCCGGGACTTCTGCAAGTTGATGCCGGGTCGCATCGACCAGTACGAGGCGCTGCTCGACCGCAACGAGATCTTCCTGCACCGCACCCGCGACGTCGGGATCGTCTCGCGCGAGCGCCTGCTGGAGCTGGGAGTCACCGGGCCGCTGCTGCGGGCCGCCGGCGAGCCCTGGGACATGCGCAAGAGCCCCGGGTACCTCTGCTACGGCGACTTCGACTTCAAGATCCCGGTGGGGACGGTCGGCGACGGCTACGACCGCTACCGCGTCCGCCTTCAGGAGATGCGCGAGTCCGTGAGGATCGTCGAGCAGGCGCTGGACGGCATGCCCGAGGGCCCGTGGATCTCGGACGACCGCAAGTACGTGCTCCCCCCGCGAGAGGAGCTCCCCACCTCGATGGAGGCCCTGATCCATCACTTCAAGCTGGTCACCGAGGGCTATCGGGTGCCGCCGGGGGAGCTCTACTACTCGATCGAGTCGCCGCGGGGCGAGCTCGGCTGCTTCGTCGTCGCCGACGGCTCCTCCAAGCCGGCCCGCGTCCACTTCCGCGACCCCTCCTTCGTCAACCTGCAGGCCTTCCGCGACATGTCGGTCGGCGGCCTGATCGCCGACCTGATCCAGAACCTGGCGATGCTCGACCCGATCATCGGAGGAGTCGACCGGTGAGCCCGCTGATCCCAAAGGGAGGGCGGCCCTGGACCGCCGATCCCGGCCACATCCACGACTCTCCGGAGCCCACCCCGATGCCGGATGAGCAGGAACGGGTCGGGGTCGAGGTCCCGCCCGAAGAGATCGAGGCCAGGCAGGCGGCCGAGGAGTGGCGCGAGCCGCACGGCGAGGCCGCCCCGGTCCCCGACCCCTCGGAGGTGGCCGTGCCTCGCGCCCTGGCTCAGGAGATCCGGCGAGCGATGAAGCGCTACCCGCGGAAGCGCTCGGCGGCGATCCCCGCGCTCTGGGCCGTCCAGCGGCGCTATGGCTGGTGCACCCCGGAGGGCATCACCCAGGCCGCGGCGGTGATGGGCGTCACCCCGGGCTACCTGCAGTCCGTGGCGAGCTTCTACGACCTCTTCCGCCTGGAGCCCGAGGGCGAGCATCAGGTGATGGTCTGCACCAACATCAGCTGCTGGCTGCGAGGGGCCGACCGGCTGCTCGAGGAGTTCGGCGACGCGGCTGGCGTCGACGGTCAGGGCTCATCCCAGGACGGCAAGGTGTTCCTCAGGGGCTTCGAGTGCCTGGGCGCCTGCGACCTCGCCCCGATGGCTTCGATCGACGAGCGCTACTACGGGCCGCTCACCGAGGGCGACGCGGAGGCCGCCGTCCAGCAGCTCCGCACCGGCAAGGAGGTCCTGCCCGAGAAGCGGCTCCAGGACCGCGGCGCCGCCGGCGGCCCTCGCGGGGGCGGCGACAAGCGGATCAGCCGCCACCCCGTCAACAAGGGCAGCCGTCCAAAGCCGAAGACCAAGAAGGGGAAGAGCTGATGGCCTCCCAGGAGACGCGGATCCTCTTCCGCAACATCGACGAGCCCAAGCTGGCGTCCATCAAGACCTACCGCAAGCTCGGCGGCTATCAGTCGATCCGCAAGGCCTACAAGGAGATGACGCCCGAGGAGGTGCTCAAGGAGCTCGAGGACTCGGGTCTCCGCGGTCGAGGCGGCGCCGGCTTCTCGATGGGCAAGAAGGCCTCCTTCCTGCCCCGGGGGGACATGGACAAGTACCTCTGCTGCAACGCGGACGAGTCCGAGCCAGGCGCGTTCAAGGACCGCGAGCTGCTGCAGAAGAACCCCCACCAGCTGATCGAGGGCATCATCATCGCCGCCCGGGCCGCCGGCGCCAACCGCTGCTTCATCTACATCCGCGGCGAGTACGACCTGCAGGCCGACATCCTGGATGCTGCCGTCGAGGAGGCCTATGAGGCCGGCTTCCTCGGCGAGAACGTGCTCGGCACCGGCGAGCAGGTCGAGCTGGTCGTCCACCGCGGAGCGGGGGCTTACATCTGTGGCGAGGAGACCGCGCTCCTCGACTCGCTCGAGGGCAAGCGCGGCAACCCGCGGCTGAAGCCTCCCTTCCCCGCCGTCCAGGGCCTCTACGACGGGCCGACCCTGATCAACAACGTCGAGACCCTCTCCAACGCGCCGCACATCGTCGCCTCGGGCGCCGACTGGTTCAAGAGCTTCGGCACGGAGCAGTCCCCCGGGACCAAGGTCACCTCCGTCTCGGGCGACGTGCAGCGGCCCGGCAACTACGAGATCGAGCTCGGCATCCCGACCAAGGCCCTGATCAACGACCTCGCCGGAGGCCCTCTCGAGGGTCGCGAGATCAAGGGCTTCTTCCCCGGCGGGTCCTCGTCGCCGGTGCTGCTCCCCGACGAGGGCCTCGACCTCCCCTACAGCTTCGAGGCCATGGCCGACGCCGGGTCGATGCTCGGCTCCGGCTCGATCATCGTCTTCGACGACACCACCAGCGTCGTCGAGCTGGCCCTGCGGACCGCGCGCTTCTACCACCACGAGTCCTGCGGCAAATGCACTCCCTGCCGCGAGGGCACCAACTGGACCGTGAAGATGCTCGAGCGGATGATCGGCGGCCAGGCGACGCCGATCGACCTCGAGACGGTCTCCTCGGTTCAGGACAACATCATCGGCAACTGCCTGTGCGTGCTCGGCGACTCGATGGCCATGCCGGTGGGCGCGATGGTGAAGAAGTACCGCGACGAGTTCCTCGAGGCGATCCAGCACGGCGTTCCCGGAGGCTCGCTCGGCGCCCCCAGCGGCGGCCACGCGATCTCGCCGCCCGGAGCGCGCTCCGAGCCGATGCCCGCAAGGGCCGGAGCGGTCGCGTGAGCGAACGCGGTAGAGGTGTGTGGGTCGCGTGACCCGGCAGATCCGCAACCACGTCTCGCTGGTGGTCGACGGCCGCGAGGTGACGGCGCCCGAGGGCACGATGCTCCACGACGCCGCCAAGATGGGCGACGTCGAGATCCCGGTCTTCTGTTACGAGCCCAAGCTCGGCGACCCCGTCGGCGCCTGCCGGATGTGCCTGGTGGAGATCGAGGGGATGCCGAAGCTCCAGACCTCCTGCTCCACGCCGATCCGCGACGGGATGGTCGTCTACACGCAGACCGACCGGGTGAAGGAGGCGCAGAACGCCGTCGTCGAGTTTCTGCTCGTCAACCACCCTCTCGACTGCCCCGTCTGCGACAAGGGCGGCGAGTGCCCGCTGCAGGACATCGCGATGGGCTGGGGCCCGGGCAAGAGCCGGTTCACCGACCCCAAGCGGCACTTCCAGAAGCCGCTGGAGCTCTCGCCGCTCGTGGCGATCGACCGCGAGCGCTGCATCCTCTGCTACCGCTGCGTCCGCTTCAGCCAGGAGATCGCGGAGGACGAGCAGCTCCAGCTGCTGGAGCGCGGCGACAAGAGCTTCGTCGGCACCTTCGACGAGCGGCCATACATCGCGCCCTTCCACGGCAACATCACCGAGCTCTGCCCCGTCGGCGCACTGACCTCCTACACCTACCGCTTCCGCGCGCGGCCCTGGGACATCGAGGACGCGGGCTCGGTCTGCACCCTCTGCCCGAGCCAGTGCAACGTCAAGTTCACCGTCCGCGACGAGCGGGTGCTGCGGGTCCTGGCCCGCGACAACGTCGAGGTCGACGACGGCTGGCTCTGCGACAAGGGCCGCTTCGCCTTCCAGATGTTCAACTCCGAGGACCGGATCACCCGCCCGATGGTCCGCGCGGGCGACGGCAGCCTCAGCCCGATCGGCTGGGACGAGGCGGTCAGCAAGGTCGCCGGCGCCCTGCGGGATGCGGGCCAGTCCGCGGCCGCGCTCGTCGGAGGCGGGACCTCGAACGAGGAGGGATGGCTGGTCCAGAGGATCCTCCGCCACGGCGGCTCCTCGAACGTCGACAGCTCGGCCAGCCCGGTGGAGCCCGGCCTTCTGGGCGATCTCTCGCGACCCGAGCTCGGCTCGCGGATGTCCGACCTCGACCACGCCGACGCGATCCTGGTCATCGGCACAGACCCCCTGCACGAGATGCCGATCCTCGACCTCCGGATCCGCAAGGCGGTCCGCCGCGCTCGCGCCAAGCTGATGGTCGCCTCGGAGCGCCCGACGGCGCTCGATGGAGGAGCCGACGAGACGGTCCGCTACGCGCCCGGCGATGCGGCCTCCTTCGTCCGCGCGCTCGCCGGGGCGCTGGGCGCCGAGGGCTACGACACCGAAGGCTCGTTCAGGAAGGAGGCCGCGGCGATGGCCGAGCTCCTGAGCGAGGCCCCGGACCAGACGATCATCTGGGGCGAGCGCCTCTGGCGCACCCCGGGAGCGGTCGAGGCACTCCACGCCTGCGCCCGCGCGCTGGAGATGCACAAGCGAATCGGCCCGGGCCTGCTCGAGGTCCCGGAGGAGTCGAACGCGCGGGGCCTCCGCGAAGTGGGCTGCCTGCCGGGAGCCAAGCCCGGCCTGGAGCCCGTTCCCGCCGGCAGCCGCAGCGCGGCGATCAAGGAGCGCCTGGCGGCCCACGACCTGGGGGCGATGCTGCTGGTCAACGCGGACCCAGTGCGAACCCACCCGGACACCGAGGGCTGGCGCAAGGCGCTGTCCGGAAGCTTCGTTGTCGCAATCGCCGGCTTCGAAGACGAGTCGACCAAGCTGGCAAATCTCGTCATCCCGGCGGAGACCTTCGCCGAGAAGGAGGGCACGGTCACTCACCCCGATGGCCGCCTGCAGCGCCAACGCCGGAACGTCCCGCTCCCCGAAGGCATGATCCCCGGCTGGCGCTTCCTGGCGGCCGTCGCCGAGGAACTCGGTGTCGACATCCCCGCCGAATCCCCGGCGGACATCTTCGAAGCGCTCTCCAACGAAGTCTCCTTCTACGACACCCTGACCTACGAGGAGATCGGAGGCACGGGCCTCCGCTGGGGAGACCGGGACCCAGGGCAGTCTTGGACGCCGGGGCGGCCGGAGGGGGGGCCCGGGGGCGACCTGTCGCCGATCAACGGAAAGGCCGTCCGAGATTCATCCCGCGGCTCAGTCGGAGTTCCCCCGGTCCCCCCCTCCGACCACCCCTCGGCGGACGGGCTGCTCCTAGGTACTTACCGCGACCTGTGGGCCGCTGACGTCACGAAGCGGAACCCGGCGTTGCGCTTCTTGATGCCGAAGCAGAAGCTCGAGTTGGCGGCGAAGGATGCCGAACGGCTTGAGCTGGAGAACGGTGATGAGGTCACCGTCGCCGTCAATGGCCAGAGCGTCGAGGCAACCGTCGCCATCCGCGAGCGCATGGCACAGGGCGCCGCCTTCCTGATCGAGGGCACCGACGAGGCGAACGCCAACGTGCTCACGAACGGTGTCCCGCAGCGGATCCAGGTGGCCAAGCGATGAGCCTGCCGATCCCGCTCCCGCTCGCCGAGGTCGACTACACCGAGGCCGTCTGGGTGATGGTCGTCAAGTCTCTGATCATCTTCGCCGGCGTCTTCGCGATCGTGCCGATCCTGACCGTCGCCGAGCGCAAGCTGATCGGCCGCTTCCAGAACCGCTACGGCCCGAACCGCGTCGGCCCAGTCGGCCTGGTCCAGCCGCTGGCGGACATCGTCAAGCTCGCCGGCAAGGAGATGTTCCGGCCAAACGCGGCGGTCCCGCTCCTGTTCGCGATCGCCCCGGCCATCGTGATCTTCTCCGGCATCGTCACGCTGGCGATCCTGCCGTTCGGGAACGTCCAGGACGGGATCGGGCTCTACGGGATCGACGTCTCGATCGGCATCCTCTACTTCTTCGCCTTCGGCTCGCTCTCGTTCTACGGCCTGCTGCTCGCCGGCTGGTCGTCGGGTTCCAAGTACAGCTTCCTCGGCGCGATGCGGTCGGCCGCCCAGCTGATCTCCTACGAGGTCTCGATGGGCCTGGCACTGCTCGGCGTGGTGATGATGACCGGCTCCCTCTCCCTCACCCACGTCGTCGACGGGCAGGGCGGGATCTGGAACATCGTCCCCCAGATCGTCGGCTTCCTGATCTTCATGCTCGCCGGCTTCGCCGAGACGAACCGGGCGCCGTTCGACCTGCCGGAGGCCGACGCGGAGCTGGTCCAGGGCTACATGACCGAGTACGGCGGGATGCGCTTCGGCTCCTACCTGCTCGCCGAGTACCTGGAGATGTTCGTGGTCTCGGGCATCGCGGTCACCTTCTTCCTCGGCGGCTGGATGGGACCGGGCCCCGGCTGGCTCGACCCGGTCTGGATGGTGCTCAAGACTCTGACGCTCGTCTGCTTCTTCATCTGGGTGCGGGCCACCCTGCCCCGGCTTCGCTACGACCAGCTGATGGCGCTCGGCTGGAAGGTGATGCTGCCGCTCGCGACCCTGAACGTCCTCGTCACCGCGGTGATCGTGACGGTGAGCTGAGTGGGGCGCTTTATTCGCACATACGACGAACAAAGCGCCCCGCGCTGGGAGTGCTGACTGATGCAGGCGAAGCTCAACACCGACAAGACGGACTGGTCGGAGTTCCCCTACTTGGAGGGCGAGAGCGACGTGATCTCGGTCCAGCGCGGACCGAGCCCGGGCGGCGTCGGGGGCGCCTACCGCGCCTTCGGCGAGACGCTCCGCGGGCTGCGCACCACCTTCGGCCGGGTGCTCGAGGGCCCGGTGACGATCCAGTACCCGGAGGAGAAGACCCCGGTCTACCAGCGCTTCCGCGGCCGCCACAAGCTCCATCGCTTCGAGGACACCGGCCTCGAGAAGTGCGTCGGCTGCTCGCTCTGCGCCGCCGCCTGCCCGGCCGATTGCATCCGCGTGGTCGCCCACGAGAACGATCCGGAGCATCGCGTCTCCGCCGGCGAGCGCTACGCCGAGGTCTACGAGATCAACCTCTCGCGCTGCATCTTCTGCGGCTACTGCGAGGTCGCCTGCCCCTTCGACGCGATCACGATGGGCCACGACTACGAGATGTCGGACTACAACCGCTCGGACCTGATCTTCACGAAGGAGATGCTGCTCGCAGAGCCGATCGACCGCACGCCGCTGCGCTCGGAGGGCGAGTAGCTTGAGGGCGTGGCCGAGGATCTCGCGGCGCGGTTTCGTCCCCTCCACCAGGCCGGCACAGAGGCATTCAACTCGGGTGACCTCAACCGAGCACTGGGCGGGCTCCCGGATGACTTCGAATGGCATCCGTATGACGTGGACCCCGAGGAGAGCGTCATTCGCGGGCCCGTCGCGATTGGGGAGTACTTCCGCAAGTACCGGGACGTCTTCGATGAATGGCACTCGGAGCCGCTGGAGTACGAGCAGGTCGGAGAGGCGGTGGTGCTCGTCCACCACGTCATCACCGGCACCAGCCGCGGCGCAGGCGTCCCCGTCACGGTCGACGTCTTCGAGGTCTGGGAATTCGATAGGGACGTGCCCAGACGCGTTCATCAGTTCGGCTCACGAGACGAGGCGATCGCGGAGATCGAGGGTCGCTAGCCGGGAGGCCTCCCGGTGACCCAGGTCTGTTTCTTTCTCGGGGCGATCGGCTGTCTCGGCGGCGCGATCGCGGTGATCGCCCTCCGCAATCCCTTCTACAGCGTGCTCGCCCTGATCGTTCACCTGATCTCGCTGGCCGGGCTCTTCCTGCTGCTGCAGGGCGAGTTCCTGGCGGCCGCCCAGATCGTCGTCTACGCCGGAGCCGTGATGGTCCTCTACGTCTTCGTCGCGGCCTACGTCGGCAACACAGACGAGCCGCTCTGGGAGCCGATCCCCGGCCAGCGCTTCATCGCCCCGGTGCTCGGCGTCGCGCTCTTCGTTGAGCTGGCAATCGCAATCACGGGCTCGGGCCTCAAGGCGATAGACACCACGGGCCCCACCGTCGAACTGGGCTTCGGCTCCCCCTCGGCAATAGGCAAGCTCCTCCTGGAACGCTTCCTGATCGCCTTCGAAGCCGCATCCCTCCTGCTCCTGATCGCGGCAGTAGGAGCAGTAGTCCTGGCAGGCCGCCACGGGGCTGGGGAGGGGGGCCCGGCGGGAACTCCGACTGAGCCGCGAAAAGATCCTCGGACGGCCCCGCCGCCGATCGGCGACAGGTCGCCCGCCGGGCCCCCCTCCCCCGCCCCCACGGAGACGGCGTAATGGACATCACCTGGTACCTAGTGCTGTCGGCGTTGCTGTTCGCAGTGGGTGTGTCCGGAGTGCTCCTGCGCCGCAGCCCCCTGGTCATCCTGCTCTGCCTGGAGCTGATGCTGAACGCCGGCAACCTGGCGCTGCTCGCCTTCTCCCGCTCGCTCGGCAACCAGGACGGTCAGGTCTTCGCGCTGATCGTGATGGTGATCGCGGCCTGCGAGGTGGTGGTGGGGCTGGGGATCATCGTCGCCGCCTACAGGCGCCGGATCCCGCTCAACGTCGACGACCTGCGCTCGCTCAGGGGCTGACGAACCGGTGAGCGCGACCTCCTACGGCTGGCTGGTCCTGGCATTCCCGCTCGCGGGGACGCTGATCATCGGCCTCGGCTTCAAGCGGCTGCCGGGCCGCAGCGCGGGCTGGATCGGGACCGCGATGATCGGCCTCTCCTTCCTGGCCTCGATCGGGATGCTCGTGCAGATCCTCGACCTGCCGGTGGAGCACCGCCAGGTCACCTCCTCGCTCTACGACTACGCCAGCGCCGCCGGGCTGAACATCCAGCTCAACGTCCTGGTCGACCCGCTCTCGATCTTCATGTGCCTGGTGGTGAGCGGGATCTCGACCATGATCCACCTCTACTCGATCTCGTACCTGACCTCGGATCGGGGCTTCAACCGCTTCTTCGCCTACCTCAACTTCTTCGTCTTCTCGATGCTGCTGCTGGTCCTGGCGGGGAACCTGGTGCTGCTGATCGTGGGCTGGGCGTTCGTCGGCTTCGCCTCCTACGCGCTGATCAGCTTCTGGTACCGCCGCACGACGGCGACGGGCGCGGGGATGAAGGCCTTCGTGATCAACGTGGTCGGCGACATCGGCATGGTGCTCGCCGCCTTCTTCATCTTCCGCGACCTGGGCACCTTCGACCTGCTCGGGCTCTTCGACAAGGCGCAGGGGACCTTCCACACCAACCAGGGAGTGGCCGTCGCTATCTGCTGCCTGCTGCTGGTCGGCGCCTTCGCCAAGTCGGCCCAGATCCCGTTCCACACCTGGCTGCCGGACGCGATGGAGGGGCCCACCCCAGTCTCCGCGCTGATCCACGCCGCCACGATGGTGACCGCGGGCGTGTACCTGATCGCCCGCTTCCACCCGCTCTTCGAGCTCGCCCCGACGGCGGCCGACATCGCCGCCTTCGTCGGCCTGGTCACCCTGCTGATCTCGGCGACGATCGCGCTGGTCGTCATCGACCTGAAGAGGATCATCGCCTACTCGACGATGAGCCAGATCGGCTACATGGTCGTCGGGGTGGGAATCGGCGCGTACTCGGCGGGCCTCTTCCACCTGATGACCCACGCCTTCTTCAAGGCGCTGCTGTTCATGGCGGCGGGCTCGGTGATCGGGGCGATGGCGAACCGCCAGAACATCGACCTGATGGGCGGCTTCCGGCGCAGCATGCCGTTCACGATGACGCTGCTGATCATCGGGGCGCTGGCCCTCGCAGCCTTCCCAGGGACCTCGGGCTTCTTCTCCAAGGACGAGATCCTGGCGGTGGCCGCCACCCGCGGCGGCTTCTACTGGATCTTCACCATCGGCGGCTACGTCGGGGCGCTGCTCACCGCCGCATACTCGTTCCGGATCGGCTTCCGCGTCGCCTTCGGCGAGCCCTGCGAGGAGGCCCGGGAGCTCGAGCAGGGCCACCTCCACCACGCCGAGCCGGAGAACCCGGGGACGGGCGAGAAGGAGGACACGGAGATCGGCTTCCCAGGGCCCAGTCACCAGATCGCCGAGCGGGAGTGGCCGATGAAGATCGCGATGTCCGTGCTCGGCTTCGGGGCCCTGTTCGCCGGCTACATCCAGGTGCCCGGAGTGGACCAGGTGCTGCACAACTTCCTACAGGGCTCCTTCGAGGGCTCCAAGCTCTACGAGATCGAGCCCTCGACCTCCGCCGCCTGGACGGGCCTCGCCGTCGGGGGCCTCGTCTCGATCACGGGCATCGCCATCGCCTATCTCTTCTTCCTCCGTGACCGCGACTGGGCCGCGGCGCTGCGCCGCCGGTTCCCCTGGCTGCACGACTTCCTGGAGCACAAGTGGTACTTCGACGAGGCGATCGACGTGCTGATCGTCCGCCCGGCGCTGGCGGTCGGCCGCTGGGCCAACTCCACCTTCGAGCGCTACGTCGTGCAGGGGATCGTGGTGGGCGTGACCGACGTGGTGCGGGGTGTCAGCGCCGGAGTGCGCGGCGCCCAATCCGGATACCTCCGCTCCTACGCCCTGCTCCTGGTCACCGGCTTCGCCGGGCTCGGCCTCTACTTCCTCCTCCAGAGCTCATGACGGGCGAGCGATGATTCAGATCCTCCTCTGGGCGCCGCTCGCCGCCGGCCTCGTCGCCTGCGCGATGCCGCAGAGGCTGGTCGCTCTGCCGCCGCTGCTAACCGCGATCACCCGGCTGGGTCTGGTGATCTACGTGGTCGCCAGGTTCAACCCGTCGCTCGGCCTGCAGCACACCGTGGACGAGAGCTGGATCCCGGCGCTCGGCGTCCGCTACCAGCTCGGCGTCGACGGGATCAGCCTCTTCCTCGCCGTGCTCACCTCGGTTCTCTGGCTCGCCACCACGATCTGGTCGACGATCAACCCGCACGAGCGCCCCCGCACCTGGTTCCTGATGCTGGGGATCGCCGAGACCGCGACGCTTGGCGCCTTCCTCGCACAGGACCTGATCCTGTTCGTCCTCTTCTTCGACCTGATGCTGATCCCGTTCTACTTCCTGTTCGGGGCATGGGGGAAGGAGCATCCGGGCCGCCCGGAGGAGGACGAGGGCCCGATCCGGCCCCAGCCTGCGGTGATCAAGATGATCGTCTACACGCTGGTGGGCTCGCTGCTGATGCTGGCCGGGGCGATCGCCACCGGCATCCTGACCGCGAACGGCGGGCCAGTCGACTTCAACATCCAGCACCTGGCTGCCAATCCCCTGAGCAGCGGCAGCCAGTACTGGATCTTCTGGTTCTTCGCGGCCGCCTTCCTGGTGAAGATGCCCGCCTTCCCGCTGCACGCCTGGATGCCCGATGCCTACCGGGTGGCGCCCCTGCCGGCGCTGGCGCTCTTCTCGGGCGTGCTCTCCAAGGTCGGCGCCTATGGCTTCCTGCGAATCGTCCTGCCCGTCTTCCCGGCGGCGACCACCCACTTCCAGGAGGTGATCCTGGTGATCGCGGTCGCCTCCATCCTCTACGGCTCGGTGATGGCCTTCACCCAGACGAGCGCCAGGCTGATCCTGGGCTACTCCTCGGTCGCCCAGCTCGGCTTCATCACGCTCGGCATCTTCAGTCTGCGCCCCGACGGCGCGGACGGCGCCGTGCTGCAGATGGTCAACCACGGGCTGGTGGTCGCGCCGCTGATGCTGATCGCGATCCTGCTGGTGGCGCGAGCCGGGACCGACGACATCACCAAGATGGGCGGCCTGGCGATGCGGGCGCCGGTGCTGGCCGCGCTCTTCCTGATCGCGACGATGGCCCTGCTCGCCATCCCCGGCTCCTCCAACTTCATGGGCGAGTTCTACATCCTCAACGGGATCTTCCAGGAGAAGATCGTCTACGCCTTCATCGCCGCGATCGGCATCGCGCTGTCCGCCTACTACGCGCTGCGCATGTACCAGCACGCGATGCACAACCGCAAGCCGGACGGGATCGAATCGCGTGAGATAGGCCTGTTCGAGGGCGGAGTGGTCACGGGACTGGTGGCGTGCATCGTCGCGCTGGCCCTGTGGCCGGGTCTGATCCTGCACCGGGCCGAGAATTCGACTGCTGCTTCGGTCGCCGCTACTCATCAGGCCGCCCCGACGCAGGTTGCCGAGCGATGAACTTCAACGCCCCCCACATCGACTACGCCGGGCTCTCGCCTGTGATCGCGCTGACGGCGGGGGTGGTCGTCGTGCTGATGGTCGGACTGGTTCCGCGGGTCAACCGTTTCACCCTCGCCGGCCTGACCATCGCGGTGCTGGCGGTCACGGTCGCCCGCTGCATCATCGAATGGAGCACGAACACCGACCTGGTCGCCGGTGCCCTCCGCCTCGATGCCTTCGGCCTGGCCGCGACCCTGATCGCCTGCACGGCCGCGGCGATCGTCGTCCTGCTGGCGATCCGGGAGCCCGCCGCGGAAGAGGCGAACCACGGCGCCTTCTACTCGCTCCTGCTCGGCTCGGTCCTCGGCATGACCCTGATATCTCAGGCGCAGAACCTGGTCGCCTTCTTCGTCGCGCTCGAGCTGCTCTCGATCCCGCTCTACGTGCTCAGCGCCTCCGCCCGGCGCGAGGAGCGCTCGCTCGAGGCGGGCCTGAAGTACCTGATCATCGGCTCGATCGGCTCCGCCACGATCCTCTACGGCTTCGCGCTGCTCTACGGAGCCTCGGGCTCGACCGACTTCTCCGGCATCGCCCACGCCGTCGGCGCGGGCGGCCATGGCAACGACACCCTCGTCCTGATCGGGACCGCGATGGCGGCGACGGGGCTCGCCTTCAAGACCTCCCTGGCGCCCTTCCACCAGTGGACGCCCGACGTCTACCAGGGCGCCCCCACGCCGGTGACGGCGTTCATGGCCGTCGCCACCAAGGCCGCCGCCTTCATCGCCCTGGCCCGCCTCTTCGAGGTCGCGCTCGGGCCGATCGCCCACGACTGGAAGCCTGCGCTCGCCGCGATCGCGGTCGCCTCGATCGCGATCGGCAACATCGGCGCGCTCGGGCAGGACTCCCTGAAGCGGCTGATGGGCTACTCGGGCGTCGCCCAGGCCGGCTACATGCTGGCCGGCGTCGTCGTGGCCACCGAGAAGGGGCTCGAGGCGCTCGTCTTCTACCTCGCCGCCTACACGCTGATGAACCTGGCCGTGTTCGCCGTCGTGGTCGGCCGCGAGCGCGAAACCGAGCTGGGCGACGACATCGAGTCGGTGGCCGGACTGGGTCGCTCGCGCCCGCTGCTCGCCTGGCCGCTCACCATCGGGATGCTGGCGCTCGCCGGCCTGCCCGGCACCTCGGGATTCATGGGCAAGCTCTTCCTGATCGAGGCGACGGTCGACGGCGACTACACCTGGCTCGGCGTGATCATCGTGATCGGCTCGATGGTGTCCCTCGCCTACTACCTCCGCGTGGTGGCGGCTGTCTGGATGAGGTCCGAACCGGCCGCGGCGCCCGTCCAGCCGATGCCCGCGATCGCGGGCGGATCGCCCGAGGCCGATGCGACGACCAAGGGCACGGGTCGCTGCGTCCTCATCTTCGGTTCGGCAGTGCTCTGCGCCACGGCAACGGTCGTCTTCGGGATCGCCCCCTCGCCCTTGATCGACTGGGCCTCCCACGCGGCCTCGTCGCTGGCGACCACGATCTAGCCGCGCCCTTCAGCCCATCGGACACCGCGGCGTGGGAGGGTTGGGGCACAAGACCCCGACCCAAGGAGTGGACATGGCAGAGAGCGTCTATCGAGTCACCGAGGTAATCGGCGTCAGCTCGGACTCGTGGGAACAGGCTGCGAAGAACGCCGTCGAGACAGCCGGCCAGTCGGTCCGCGAGCTGCGCATCGCAGAGGTCATCCGCCAGGACGTGACGATCGAGGACGGCAAGGTCTCGGGCTTCCGCGTCCGCCTCGGCATCTCGTTCAAGTACGACAAGGGCGACTAGCCGCGGTCTCAGGAGGGCGCGGGCGGAAGGCGCATATGCCCGGCCGCCCGCGCCCTTCCAGCCCGTCGGGGCCGATGAATCCGCCGGGCCCGGCGGGTCACTACTTTCAGTGGACATGCCGACACCGCGCTCCATCCAGCGCACGTACCTCATGCTCATGCTGGGGAACACCCTGGCGACGTCCCTGATCTGGGGAATCAACACGATCTTCCTGCTTGATGCGGGACTGAGCAACCTGGAGGCGTTCGCGGCCAACGCCTTCTTCACCGCGGGAATGGTCATCTTCGAGATCCCCACCGGGATCGTCGCCGACACCATCGGACGCCGGACGTCATACCTGCTGGGCACGCTGACGCTCTCCGCGGCGAGCCTGGTCTATGTGTTGCTCTGGCAGATCGGCGCCGCGTTCTGGGAGTGGGCGGCCGTCTCCCTCGCCCTTGGCCTGGGCTTCACCTTCTTCTCCGGCGCGGTCGAGGCGTGGCTCGTCGACGCACTGACGGCCACCGGCTACACCAGCGACCTCGAGACCGTCTTCGGCCGCGGCCAGATCGTCACCGGCATCGGCATGCTCACCGGCTCGATCGCGGGGGGCTTCCTGGCCCAGCAGGTCAGCCTCGGCTTTCCCTTCGTCCTGCGCGGCGTGATCCTGATCGTCATGTTCGCGGCCGCGTTCAGGCTCATGCACGACGTCGGCTTTACGCCCGTGAAGGGCGACCGGCCGCTTACGGAGATGAGGAAGATCGCCTCGAACTCGATCGACTACGGCTGGCGCGTGCCCGCGGTGAAGTGGCTGATGGTCGAGGCCCTCTTCACCGGCGGCGTGGGCATCTACGCCTTCTACGCGCTGCAGCCATACCTCCTCGAGCTCTACGGCGACCCGCATGCCTACCAGATCGCCGGCCTGGCGGCCGCGATCGTCGCCGGCGCCCAGATCCTCGGCGGCATCGCCGCCCCCCGAATCCGCGGGCTGTTCCGCCGGCGAACCTCCGCACTGCTCCTGATGGCGGCGGCGAGCGCGGGGACCCTGGCTCTGGTCGGCGTCGCCGACAGCTTCTGGCCGGTAATCGGGCTGACCACGATCTGGGCCCTCATGTTCGCCGCGACAATGCCGATCAGGCAGACCTACATCAACGGGATGATCCCGTCGCAGCAACGGGCGACGATCCTCTCCTTCGACTCGATGATGTCCTCGACCGGCGGGGTCTGGACGCAGCCGGTGCTCGGCAAGGCCGCCGATGTGTACGGCTATGCCACGTCGTACCTGATCTCGGCCGGGATCGCGACGTTCGCGATTCCCTTCCTCGCCCTCTCCCGCCGCCAGGACAATCCGGCGGACACGCTCGAGGTAGCCGAGGCCGAGCCCGTTCCGCAGCCGGCCTGAGCGCCGTAGGGTTGGGCTAGCGGCCCAGGTGCCGCAACAGCTCCGGCACGATCAGCTCGTGCGCGTCCTCCTGCAGATAGTGGCCCGCGTCCTCGAGACGGATCACCTCCGCATCCGGGAAGGTGCGCAGCCAGAGGCCCTCGAGCATCTCGGGCGTGAAGGCGACGTCCTTCATCGCCCAGGCGATCGTCACGGGCTTCGAGCGAAAGTCGCGCTCGAGTCCGCGCTCGATCTCGCTGGTCATCGCGAGCACGGGCCCGCCGTCGGTGACGGGGATCTCACGGGGGAACACCAGGATCGACGTCCGCTCCGACCACCCCCGGTGGACGTCCCGGTAGGCGCGCTTGATGGTCGGCGTGATGCGATCGCGGTGCACCACGCCCTGCCCGAAGAGAAAGCCCCGCTTGAAGCCGTCCATGCCCTTGACAAGCACCTCGCCGACCCCGGGCGTCCGGAACAGGCGTAGCGGCAGCGGCAGGGGCACCTTGTCCTTCCCGGGCGGAAGCGCCTCGGGGTGCCAGCCGTGCGCAAAGGTGTTGAGGATGAAGAGCCCGTCAACGCGCTCGGGGTGCTGCGTCGCCCAGTAGAGACCGATCGGGCCGCCCCAGTCCTGCGGCACCACGGTCGCGCCGCTCAACTCGAGTGACTCCAGGAGAGCCTCGAATCTCCGGGCGTGCCGCGGGACTCGGTAGAGCTCGGGCTCGTCGGGCTTTTCCGAGCGACCGAAGCCGAGGTGATCCGGGACGATCGCCCGGTAGCCCGCCTCGACGAGGGGTGGGATGAAGTGCCGGTACAGGTAGCCCCAGGTCGGGTTGCCGTGCACCATCACGACCGGGCGCCCGTCTCGCGGCCCTTCGTCGACGTAGTGCATCCGACCGTCTTCTGACTCGAACCACTTCGGCTCGTAGGGCCAGCTCCCCTCGAAGGTCCAGTCGATCGCGGCCATCGATCCTCACGCTATCGCGCGACGCTGGGAGGATGGCGCCCCTTGGGAGTCCTGCTCACCATCGCCGCCATCGCAATCTCGGGCTCCGCCGGGGTCGCGGCCGAGCGGCGCTGGCCGGCCAACGCCGTCAGCTGGGCACGGCGCCTGCTGGTGATCTCGCTGTACACGCTGATTCCGTTCGTCGTCTTCTTCAACCTGGACCGGCTCCATCTCAACGGCGACCTGGCGGGTGGGCTGGCGATCGGCTGGGTCGCGATCCTGACGGCGGCGGGACTCGCGTGGGTCGCGGGGACGCGCCTGCTTCGCCTCGACCGGCCGGCCACCGGATCGGTGATCACCGGCACCCTGATCCCGAACTCGGGCTATCTCGGCTATCCGCTGGTCGCGTCGCTGCTCGGCTTCCACGCCCTCGGCCAGGCCGTGGTCTACGACGTGGCGGTCTCCGCACCCTGCCTGCTGCTGCTGGGCTTCGGCGTCGGAGCCGCCTTCGGCACCAAGGCGGGCGCCGGCTTCGGCGAGCGCATCGTCGCCTTCCTCACCCGCAACCCGCCGCTCTACGCCGCCATCGCCGGGGTGCTCGCCCCGGCATCGTTTGCCCCAGACGTGCTCGTCGACATCTCACGCGGCGCCGTGATCGCCCTGCTGCCGATCGGGTTCTTCGCGGTGGGGGCCGTCCTGGCCGAGGAGGCGGAGGAGGGGACCCTGCAGCTGAGCTCGCCGCTTCACCCGCCCGTGGGGGCGACGATCCTGCTGCGGCTGGTGATCGCGCCGGGTCTTCTCATCCTCCTCTCGCTCCCGTTCATCGACCTGCCCGGCCCCTACCTGCTGCTGGCGGCGATGCCCTGCGGCGTGAACACGCTGCTGATCGCCCACGTCTACGGCCTCGACGCGAAGCTCGCGGCACAGGCCGTGGCATGGACGACGGGGATCGCGGTCGTTGCGGTCTTGGCCGCCCAATCGATCTGGGGATGAAGCTACGCTGGCTCGCCCGTGCGCTACCCGATCGAGGAATTCACAGACGAGGAACGGAGCCTCCTCACCCCCCACGTCACCAACCTCGACCGCCCGGTCTTCGCCCTCGTCAACCTGCCCGAGACCATCAAGGGGGCGCTGTTCGCCCGCTACTCCCGCTACCCGGGGACGCTGCGCCGCCTCTACCTCGACGAGTTCGCTGACGACGTTCCCGAGGGCGGCCGGCCCTTCGAGGGCGAGGAGGGCGAGCGTGCCGCCGGGCTCTACGAGCGCGTCTTCATGGGCTACGGCGACGACTCGATCGCGCAGGTCGGCGGCGCACACGTCGCCTGCGAGTGGGTCTCGAACGTGCTCACCAAGGTGCTCCAGCGCGGCCGCCTGGCCGCCTACCTGGAGCAATCGACGCGCTACATCCCCTACGACCAGCCCCTCCCCTCGGCGGCCCCGGACGCGAAGCGGAGGAGCCGCCCTTATGGGGGGGCCGGGGGCGGGTATCGCTTCTACAGGGACGACGAGCTCGGGCCGGAGTACGCACAGGCGATGGAGGAGCTCTTCGCGATCTACTCGCGCTCGCTCGCCGAGGTGAGGCAGTGGGCGGCCGAGCGCTGGCCGCGCGGCGACGAGCCCGAGGCGGCCTGGGAGCGCTCGATCAAGGCCAAGGCCCTCGATCTCCTGCGCGGCCTGCTGCCCGCCGCGACCCTGAGCCACGTCGGCGTCTTCGCCTCCGGCCAGGCCTACGAGCAGATGCTGCTGCGGATGCTGGCCTCCCCCCTGCCGGAGGCGCGCCACTTCGCGACGATGATCCTGGAGGAGCTGAAGAAGGTGATGCCGAGCTTCGTCGCCCGGGTGGAGCGGCCGGAACGCGGCGGCGAGTGGGTCTCCTACCTCGAGCGCCGCCGCGACGCGGCCGAGCGCTGGGTGGCCCGGATGGGCCTGGACCGGGCCGACGAGTCCGGTGCCCCCTCCGTCGAGCTGGTCGACGTCGAGGGCTCCGAGGACGACCTGATCGCCGCGTCCCTGTTCGAGTCGGCGGGGACCTCGGAGCGAGCGATCCTCGACCGGGTGCGCTCCCTTCCTCCCGACGAGCAGGCCGAGATCATCGCCGACCTCGTCGGCGAGCGGCCCAACCGCCGCCACCGCCCGGGCCGGGGCTGGGAGGCGGTTCGCTACCGCTTCGAGATCGTCTCCGACTACGGCGGCTTCCGCGACCTCCAGCGCCACCGGATGCTGACCTGCCAGTGGCAGCGGCTCAGCCCCGATCTCGGCGCCGGGATCCCCGACGAGGTGCGCGAGGCCGGCGCGGGGCCGGAGTACGAGCGCGCCCTGGAGATCTCCCGCATCGAGTACGAGCGTCTCGCGGCGGCGGGGATGGCGGATGCCGCGCCGTACGCCCTCTGCCTCGGCTACCGGATCCGCTACCTGCTCGACCTGAACGCCCGCGAGGCGATGCACCTGATCGAGCTGCGCTCCGGCCGCGAGGGCCACCCGACGTACCGCGCCGTCGCGCAGGCGATGCACGAGCGGATCGCGTCGGTCCACCCCGCGATCGCGGCGGCGATGACCCACGTGGACGACTCCACCGAGCCCCGCCTCGAGCGCATCATGAGCGAGATCCGCACCCACCGGAAGCGGATCGCCGCCGAGGCTGAGCCTGAGGCATCGGACGCCCCACCGGGCGTCAGCGCGCTGGGCTAGGGCAATCCCGAATCCCCGGTTTTCCGTAGTTGACTACGAGTCAATGGCCCTAGGATGCGGAGAGTGAAGGGAGCGAGAGCCCTGGCGAGCGGGATGCTCGTCCTGGCGGCGATCTGCGCCGTCCCGGCTGTGTCGGCCGCGCAGGACGTGGGCACCACGACGACGGCTACGACGACGACCACCGCGACGCCGCCCACGACGACGCCCACCGTGCCGGCGCAGCCCGCCGAGCCTGGCGGCTCAACCACCACGACGCCGTCGCTGTCGGGGGGGCCGGGCGCGGGAACTCCGACTGAGCCGCGGGAAGAATCTGGGACCGCCTCTGCGCCGATCGGCGACAGGTCGCCCGCGACCGGCCCCCCCGGCGGCGGCGGCGCGCGCAAGTCCTCATCCGCCAGCGTCACGATGGCCGACTTCTTCTTCTCCCCTACCTCGGTGACGGTCTCCATCGGCGACACGGTCACCTGGCACAACACCGGGCAGGCCCCCCACACCGCCACCGCCGACGACGGCAGCTTCGACACCGGCACGATCAACCCCGGTAGCAGCGGCTCCCACACCTTCAACTCGGCCGGGACCTTCAGCTACATCTGCACGATCCACCCGAACATGAAGGCGACAGTTCGGGTGGTGAGCTCGAGCGGAGGGGGTGGCGGCGGTTCCGCGGGCTCGACCTCGAGCGGCTCATCGAGCTCTGAGTCGGCCGCGGTCGCCTCGCCGAACGCCGCGGGTAACTCGACCACGCTGCCGATGACCGGGATGGCCGCCGGGGCGCTGGCACTGGTCGGCCTCGCGCTGCTGGGGACGGGCCTGATCGCCCGCGGCCTCGGGTCCAACGGCGGAGGCGCGACGGCGAATCGCGACGACCCTGACCGCTTGCCCTGATTCGATCGGCTGGTCTCAGCTGAGGGCGTGAAGGGTCAGCACGCAGCTCGAGCTCGCCGGATCGACCGACACCGCGACGACGCCGCTCGCGGTGGTGTCCTGGGGGTCGAGGATCGCGAACGATGACTCTCTGGCGGCAACGGACGTGCTCGTCAAGATCGCGAGGAATTGAACGTCGAAGGGCTGGAGCTGGACGACCTCATCCGCGGCTCCGCCTTGGCCGTCGACGACCATCACTGCGCCGGTGTCGGTCACTGCCGGCTCGATCCCGACCTGCATCGACCCGGCCCCATCATTCGTGCAGAAGCCGCTCAGGGCCACGCGCCCGATCGTGAACAGCGACTGTGAGGCCGTGCCGCCACCGGCAGGGGGGTTCAGCCGGGCGGTGGCCGCGTGCAGGAAGCCGACGTCGGCGATGTCGGCCGGGGTGAGCGAATCGCCGGCGACCTTCGCGCCCGTCACCGCGTTGTTCGCGATCAGGGGATTCGGGTAGCTGCCCGTGAGGTCCCCGCCGGCCTTGCCGGTTGCAGGCCCGACCGGCCCCGGCGGGCCCTGGGGCCCGGGCTGCCCCTGCGACGCGTTGTTACCGGGCTGCCCCTGCGACGCGTTGTTACCGGGCTGCCCCTGCAACGCGTTGACCTGGGCCTGCAGGAGCGCCAGCCGCTTCTTCAGCTTCTTGAGCTGCTTGTTGACGCGGGCGCTCGCGCTCGCCGGTGGTCCGCCCGTCCCGCCACCCGCGAGGGCGACCTGGGCGATGAGCAGACCCAGGACCACCGCGGCGATGCCCACGACAGAACCCCGCCTCAATCTCCCGACAGGGCTCACCTCCGCTTCCTCCTCCTCTTCTTCTTCTTGCACTTCTTCTTCTTGGCGGCTGCGGCGTGCCTCTTGTGCTTCCGCTTCTTCTTCTTGCACTTCGCCTTCTTCGCCGGCACAGAGGTCTGGGGCGCGGACGTCAGGGGCGCGGACGTCTGGGGCGCGGACGTCTGGGGCGGAGGCTGCGGGATGAACGGCTCCGCGAGGGCGTCAACGCTCTCGCAGCCGGTGACCGAGTCGAAGGAGAGCTGATCCGTCTGGGCGAAGTCGGCGGTGCCGCTGCCGCAGTCGACGCTGTCGGAGAAGCCGTCGCGGGCGAGCAGCTGGTCGTCGTCGTTGCCGCCGAGCAGGATGTCCGGGCCCTCCCCCCCGTCGATCGTGTCGCTGCCGATCCCGCCGTTGAGGACATTGGGGCCGCCGTCGCCTATCAGGGTGTCGTCCGCGGGCGAGCCGGTCGCGTTCTCGATCGAGCTCAGCGCGGCGCTCATCCCGATCGAGGAGGCGGTTCCGGCGGCCAGGTCGACGGTACCCGCGGGGCTGGCCGGCGATGCGGTGCCGAGCGCCAGGGTGTCGGACCCCTCACCGCCGTCCACCGCGTCGTTGCCTCCGTTCGGGCGCTCGATCACGTGGTCGTCGCCGCCCCCGGCACAGATCGTGTCGTCGCCCTGCTTCGGATCGATCAGGTCGAACCCATCCGAGCCCAGGATCACGTCTGCCGCGCCGGTCCCGTTGATGCCGGTGGAGCCGAGCGTGTCGACGATCTTCCCCTGGCAGCGGTTGAGCTCGTAGGCACCCACGTCGCACTCGGGCAGAGAGTCGCCGTCCTCGTCGAACCCCCGGGGGGCGCCGCGCTGGTCCGTCGCCAGCGGCGCACCGTCGACGCCATTGCAGGAGGCCGCGGGAATCCGGTCGAGCGCCGGGCTCCCCGCGGGGAGGGCATGCGTCACGGTGGGGCCACCGTTGTCGGCTTCGCCCAGCAGCCCGGGGTTGGTGCTCGAGAGGTCGCCGCTGCCCGTCAGGCCGCAGCTGGTGCCGCGGTCGATGTTGAAGCCGTCGGAATCGGGCAGGTCACCGGCACACTCGGCGGCGCCGTCCTCGGAGAGGATCGAGGAACCAACGCTCAGCGAGGATCCCGTGACGCCGCCGGCGCTGTAGAAGATGGACCTGCCGCCGCCGCTCGAATTGAGGGTGAAGGTGGAGCTCCCGATCTGAGTGCTCCCTCCGCCGACCTGGAGCGCCCCACCGTCGATCTGGGAGTGGTTGTCGGTCAGCGTGGAGTTCTGGATCACGAAGGTGCCGCTGATCGGCGCCGGATCGCTGTAGTCGACTCCCCCGCCGGAGCTCACGCCGCTCGCCTGGCTCACCGTGTTGTTGTCGATCGTGCTGCGCTCGATCCTGAGCGGAGCGTTCTCCGCGTAGATCCCGCCCCCGTGCGAGGCGTCCGCGCTGTCGAGCGCCGTGACCGCGTTGTTCGCGATCGTCGAGTCGGTGACGCTGACGTTCCCGCCGCTGGCGGCGATGCCACCCCCGAAGACGTCGTCGGTGTTGGCATCGTCCGGGGAGGTGACGCTGTTGCTCGTGATCGAGCTGGCGCTGATGGTCACGCTCTTGGTCGCCCGGATCCCTCCCCCGACCAAGCCGCTGGGGGCGGTCGAGGAGTTCCCCGAGACGGTGCTGTTCTTCAGCGTCAGGTCGCCCACGACCTGCATCCCCCCGCCGGCCGAGGTGGAGCTGCTGTTCGTCACCCGCGAGCTGTCCAGGGTGACGGAGTTGAGCCCGGGGACGCGGAGCGCGCCACCGGTGCCCGCCGGCGGGTGCCCGTCATCGAGCCTGACCTGGGTCAGGGTGAGCGACGAGGCCGTGCTCGTCTTCACGTCGATCACCCGGTCGGAGTTGGCTCCGCTGGTTCCGTCTATCACGGACTCGCCGGAGTCGGCCTTGCCTTCGATCGTCAGCGGGCCGGCGGGGGCCAGGAAGACATCGAGGTCGCCCGTGAGGTCGCTGTCCTCGTTCGCCCCGGGCAGGGTCAGGCTGTAGAGGGGCTGCGTCAGGACGATCACATCCGGCGCACCGGCGGCGCCGGCCGGACACTGATCGACGGGCCCGTTTCCGTCCGCCGCCAGCACCGCCTCGCGGAGGGTGCAGTTGCCGTTGACGGTGAGGTCGTCCGTGGTGACCGTCGGGGTGATCGTGGCGGCCCCCGCGGCCGGCGCGAAGGCCGCTGCGGCCAGCGCGGCGGTGGTCAGCAGCGAGGCCAGCCCGGCAATGGCACGATGACGACTCATTCGTCAACGACCTCCTCGGCGCCGCTCGGGTCGTGCTGCGCCTCTCGTGGGTCGGGGGACGAAGGCCGGGACGGCCTTGTCTCGCCCTCGACTCCCCGCCCGGTCATCTCGTCAAGCTCTCGCATCAGGTCGCGCTCGCGGGTCTCGCGCCGATCGGCATCCTCGCCGGTCGGGGAGGCCGGCGAGCCGCTCTGCGATTCCTCTGACTCGGGCGGGACCTGCACGCCCCTCAGTCTGCGCGCCGGCCTCTCCCCTGTCGTCAGGGTCCCGACCCTGATCTTTTGCGGCGCCTATAAATCATGAGAGGGTCACGCCGATGGCCAGCCTCGACTCCACACCGGCAGGCGCAACCGCGGCCAGGACCATCCTCGAGCGCGCCGACGTCCTCGAGGCGGTCTCGGCGACCCTGGCGACCGCGCGCGAAGGGTCCGGTCGCTGTCTGGTGCTGGAGGGCGGCGCCGGGCTAGGGAAGTCCCGTCTCGCCGCGGTGGCCTGCGATTCGGCGAGCGCTGAGGGGATGGTCGTTCTGCGCGCTCGCGGCGCCGAGCTGGAGCGCGACTTCAGCTTCGGGGTGGTGCTCCGCCTGTTCGAGCCCCTGTTGGCCGTTGCCGATGAAGAGCGCGATGCCCTGATGTCCGGGGCGGCGGCGCTCTGCGAGCCACTGTTCACGGCGGCGGAGGGACCACCCGGCACGGGGGGCGAGAGCGAGTTTCCCCTCCTGCACGGGCTTCACTGGCTGGCCGCGAACGCCTCGGAGCGCGCGCCGCTGCTGATCGCCGTCGACGACGCGCATTGGGCGGACCCGCCCTCGCTGCGCTTCCTGATCTACCTCCTGCAGCGCCTGGACGAGCTTCCGATCGCGCTGCTCGTCACCTCGCGACCGGGGCAGCCCGACCCCCAGGGCCGGCTCATGGCCCGGATCGCCGGCCACGAGCTCGCCACCGCCGTCCCGCTGCAGCCACTCAGCGACGATGGAGTCGCCCGTCTCGTCAGACTCGAGCTGGACGGCGCCGACGACGAGCTCTGTGCCGCCTGCGCCGCGGCGACCGGGGGAAACCCGTTCTACGTCCGCGAGCTGGTCGGCGCGCTTGCGGCCGAGGGAACCCCGGCCTCGAGAGAGGCCGCGGCGCTTCGGGAGACGCCGGCCTCGAAGACGATCCTCGAACGCATCGCGAGGCTGGCGCCGCCGGCGACCGCCTTGGCATCCTCGGTGGCCGTGCTCGGTGACGGAGCTCCGCTGGAACGCGCGGCTGAGCTCAGCGGGCTCGAGGCCGACGAAGCGGCCCGGGCGGCGGACGCGCTCGCCGGGGCGGCCGTTCTAGAGGCGGGGCCCTCGCTGGCCTTCGTCCATCCGATCGTCCGCGAGGCCGTTTACGCGGACTTGCCGGACGCTCAGCGCGCTCGGGCGCACGCTCGCGCCGCCGAGCTCCTGCGGGAAGCCGGCGCGGATGCCGAGCTGATTGCGTCACATCTCGTCGAGGCCCGTGGCGCCTCCGGCGAGTGGGCCGTACCCGCATTGAGGGCTGCGGCGGCGAGGGCCCGCGAGCGGGGGGCGCCGAGCGCCGCGGTGCACTACCTCGGCGAGGCGCTGCGGATCGCCGTTGCCGCGCCCGACCGCGCCGAGCTCCTCAAGGAGCTCGCCCTGGCCGAGACCAGAGCGCACCGGGAGACCGCCGTGAGACACGCTCGCGAGGCGATCGACGCAATCGAGGGCCCGCGGGGGCGTGCCGAGGCGGCGCTCGAGATCGGGATGGCGCTCGTCGACGCCAGCCGGCCTGAGGCCGAGGAGATCTTCGAGCGAGGGCTCGAGGAGCTCGGCGACTCCGCCGTTGGCGACGACGAGCTGGCGATGGCGTTGCGCTCCTCGCGAGCGGCGATCGGCTTCGGCCATGCGACGACCTCGCCCGGGGAGCTGGACGCCATCCTCGCGCGTGCGGCGAGGGGCGTCGCGACTCCCGCCGAACGCCTCATGCTCGCCCACGGAGCGCTCGCGCCGGCGCTCCAGGGCAGGGACATCGACGAGGTCCGGCGCCTGGCGAGAGCCTCGCTGGGAGGCCCGCTGCCAGACGTGACCAGCCCCACCGCGATGGGCGCCTACTCGCTCGCGGCCACCGCCCTGTTCATGGCGGGCGAGCTGTCGGAGTCCGAGGGCGCGCTGAACGCAGTACTGGCGTCCGCGCGCGAGCGCGGCGCGGTGCTCGCCTTCGGCACCCTCTCGCACGTGCGCGCGCACGCGCTGCACCGGCTCGGCCGGCTCGACGACGCGATCGTCGACGCCCAGAGCACACTCGACACCGTTCGCTACGGGTGGGAGCCCGAGCTCCCCGCGGTGCACGCCGTCCTCGCCCTCTGCCTGATCGAGCGGGATGAGCTGGACGCCGCGGCCGCCGCCGTGGACGTCCCCGGGGGCGAGCAGCGGTGGTCGGAGACGTTCACCTGGAGCGACCTGCTCGAAGCGCGCGGCCGGCTACATCTGGCGCGCGGAGAGAACGAGGCGGCGCTCGAGGACTTTCTCGCCTGCGGAGAGCGGCTCGAGCCTCTGGGAGCCTCCCACCCGGGCGTGGTGCCCTGGCGATCGGGAGCGGCGCAGGCGGCGATGCGGCTCGGCAGGCCCGAGCTCGCCTCGGGGCCTGCCAACGACGCACTCGAAGCGGCACGCGGATTCGGCGCGCCACGCGAGATCGGGCTGGCGCTGCGCACGGCTGGGACGGTCGCCGGCGGCGACCGTGGAATCGAGCTGTTACGCGAGGCGGTGGAGACGCTCCGGGGCTCGGAGGCGACCCTGGAGCTCGCGCGGGCGCTCTGCGAGCTGGGCGCGGCGCTGCTCGAGGAGGGACACCGGCTGGCGGCTCGGGAGGCTCTCGCCGAGGCGCTCGACCTCGCCCATCGGTGCCGCGCCGACAGGCTCGAGCAAACCGCGCGGGAGCGCCTAGTGGCGACCGGTGCCCGGCCGCGCCGAGCGAGCGCCCGCGGGAGCGACGCCCTCACCCCGCGCGAGCGCCGGATCGCGCAGATGGCCGCGGGCGGCCTCGGCAACCGCGAGATCGCCGAGGCGCTCTTCATCACCACGAAGACGGTGGAGACGCACCTGGGGCGCGCCTACCGCAAGCTGGAGGTGGCCGGCCGAACCGGGCTGGCGGATGCCCTGGCTGACGACGGCGGACCGCTCAGCGACGCGTGAGAAGCTTCAGCTTCCGTACCTGGATGTCGGCCGCGCCTCCGCTCGGCACGTAGCTGACCAGCGCCTTCACCTTCGCCTTACCCTTGTGCGACAGCGCGCGCCGGAGCTTGCGCGCCTTCTTCCCCTTCTTCGCCGGCGCGATCTTCAGCTTCACCGCGCCGCCGGAGACGCCGAGGTCGATCGTCTTCAGCCCCTTCCCCTGCAGCCCGACCTCACCGGGGCCGGGCAGGTTGACGAACAGGAAGGCGATGCCCTTCTTCTTGTTGTGCTTCAGCTTGCCGAAGGTGAAGGCATTGGAGGGCGGCGTGGCGACAAGGACCGGCGGTGCGGGCGGCTCCGGCTGCCTGAGCTCGAAGGCACCGGAGTCGCAGAGGCCGGCGCTCGGCGAGGGCCGCGGGAAGCCGCGCTCGTCGACGGCCAGGCCGGCACAGGGCGCATGGTCGATCGCCGGGCTCCCGGCCAGCAGCGCGCGGGTCCGGAGGACCGCTGTCGCCCCCGGCGCCCCGGCCGCGGGCCCGCCGTTGTCGGCCAGGGCACCAAGCAGGGGGTTGGTCGACTGCAGGTCACCGCTGCCGGCGAGCCCGCAGGAGGCGTCCGACACCAGGTTGTGGCCCGCGGTGGCCAGAGTTCCCCCCGAGAGATCGCATTCGCTTCCCCCGCCGGCGGGGTCATCGAGGATGGAGCTCTTCAGCGTCAGGACGCCGCCGCTGATCAGCTCGATGCCACTGCCGCTGGGCGCCTGGTTGCCCGCCAGCGTGGTGTTGGTGAGGGCGACGTCGGTGGCGCCCGCGACGTCCTCGGTCGTGACCCCACCCCCGTTGCTGCTCGCGATGTTGCCGCTGAAGGTGGTATTGAGAACCGTCGTCGGCCCGTAGAAGAGGGCGCCGCCTCCTGACAGCGCCGTGTTCGCCGAGAATGTGCTGCGTTCGATCTGCGCGGCCTGCGTCGATCCGAGACTCGAGAAGATTCCACCACCGGCCCTTGCCGCGTCGTTGCCGGTGAACACCGAGTTAAGGATCAGATGCACGTGGGGTGTCGGGTTGGAGTCGACCAGACGGATCGCGCCGCCCACCCCGTTGGAGCCCGTGCCGTTCGCCTGGTCGTCGGCGAAGACCGAGTTGATCACAACCAGGGTTCCGTATTCGACACTGACGCCCCCGCCGCTGGAGCCCGCAATGTTGCCGTGACCCGGCGCGCCGATCACGCTGTTGCTGATCGTCGTGGAGCTATTCATCCCACCGAAAATCGCGCCGCCGGTATTGGCGCTGTTGTCGCCGATCACCTCGTTCTCGCCCATCTCGACGCCGTTGAGCTTGAGCACGCCGTTGTTGATGATTCCCCCGCCCGCGTCGGCGAGCACCCCGCCGTAGACCGTGAGGGAACTCAGGGTCAGGTCCCCGCTCGAGCCCACGCGGAAGATGCGCCCCGAGAGCGACTGCGTGATCCCTGTCGAGGTGACCGACTGCCCGACGATGGTGATGGGTGAGGTGATCTGCGGCTCGTTCCCGACCCCGGTGTCGAGCGCGATCTGGCCCGCCGGCAGGTTGATTGTGTCCGCTCCGGAGCCGTTCACGCAGCCATTGCCGGCCGCGTTGTCGTTGTTGGCGGAGGTAATCGCCTCACGCAGCTCGCAGCCGCTGCCGCCGCTGTCATTCAGTGAGCTGACGGTGATCGTCGCCGCCTGGGCGCTCGCCGCGAGCAGGCCAGCCGCGCCGACGGCGAGCAGACCCGCCGGCGGAAGGATGATTCCGCGGTGCCTCATCGCGGCGATTCTGTGCGCTCAGCGGCTGCTTTTCATCGGGGAGGCACCCCAATCTTTTCGGGGGCCCCGCCGTGCGTCCACTGCGGCCCGCAGATAGCTTTCCGTTCGTGCTCCACCACGTCTCCCTCGAGGTCCCGCCCGACGAGGCCGACCGTTCGATCGAGTTCTGGGGCCTTCTCGGCTTCGAGGAGGTCCCGGCGGCGGAGGTGCTCGGCGACTCGGTTCGCTGGCTGGAGCGCGACGCCACCCAGATCCACCTGATCCTCACCGAGGGGCACACCGCGCCCGTCCTCGGTCACGCCGCCGTCGTGGCGCCCGATCACGCCGAGGCCAAGCAGCGGCTGCGCGATGCCGATTTCATCGTCGAGGACACCCGCCAGCTCTGGGGCGCGGACCGCGCCTTCGCAATCGCGCCCGGCGGCCATCGGGTTGAGCTGATGGCGGCGCCTCCGCCGCCGAAGAGCTAGCCCCTGCGCTTGCGCTTCTTCCGTCGCTGCCCCTGCGTCTCGCCGTAGGGCGGCTCCGGAGGCTGGCCCGGTTCGCCATTTTGGTTGCCCTCGGGCAAAGGCTGCTCCGAGATCTCGCGCCCGCTTCCCTCGACCGTGCCTGACCCTTCTCGCTCGGACGGCGGTGGGCCGAGGTCGTCTGCCGGCCTCTGCCAGGGAACCGCCTCGCCGGCGGCCCACGCCGGCGGCAGCGGCCGAGGCCAGAGGCCGAGGAGCATCAGCCCGAGGACGGCGAACCAGAGGACCAGCCCGGGGACCGGTGGGAAGAGCGGGATGATCAGGAACAGGCCGAAGGCCATTCCCAGCGCTCCCCAGAACCGGGAGAGAAGGCCGGTCCGCATGCTCCAGAGATTCGTGTAGATCATCCCGAACACCATCGCGAGCACCCCGACGGTCGAGATCAGCCCTCCGACGATCAGCAGGGTTGTGTGCCGGTTGAGGTGGTCGGCGAGCCCCTCCCGCGCGTCGCTCGCGGCCTGGTCAGGCGTCTTCGGCTTACCCACCGCGGCAGTCGTCGTTCCGGTCGTGGTGGAGCCGGTCGGGGTGGTCGTCGAGCCGGTCCCGGTGGTTGCGCCGCCCTTCTTGGGAGTCGCCGGGGCGGGGGCCTTCGCCGCTTGCTCCGCCTGCTGGCGGGCCTGCTGTACGACCGCCGGCTCCTGGGTCGTGAACTTGTCGGCCGCCTTCGAACTGCCGACCGAGGAGACGGCCAGGCCGAGGCCGAAGGCGAGCGGCCCGAGGATGACCAGCGCGGTGGCGAAGCTGCGGACCCGCTCCGAGCGAGCCTGGGTGGCGCGGAAGAGGAAGAGCAGCGGGCCGAGAAACAGCATGAAGCCGAGGCCTTGGAGAATGGACGAGTAGATCAGGCGGCCGCTGTGCGCGTGCTCGAAGGCGAGCTGGTCCGCATCGGAGTTCCCGTTGGGGACGTGGAGCCCGATCCGTTGCAGGACGATGGACGCGGCCACGACGAAGGCTCCGAAGAGCCCGGCAGCGCCGGCGCGCCGAATCCAGCGAGCCTGAAAGGCGAGCACCTCTTGCTTGCTCGGCAGCGAGCTATCGGGGGTCGAGGCCTCCAACTGGCAGGACTGTATCTTGGCCGCGATGCCGCTTCTCTCCCGCCAGGCCGGGCCGATCGCCGTCTACGGAGCCACCGGCTACACCGGACGGCTCGTCGTCGCCGAGCTCGTCAAGGCCGACGCCGATTTCATCGTCTCGGGCCGCAATCCGAAGAAGCTGGACGCCCTGCGGGCCGAGCTCGAGCTGGAGGCACCCGCCGTGGCCGCCGATCTGGACGATCCGGGCTCCCTCCGGGGGCTGCTCGCGGACTGCGCCGTCGTGATCGATTGCGCCGGGCCGTTCGTGCGGTTCGGGGAGCCGGTGCTGGCCACGGCGGTGGAGACCGGGACCCACTACCTGGACACCACCGGCGAGCAGCCCTACATGAAGATGGCGTTCGAGCAGTACGGGCCGGGCGCCGCCCGAGCCGGCGTAGCCGTGATCCCGGCGATGGGCTTCGACTACGTGCCCGGCGACATGATCGCCTCGCTCACGGCCGACGGCATGGGCGAGCTGGACGACCTGTCGATGCACTACTGCTGGTCGAACTTCACGCCGAGCCAGGGGACCGCCCGGACCACGCTGGAGATGATCAGCGGCAGCGACCTCGAGTGGCGGAACATGGAGTGGATCGAGACGAGCGGCGGCGTCTCGCGGGGGACGTACGCGTTCCCAGCGCCCGTAGGGAGGCAGCGGATGATGCGCTACCCCTCGGGCGAGCAGGTCACGGTGCCGCGCCACGTCCCCACCCGCAACGTCCGCGCGAGCATGAACACCGCCGCCTTCTCCAGCGAGCGACTGGCGCCCATCTTCGCCGCCACCGTGCGGCCGGCGGGGCTGGCTATGAGGACGCCGCTGAAGCGCCTCGCCAACGCCGTGATCTCCCGGCTGCCGGAGGGCCCCACCCCGGAGGAGCGGGAGGGGATGCGGTGGATGATCGTCTGCGAGGCCACTCGCGGTGAGGTGGAGCGCATGGGCGTGATCAGCGGAAGGGACGTCTATGGGCTGACCGCGGCAGCGATCACCCGGGGCGCGGTCCTGGCGTCGAAGCGCGGCTTCGAGGGGCGAGGCGGGCTGGCGCCCTCGCAGGCGTTCGACCCGAAGAGCTTCCTCACCGGGCTCGAGAGGTTCGACGTGCGCCGGCAGATCTTCGAGAACCGCGTTCCGACCCCGGTCGAGGCCTGAGCCGGATGCCAATCGGGCTGGGTACCCGGCGGCGACGCGCCGTCAGCCTCGACCAGGGAGCGGCCACCGGCGCGACCCGATGCCCGGCCTGCGGGGAGCCACTGTTCGTCTGGGTCGAGACCCTGGGCTACGGCGCTCGCGAGGACCAGGTGATCGACCGCTGCGAGAACTGCGGCCTGGTCGCCGTGCGGGATGCCGTGCCGTCCCCCGACCTCGCGACCGACGCGCTCCTCCTCGGCCGGGAAGAACGAGGCTCCCGGGTCGCGATCCGGGTCGACAACGCCGCGAGCCTGCAGGCCTGGCTCGGGGCGGAGAACTGGGCCGCCCTGCGTCCCGGCGGCCGTGGCATCGAGCCGACCCCGCGCGCGGCCTCCCTGCTGCTCGCCAGGCGGGGGCTCGAGGTCCGGCGCGTCCGGCACCTCGCCCGCGCCGGGATGGCATCGATGTGGCAGACGCTCCTCAACCTGCTCACCTTCCATCGCGACTTCGCATCCGAGGCGGTCTCCGGCCGGCTCCGTCCCGGCACGGGCCGGGGACGCGGGGCGTTCTGGATGGATGTCGCGGTCACGGTGCTCGCCGCGATCCCAACCGCGATCATCGCCGTGGTGCTCGAGGGCGCCGCCGTGATCGCCCGCCACGGGGGCGTGATCGAGGTGGAGGCGGACCGCCTGCCCCCTACCGGGTGAGCTCGAGCACGATCGACGCGATCTCTCCGGCCGCCCCGAGCTGCGGCGACTCCTCGCCCGCGTCGACCTCCCGTCGCTCCGCCTGAGCCAGCCGGGCGGTCAGCGCCTCGGAGGCCTCGCGGAGCAGGGGCGGCGTCGACCCCGAGGTGACGATCGCCGACGGGCTCCCGGCGCTCGAGAGGCGGGACAGCGGCATCCTCCAGCCGGCCGCGATGCCCAGCTCGGCGACCACGCTCGCGGGGCGCTCCCTCGCGGCCGCCGCCGTCGGGTCTCCTATCCGATCGACGCCGGGCCCGAGAGCCGGCAGAGCACCCAAGAGATAGAGCTCGATCACGTCCTCACCGGTCCCCGCGGCGATCTCGAGGCGGTGGCGGTCCTGGGAGAGCGCCTCGGTGGCGGCGGGGAGGAACTGGAACAGAGGCGGCTCGATCAGCACGGCTGCCGAGACCAGGTCCGTTCGCCGCAGCAGAAGGTCCAGCGCGACCACGGCCCCGATGCCGGCCCCGCAGACGGCGGCGCGAGCGTCCGCGACCGCCTCGATCAGGGCCGCGGCGTCCTCGCTCTGCTCCTCGACCGTCGTCCGGCGGTACTCCTCCGGCGCGCTTGAGGTGCCCCACCCGCGACGGTCGTAGGAGATCGCCCGGCACTGCCCGGCCAGCGCCTCGGCGACGGGGCCCCAGGCCGTGCCCGTGGCGGCCGTCTCATGGATCAACAGGACGGGCGGCCCCTCGCCGCGCTCGCTCCACGCGATCTCGATGCCGCGGGCCTCGAAGGTGGGCATCAGATCGCTAGATGAGAGACGGTCTGGCCATGTGGGCCTGGGGGCGCGCGTGGCCAAGCAGATCGGCGGACGCAGGGCGAAGCCCTTGCTGGCGGCAAGGGCGAGCCCGAGGACGCCGAGGTGCGACTGCCACGCGCGTCATCCAGGCGTGCGTGGCCGGGCCGTCGCTCATCTTTAGACGTTGCGCCAGAACCGGTTGAGCAGAGGCAGGGCGAAGGCCCGCGGGCTGTGCTGGCCGGCGAGTGCGGTGGCGCGATTGAGCGCGCCCGGAACGACGACGCGGCGATCGTCCTTGGCGCCGTCGACCGCGTGGCGGGCCAGGTCCTCCGGGGACATCCAGACCGCGCTGGGAGTCCGGTCCTCGACTCCCGGGAAACCCGCGACGTCGGTGAACTCGGTCCGTACCGGGCCCGGACAGACGGCGGTCACGGTCACTCCGGAGCCGCGCAGCTCGGTCCGAATGGCCTCGCTGAAGGAGAGGACGAACGACTTGCTGGCCGCGTAGACGGCCGAGCCCGGAAGGGGCTGGAACGCGGCCGTCGAGGCGATGTTGATGATCGTCCCCCGGCCGCGCTCGGCCATCGGGGTCAGGAACCGGCTGGTCAGGTCGACGACCGCCTCGACGTTGAGCCGCACCATCTCCACCATCCGTTCCCGCGGGCTGGTCGTGAAGTCGGCCTGATGCCCGAAGCCCGCGTTGTTTACCAGCACCTCGACCGCCCGCCCACGGGTGCGAAGCTCATCGGCCAGCCGCTCGCGCCCGGCCGGGTCGCCGAGATCGCAGGCGATCGGCTCGGCCACGACTCCGTGCTCCGACGTCAGGTCGGTCGCCAGGCTGCGAAGCCGCTCCTCGCGCCGCGCGGTCAGGGCGATCGCGTATCCCCGTGAGGCGAGCTCCCTCGCGATGGCTGCGCCGATCCCGGAGGATGCGCCTGTGACCAGGGCCGTGCTGCTGACCGAGGGCTCCGGAAGGCCCACTGGATCAGGCCGCGCCGGGTCGGGCGGGCATCAGTCCTGCAGGCCCTCTCGGGCCTCCCTCACCAGCGTCACCGCCTCCGGAAAGACGATCCGGATCGCGTCGCGGACCTGGACGGCCTGCTCGTCGCTGGAGCCGGTGAGCTCCATCGAGCCGATGGCCGCCACCGTCATCTCCACGGCCAGCTTGATCGCGTTGTCTGCCCAGGCGACCTTCTGAGCTCCCTGCATCTGCTCCTGGAGCTCCTCCATGCGCCTTCGCATTTCCTCCGGGTCGCCGAACAGTCCGCCGAAACCTTCCATGGCTTCGATCATAGAGCGCGGCACTCTCCGGTCACCGATTCGGCACCGCTGCGCGCCCCGCGGCGCACCGGCGGCGAGAGCGTGCGCCGGTGTCCGCCACACGGTCAACGCGACGCACGGGTGCCGCCTCGGTGGAGTACGTCGCGCTCGCCGGCGTGATCGCCGCCCTGGTCCTCGTCGCGATCGCGGCCCTGGTCGCCTCCCCTCCCCGCCGAGCGGATCGCGAGCTTGGCGAGATGCTCGCCCGGCGGATCGCCTGCACGCCGCGCTACCCGGTGCCGTGCGGCCGAAATCCGCTGGCGCTGGCCTACGGGTTCCCGCTGGGAAAGCTGGTCCGCGGCCTCGCGCCCGCGCCGTCGGTAAAGGGAGGCGAGCTGCCGGTGGACTTCCGCTACTGCCGGCAGGCGAGCTGCGCTGCGCCGGGATCCGATCCGGGCCTCACCTCGTCCCGCCGGCGAGTGACCGAGTTCACCTCGGTCGAGGACCGGCGCCGCTCCGGCGGCCCAGTGCGCATCACGTATTGGCTCTACCGGCCCGGAGCCGGCTGGGAGCGCATCGTGCGAACGGCTGGCGCGGAGCAGATTGCCGCCGCGTCCAAGATCAGGCTGAACCTCGAGGACGACCCGGCACTGGTCCCGCTCGAGACGCTGCCGGGCCGCGACCATTACCGCTTCCCCTCGGGCGAGGAGCCGCCGTGTCGATGGTCGCTCCCCTCTCGTCCCGCGACCTAGGCGCGAAACGAGAACAGGACGCGCTTCCGATCGAGCACGCACCGGGCCTTGATCCGCGCACCGCCCTTCTTCGACGTGCAGATGAAGCCCTGCAGCCTGCGGGTCCTGGTCTTGGCGTACTCACCGGCGATGCGCTTCGCCTTGGGACATGGGACGACCGCTGCACGGACCGACCCGCCGCAGCGTTGGAGGCCCTTCCCCGAGGCGCCCGATTGAGCCGGGATTGCGGCCAGCGCGGCCGCCGCCGCGATCAAGGTCAATGCGAGCCGAAGTTTCGCCATGGCGAGATACGCATCGACACCTCAGGCGCGCACTTGAGCCTGCGACACCACCATGCGGCTAGGCCCCGGCATGCTGCTCCGCCTCCTTGCTCGCGCTGTGGATCAGGCTGCGCCAGTCGGTCGTGCGGAAGACGAAGATCAGGGCGAGGGCTCCGAGGACGACCGTCCAGGCCGCGACCGCGATCTGTTGCCCGACCGAGTAGGTGAGCACCGCGATCGGGCCGGGCCCGACCAGGGTGGCGACGAGCAGCGCCTGCTGGGCGCCGGCGCCGCCGGGGGTCAGCGGCAGGAGGTTGGCGACCGTCTGCACGCTCATCACCAGCATGACGTTCTGGAACGAGCCACCGATGTGGAAGGCCTCGAGGAAGAACCAGAACGAGAAGAAGCGGAGGAGCCAGCCGAGCCCCTGCCAGGAGGCCACCGTCCGCAGGTAGAGGCTCGGCGTCGCGAGCACGATCGCGCCCAGCTTGACCCGGTCCCAGAATGCCTCCACACGGCGGGCGAGGAGGGCGAACGTGACGACGGCCGCGATGCCGAGCGCGGTCAGGGTGAAGAGCAGGAAGCTCGGGTGCTGCGCCCAGAAGGCGATGTCGAAGGCCGGCAGGTCGGGCAGCTCGGGCGGATTCGGCAGCAGCCCCTGCGTCAGGGCGTAGACGAACACGAGAATCCCGGCCGAGGTGTCGAAGACCGAGGCGACGAAGAACGAGGAGACCACCGTCGGGTAGGTGGAGCGCCGGATCGAGCGCTTGGCGAGGAAGATCTTGACCGCATCGCCGACCCGGGCCGGAACCACGCTGTTCATTCCGGCCCCGACCAGATACGCGGCCGTGATCCGCGAGTACGGGACCGATCGCTCCGGGTACGCCGCCCTCAGCGTGTTCTGCCAGCCGCGGCTGCGGGCGAGCAGGTGCGCCAGGTAGAAGCCGAGCGCGATCGCCATCGAGGGCCAGCCGATCTCCGACAGCCGGTGGAAGAACTCCTGGGCGCCGTGCTGAAAGCTGTCGAAGCTGCGGCCCAGGTCAACCCCGAGCGGTGCCGTCATCCGCCCTCGTCCTGGACCTGGTGTGTCTCGGCGTTGAAGAGGGCGCCCAGCAGAAACGCCAGGTTCCCGAGCCAGAGCCAGATCAGCAGTGAGATCAAGGCGCCGAGGGTGCCATAGGTCTTGTCATAAGAGCCGAAGTGCGAGACGTAAGCGGTGAACAGAAGGGAAACGGCGAACCAGAGCCCGGTTCCGACGGCCGCGCCCGGCAGCACGGAGCGCAGCGACCTGTCGCCCCGCCGAGGCGTCCGCCTCGGTCCGAGGGCGTAGACGAGGGCGAAGGCCGTGAGCAGCGCGAGCGCGCCGATCGGCCAGCGCAGGTAGCCGACCAGGCCCTTGACGAAGCCTGGGAATCCGGCCGCATCGGCGATCGAGCCGAAGAGGGGTCCGGCGACCACAACCGACAGGAACGCAACCAGCACCAGCAGCGTGACCAGGACCGTCAACCCGAGGCGAACGCCGAGATTCGGCAGGAAGTCTCGGCCCTTCGGCGCCCGGTTGATCGCTTCCAGCGAGCGCATCGACACCCCCATCGCGCCGGAGGCCGAGTAGAGCGTGAGCGCGATCCCCACGATCAACAGCACCCCGGCATTGCTCCGGTTCTGCAGCGCACCCCGAAGCCCGCTGTCGATCGCGTCGACCGCCGTCCCCGGCGCCGCGTCGCGCAGCGTGTTGACGATGCTCTGATAGGTCTCGGGGTAGGTGCCGAGCAACGAAAGCAGGGCGACGACCACGAGCAGGCCCGGAAAGAGCGAGAGGATCGAGTAGTAGGTCTGCGCCGCCGCTCGATCGGTGACCTGCACCTCTCCGAAGCGGCCGTAGATCGCCTTGGCGATCGCCACCCACTCGGCCCTACCAGACGGCATCGTGCTGCTCCATCACGCCGAGAGCCGATTCGACCGGCAGCCCGTTGAGCGATCCGCTGAAGGTGCCGAGGGGCGCCTCGTAATCCGAGCGGGCGAGCAGCGGGATCCCCTCGTGATGTGACCGCTCCGTCTCGGCGTTGAAGTTGAGCCGCGTCTCGTCCTCGAAGAGGATCGCGTCGAGCCCCTGGAACTTGACCGGGCCCGGCTCGGTCGGCTGGCCGGCGACCCAGATCGTCCGCTCGCTGGAGCTCGGCGGGTCGTTGATGCCGCTGACCAGGTTCCAGGCGAAGGAATTTCCGTCGCGGGCGGTCCCGACGCCCGCAGACCACTTCCACGACGTATAGCGCGGGTGGTAGCCGGCCGAGTCGTCCTCGACCCCCAATCCCTCGATCCTGTTGGTCCTGCGCCCAATCCGAACCTCGCCTCTCACCGGCATTCCCGCTGCCTTCCGGGTCCACGTGTACCCGCCCTCGCCGTTCGGGCACATGGACTCGATCGGGGTCCCCTCCCCGATCTCCAGGTCGAACTCGATGCTCCCGGCGCGGACGTGTACGGCGCGCCCGCGCATCGTCACGTCGGGCCGGCGTCCCGGCAGACCGCGGCGGGTCCGCTCCCAGAGCCTGCGCCGCTCGCGGTCCCAGACTCCCCAGAAGGTCATCGACGCCGGGCCGACCTGGGCGGTCGACGCGAACACCATCAGGTTGTCGGCGAACGCCCCCACCCAGCGCCAGCGCTTGCGAAACCGGCGACCGAGAAACAGCGGCATGGGCGCCGGAGGTACGGGCAGACGCGGCCGCCCATCCGCCCGGCCGCGCCACGGCAGGCGGGCGACCTCCGAGAGGGTCTCCTCTGACTTCAAGCGAGGAAGCGCAGCATCTCCCCGGCGATCTGCTCGCCCCGGTCCTCCTGCAGGAAATGGGCCGCTCCCTCGATCTTGACCTGCTCTGAGACGGTTGGGATCCAGTCGATGAACCGCTCACCCGAGCGGGGGTACGGGAAGACGGGATCGGTGTCCGAGAAGGCGACCAGCGCCGGCTTGTCCCAACGGCTGAGGGCGTCCGCGACCTCGCGCATCTCCTCCGCGCCGGTCCCGTCCTCCTCGATCGGGACGAGCGCCGGGAACACCGCCGCGGCGGCCTTGGACTCGACCGTCGGGAAGGGGGCCTCGTAGCCCGCGACCACCTCGTCCGGGAGCTCGGTGGTCGTCGCCCCCTGGATGACGAAGCCGACCGGCATGTCCGGGTTCTTCATCGCGAACTCGCGCCACGCCATGAACCCCTTCGAGACGCGGCCGGTGAAGATCCCGGTGTTGAGGATCACCAGGCCGCCGACGCGATCCGCGTTCTCCATCGCCCAGCGCAGCCCGATCGGCCCGCCCCAGTCCTGGACCACCGCGATCGCGTCGGAGAGGCCGAGGCTCTCGAGCACCTTGCTGACGAGCTCGACGTGCCGGTCGTACGTGTACCAGCCACGATCGGTGGGCTTGTCCGAGCGCCCGAAGCCGGCGTAGTCGGGACAGATCACCCGGTGTCCGCCGTCGACCAGGGGCGCGAGCATCTTGCGATAGAGGAAGGCCCAGGTCGGCTCGCCGTGGAAGCAGACGATCGGTTGACCGTCCTTGGGGCCCTCGTCAACGTAGTGGAGCCGCAGGCCGTCGATCTCGACGTAGTTGGGTTCGAAGCCGAAGCCCGGCAGACCGTCGAAACGCTCGTCAGGGGTGCGGAATACGTCCACGATCGCGGAGCATATGACCCTTGGGTGGCCGCTACACTGCCCGCCCTCGTGGCTGCCCCCGTGTCATCTCCGGCCATGCCTCCCCCCACGCACGACCCCGCCGATGAGGCGATGTGCCTGCGGGCGCGAGAGCGCTTTGCCGCCGACCGGAAGCGGGGCGGTCGCGTGCCCCGGAGGCGCAGCCGCCACGCCGCGCTGCCGAACCTGCTCATCATCGGCGGGCTCAAGTGCGGCACCACGAGCATCCATCACTACCTGGGGCTTCACCCCGAGATCGACATGTCGAAGCCCAAGGAACTCAACTTCTTCGTCGATGAGCTCAACTGGGACCTGGGCCTCGACTGGTACCGCGGCCGCTTCGACGGGCGCCTCGCGATCCGCGGCGAGTCCTCGCCGCACTACACGAACCTCCCCTACTTCGAGGGCGTCCCGGAGCGCATCCACGAGCACATCCCGGACGCGAAGCTGATCTACATGGTCCGCGACCCGATCTCCCGGATCCTCTCCCACTGGTGTCACGCGGTCGGCGCCGGCTACGAGACCCGATCGATGGAGGACGCGCTCGCCCGCAGCGACCAGACCTACGTGACCCGGTCCCGCTACTGGATGCAGCTGCAGCCCTACCTCGAGCGCTTCGACCGCTCCCAGATCGAGGTCATCGCCCAGGAGGAGCTCCAGTCGGACCGCGAGGGGACGATGCGGAAGGCATTCGCCTTCGCCGGCGTCGACCCGGACTTCACCTCCGAGCAGTTCGACCGCGAGTGGGAGCGCTCCTCGGCCAAGGAATCGGAGCGCTACCAGTTCATGGAGAAGCTGATCAAGCTGCCGGGCTTCCGCTCCTTCGACCGCAACTTCGACCGCCTCCCGGAGCGGATGCGCTGGATGGTCGAGAAGGTCGTCCACGACCCGGAGGCCCCGCCGGCGCCCAAGCCGGAGATCCCGGACGCGATCATGGAGACCCTCCGGCCGCAGTTCACCGAGGACGTCGCGGCGCTGCAGGAGCTCGCCGGCCGCGAGTTCGCCGGCTGGAAGCAGTACTAATCCTGCTCATGAAGATCGCCGTCGCCGCCGACGAGCGTGTGGGCGTCGCCGAGGCCATCGTCGAGGAGCTCCGCAAGCGGGGCCACGAGCCCGTTCCGCACGGCGCCCTGGCCGAGAGCGAGCGCGACGATTGGGCCTGGGCCAGCGAGGCCGCCGCCCGCGACGTCGCCGATGGCCGCGCCGAGCAGGCGATCGTCTGCTGCTGGACCGGGACCGGCGCGTCGATCGCCGCGAACAAGGTGGACGGGGTGCGCGCCGCCCTCTGCCTCGACGCGCAGACCGCCGACGGCGCCAGGAAGTGGAATGACGCAAACGCGCTGGCGATCAGCCTGAGGGCGACCTCGGAGGCCGAGCTCGCCGAGATCCTCGACGCCTGGTTCGGCGGCGAGGCAAGCCGGGAGGCCGAGGACGCCGCCAACGTCGAGCATCTCTCGGAGATCGAGGGCGCGTGAGCCGGATCCCAGGCGACACCCACGCCGTCCGGCGGCTCTTCCCCGACGCGGGCGAGACCACCGTCGCGGAGCAGCTCGCCGAGCTGGACCTGAAGCCGCTCGCCCATCCGGACCGCCCGTACCTGATCCTCAACTTCGCCACCACCCTCGACGGCCGCGCCGCCATCGCCGGCAAGTCCGGCGCGATCGGGAGCGACACGGACACCGAGATGCTGCAGCGGCTTCGCACCCGGGTCGACGCGGTGATGATCGGCGCGGGGACGATGCGCGCGGAGCGGTACGGGCGGATCGTCTCCGACCCGCAGCTCCGTGCGTATCGCGAGCGCACCGGGCTCGCCCATGACCCGCTCGCCGTGCTCGTCTCCAACCGGCTCGAGCTTCCCTGGAACGCCGGCCTCTTCACGGATGGGGGCGGCCGGGTCGTCGTCTTCACGGCCTCGGATCAAGAGCCGCCGGAGACCGCGACGCCGGTGACGATCGTCCGGCACCCGGAGGGCGTCGAACTCGACCGGGCGCTCGAGTGGCTGCTCGCCGAGCGCGGCATCCGCTCGGTGCTCTGCGAGGGAGGCCCCACCCTGCACGGCCGCCTCCGCGAGGGCGGGCTCGCGGATGAGCTCTTCCTGACGATCGCGCCGAAGATCGCGGGGGGCGAGGGCCCCCGGATCCTCGAGGGCGCACTGCCCGACATCGACCTTGTCGAGCTCGCCTGGCTGCTCGAATCCGATGGCGAGCTCTTCGCGCGGTACCGCGGGATCGCGTAGCTTTCAAGCGTGGACTTCAAGCCCTCGCCCGAGGTCGAGTCCCTCCGAGAGCGCATCGAGGCGTTCATGGGGGAGAACGTCTATCCCGTCGAGGCCGAGGCGATCAAGGCAATCGACGACGAGGTCAAGCCCGGCGTCCCGTACCCGCAGATCCTGGTCGAGATCCGCGCCCGCGCCAAGGAGCAGGGCCTCTGGAACCTCTTCCTCCCCGGCGATGAGCTCGGGGCCGGCCTGACCAACTGGGAGTACGGGATTCTCTGCGAGCAGATGGGCCGCAGCCCGGTGATCGCGCCGATGTCCTTCAACTGCTCTGCCCCCGACACCGGGAACATGGAGATCCTCGCCGACCACGGCACCCCCGAGCAGAAGGAGCGCTACCTCCAGCCGCTCCTCGACGGCGAGATCCGCAGCTGCTTCTCGATGACCGAGCCGGAGGTCTCCGGATCGGATCCGACCACGCTGCAGACACGTGCGGAGCTCCAGGACGGCGAGTGGGTGATCAACGGGCACAAGTGGTTCACCTCGGGAGCGAACGGCGCCGAGCTCGCAATCGCGATGGTGGTGACCGATCCCGACGCCGCGCCCTATACGCGGGCGAGCATGATCCTGGTCCCGATCGACAACCCCGGCTTCGACCTCGTCCGCAACGTTTCCGTGATGGGCCACGACGGGGGGCCCGGCCACTGCGAGGTCCGCTACACCGACTGCCGCGTGCCCGAGTCCAACCTGCTCGGCGAGCGCGGCGCCGGATTCGTGATCGCCCAGGACCGCCTCGGCCCCGGGCGCATCCACCACTGCATGCGCGCCATCGGCACGGCCGAGCGCGCGATCGAGATGATGTGCGAGCGCGCCAACTCCCGCGAGTCCTTCGGCGGCCCGCTGGCCGACAAGCAGTTCGTCCAGGACTTCATCGCCAAGTCGCGCATGGAGGTCGACCAGGCCCGCCTGCTGACCCTCTACGCCGCGTGGCAGATGGACACCGAGGGCAAGCGCCGCGCCCGCCAGTCGATCTCGATGATCAAGGTCGTTGCCGCGAACGTCGTGATGGACGTGCTGGACCGCGCGATCCAGCTCCACGGGTCACTGGGAATGTCCGACGACACTCCGCTCGCGGGCATGTGGCGCTTCAGCCGCATGCTGCGCGTCGCCGATGGCCCCGACGAGGTCCACAAGATGGTGATCGCCCGCCGCGAGCTCAACCGGGCGGCGAGGCGAGGCGAGGCTGCAGACGGCGCCGATCAGTCCAACGGCGGCAATGCCGCCGGCAGCGGGGACGGGTCAGCGGAGCCGGCCAAGGCCGCCCGCTAGCTGTCGTCGTCGAGAGCCCGCTGCGCCCCCTACTCCCTTGTCGCCCTCCTTGCGCGAGGCCTTCATGTACTCCCCGAAGGACGCGAAGCCGTAGTTCCTTCCCATTGGCGTGGGTGCCATGGCTTTCGGACTGGTGGCCATGGCTACCGCGTCTTTTTCGCTTGCGTCGTTCGATGCTCCGAGGATCAGCTCGCTCAATCGCCGGAAGGGACGCGGATAGCGCCGGCTTCCGCGCTGGAACGTCACGCTAGTGGCTCGTCCCGGTCGGCGGCGGACCGACGTAGGAGGAGTTCGCCCGGCTCATGCCCCGGGTGGAGCGGGTGGCGGGAACGGCCTTCGACACGTCGGAGCTGCCCGAGAGGGACGGCTCGCTCGCCGTCGTCCCCGCCGCTCCCTGACGCCGCCGGGTTCCCGGTGCAGAGCGACGCCGGTCACCACGAGGGTCACACCCGCCACCTCGGCGGCAGTGGGGATCTGCGTGAGGACGACGATCCCGATCACGGTGGCGGTCGCCGGTAGCAGCGAGACCATCAGCGCATAGGTCGCTCGCGCCAACCGGGCCATCGCAAGCTGATCCGTGACATAGGGAATCACCGACGAGCAGACACCGACGCCGACGCCCGCCAACAGCGCGACGGGATCGCCCAGGGCGCGAGCGGCCTGCCAGCCACCGAGCGGCGTGACCAACACCGCGGCGACGAGCATGGCCGAGGCGAGTCCGTCGATCCCGGCGATCGCCTCGTGCCGGGCCACCCGGTGGGCGAGCGTGATGTAGAGCGCGAATAGAACGGCGTTGGCTGTCGCGAAAGCCACCCCGAGGGGGTCAGAGGACAGCTGGACGCCAGTGACCAGGTAGACGCCGGGGACGGCGAGCGCCAGCGCGGCCGCGTTGCGCTTCGTCCGCGCTCCCATGGCGGCCAGCAGAATCACGGGCAAGAACTCGATCGCGGCCACGGTGCCCAGTGGGAGCCGGTCGATCGCCTCGTAGAAGCAAGCGTTCATCGCCGCGAGGACGGCTCCCCATTGCACCACCAGCCGACGGCCGTCGGAGTTTGCTGCCTCCGCTCGCCACGGACGGCGCCAGACGGCGAAGATCAGCCCCGCCGACACGATCCGCAACCAGGCCACGCCGAGAACCTCCACCCGCGCGAACAGCAGAACGGCGAACGCCGGTCCCAGGTAGTGGAAGATCGCGCTCACGACGAAGTAGAGATGGGGCGGGACGCGGCCGGCGAGCTGCGGACGGGTCACAATCGGCACGTAGATTGCCCGGCGATCCTGCCTCTGTACATGGGTGATCTGCGCTACTTTTGGCGGGATGCCTAACGATGAACGGCAGTTCGACCCGATCAACCTTCGAATCCTCGATGAGCTGCAGGGGGATGGCCGCCTGGCCGTCGCCGAGCTCGGTCGGCGAGTCGGGCTGTCCCCGCCGGCCGTGGCCGAGCGGGTACAGCGCCTTGAGCGGGACGGCGTGATCACCGGCTACCGCGCCGACGTGGACCCACGCGCGCTCGGCCTGGGGCTCACCGCGGTGATCCGGATCCGCCCCACACCGGGACAGCTCGAGAACGTCGCCGACCTCGCTAAGCGAACACGTGAGGTGGTCGAATGCCGCCGCATCACGGGTGAGGACTGTTACATCGCCACGGCGCACGTCCGGGACGTCGAGCACCTGGAGGAGGTCATCGACCATTTCGTCGCCCTCGGCCAGACGACGACTTCGGTCGTGCAGTCATCCCCGGTACCTCGCCGGGGCGTCGACCTGGGCTCCTAGGGAAGTCGGTCCGCCGCCTCGCTCGCCGCATCGGCGAGCCTCTCGACGATCTTCGCGAACTCCTCGAACCCCTCGTCGGTCTTGCCGTACTGACCCGAGGCGTACCGGGCGTAGACGCCCTCCAGGATGATCGCCAGCTTCCAGTACCCGAGGGCGATGAAGAAGTCGATCTGGCCGAGGTCGCGGCCGGACTTCTGCGCGTAGCGCTCACTGACGTCGTCGCGCTTCGGGAATCCCGGCGCGATCGTCGCGGGGGCGAAGAGGGGCATGAAGTCGTCCCCCTCCTCGGACCAGTAGACGAGCAGCATGCCAACGTCAGCGAGGGGGTCACCGAGGGTGCAGAGTTCCCAGTCGACGACGGCAGCGACCTCACCGGCGGACGAGAGGATCATGTTGTCGAGCCGGTAATCGCCGTGGACGATGGTCGCGGGGCCCTGCTCCGGGATTCGCGCGGAGAGCCGCTCGTGGACGGCGTCGACCGCCGGCAGCTCACGGGTCTTCGACTTCTCCCATTGACCCTGCCAGCGCTTCAGCTGGCGCTCGACGTAAGCCTCCTTGCGGCCGAGCTCGCCGAGACCGACCTGGTCGGGATCGACCTCGTGGATCGCCACCAGCGTGTCGACGACCCGGTCGCCGATCGCATGGCGCTCGTCCTCGTTGAACTGCTTGGCCTCCTCGGCCGAGCGCAGGATCGGACCGTCGACGAAGCCCATCACGTAGAAGGGGGCCTCGTTGACGGATTCGTCCTCGCACAGGCCAACCACGGGCGGGACCGGCACGGTCGTCTCCTGAAGTGCAGAGATCGCGTGGAACTCGCGCCCCATGTCATGGGCCGACCCGAGCCGCTTGCCCAGCGGCGGGCGGCGCAGGGCCCACGCATGTCCCGCCGCATCACGGACGCCGAAGGTCATGTTCGAGCGGCCGCCCGAGATCCGGTCGAAGCTCAGGGGAAGCCGCACATCGGGGACGTTCGCCTCGAACCAGCCCTCGACGCCGGCACGGGCAATCCCCTCGATAGCCTCCTCGGCCATGGCGGGAGCATATGCGGCGGCCCTCTTTGATTTCGGCGGGGTGCTGACCACATCCGTCTGGGACAGCTTCACCGCCTTCTGCCGGTCGGAGGACCTCGACCCCGACGCGATCAAGAACCTCTTCCGCACGGATCCCGAGGCCATCGCGGATCTACGCGGACTGGAGACGGGCGAGCTCAGCGAGACCGACTTCGAGACCACCTTCGGCAGGCGCCTGGGGCTCGAGAACCCGGACGGCCTGATCGACAGCATGTTCGCCGGGATGAAGCCGCTGGAGCCGATGGTCGAGGCCGTACGCCAGATCCGGGCGAGCGGCCTGCTCACGGGCCTGGTCTCCAATTCCTGGAGCACGGCGCACTACGACCGCAAGCTGCTCGCCGAGCTCTTCGATGAGGTCGTGATCTCGGCGGAGGTCGGATTGCACAAGCCGCAGCCCGAGATCTATCTGCTCGCCGCGGAGCGCCTCAGGGTCGACCCCTCTGAGTGCCTGTTCGTGGACGACCTGCGCGAGAACTGCGAGGCCGCGGAGGCTGTGGGGATGACGGCGATCCGGCATCTCACCCCGCCGCAGACCATCGCCCGGCTGGCGGAGCTGACGGGCATCGCGCTGGTCCCCGTCTAGCTCCCGGCGGCGATCAGGGCGACGCCGAGCAGGGCAAGGACGACGCCTGCCCACTGGATGCGCGCCAGGCGCTCCCCGAGCACGCCGTGCGCGAGAGCGATCGTGAACGCCGGGTACATCGAGCCGCCGACCGCGACAACGGGCAGGACGCCCTTTGTCGACGCGACCGCGAAGAGCGCGTTGGCGAGCACATCGAAGAACCCGATCACGAGCAGGACGGCGACCGAGCCGGACACCGCGGCCAGGCGAGGCCTCGTGATCAGGAGCGCGATCGTCACGACCGCCACGCCGCCGACGCGTACGGCCAGGATCGCCCACCCGGGACGGTCGGGGGACGCGATGTCCAGCGCCGTGAAGAAGATCCCGAACCCGAGCCCGGCGAGGATCGCCAGGACGACCGCGCGGCGAGCCACGCCGGCATGCTCGGGATGCTCCTCGTAGCTGAGAATCACCACGCCGGCGATGGCGGGCGCGAGCCCGATGAGCTGAATCGCGGCAGGGGAGTCGCCCCTGGCCAGGCCGACGGCCACCGGGACGACCACGCCGAGGGAGGCGATCGGGGCGACCACGCTGACCGTGCCCATCGCCATCGCCGCGTAGAAGGCCCAGAGGCCGCCGAGCGAAGCCGCTCCCGCGAGAGCGGCGAGCGCGAACCGCTCCGCGGAGATCGGATCGGCCCCGAAGACCACGATCATCACCGCGATCAGCACCAGCCCGGCGGGCTGCGAGACAGCGAGCACGGCGAGGACGGGCAGGCGCCGGCTCGTCAGGCCGCCGAGGAAGTCCGAGACCCCCCAGGAGAAAGCGGAAGCCAGGCTGATCGCGAAGGCGAGCAACGGCCATCAAACGGGTTGCGCTTGCGCGCACCCTCGAATCAACCCGGGTCCTACTTGCCGAGCAGGCCGTTGAGGGTGTTGTCGACGCCGCCGAGCAGGTTGTTGACCGTGCCGTTGATGGCATCGGTCGTGTCACTCGTGCTGCCGCCGCCCGGGAGGGGCACGTTGGGCACGACGGGCACGCTGGGCGTGCTGATGGTCGGGGTCTGCGGTAGGCCGCTTCCGGTGCTGGTGCCGCTGCCGGTACCACTACCGCTACCGGTGCCGCTACCGGTGCCGGTGCCGGTGCCGGTGCCGCTCGGCCCGCCGCCGGTCGACCCGGTGGAGGTGCCGTTGGATCCCCCGCCTCCGCCGGTGTCACGGCCGGTCGAGACGGGGCTCGTGGAGCTGTCCTGCTTGTTCGCCAGCGCGACCACCGCCTGATTCAGCTTGGTCGGTGCGGGCTGCGCCGAGGCGGGGACGGCGGCCGGGCCGTTGGTGACGGCGGAGAGACCTCCCGCGACGCCGGATAGGCTGGTCCCGAAGCCGATCAGCGCGGCAACGGCTACCGGCACGGCGAAAAGCGCCGCTCCGGCCAATCCACGCGCCACAATCCGTCGGCGCCACCACGCAAGTAATCCTTTACCCATTAAATCCCCTGCGACGTAGTGTACGGGATGTTCGGTGATCCCCAAAATAGATGACTTTCAACCCCTCATTAACCGCGCGCCTGCGAATCGGCTTCCTCGTGCTCTTCGCGTTGCTCATGGTCGTCTCGCTGCTGGGCGTGGGCCGGCTCTTCCAGATCCGGGTCAACTACGAGAACGACATCACCCGGTACTTCCAGCTGGAGCTGGAGACCGAACACCTGCGCTCCGCGTTCATCCTCGAGCAGGCGGCGGCCCGTCCGGCAACCGCGCACCAGAAACCCAGCCAGGCTGAGCTCAACCAGGCGGCCGCCAGCTTCTCGGACGCCGCCCGCCGCGCCCGAGATCTGACCGACGACGACACCGCGTTGAACGCGAAGCTCGGGCGGCTGATCGCCAGCCAGGCCTCATGGCGAAAGGCGGTCGCGGAGCCCCTGATCCAAGAGCGTGTCCCGCCTCCCGGGGTGGAGCAACGGCTCACCTCCGCCGTCACCAACAGCGGCGAGGCACTCGCGGTCGAGACCCGCGGTTCTCGAGACGCCGCGCGCGACCACGCACGAACCGACACCCGTAACACCACGATCCTGGTCGCGGCGGGCCTCGCCGGCGCCCTGCTTGCCGCTCTGATCCTCTTCTCCGGCTTGATCAATTCGATGCGCGCCCCCCTGGGCCGCCTCGTCGAGGGCGCCCGGCGCCTCGCGGGAGGAGACCTGCGGACACGGGTTGAGGTCGGCGGCCCCACCGAGATCGCCGCCCTGGGGAGAGCGTTCAACGAGATGGCGAACTCGCTCGAGAGGGACGCGCGTGAGAGGGACAGGGTCGAGCAGATGAAGAACGACTTCGTGCTCACCGTCTCACACGAGCTGCGGACGCCGGTGACTGTCGTCAAGGGCTTCGCGGAGATGCTCACCGCCCAGCGCGAGGGCCTCAACCCCCGTCAGTTCGAGGCGGCCGAGGTGATCGCCGAGAGCGCCGGGCAGCTGCAGAAGATGATCAACGACCTCCTCGACCTGGCGCGCAGCGATGCCGGCAAGCTCCGGATCGAGCCCGAGCCGACCCCCGTCCGGCCGCTGGCGCAAAGCATTGGCAGGCAGATGCGGCCCCATTTCGACGGGAAGGACCAGAGCTTCAGCGTCAGCGTCGAGAAGGACCTCCCGGAGGTCAACGCCGACCCCGGCAGGGTCACCCAGGTGCTCGCCAACCTGCTCACCAACGCGAACAAGTACGCGCCCGAGGGTGCGAAGGTGCAGCTCGCCGCCTCGCAGGTGGGCGAGGAGATCGAGTTCGCTGTCTCCGACGACGGGCCCGGCCTCGACGAGGAGCAGCTCGAGCACGTCTTCGAGCGCTTCTGGCGAGCGGACAGCACCGAGACCCAGTCGGTCGGCGGGACCGGTCTGGGGCTGGCAATCGCCAAGTCGCTGGTGGAGTTGCACGGCGGCGCGATCTCCGCGAACTCCGTCCCGGGCCAGGGCGCTACCTTTCGATTCGTGCTGCCGATTTCCAAGGATGGACGGCCGACCCCAACGGCACCCGCTGCCAGGACGAAGGCGGGGGCTGCGGGTTGACCAGGCTGCTGGTCGCGGACGACTCCGAAACCGTTCTGCTCATGCTCCAGCGCCGGCTGGAGATGGAAGGCTACGAGGTCGTCACGGCGACCGACGGCGTCGAGGCGCTCGATCGTCTCAACGAGGCCGGGTCCGATGAGCCCGACGTGATCCTGCTCGACGCGATGATGCCCAACAAGTCGGGAACCGAGGTACTCGAGGAGATCCGCGGCAGGGGCTCCACGGTGCCCATCCTGATGATCTCGGCCCACCTGGACGCGCAGGAGCCCGACCGGATGCGCTCCCTGGGCGCCACCGACTGCATCCCCAAGCCCTTCGAGTGGGAGGACCTGATCGGGAAGATCGAGGAGCTCACCACCTCCGGCTAGGAGCGGGCGATCTCCATCCTGATCTGCTTGCCCTTCAGCTTCGTCCCGTCAAGGAACTCAACGGCCCGCTCCGCCTGATCGGCGGCGACCTCGACGAAGGAGAATCGATCGAGGACGCGGATCGAGTGGATCGCCTCCTCCGGGATCACAGCGCCCTCGACCAGCGCCCAATTCAGGTCCTCCTCGCTGATGCCGCCTCCCTTGCCTCGGTTGACGAAGAGCTTCACCGTGCCGTTGGTGCCCTTGGGGGGCGGTCCCTCCCTGTGGCGTGGGCGCGGAGCATGCTGGAGCCGCTCCTCGGGCGGCTCCCACTCGCCGATCGGCGCCTTGACGACCCGCTCGATCTCCTTCAGCTCGCCCGCCTGCTTGGCCGTGGCGAAGGTGATCGCCCTTCCCGTCCGGCCGACCCGGCCGGTCCGCCCGATGCGGTGGACGTAGATCTCCGGGTTGTTGGGCATGTCGTAGTTGATGACGTGGGTGACGTGCTCGATGTCCAGGCCCCGCGCGGCGATGTCGGTGGCGACCAGCAGCGGCGTCTTGTGCTCCTTGAACGAGATCATCACGCCGTCGCGCTGACCCTGGCTGAGGTCGCCGTGCAGCGCCTTCACGCGCAGGCCCTTGTCCGCGAGGTCCCTTCCCAGCTTGGCGGCGCCGATCTTGGTGCGCACGAAGATGATGGCCTGCTCGGGCTCCTCCGCCTTCAGCACCTCGGCGAGGCGCTCGGGCTTCTGGCGCGGCTCGACCATCACGTAGGCCTGCTCGACGGAGTCGACGGTCAGCTTCTTAGGCGTCACCCGGATCGTCGTGGGGTCGTACATGTACTGCTCGGCGAGCCGGGCCACCGGCTCCGGCATGGTCGCCGAGAAGAGCAGCGTCTGGCGGCCGCTCGGGCACATCCGCAGGATCCGCTCGACGTCCTCGATGAAACCGAGGTCGAGCATCTCGTCGGCCTCGTCGAGGACCACGTAGCGGGCGGCCGTCAGCACCAGGGACTGCCGCGAGATCAGGTCCATCATCCGGCCGACGGTCGCGACCACGACCTGGGCACCGTGGCGAAGGCGGGACTGCTGCTCCTTGATGGGAGCGCCGCCGAAGACCGCCACCACGTTGACGCCCTCCAGGTGCTCCGCGTAGGCGCGCAGGGCCTGCGTCACCTGGATGCAGAGCTCGCGGGTCGGGGTCATGACGATCGCCTGCGTCTCCTCGTTCTCGGGGTCGATGTACTCGAGCATGGGCAACCCGAACGCGGCGGTCTTGCCGCTGCCGGTCTGGGCCTGGCCGATCACGTCATGGCCGTTCATCAGCTCCGGGATGGCCTGGGCCTGGATCGGCGTCGGCTCGGCGTACCCCAGCTCGTCGAGGGTCTGGAGGAGGCCCTCGGACAAGCCGAGCTCCTTGAAGGAGGTTGCGGTCTCTGTCTCGGCCATCTACTTCGAGGGATCGAGCAGCAGCTTGCCGCTCGTTCCGCGCTCCTGCATTGCCTCGTGCGCGCGGGCGGCGTCGCTCAGCGGATAGGTGCCTCCGATGATCACCTCGAGCTCGCCCGCCGCGACCGCGCCGAGCAGGTCCGCGATCATCGAGGCGATCAGGTCCTGACGCTGGGCGATCAGCGCGACCAGCCAGAAGCCGATCACCGATTTCGAAGTCTGGAGCAGGTAGTTCGTCGCCAACTCGTTGGGATGGCGCGCGGCGTTGCCGAACGCGACCATCCTGCCGAGCATGTTGAGCGAGTGGAGCTCGGCCTCGAATCCGGTCCCGCTCATGTGGAGCACGATGTCCACCTTCTCGCCGCCGTTGGCCTCGAGAATCGCCGCCTTGAGATCGTCCGCGCGGGAGTCGGCCGTGGCGTCGGCCCCGAGCCGCTCCGCCAGCGCCCGCTTCTCCTCGGTCGAGGCAAGGCCGATGACCTTGGCGCCCGCTCGCTTGGCGAGCTGCACCGCGAGGGAGCCGGTTCCTCCTCCGGCCGCCTCGACCACCACCGTCTCCCCCTTCTCGACGTGGGCGCAGTAGTGGAGCAGCGCGTGGGCCGTCATCCCCTGGAGCAACAGGCCCGCCGCCTGCTCGTCCGTGACCTCGTCGGGCAGCGGCACCAGGAACGCCTCCGGAACCACCGCCTTCTGGGCGTATCCGCCGTTGCTCATCAGCGCCGCGACGCGCTTCCCGTCGGCGGTCGTCCCGGCGATCTCGGCGCCGGGAATCAGCGGCAGCTCCTGCTCGGCGAGGTAGTCGTTGCGGATCGCGTGGGTGTCCGCCCAGTTCATGCCGGAGCGCGCAACGTCCACGACGACCATCCCGTCGGTGGGCTCCGGGTCCGGGACGTCGACCAGCTTGAGCTGCTCGGGCCCGCCGAATTCCTCAATCTGAATAGCCTTCATGGCATGAGGATATGGCGCTAACCGTCGTCGGGTCGATTGCCTTCGATTCCGTGCGCACTCCCTTCGGGGAACGCGAGCGGATGCTGGGCGGCTCAGCCGTCCATTTCGCGCTGGCCGCGAGCTTCTTCACCGACGTCCGAGTGGTGGGGCCGGTGGGCGAGGACTTCGGCGAGGAGGAGCTCGGCGTCCTGGAGGGCCGCGGCGTGATCACCGACGACATCGAGCGGATCGCCGGGGGGGAGACGTTCTTCTGGCAGGGGCACTACGAATACGACATGAACGTCGCGCACACCGACGACACGCAGCTCAACGTCTTCGCGGACTTCGACCCGAAGCTCTCCGAGGCCTCCAGGCAGGCCCAGATGCTCTTCCTGGGGAACATCCAGCCCGAGCTGCAGAGGAGGGTGCGCGCGGGCTGCCGCGAGGCCGAGCTCGCCGCGCTCGACTCGATGAACCTCTGGATCGAGACCGAACGGGACTCATTGGCGGCCGCGATCGCGGAGGTCGATTGCGTGCTGCTGAACGACGCCGAGATCCGCGAGCTGACCGGTCAGCCGAATCTGGCCCGCGCGGCGAGGGCCCTGTGCGAGATGGGCCCCCGCGTCGTCGTGGCGAAGCGGGGCGAGTATGGAGCCGCGCTGTTCAGCGGCGACGAGTTCTTCGCGATTCCCGGTTACCTGCTCGAGGACGTCCGCGATCCGACCGGCGCCGGCGACAGCTTCGCCGGGGGATTCCTCGGCTATCTCGACAATCGCCGCTCCGCCGGGGAATCGGTGCTCGATCACGCGGTCCTGCGCCAGGCGATGGCCTACGGCTCGGTGCTCGCCTCGTTCAACGTCGAGGACTTCGGCACGGAGCGGGTGCGGTCACTGAGCCGCGATCAGATCGACGAGCGCCTGCGTGATTTCCGCCGCATCACTCACTTCGAGGCCGAGCCCGTCACGAGCTGAGGCGCGCCTCGTCCAGGTCGAGGTCCCTCTGGATGCGGCGGAAGAGATCCTGCTTGATGCGGCCGTCGTTGCGCATGCCGAGCAGCGTTTCGCGCTCCGCCCCGATCAGGTCCGAGCGCAGCCTGCGGTAGCCGGTCAGGGGGTCCTGGATCGGGACCTCGGCCGCGTCGCCCGAGAGCGCCGAGACGCAGCGGGCGAAGCGGGCCTGGTAGAGCTCGCGTAGCCGCGCCATCGCATTCTCTGGAATCGGCGTATCGCCGGCCTCCAGCTCGTCGAGCTTGTCCAGGGCGGCCTGCGCGGCGGCCAGCCGCGCCACCGCCTCGTCCGGCGCCCACGGCTCCGAGGAGCTCAAGCCCAGTCGCCTGACCAGGGTGGGGAGCGTCAACCCCTGCCCGACGAGGGTCACGAAGATCACCGCCACCGTCAGGTAGACGATCAGGTCGCGAGAGCCGAAGGCGGCCCCGGAGTCGAGCGTGAAGGGGAGCGCCAGCGCCGCGGCCAGGGAGACCGCGCCCCGCATGCCCGTCCAGCCGATCAGCAGCCGCTCGCGCCAGTCCTCCCCACCTCCGGTGTCACCGATGGCCGGCAGCAGGCGCCCGATCGAGACCGGCAGGAACTGCCAGGCCATCCGCACCACGATCGCCACCGCCGAGACCAGGAGCCCGTACCCGATGATCTCCCCAGGCGAGAAGGTCTCGCCGACCCTGCGGAGGATCTCCGGGAACTGCTCGCCGACGAGCACGAAGAGGATGGCGTTGAGCGCGAAGACGAGCACTCTCCAGAAGGACTGGGCGTTGAGGCGCATATCGGCGTCGAAGATGATGTGGGAGCGCCAGCCCGAGAAGAGGCCGCTGCTGACCGCGGCGAGCACACCGGACGCGCCCACCCCGTCGGCCAGCGCGAAGCTCGCATAGGCGGTAAAGACGGTGAGCAGGATCGCGAGGGGCGCATCGTCGAGCCGGCGAAGCGCAATCTGAGACACGCCCGAAACCGCCAGCCCGATCGCGACTCCTCCGGCAACACCGATCACGAGGTCGTCGATCGCCTCGCCCGCGGTGAGCGTGCCGGTGACCACGGCGGCCAGGGCGACCTTGTACGAGACGAGGGCGACGGCGTCGTTGACCATCGCCTCGCCCTCCACCAGGGTCGCGACGCGATCCGTGACCCCCACGCGATCGAACGTGGCGATCGCGGCGACCGGATCGGTGGGGGCGACGATCGCCCCCAGCACGAAGCCCTCGGCCCAGTCGATACCCGGGATCACGGCCTGGGCGACGGCCGCGACCGCGACCATCGTCGCCAGCGACAGCCCGATCACCAGCCAGGTGAGGGGGAGGAGCTCGGCGACCAGCTCCTTCGGCGAGGCCCAGTAGCCGGCGGACTGGAGGAGCGGGGGCAGGAAGACCAGGAAGACGACGTCCGGCTGCAGCTCGAGCGTCGGGCCTCCCGGAATGAACCCGATCGCCAGCCCGCCCAGGACGAGGACGATCGGATAGGGAATCGAGATCGCGTCCGCGAGCCGGACCAGGACGATCGCCGCGGCGACCAGCGCAATCAGGATCTCGATGTCGTTCACGCCGCGAGTCTAAGCTCGCGCATCCATGAGTCAGCTGACCCCGCCCCTTTCGGCCGAGGACCACGTCGACGGCCTCGACCGCGCCGAGCTCGAGCTGGTCATGTACGGCGACTTCCAGTGCCCGTACTGCACCGCGGCTTACCCGATCGTCCGCCGGATCCGGGACCAGCTCGCCGGCCGGCTCCTGTTCGGCTTTCGCCACTTCCCGCTGCGGAACGTCCATCCCGACGCCCAGCGCGCCGCCGAGGCGGCCGAGGCGGCGGCGGCCCAGGGGGCGTTCTGGGAGATGCACGACCGCATGTACGAGTCTCGCGGGGCTCTCGGGCGGGAGGACCTGATCCACGACGCGGTCGAGCTGGGCCTGGACGTGGAGCGGTTCACGGAGGAGCTTGACTCCTCGGTCCACGCGCCTCGCGTGCAGCGAGACGTCGACAGCGGCCTCGCCAGCGGCGTCACCGGGACGCCCGGGTTCTTCGTCGGCGGCCGGATGCACGGCGGGTCGTTCGACGCCGCTTCGCTGATCGCCGCCCTGGAGAGCACGACCGGCACCTAGATGACTGACCGGGTCGGCGGCTCCTCTCAGAAGCGAACCACGACCAGGCCGATCGCCAGGACCACGACGGCCCAGGAGAGGCCCCGCAGCGACCAGTCGAGCGGCGCAGCGATCTCGGCGGCGGTGAGCGGGATCACCGTGCCGTCCTCGAGGCGCTGCTCGCCGCTCACGGAGACCGTCTTCCGCCTCAGGCGGCGGACGGGCGTCGAGAGGCGCCTCTGCACGCTGACCAGGCCGAAGCACCCCGCCGCGACCAGGATTCCCGCCACCACGGTCCTGGGTGAGTCGAACGAGAGCGTGTTGATCCACCAGGAGGTCAGCGCCGGGAACGCCGCCCAGGCGAACGCCAGCCAGAAGTCGGTGTGGAAGCGGCCGCCGAACAACTCGAGGTTGTAGGCGACCACGAAGAACCCGCCGGCCACCACGAACGGCGCCAGAGTGGCGGAGACGACGATGCAGCCCGCGATCCCGATTCCGATGGCGCCGGCGAGGGCAACGGCGGCGAGGCCGATCAGGGTCCGGTCCGAGAGCTCGGTCTTCAGCGGCCGCCCGTTGAGCTCGTCGAGGGCGTGGGCGCTGATCCCGACGGCGAGGAAGAAGGCGGCGAGCGTCGCGATGAAGCGATCGGTGTGGATCTGCGTGGCGGCCACGGCGCCGAAGCCGACGTTGGCCAGATTCCAGGCGGTGTAGGGCGGATGGAGGACCGTGACGAGGTCCCGCCAGCCCCCAGGCCGCAGCGCGTAGAAGGCGGGCCTGGCCGCCTCGTCAGCCACGAGTCCCCCAGATCACGACGCCGCCGCCGAAGCTCATCACCCTGGCCTGCACATCCCCGACGCCGGCGTCCCTCCACAGGTCGAGCTGCCGCTCGAGCGGCAGCCGGCGGTAGAGCTCCGTGATGCTCGGACCCAGGAAGCGCCCGACCTCGTACCAGTCGCGTGAGATCACTCGACCGATAACCGGCATCACGGCGCGTGTGTGGAGGTACCAGAGGGAGCGGGCCACGGGATTCGGAGGAAGCATGAACTCCAGCGAGGCGATGCGACCGCCGGGCCGCACCACCCGGGCGAGCTCGCCCAGGGTGGCGCCCGGATCGTCCACGTAGCGGAGCAGGTAGGTGAAGGTGAGGTGGTCGAACTCGGCGTCGGGAAAGCCGAGGGATTCGGCCTCGCCCCGGACCAGCTCGACCCGCGCCGCGAGATTCGGATCCGCCTCGAGCTTCGCTCGGGCGCCGGAGAGCATCTCGGGGCTCTGGTCGAGCCCCACCACCGAACAGCCGTAGCGGCGCACGAGAGCGGCGGCCACCATGCCCGTGCCGGTGGCGACGTCCAGGACCTTCTCGCCCGGGCCGGCCTGAATCTTGCTCACCATCGCCCGGCGCCAGCGCGGGTCCTGGCCGAAGCTGAGCACGGCGCCGGCGAGGTCATACCGGCGCGGCAGGCCGGCGAAGAGGTGCAGCGTTTCCTGCTTGCTCAGCCGGTTTGCCGACATTGCCACCGTGAGATACTGGCGTACAGAGGCATCCACAGAGCAAGGAGGTTCGATGGCGACCAAGGAGAAGTCCCAGGCAGAGCCGCAGGCGGACGCATCGCAGGACGGCGCGTCGAGCGGCGACACCCTCAGCGTCACCGACAACCGCACCGGCAAGAGCTACGAGCTCGAGATCAGCGACGGGACCGTCAAGACGATGGATCTGCGGCAGATCAAGGTCTCCGAGGACGACTTCGGGCTGATGGGCTATGACCCGGCCTTCACCAACACCGCCTCCTGCCGGTCGGCGATCACCTACATCGACGGCGAGGCCGGCATCCTCCAGCACCGCGGCATCCCGATCGAGCAGCTCTGCGAGCACTCCAGCTACCTCGAGGTCGCCTACCTCCTGGTCTTCGGCGAGCTCCCCACCCCGCCCCAGCTCGAGCGCTGGATCTTCGACGTCACCCACCACACGTTCGCGCACGAGGACATCAAGAAGCTCAACGAGGCGTTCCGCCACGACGCCCACCCGATGGGGATGCTCCTGGCCAATGTCGGCGCTCTCTCGACCTTCTATCCCGACGCCAAGCACATCGACGATCCGGAGGAGCGCTATATGGCGGCGATCAGGCTGATCGCCAAGATCCCGACACTGGCGGCCTGGGCCTATCGCCACAGCATGGGGCTCCCCTATGTCTATCCCGACAACGAGCTCGGCTACTCCGAGAACTTCCTCTCGATGCTGTTCAAGATGGAGGAAAGCTTCCAGCCGGATCCCCGGATTGCGAAGGCGCTGGACGTGCTCTTCATCCTGCACGCCGACCATGAGCAGAACTGCTCCACCAATGCGGTCCGGTCGGTGGGCTCGTCAGGTGTCGATCCCTACTCGGCGGTCGCCGCGGGAGTCGCCGCCCTCTACGGCCCGCTGCACGGCGGCGCCAACGAGGCGGCGCTGCGGATGCTCCGCAGGATCGAGAAGGTCGAGAACATCCCGGACTTCCTCGAGGGGGTGAAGAGGCGCGAGGAGAAGCTGATGGGCTTCGGCCACCGGGTCTACAAGAACTACGACCCGCGCGCGCGGATCATCAAGAAGCACGTCGAGGAGGTGCTCGAGGCGACGGGCGAGAACCCGCTGCTCGAGATCGCCACCGAGCTCGAGAAGCGCGCGCTCGACGACGAGTTCTTCACCTCGCGCAAGCTCTACCCGAACGTCGACTTCTACTCGGGCCTGATCTACGAGGCGATCGGCGTGCCGAACGACATGTTCACCGTGATCTTCGCCATCCCGCGGACCTCCGGCTGGATCGCGCAGTGGATGGAGCAGAACGAGGACCCCGATCTCAAGATCGCGCGGCCGCGCCAGATCTACACGGGCCGGCGAGACGTCGAGTTCACGCCCCCCGGTGAGCGGGAGGGGCCGGAGAAGATCACCGGGCCGCCGGCCAAGCGGCCCAAGAAGCCTCGGCGCGGCGCCTGAGCGTCGCGCCACCTGAGACGCATCGGGCCGCGGGTCCTGTCGCGCCGAGAAATCCGCATCCTGTGGTACAGGCGTGTCCTCGGATGCGGATTTCTCGCCGCGCCACCCGCGGCAGATGCGTTTACGCTGCCCGTCGGTGCGCAAGTGGAAGGTCACTGTCCGGCATGGGCCGCTTGTCGGGAGGGAGAAGTTCGGGACGCTCGACGAGGCGATTGACGCGGCTCGGCGGCAGGTGGATGAGGTTCTGCGTGAGGATCGGCTGCCCGGGATCAGGTCGATACGGGACTTCGGTCCGGAGCAGAGGGTCCAGGCGCGGATCGAGATCTCGGGTCCGGGCCTGATCCGGTCGCGCGAGGGTGGCATCGACGTGATGGGGGATGGGTCCGCGGTCGCCTACACGGGGGCGATCCGCAAGGAGACGATCGAGGCGGACTCGCTTGGAGAGGCGTTCGAGCGCCTGCGGGCAGTCCTGCACCCCTAGCCTCTGTTGACCGGGCGCCGACTCGACTGGGGATAATCTGCTCGGCGATGAGCGAGAGCGTCGAAGCGGGACGGCGAGTCCGGCTGCCTAACGGAGCTGAGCGGCCCATCCAGGTGTTCGTCAACGGCACCGAGCAGGCCGAGGGCGCCGATTACTCGATCCACGGGCGGGAGATCCTCTTCTCGAGGCCGCTGATGAAGGAGAAGGTGAGCCGCAGCCGCTGGCTCGCGATGAGCCTCGGGCTGTTCGGGTCCTACGGCAAGAACGAGACGGTCGACGTCCACTTCCGACGTGGCGGGAACGTCGCCGTGATCTCCAACGCCGAGATCCTGCCCTGATGCGCGTCTGCCTGATGATCGAGGGGCAGGAGTCCGTGACCTGGGAGGAATGGCTCGCGCTGGCCAAGGCTTGCGAGGAGAGTCCCATCGAGGCGCTCTTTCGCTCCGACCACTACCAATCCGTGATGGGGAGGACGGAGCGGAGCTCGCTCGACGCCTGGGCGACGATCTGCGGCCTGGCGGCGAATACCTCAACCCTCCGGCTCGGGACCCTCGTCTCGCCGGTCACCTTCAGGCATCCGTCCGTGCTGGCCAAGAGCGTCGTCACCGCCGACCACATCTCGGGCGGCGGCCGGATCGAGCTGGGCATGGGCTCCGGGTGGCTGGAGGCGGAGCACGACGCCTATGGCTTCCCTTTCCCGCCCACGGCGCAGCGGGTGAAGATGTTCGAGGAGCAGATCGAGATCGTCAGGCGACAGTGGGGCGAGGGGACCCTCGACTTCGACGGCGAGCATTACCGGGTGAAGGGAGGGGACGCCCTGCCCAAACCGATCTCACCGCCGAATCTGATCGTCGGGGGCAGCGCCAGGCCGCGCACCCTCGCGGCCGCCGCACGCTGGGCCGACGAGTACAACCTGGTGATGATGAGCGCGGAGCAGGCGCGTGAGGCCGTCCCGGTTGTCAAGAAGGCGTGGGACGAAGCCGGACGGGAAGCGCCGGTGATCTCGCTGATGACTCACGGGATCATCGGCTCCGACCGGGTGGACCTGCTGGAGCGAGCGCATGCCGTCGCGGAGGTCCGGGGCGAGGATGCCTCGGACCCGGGGGCCTATATCAAGGGCCTCCGCGACAACACGCTCGTCGGCACGGTCGCGGAGATCCACGAGCAGCTCACCGAGCTGGAGGAGGCCGGGATCGAGCGAGTGATGTTCCAGCACCTGACCCATGGCGACCTGGACGGCGTCGATTTGATCGCCGAGCTGGCCGCGCCGCGCTAGGCGGCGACCGGGGCCCCGGAGCCCATCCCGGAGAGGTCGGCAACCCGCTCGCGGTGATCGCGGGGTGTGCCGAGCATGCGGCCCGCCACGCGGCCGCGCTTGAGCCAGAACTGCAGGTCGTGCTCCCAGGTGAAGCCGATGCCACCGAACACCTGCAGAGCCGAGGCCGGCACCTGCCAGCCGGCGTCGCCGCCGCGCGCGCCGGCCATCGCGGCCGCCATCGGCAGCGACTCGGGCTCGGCGTCGGCGGTCCAGGCGGCGTAGTACGTCAGCGAGCGCGACTCCTCGGTGGCGAGCAGCATGGCCGCGCAGCGGTGTCCCACGCCCTGGTAGGCGCCGATCGGGCGACCGAACTGCTGGCGCTCGCGCGCGTACTCGACGGCCATCTCCATCGTGCGCTGGGCGATCCCGGTGAGCTCGGCGGCGATCGCGACCGCGAGCCGGTCGCGTCCGGCGCCGACGTCCCCCGCCAGTGGCTCCCCAGAGGGCTCCGAGATCAGCCCGTAGGAGCGAGTGGCATCGATCGCTTCGAAGGCCTCGGAGTCCACGTCGGAGGCGGGCGCGAGGAAGGCGCCGCCGTTGTGGAAGATGACCACGACGTCCGCCGTCGGCAGGTCGCAGAAGAGGGTGCTCTCGGCGTCGCCGTTCGCCCCATGGTCGAAGCCACCGAAGGCGCCGGTCGCCTCGCCGGAGGCGAGCTTGGGCAGCCACTCGGCGCGCTGCTCGTCTGAGCCGGCAGCCGAGATCACCAGCGCCGCGCCGGCTGTGCCGAGCAGGGGGCTGGGCGCGCAGGCATAGCCGGACTCCTCCAGGAGGACAGCCAGCTCGACCATCCCGAGACCCTGGCCCCCGTCGTCCTCGGACACGGCGATCCCCGGCCAGCCGAGCTCGGAGATCTCCTTCCAGAGGGCGTCGTCATAGGAGCGTGCCTCCGCCAGCTCCCGGACCTTCTCGGGCTTGAAGCGGGCGGCGAGAAACTCGTGGGCGGTTCGCTTGATCTCCTGCTGCTCGTCGTTCAGGTCGAAGTTCATGTGCCTACCTCAGCCTCGGCAGGCCGAGCACGCGCTCGGCGATGATGTTCTTCAGGACCTCGGTGGTGCCGCCCTCGATCGAGTTGGCGCGGGAGCGCAGGAAGCGGTAGCTCCACTCCGTGTTGACCCGCATCCCCTCCGGGCCGAGCACCTCGTTGCCGAGCTCGGTGAGCGCCTGGTTGTAGTCGGCCCACTCCCACTTGCTGAGCGAGCCCTCGGGGCCCGGGATCCCGGTCTTCATGGTCTGGGTGAGGGTCCGCAGAGCGCCGAGGCGCATCGCCTCGATCCCGATCTGCAGCTCGGCGATCCGCTGGCGGATCACGGGGTCGTCGTCGAGGCCGCGCTCGCGGATCACAGCGAGCAGGTCCTCCATCGAGCGCTTCAGGCCCATGACCGCGGCGGCGCCCAGGCCGGCGCGCTCGAACATCAGCGTGGTGATCGCCACCCCCCAGCCGCCCCCGACCGCTCCGATGACGTTCTCATCGGGGATCTCGGCCTCCTCGAGGAAGATCTCGTTGAACTCGGCCTCTCCGGTGATCTGGCGAAGCGGCCGCACGTCCACGCCGGGCTGGTCCATGTCGAGGATGAAGTAGGTGATGCCCTTGTGCTTCGGCGCATCCTGGTCGGTGCGGGCGAGGAGCATGCAGTACTTGGCCTCGTGCGCGTAGGTCGTCCAGACCTTCTGGCCCGTGACCTTCCAGTTGCCCCCGTTCGCGTCGGCTTTCACCGCGCGGGTCTTGAGCGAGGCGAGGTCCGAGCCCGATTCCGGCTCGGAGAAGCCCTGGCACCAGATCTCCTCGCCCGAGAGAATCGGCTCGAGGTATCGCTCCTTCTGGTCCTCGTCGCCATGGGCGATCACCACCGGGCCGCCCATCACCAGGCCCAGAACGTTCGCCGGGAGCGGCACGCGCTGGCGGGCGAGCTCCTCGTTGAAGATCGATTGCTCGATCAGGGTGGCGCCCTTGCCGCCGTACTCCTCGGGCCACGACAGACCCGCCCAGCCGGCCTCGTGCATCCTCTTCTGCCAGGCGCGGCGGAACTCGAACTCGGCCTGGTCGTCACCCTCGGGCGAGGAGCCGGGATGGTTCTCCTCGAGCCAGCTCCGAACCTCGTCGCGGAAGCCCGCCTCCGAGTCGGTCAGCGTCAGGTCCACGCGCGAGACACTACCTGACTGGCCGACTGGCCAGTCAGCCTCGCCGGGGGCCTCAGTGCTTCTTGACCTTGAGGTTCCCGACCACGCCGATGCGGAAGCCCAGCCAGGGATAGGTCAGCTCGTAGAACTTGTTGTCCTGCGGCTGGAGCCCCACCGCCGAGAGCCAGAGCTGGTACGCGGGGGCGTTCGAGATGCCGCCGTGGAGCCGGCGCCACACCCTCCCCTTCTTCTTCTTGCCCGCCGGAGGCGGCGTGATCGTGTCGGTCCACTCGACCGCGTTACCGCCCTGGTCGAGTGTGCCCCACGGCGAGAGGGTCTTGGCCTGCCCCACCGTGCCGAGGCTGCCGGCGTAGGCCGTGGCGTATGCCGATGCGCTCAGGTGGAGGGGATTGACGCTCGAGCAGGTGTTGGCTGACACCTGCGGCGGACACCAGCTGGGCGCCGGGTCGGAGCCGTGGAAGATCGACAGGGGCTGGGTGGTCGCGTTGGTGACGTCCCCGTTCGACGGGTTGAGCGTCGCCTGCGCCGGGGCATCCGTCTCCCCGGCGCCGACGGTCCCGGCGTTGGTCGGGTACTTCCAGTAGGAGAAGGTGCCGCCGCCCGACGGATCGAAGTAGGCCGCCTTGATCCACTCGTTCTGGCTCGGGACCACGAATCCCGAGCGGCTCTTGCGGGTCGTCTTGGGATTGCGCATGTCGTACATGCCTCGCTCGGTGTTCCGCGAGAGGCGCACCTTGTAGACCACGTAGCGGAAGGCCCCGGAGCTCCGGGTCCGCTTCGAGAGCAGCCGCCCGTTGAAGATGGAGTTCGCGAACCGAGCCGAGCGCAGGAAGTTGGCAAAGCCGTAGGGCTTGTCGGCCCATTGGCGGTAGGCGAGCGAGTAATGGCGGCCGCTGCGGGCCCGAGCCCTCAGATTGATCTGGCCGTACTTGGGCCATGCGCTGCCGCTCTCATCGGAGCTGAAGAGGTGGCGCCGGTTGCGTCCCGCCGGGTCGACGGTGTTGAGGAAGGCCACGTACTGCTTGGCGGTGACCTCGAGCCGGCCGATCCCGTACGGGTACGAGACGCCCCCGACGGTCAGACAGGGCGGCGATGTCTGCGGGTCGGTGGCGCAGGACTGGTAGATGCCGTCGAAGAATGGAGTGATGCCCACCGACGGATTGCCCGGTGACCCGACCTTGGCCATGGACAGCGTCAGGACCGCCGGCTTGGCGGCGCTCGAGGCCGCCGGCAGCGACAACGCGCCGAACGCCATGAGTGCAGCGGAGAGCGTCAGGGCCCGGATGGGGCGGAACATACTTAGTCCCTCGGCCCGAACCGGCCTCTGCTTTAGCGAATACTGGGCGCGGAGCGGTCTAGTGGTAGATCGCGAGCAGGACGCCGACGCTGGCCACCCAGGTGATCGCCGCGCCGATCATGCCGTAGTCCTCCAGCAGGATCGCGTCCGTGGAGCGGGTGTCCTTGCGGTCGTAGATCAAGTACAGGTAGCGGAAGATCCCGTAGAGCACCGGGGGCAGTGTGCCCAGCATCTTCGAGCCGATCAGCGGCGAGTTGACCGCGTAGATCGCGTAGCTCATCACGGTCGCCGCGGTGACCATCGCCACCATCTGGTCCAGGAACGGGATCGAGTAGTGCTCCAGGACGGGGCGGGTCTTGGTTCCCGAATGGAGCTCGGAGGTCGCCTCCTGGCGCCGCTTGGTGAAGCCGAGGAAGAGGGCGACCATGCCCGTGCAGAGGAGCAGGAAGGCGGAGGCGTCGGCCCCGACGGCGACCGCGCCCGCCAGGACGCGAAGCACGAACAGCCCGGAGATCGTCATCACGTCGAGGATCACCTCGTGCTTGAGGACGTACGAGTAGAGCGTCGTGCCGACTCCGTAGGCAAGCACCAGGCCAGCGACCTCGAGGCCCTCGATCAGCGCCGAGCCGGCCAGCGCCGCGACGGCCAGCACGATCGCGATGCCGATCGCGGTTGGGATGGCGAGCTCGCCCGCCGCGATCGGTCGAAAGCGCTTCGTCGGATGCTGGCGGTCCTCGGCGACGTCGTGCGCGTCGTTCACCAGATAGCCGGCCGAGGCGACCATGCAGAAGGCCGCGAAGGTCACGCTGGCGTCGACGACCGCGTCGAACTCCTTGAACTTGGCGGAGAACAGCAGGCCCGCGAAGACGAGCAGATTCTTGACCCACTCCTGCGGGCGCAGCGCCTTGATCACCGCGCGCAAGGGCCCGCGGCGCGGCTTCGGGGACTCGCCGTCGGGGGCCTGCCGGGCCACCTCCGGCTCGGCCCGCTCCTGCGTAAGGGGCCCTTCCATGACCCGGGAAGGGTAAAGGCCACGATCAGGTCGCGGCCGCAAGCGCCCGCCCATCACAAGTCGCTCCGGGCTTCGCCCTGCGCTCCTGAGTACAGCGGGCTGGCGGCCGCTACGGGTCGATCAGCACGCCGGGGTTCAGGACCGATTTGGGGTCGAGCTCGCGCTTCGCCGCCCGCAGGGCGTCGGCGAAGGGATCGGGACGCTGGCGGTCGTAGAAGGGCCGGTGGTCGCGACCGACGGCGTGGTGGTGCGTGATCGTGCCGCCCGCATCGATCACCGTCTCCGAGACGGCCGCCTTGATCGCGTCCCATTGCGCGACCTCGTCCCCGCGCCTGGCCGTCGCCAGCACCGTGTAGTAGGGCGCCGGGCCGTCGGGATAGACGTGGGTAAAGCGGCAGCTGATTCGCGGGGAGCCGCGGCCCTCGGCGCCGCCGCCGCTCGCCTCGGCGACCGCCCGCTTCGCCGTCTCCATCACCTCGGCGTGGAAGTCGGGGAAGCGATCCCAGGTGATCGCCGTCTCGAAGGTGTCCGAGAGGACGCCGCAGGCGACCAGCGAGTCGCGCAGGTAGGGCGCCTGGAGAAAGGCGTTGCGCCAGGCGTTCACGGGGTCGTCGCCCCCCGCCGAGGCTTCGCTCCGCTTCAGATCGCCCGGTTCGCCGCCGTGGTCCCGGCAGATGTCGAGCGCCAGGGTCATCGAGTCCTCCACGGGGACGTGCGCCGACTCGAAGCCGAGGACGAGCAGGGCCTTGCCGGGCGGCCCGGCGGAGGTCACCTCGGACTCGGTCGGATCGAGCAGCCGGCAGTTGGATGGATTGAGGCCCGACTGGGAGAGCTCGCGTATGGCCTCGGCTCCGGCGTCAAAGTCGTCGTAGGTGATCCCGCACGAGATCTTCTGGGTCGGGCGTTCGCGAACCCGAACCCAGGCGTCGACGATCACGCCGAGGATCCCCTCTGACCCGATCAGCATCCGGTCCGGACTCGGTCCGGCACCGGACCCGGGCAGCCGCCTGCTCTCCCAGTCCCCGTCGAGCGTCACAGCGCGCACCGACTCGACCAGGTCGTCGATGTGGGTCTCGAGAGTCGCGAAGTGTCCCCCGGCGCGGGTGGCGATCCAGCCACCGAGCGTGGAGTACTCGAAGGACTGCGGGAAGTGGCGCAGCGTCAGGCCGTGCTCGCGGAGCTGCTCCTCGAGTCGCGGGCCGGTGGCGCCGGCCTGGATCCGCGCGGCCTTGGAGAGGGGGTCGACCTCCAGCACCCGGTCCATCCGCCGCAGGTCGATTGTCACCACGGCGGGATAGTCATCGCGCATACGCGGCTCGACCCCGCCGACCACGCTGGTCCCACCGCCGAACGGGATCGCGGCGGCGCCCTCGTCGGAGCACCAGTTGAGCACCGCGTCGATGTCCTCGGCGGACTCCGGGTAGGCGACCAGGTCCGGCGGGTTCGAGAACTCGCCGCGGAATCCGCGCACCACGTCCCGGTATGCCTTGCCGAGGGAGTGCGCCACCCGGTCGTAGCGCTCGGCCGAGAACATCTCGGCGAGCTCCTTCAGCGGCGCGAGGCGCGGCTCCGGCAGGTCGACCGCGTCGAGAGGGACGGGCTCCTCGATCTCGTCGACCTCGAAGCCGAGCCGGTCGGTGACGGCCTTGGCGATCTCCTCGACCTGGTCGCGCTGGGGCTGCTGGTCCTCGTAGCCCCAGCCCCAGTGCTTGAGCCGGCGAGTCGCCGTGGCCACTACCAGTGCACGCCGCGCATCAGATACGCGAAGGCCACGCCCTCGGTTGAGAGCTCCTTCTCCTCGGCGGGCTTGCCGTCGTCCTTGCCCTTGGCGGCGCTCGACTCCGGGAAGAGCTTGTACGCGGTGTTGAGGATCGCGTCCGATGCCTTGGGCGCGACGTTGTAGAGAAGCTCCCCGAAGTTGCCCAGCCGGGTCGCCACCTTCTTCGGCTTGGTGATCATCGCGTTGGTGATCATGTCCGCGGCGATGTCGGGGGTGATCGTCGGGAAGGCGTCGTACATCTTGGTCGGCGCGATCATCGGGGTCCTGACGAGCGGCATGTAGATCGTGGTGATGTGGACGCCGTCGTCCACGACCTCCGAGGCGACGCAGCGCGACCAGGCGTCGAGAGCCGCCTTCGAGGCGACGTAGGCGGAGAAACGGGGCGTGTGGGTCTGGACCCCGATCGAGCTGACGTTGATGATGTGGCCGCCCTTGCGGCCCTTCGTCCGCTTGCGCATCGCCGGCAGCAGGCTGAGGATCAGACGCAGCGAGCCGAAGTAGTTCAGCTGCATCGTCCGCTCGAAGTCGTGGAAGCGCTCGTAGGAGAGCTCGACCGAGCGCCGGATCGAACGGCCCGCGTTGTTGACGAGGATGTCGACCCGCTCGTGCTGGTCGAGCACCTCCTTGGCCATCCGCTCGATGTCCTCGATGTCGGAGAGGTCGCACTGGTGGATGTGTGCCGTGCCGCCGCCCTCCTCGATCTCGGCCTTCGTCTCCTCGAGCTTCTCGGGCGTGCGAGCGACGAGCAGCACCTCCGCGCCGGCGGCGCCGCACTTGACCGCGGCGGCCTTGCCGATGCCGGAGGAGGCCCCGGTGATCAGGACGACCTTGCCGCCGATCGCGCCGGACAGCGAGCGGTCCTTGAACAGGTCCGGATCCAGGTTGCGCTCCCAGTAGTCCCAGAGCCGCGCGGCGTAGCTGGGCAGCGGCGGCACCGAGATGCCGCTGCCCTCGAGCGCCTCCTGCGTCCTCGTGGAGTCGAAGTCGGTCGGGTAGTTGATGTAGACGAGGACCGAGCGCGGAATGCCCAGGTCGGCCAGCACCTGGTCGGTGATGCGCTTGACCGGCGGCAGCATGGTGAGCCCGCCTCGCACCTGCTTGGGGATGAAGTCGAACATCCTCGAGTCGATCCGCATCACCGCCTCGGGCGCGTGCGCCGCCTTGGCGAAGGTGTTGATCACCTGCCCCGCGGTCAGCGGGTTCGGGTCGGTGAGGTGGAAGGCCCGCCCGTCGAGCCCTTCGATGTGGGCGATGTGGTCCATCGCCCTGGCGACGAAGTCGACCGGCACGATGTTGATCTTGCGCCCCTCGATCCCGACCCCCGGGAACCACTGCGGCACGGCGTTGCGGGCTCGCTGCAGCAGCTTGAAGAAGTAGTACGGCCCGTCGACCTTGTCCATCTCCCCGGTCTCTGAGTGGCCGACGACGATTCCCGGCCGGTAGACCCGCCACGGCACCTCGCACTCGTCGCGGACCACGGCCTCCGACTCGTGCTTGGTCTGGAAGTAGGGGTGATTGTCGACCTTCTCGGCCTCATCGAACATGTCCTCGGTGAAGGTGCCCTTGTAGAGGCCGGCGGCCGCGATCGAGCTGACCATGTGGAAGTGCTTCGCGTCGAGCTCCTTGGCGAGCTTCGTCGCCTCCCGTGTGCCCTCGACGTTGGCGATCCGCTGGCTCTCCGCGTCGGCGGTCATGTCGTAGATCGCCGCGAGGTGGAAGAAGTGATCGACCTTCCCCTTCAGCTCTGAGATCCGATCGCCGCATCCGAGGTGCTCCTGGGAGAGGTCGCCGATCACGGGCACGATGCGCTCCTCGTCCGCGCCCCAGCGGCTTCTGAGCTCCTCCAGGCGACCGCGCGAGCCCTCGCGGACCAGCACGTAGATCGTCCCCTCGCGCTCGAGCAGCTGCTCGACCAGGTTGCGGCCGATGAAACCGGTCGCGCCGGTGACGAAATAGCTCATCTCACCCCTCCGCCTTCACAACTGCAGGGAACTTACACCGACGACGTGCGCCGCCGCTGAGCCCGTGCCGCGACAGCGCAATAATCAACTCATGGGGATGTTCTTCGATCCGTCCGCCAACCAGGATCCCGAGCGCGAGGACAAGCTGCGCGCAGCGGCTGCCCGGGTCGAGCAGCGGCCCGCGACACGGGGTGCCTGGCTCGGCGTGCGATCTCTCGCGTGCCCGGAGTGCGGTGTGCCGATCGCGATCTCGGGGCCGGTCGGCCTCTCGGACGTGATCTCCTGCGCCTTCTGCGAGACGACGGCCCCGACCCGCGAGTTCATCCGCGAGCAGGGTTGGCCGGCGGTCGATCTGATCGCACGAATCGGTTAGTTCCTGGCAGGCAGCTCTTGGGAACCTCATACAGTTAGTAGGGGGAATGGCCACTAAGCAGAAGGTTCAGCTCTTGATGCCCGAGATGGGCGAGTCGGTGACCGAGGGCACCGTGCTCGAGTGGCATGTCTCGCAGGGGGACTCGATCGAGGAGGGCCAGACGATGGTCGAGGTCTCGACCGACAAGGTCGACGCCGAGGTCCCGGCCCCCGCCTCGGGAACGGTCACCAAGATCCTGGTTCAGCCCGACGAGGAGATCGAAGTCGGCAAGCCGATGGCCGAGATCGACCCGAACGGCGGCCCTCCGCCCAAGGAGGTTGAAGCGCCCGAGGACGCTTCTTCTGACGGTGAAGCCAAGTCGAACGGAGCCGGAGACTCACCCACGGCGACCACGGCTACCACGGCTACCACCGACGACGCCTCCGTCTCCGCCGGCAAGGAGCTCGAGGGAGGCGGCCTCGAGATCGTGATGCCCGAGATGGGCGAGTCGGTCACCGAGGGAACGGTCCTCGAGTGGCACGTCTCCGAGGGCGATTCGGTCGAGGAGGGCGACACCGTCGTCGAGGTCTCGACCGACAAGGTCGACGCCGAGGTCCCCGCACCGGCCTCGGGGACGATCACCAAGATCCTGGTCGGCCCCGACGAGACCATCGACGTCGGCAAGCCGCTCGCCGAGATGACCAAGGGCCCTCGAGACGTCCTCGAGCCGGCCCCGCCCATTCGGAGCCGTTGGCGCCGGCTCCGCGGACGCTTCACCTCCTTGACGGCGAGCCGTCGACGACCAGCGTCAGCGCCACCCCCGTCGCCCGCCGCGCCGCCCAGGCGAATGGGGTCGACCTGAAGGGCGTCAGGGGAAGCGGTGCCGGCGGCAAGATCACCAAGTCGGACGTCCTCTCAGGCGAGAGCGACGGCGCCGCACCCGCCGCCGCCGCGGCCGGCGAGGCGAAGCCGCTCCGCGGGCCCGCGGCGATGCTCGCCAAGGCCATGAACGAGAGCCGCTCGGTCCCGACGGCCACCTCGTTCCGCGAGCTCGCGGTGGACACGCTCGACGCCAAGCGCAAGGCGCTCAACGAGGTGCTCAAGGAGCGCGGCATGAAGGTCAGCTTCACCCATCTGATCGCCTGGGCGATCGTCAAGGCCGCCCAGGAGTGGCCGGTGATGGGGCGCTCCTTCGAGGAGCGCGATGGCAAGCCCACGGTGATCGAGCCGGGCGGGATCAACCTCGGCATCGCAGTCGACGTCGAGCGCAAGGGTCAGCGCTCCCTGCTGGTGCCCTGCATCAAGGCAGCCGACGGGCTCGACTTCAAGGGCTTCCACTCCTACTACGAGGAGCTGATCACCAAGACGCGGGAGAACAGCCTCACCGCCGACGACTTCCAGGGCACCAACATCAGCCTCACCAACCCGGGCGGCCTCGGGACCGTCGCCTCGGTCCCACGCCTGATGTCGGGACAGGGCACGATCGTCGCCTGCGGGTCGCTCGCCTATCCGGTCGAGTGGAGGCACGCTCCGCCGGAGAAGATCAGGGCGCTCGGGGTCTCGAAGGTGATGACGATGACCTCCACATATGACCACCGGGTGATCCAAGGGGCGGAGTCCGGGTCCTTCTTGCGCCGGATAGAGGAGCTGCTGCAGGGGGAGGACGAGTTCTACGAGTCGGTGGCAACCGACCTCGGGCTCGACCCCTCCAGCATCACCAGCGCTCATGCCGCCTCCGCCTCCGCGCCGCCGCTGTCGGCCGCGGGCGCCCCGGGCGAGCCGGCGCCGTCGGTCGGTGCCAAGCCCGACATGGAGCTGCTCCAGGCCGTTCAGGCAGCGACCTCGCTGCTCAAGGCCTACCGGACCCACGGCCACCTCGCCGCCAGGCTGGACCCGCTGGGATCCGAGCCCAAGGGCGACCCCGCGATCCAGCCCGAGAACCTCAACCTCACCCCCGAGCTGATGGCCCAGATCCCGGCGGAGATTCTCCGCATCGGCGTGGAGGGCGAGACCCTGCTCGAGGTTCTCCCACGGATGCGAGAGGCCTACTGCGGCACGATCGCCTACCAGTTCGAGCACATCTCCTCGCACCAGCAGCGGATGTGGCTGCGGGACATGATCGAGACCGGCTGGCACCGCAAGCCCCTGGATCCGGAAGAGAAGGGGATGCTGCTCGATCGCCTGATTCAGGTCTTCGGCTTCGAGCGTTATCTCGAGAAGGCGTACCTCGGCCAGAAGATGTTCTCGGTCGAGGGTCTCGACACCGTCGTGCCGATGCTCGACGAGGTCTTCGAGATGGCGCACACCGAGGGCGCGCACGACGTGGTGATCGGGATGGCCCACCGCGGCCGGCTCAGCGTCCTCGCGCACAACATCGCCCGGCCCGTGGAGGCGATCCTGGCCGAGTTCGAGGGCGCCAAGGCGATCGAGGCGGTCAAGTCGCTGGCGGCGATCCCGACCGGCGGCACCGGCGACGTCAAGTACCACTACGGTCACGGCGGCGTCTACAAGACTCGGGACGACTCCGAGATCGGCGTTCGGCTCTACCCGAACCCGAGCCACCTCGAGTACGTGGATCCGGTCGTGACCGGCGCGGCGCGCGCCTCGCAGACGAACCGGCAGAACGGCCGCCTCGAACACGATCCGATGGCCGCCGTCCCGGTACTCCTCCACGGCGACGCGGCGTTTCCGGCGCAGGGAGTGGTCGCCGAGACGCTCAACCTCCAGTCGCTGAAGGGCTACGCGACCGGCGGCACGATCCACATCATCCAGAACAACCAGATCGGCTTCACGACCGATCCGGAAGAGGGCCGCTCCACCCCCTACGCGGCCGACATGGCGAAGGGCTTCAACGTCCCGATCATCCACGTCAACGCCGACGACCCGGAGGCCTGCCTCGGCGCCGTCCGCCTGGCGATGGCCTACCGCGAGCGCTGGGGCCGCGACGTCGTCATTGACCTGATCGGCTACCGCCGCTTGGGCCACAACGAGACCGACGAGCCGGCCTACACCCAGCCGCTGATGGCGGCCAAGATCAAGGAGCACCCGCCGGTCAGCCAGCTCTACGCCCAGGAGCTGGTCAAGGAGGGAATCGTCACACCGGACGAGGTCGAGGAGCGCAACGGCGAGCGGCAGAAGGCGCTCAAGTCGGCACACGACGAGCTCCGCCAGAAGATCGAGTCCGGCGAGTACGCCGACCCGACCGCGACCGGCACCGGCGAGCTCGACCGCACCCGCAGCCCGAGCGTCGAGACGGCCGTCCCCGAGGACAAGCTCCGCACGCTCAACGAGGAGCTCATCAGGGTGCCGGACAGCTTCACCATCCACCGCAAGCTCCGCAAGCCTCTCTCCAAGCGGCTCGACGCGATGGATCAGGGCGGGATCGAGTTCGGCCACGCCGAGGCGCTCGCCCTGGCGTCGATGCTGACGGAGGAGGTCCACGTGCGGTTCACGGGACAGGACACCGAGCGAGGCACCTTCTCCAACCGTCACCTCGTCCTCCACGACGAGAAGACCGGGCTCCGCTACGCGCCCATCCAGAACCTGCCCGAGGCCAACGCACCCCTCGAGCTCCACAACAGCCCGCTCTCCGAGACGGCGTGCCTCGGCTTCGAGTACGGCTACTCCGCGGCCTCGCCCGACAGCCTCGTCCTCTGGGAGGCGCAATTCGGCGACTTCGGCAACGCGGCGCAGGTGATCATCGACAGCTTCATCGCCTCCGCCGAGGCGAAGTGGGGCCAGACCTCCCGCCTGACCCTGCTACTCCCCCACGGCTACGAGGGCGCCGGTCCCGAGCACTCGAGCGCGCGAATCGAGCGGTTCATCCAGCTCGCCGCCGAGGGCAACATCCGGCTCGCCAACCCGTCTACGGCCGCGCAGTACTTCCATCTTCTGCGGCGCCAGGCCCACATCCAGAAGGCCAGGCCGATGGTCGTCTTCACCCCCAAGGGCCTGCTGCGCCTGCCGCGCGCGACGTCCACCCTGGAGGACCTGACCTCGGGTTCCTTCGAGTTCGTGCTCGACGACCCGCACGCCCAGGACCGCAAGCAGAAGGTCGAGCGCCTCGCCCTCTGCAGCGGCAAGATCTACTACGACATCGACGCCGCTCCCAAGCGCCAGGAGGTCGAGAAGGTCGCGATCGCCCGCGCCGAGCTCCTCTATCCGTTCGCCAAGGAGCAGCTCACCGATCTGATCGCGGGCTATCCGAACCTGAAGGAGATCGTCTGGGTCCAGGAGGAGCCGCGAAACATGGGCGCCTGGTCCGTGATGCAGCGCCGCATGCCGGAGCTCCTGCCCGAGGGCGTGGAGCTGGGCTACATCGGCCGCCCGCCGCGCGCGAGCCCCGGTGAGGGATACGCCGTGGCGCACACCAAGGAGCAGGAGCGGATCGTCCTCACGACCCTGATGGGCCGCGCGGACCCCGCTTAGAAGGCGCGCGAGGGAATTGGCGAGTTCTTCCGGCTATTCCGGAACAAGTCGCCAAACAGACAGAGAACCAGCTAGCCGACGCCCCAGTTGGAGAAGTTCTGAGATTGAGCGCTTCGAGGGTCATCCGCGTGCGCCGGTTTCGACCGCTCCTCGGTGGTTTCGACCCGCTCGGAGTTCGGCTGAGGTAGTCCAATCCTGACCATGGACCAAGCGCCGGTGCCCTCGTCGCGAATCAACCAGGTTGCCTCAGGATGCTCGTCCGACAACCGATCGCGCTGGGCTTCGGCTTCTTCACGGTTCATACAGGCCAGGATACGCCCGAGAGTCGGGTCGCCGGGCCCAAACCTCAGCGCCCGTGCGAAGCAGGAGTTCTCGCGGGTCATCGGTTAGGGAGTGCCGGCCCGAGCGGGTCGTCCGAGCGGGCCATCGCCCCCACTCGAACGACCCGCCCCGCATTACGCGGGTCGCGCTGTCGCGCGCCCTTGCATCTAGGCCGGCCCCGTGAGCGCAGCACGTCTGATCACGGCCACTGAGAGGGAGCGGCCGCAATCGGGACATGAGCTGAGTCGAGCCCAGGAGTGGTGTTCCGCGGCGCAGCTCGGGCACTGATACGAGCGCTGCAACCGCACGAGCCTTCTCATGCTCACGTTGGGTGTCTGCTCTCCATGGAATTGCTCCATTGCGGCATCTTGCCCGCCGAGGCGCAAGAAACCTATGGACACTTGGTAGGAAGATCAGCAGGTGCCTTCTCGACCGGCGGTCGAGTCGCCGACTCGCTAGTTTCGGCAGGTGGCCACGCCCGATTCACCGCTGCCCAGGCCCGTGCCCGGAGCCCTGTTCAAGTGGGTGAAGATCGCCTCCTGGTTCGAGCTCTGCCTGTTCGCCACGCTGCTCTTCTTCTGGATCGCGCCCGGCTACAGCTCGGCGACGGCGCTCTTCGGGCTGCTGCACGGCCTGGGATATGTGGGCCTGTGCGCCCTGATCTTCGTGGCGATCATGCGCCGGGAGGCCCCCTGGCCGCTGTTCGCGGCCACCCTCACGCCACTCGGACCGGTGGGTGCGGTGGTCGGAATCGAACTGATCGAGCGCCGCGGCTGGGGCATCGAGTCGCGGGAGTTGACACCGAACGACCAAACGGGGAATAATCAATTGAGGCGGGAGGACGTACTAACTTGACAAGACTCGTTCCCGGGCTAGTCCCGCCTCCGGGAACGATCGCGTCGGAAATCCCTCCCTGGCTACCGACGCGCAGGCGTGGTGCGGGCCGTGTGGACCCCCTGCCTCCCGCGGTCCCGCCACGCCGCTCTTTTTCGTGCCCGGCCCGGCTTCAAATAGGGGAAATGGAGTTCACCGCCGTGTCGCGGCGGGCTAGGCGCCCGAGCGTAGGTCGCGCAGCACGCGGTGCAGGATGCCGCCGTTCTGGAAGTAGCTGACCTCGTTCGGCGTGTCGATGCGGACGGTCGCCTCGAAGGTGACATCGTCCGAGCCGTCGCGGTGCGCGGTGACCTCGACCTTCTTGGCCTCCCCGTTCTGGAGGTCGCCGACGTCGAAGGTCTCCTCGCCGGTCAGTCCCAGGGAGTCGATGGATTGGCCCTCGGGGAACTGGAGGGGGATCACGCCCATCCCGATCAGGTTGGAACGGTGAATGCGCTCGAAGCTCTCGGCGATCACGGCGCGGACCCCGAGCAGGTTGGTGCCCTTCGCCGCCCAGTCGCGTGACGACCCCGAGCCATACTCCTTGCCCGCCAGCACGACCAGCGGCACGCCCTCGTCGGCGTACTTCATGGCCGCCTCATAGATCGTGGTCTCGTCGCCGTCGGGGAAATGCTTGGTGAAGCCGCCCTCCCTCTCGACCAGGCTGTTGCGGAGGCGGACATTGGCGAAAGTGCCGCGGATCATCACCTCGTGGTTGCCGCGCCTGGAGCCGTAGGAGTTGAAGTCTCGAACCTCCACCCCCTGGTCGATCAGCCACTCGCCCGCGGGGCTGACCTTCTTGATAGCCCCGGCCGGCGAGATGTGGTCGGTGGTGACGGAGTCGCCGAGCACGGCGAGCGCCCTCGCCCCCCCGATCGGCTCCACCGGCTTTGGCTCCGGGGACATCCCCTCGAAGAAGCTGGGCTTGCGGACGTAGGTCGAGTCGGGCCAGGTATAGCGGTCGCCCTCGGGGATCTCGATCCCCTTCCAGCGCTTGTCGCCGGTGAAGACGTCCGCGTAGCTCTTCGTGAACATGTCGGCCCTGACGGCCTGCCCCACGACCTCCTTGATCTCCTCGGTGCTCGGCCAGACGTCGGAGAGGTAGACGGGCTGATCGTCCGAGTCCTTTCCGAGGGGCTCGCTGGTCAGGTCGATGTCCATGCGACCGGCGAGCGCGTAGGCGACCACCAGCGGTGGCGAGGCCAGGTAGTTGGCCCGGGTATCCGGGTTGATCCGGCCCTCGAAGTTCCGGTTGCCAGAGAGAACCGAGCAGACCACGAGGTCGTTGTCGTTGACGGCCTTCGAGATCGACTCCGGGAGGGGGCCCGAGTTGCCGATGCACGTCGTGCAGCCGTAGCCGACCAGGTTGAACTGGAGCTGGTTGAGGTACTTGTCGAGCCCCGACTTCTCCAGGTACTCGGTGACGACGGTCGACCCGGGCGCGAGTGAGGTCTTGACCCACGGCTTGCGGGCCAGCCCGCGCTCCACCGCCTTCTTCGCGATCAGCCCGGCGCCCAGCATCACGGACGGGTTCGAGGTGTTGGTGCAGCTCGTGATCGCGGCGATCACCACCATGCCGTGGTCGAGCTGCACCGTCTGGCCGTCCTCGAGCTGGACCGGGACCGCGTCGCTCGTCTTGTGCTCCTCCGCCACCGCCGTCAGGCCCGCGCGCCTCGGCTTGCCGCCGTCTCCGTCGTGGTCCTCGGCGGGCGGATCGGAGGCGGGAAAGGACTCGTCGATCGCGACGTCGAGCATGTTGCCGAGCTCCGCGCCGGCCTCGGGGTCCCACTCCTGCATCGCCTCGAGGAAGGCCGGCTTGGCGTTGGTCAGCGCGATGCGGTCCTGCGGGCGCTTGGGCCCGGCGATGCTCGGCTCGACGTCGCCCAGGTCCAGCTCGAGCGTGTCGCTGTAGGTCGGCTCCTCGGCATCGGGCTCGTGGAAGAGGCCCTGCTCGCGCGTGTAGGCGTCGACGAGCTCGATCTGCTCCGTCGGGCGGCCGGTGAACTCGAGGTAGCGAAGGGTCTCGGCGTCGACCGGGAAGATCGCGCAGGTCGAGCCGAACTCCGGCGACATGTTCCCGATCGTCGCGCGGTCCGCCAGCCCAAGCCCGGCGATGCCGGGGCCGAAGAACTCGACGAACTTGGAGACGACGCCCTTCTCCCTGAGCATCTCGGTGACGGTGAGCACGAGGTCGGTCGCGGTTGCGCCCTCCCGCAGCTCGCCGGTCAACCGGAAGCCGATCACCTGCGGCAGCAGCATCGAGATCGGCTGTCCCAACATGGCCGCCTCGGCCTCGATTCCCCCGACGCCCCAGCCGAGCACACCGAGGCCGTTGATCATCGTCGTGTGGGAGTCGGTGCCGACGAGCGTGTCGGGATAGGCCTGGGAGACCCCGTCGCTCTCCCGCGTGTAGACGCACTGCCCGAGGTACTCGAGGTTGACCTGGTGGCAGATGCCCGTGGCCGGCGGCACCACCCTGAAGTTGTCGAAGGCCGTCTGCCCCCAGCGCAGGAAGGCGTACCGCTCACCGTTCCGCTCGTAGTCGCGCTCCTCGTTGACCGCGAAGGCCTTCTGGTTGCCGAAGGCGTCGACCTGGACCGAGTGGTCGATGATCAGGTCGACGTCGACCTGCGGGTTGATCGCGCTCGGGTCGCCGCCCAGGTCCTCCATCGCGTCCCGCATCGCGGCCAGGTCGACTACCGCGGGGACGCCGGTGAAGTCCTGCATCAATACCCGTGCCGGCTGAAAGGGGATCTCGGCGGAGGGTTCGGCCTTGGCGTCCCAGGTCGCGATCGCCTCGACGTCCTCGGCGGTGACCGAGGTGCCATCCTCGAGGCGGAGCGCGTTCTCGAGCAGGACCTTGAGCGAGTAGGGCAGCCTCGCCACATCGAAGCGCTGCTGCAGGGCGTCGAGGCGGTGAATCTCGAATCGCCGGCCAGAGGCCTCGAGCTCAGCACGGGCTCCGAAGCTGTCGCTGCTCACATGGTCAGTATGACCAGTGACGCTCGGCGGCTAACGCTTGTGCTTGCCCTTGTGCTTGTGCTTCTTCTTCTTGAAGTGGACCTTGGCGGTCTGGACGGTGTTGCCGGTCGCGTCGACCGTGGTCACCCGGACCCTGATCCCGCGGCCCCGCCTGACGGCGGTGCGCCCGTGCTTGCTGAGCTTCAACCTGACGGTCGCGCTCTGGCCGCCGGGGATCGTCGCGCCGCCCTTGCCGAGGAACTTCGCCTTCTTCTTCTTCTTGTGCTTCCCGGCGGAGAGGGCCTTCTTCTTCTTCTTCTTGCCCGAGCCGAGCAGCCTCACCTGGACCAGGCAGGCGTTCGGGCCGGGGGCGGAGTCGATGGGAACCTTGCCCTTCCGGCCCTTGAACTTGAGCTTTCCATCGCCGAGCGAGGCGTGCAGGTAGGGGAACGAGGAGAACTCGGGTGCGATCGCCATGCCGCAGGGAAGCGGCAGCACCGAGGCCGCCTTCACCTGGCCGGCGGCGGCTCCGGGGCCGTCGAGGGTCGGCAGCCGTAGGGAGAGACCGGAGACGGTCACCTGACCCTGTCCGTTGGCGGCCCGCCCGTAGCCGCCGACGGGGAGGCTTCCGTGCGAGTCGCTCGGGAGGAGCTCCAGCTTGGCGACGTGGCCCGAAGCGAAGAGATGGCCCGTCGGATGGAGCTGGAAAACCTGCCTGGCGGTGCCGATGGCGGGCCTGAGGAGCTGGCGGTCGACCAGGGTCTCGGTCCCGGCCGGGTCCACGTCGAGCAGTCTCGCTGCGACCTCCGAGTTCGCGGTCGGGGAGCCGATGTTCGCGACCACGGTCGGCGACCCCATCAGCGTGAACCCGCTGCCCGAGGCCGCGGGCAGCCTGTAGGTCGCGACGCCGGGAAGGTCGGCGGCCGGCGCCGTGTGGCATGGATTCTGGCCGGAGCTGACCGGGTCGAAGGCCGTGTCGACGGCGCTGGAGCCGCCGTCGGGCGCAATCGTCTGGGACGGGGCCGAGTGGAGCCGGACCTCACCCTTCTCCAGGCCTGCCCAGCTGCCCGCCTGGGAGGGCCCGCCGGACGGGACGGTCGTCGGGCAGGTCATCGTGTAGGCGGTCGCGCCCTGGAACGGCGTTGAGCCGGTGCCCTTGACGTAGAAATCGAACCAGGCGTTGATGTCATCGGTGAGCGCCTTGTTCTCCGCGGTCTTGTTCGGCGCGGCGCGCGGGTGGCCGAAGTCGCCGAAGAACAGCGAGATCGGGGCGCCCGGGTACAGAGACCTGATCTTGTTGTAGTAGCGGATGGCCTCGTCAGCGGGGAAGAGGTCGTCCGTGAAGCCGTTCGCGATCAGCAGGGGCGCCGGCTGCTCGGAGTGATCGATGTAGTAGGAGGAATGATGCGCCGAGATCTCGCCGAAGATGGCGTTGACCTCAGGATCGCCGTCGTAGGGCTCACCCGCGTCGAGCCGCGCGTTCCAGGCCGTCACATCCGAATCGAAGTCAGTGCACGGCGGATAGGGCGAGGCCCCGCAGTACTTGCCGGTGCTGGACCCAGAGAAGTAGAGCCCGCCGACAAGCGACTCCTTCTCGATTCCGATCCGGCCCGAATAGGGCGCATCCGCGACGTAGTCGAGGGTGCCGCCATTTGGGTCCAGGGAGTAGGAGAGGTCGGTCCACGGGACGATCGGGGTCGCGGCCGCGATGCGCATCGGAATGTTCGTGGAACTCGTCCAGGGAACCAGCTGGCCGTTCGGCAGCATCACCCGGTCCTTCAGGGAGGCGAGCGCCATCGAGAGGCCGCCGCCGTACGAGCCCCCGGTCGCGCCGATCTTCTGGCCGTCGATCAGGCCCTGGTCGGCCAACCTGCCCGTCAGGAACTGAGCGTCGCGGACCTCGAAGCGGTCGTCCATCAGATGTATCCAGCCGGCCGCGTCGCAGGCGCCGGCCGCGGCCGTGATGGCGTTGTCCTTGCCGCATGACTGGTGGAAGCCGCGGTCGGTCATGCTGAAGACCGCATAGCCCCGGCTGGTGAACTGACGCATGCCGGCGGTTGACCCGGAAGCACCGAAGTCGAGCTTCTCCCCGCCGTAGCCGTGGCCATAGATGATCACCGGGTAGCTGCCGTCGGGCCCGCTCGCCGGCGCCGGCGGGAAGGCGATGTTGACGTCGATCGGGGTCCCGTCCCAAGTCGGAGCGGTGCTGCGAACGGTGTCGTTGAGGCTCGAGCCGGTCCCGCACTCGCGGACGCCATCCGCGGCGATGTTGCAGGTCACGCCGAGAGCGCTCGGGATCGCGGCCTGCGCGCTCGACGCAGCGAGCAGCGATCCGAAGATGACCGACACCAGCACGAGCTTCCGCATACCTCTCTCCTGTCCTCTCACTCAGGCGCGTCCCTCGGCGCGCGCGCGCGTCTCTCCTTGACGCGCCCCGGAAGATTACTCGCGCTAGCGCTTGTCGGCCTGGCCGGCGGCGAGATCCTCCGCGATGCGGTCGGCCCCGCCCCGGCGCTGCACGCGGGCGGCGAACCCCGGATGGCGGTAGCCGAACTCGGCGATGAAGCGCTGGCGCCGCGGCGCCACGGTGATCTCGTTGCGGTTGCGGGTGATCGCCCGCACCACGGCCCTCGCCACCTTCTTCGGAGTGGTGGTGCCGATCCCCGGCGGCGGCTTCGAGCCGGCGTCGTGGAACATGCCCGCCTCGCGCACGAACCCAGGGGAGACGATCGAGACGCCGATGCCGTGCGGATGCAGGTCCTCGCGCAGCCCGAAGGCGAAGCCTCGCACCCCGAACTTCGTCGAGTTGTAGAGGGAGGATCGCGGCGATCCGACCTTGCCCGCGAGCGAGGAGATGAAGACCAGGTGGCCCTCGCCCTTGTCGGCGAGCTCCGGCGCGAGCGCCCTTGCCAGCAGGATGGGGGACTCGAAGTTGACGCGGAGGGCGCGCTGCACCTCCTCGGCGCTGAAGCTCTCCAGCCGGCCGGTGGCGGGCAGCGCGGCGTTTGCGACGAGCCCGTCCACGTCCCCCGCGTCCTCGGCCAGCTTCTCGGCCGCCCCCGGCTCGGCAAGGTCGGCGACGACCACCTTGTGCCGGCCTGCTCCACCCGGCAGCGATTGGGCCAGCTCCTCGAGCCGCTCCTTCTTGCGGGAGCTCAGCACGAGGCTCGCACCGTTGCTCGCCAGCTCCTCGGCGATCGCTCGGCCGAGTCCCCCGGTGGCGCCGCTGAGCAGCAGGCGCTTCCCCTCAAGGTCCACGGCGGCAACCTAGCGACTCCGTACGCCCAGGCGCAGGACGCCGGCCATTTGTGAGCGCGCGCTCACAGGCGGGCCGAGCTTTGCTACGGTCGTTTGCAGGAGAAAGGGTCCGGCCAGGAGGGACCCGACCGGAGGAGGGAAGTCGCTTGCTGTCGCGTTCGCCCCGCCCATGGCGGAGACTCGGATTGGCAGGACTGGTGCTCGCCGCAGCGCTCGCTGCCGCGTCGCCCGCGGCAGCCCAGACCGACAGCACCACCACGACGACCACGGCGGTTCCGGGCGCCCCGGTGGGAGTCCCCCCGGCACCGACCGCGGCCGCGACGATCCTTCCGAACGGGAAGGCGAGCCGCCCTCCGGGCGCGCCGTACGCGGTCACGCGCGCGATTCAGGCGGCAAACCGGATCCACAAGAGGACCTACATCTGGGGCGGCGGCCACCGGAGGTTCAAGGCGAAGGGCTACGACTGCTCGGGGGCCGTCAGCTATGTGCTGCACGCCGCCAGGGTGCTCAGCTCTCCGTTGGTCTCGGGCCAGCTTGCCCACTGGGGGAGTCCCGGTCCGGGCAGCTGGATCACCGTCTACGCGAACAAGACCCACACCTACATGGTCATCGCCGGCCTGCGCTACGACACCTCCCCGCTCGGCGAGTGGGTCAACCAGGGGCGCGGGCCTCGCTGGCGCTACACCCTCCGGACCGGCAGTGGCTTCGCCGTCCGCCACTACGCCGGTCTGTGAGTACCTGCTCACAGAGCCGTCCGCCCTGCTAGGCTGCCCGCGAACCAAACGCCGAATCTTGTCCCCGCCAGGGCGGGACGAGAGCGGGGGAACCAAGCAGTTGGGGCGAATCCACCCAGGGGTGGAAGCGCGAGCTCCTTTAGCGCCAGCCCGTCAGCTAACCCCGTAGGCCGACGAAGGAGAACGGTTTGCGGTTAGACACAAGCAGTCGAAAGCTGGCGTTGGCGGGGCTGCTGTTGGTCGCCTCCCTCGGCGGCGCAGTGCCGGCCATGGCCCAGACTGGCGGGACGGTCTCACCCGGCAGCACCACCAGCACACCCACAACGACACCCACGGCCCCGAGCGGGACCGCGCAGATCCGACCCAACGGCAAGGCGATTCCGCCCGCCAACGCCCCGCGGCAGGTGCGGAAGGCGATCAAGGCTGCTAACAGGATCCACAAGCGGCCCTACGTCTGGGGCGGGGGGCACCGGCGCTTCAAGTCCAAGGGCTACGACTGCTCGGGCGCGGTGAGCTACGTGCTGCACGCCGCCGGATTGCTTCCGAGCCCGCTCGCCTCCGGGCCGCTGATGGCCTGGGGCGCACCTGGCATCGGGTCGTGGATCACGGTCTACGCCAACAAGGGCCATGCCTGGATGACCGTCGCTGGGCTGCGCTTCGACACCTCGGGCGCGGGCGAGTCGCTCAACCAGGGCTCCGGTCCCCGCTGGCGAGTCAACATGCGCAGCGGAGCCGGCTACACCTCACGATTCTCCCCCGGTCTCTAGCCGCCCCGTGGCGGCCTCACAGGGGCCACCTCTCCTCCCCGTGAGTGCGCCGCGTCGCCGGGTTTCCGGCGGCGCGGCGCCTCGCTTTCTTGGCGAGTGCTCATCGAGGAGGAGCCGGCCGCATGGGCGTCGAATCGAGAGATTGTGCGCCTGGTAACGAGTATTCGGTTGTCGATTGCAAGGGGACTTTCACGTTTGGTAAGGTCCCGCGCGAGTTACGCCGAGTCCCATCCCCAAGAGGCGATGGGAGCGGGGGAACCAGTAATTGGGGCGAACCCACCGGAATCGAGGGTGGGGGCGCAGGCTCCTTTAGCGCTAGCCCGACAGCTAACCCCGCAGGCCTGCAAAGGAGAACTGATAGATGCGAGACACACTTAGCCGTAAGCGTCGCCTCGCAGTGGCGGGGATCACAACGATTTGCGTGATGGTCGCGGCAGTGCCCGCGGCCGCCCAGACCGGAGGGTCAGGCCCTCCCGGTAGCACGACCCCGACGACGACGACCACAACCGATCCGGCGGCTCCCCTCGGCCGCCCCGGCCACGGGAAGATCCGCAAGGACGGCACGGCGGTGGCGCCCGCTGACGCGCCAGCCAACATCCAGGCGGCAATCGCGGCGGGCAACGCGATCCACACCTTCCCCTATCACTGGGGCGGTGGCCACCGGTCCTTCACGGACACCGGCTACGACTGCTCCGGCGCGGTGAGCTACGTGCTGCACGCCGCCGGCCTGATCGCGAGCCCGATGCCATCCGGGCCGATGGCCAGCAGCTGGGGCTTGCCGGGCAAGGGTCGCTGGATCACCGTGTACGCCAACGCGAGCCACGTCTACATGGTCGTGGCGGGCCTGCGGTTCGACACCTCCTCGGGGGGCGATCGCTGGAACCAGGGCAGCGGCCCACGCTGGCGCAAGAAGAAGCGCAAGCCGCGGGGCTACACCGCCAAGTACGCGCCCGGCTTCTAGCCGGGCGGGAGACCGCTGGGGCGGCACCATCGCCGGGAGCACGGCGATTCCGTAAGCGCGCAACTAGACTGGCGACACGATGAGGGTTCGCCAGGGAACCGTCGCCGTCGTTGCACTCTGCCTCTCGGTGGGGTTGGCGGCTGCCGCCCAAGGGGCCGGCGAGCCCGCCTACGGGTGCAAGAAGATCCATCGCGGCTTCGCCCAGGTGGACCCGAATCCCAGCGGCAGGGCGCCGCTCACGATCGGGGACTCGACGATGATCCTGCCGATCCCGAACCTGAACGCGGTCGGCTTCTCCGTCAACGCCCGCGGCTGTCGCGGCTTCAAGGAGTCCGCCAACATCGCCGCGAGGCAGAAGCGCAAGCACCAGCTTCCACACCTCGTCCTGATCAACGCGTACGGCAACGGCGGGGTGAACCCCGGCCTGATCTCCAGGGCGCTCCGCGTGCTCGGCCGCAAGAGGGTCCTCGGGCTCGTGACGGCCTACAACGCGGACACGGGCCATCCGCCCGCACCTGACACGGATGTCCTCTTCAAGGCCGCCCGGCAGTACCCGCACCGGATCTTCGTCCTCGATTGGGTCAAGTACAGCCGCACGCACCACAAGGCCGAGCCCAAGGTGGGCGCCTGGTTCCTGCCGGACCTCTTCCACCCCAACTACACCGGCGCGGCCGCCTACGCCCAGTTCCTGGCTCAGGCGCTGCCGCTGGCGAAGTCCGGGCGCTTCCCGCCCTTGCCCTGACCCGGCGCGGCCAGAGGAATCAATTTCTTCAACAGTCGCGCGAATGCCTTCGCGCCGCTGAAGGTGAGATGGAGGCCGTCGGGCTGGAACCAGCTCGAGTGCCCCGCGCTGTAGTGGACCCAGTCGAGCACCTTGACGCGCTCGGGATCGCGTCGGCCTGCGTTGCGGATCACGTTCGCGTCGTTGGACTCGCCGCCACCCAGCTCGCGCGGCGTGACGAGACCGAGCTTTCTCTTCGGTCCGAGGATCTTCTTCGCCCGCTGGATCTGCCCACCGGTGATTGAGGCGTCGGCCCCGAGGGCCAGCACGGCCAGGTGGGGGAGCTGGTGGTTCCGGCGGGCGTCCCTGAGCAGCCGCAGGCCCTCCGAGAACTGGCGGCACCCCCTCGCGTTCACCTTGTAGCCGACGCGCGCCAGCGCAGGCAGGGCGAGCAGCATCGAGGAGTCGCCGATCGCGAGCGGCGGGCGTGGCGCGACCTTGTGCTTCGGGCTGGCGGTCTCGACTCCGCCGCAGCCGGCCCACGCGCCCGAAGCCAACAGCAGGGGCAGGACAGCGGCGGCGACCGCGAGCCCGATCCGTACTCTGACGCCCGTGCTCTTCCCCACGGTCGAATTCGCGATCTTCTTTCCGATCGTTCTGGCCCTGTCCTGGGCCCTCATGCCCCGGCAGCAGGTCTGGAAGCCGTTCATCGTCGTCGCAAGTTATGTCTTCTACGCGGCGGCCGATCCCCGCTTCTGCCTGCTGCTCGCCGCGATCACCCTGGTCAGCCAGCTCGCCGTGGTCGCGATCCATCGCACCGAGGACGAGCGGCTGCGCAAGTGGTTCACCGCGGGTGGGGTCGTCTTCGACCTTGGGATCCTCGCCGTGTTCAAGTACTACGGGTTCTTCGTCAGCGACGTCTCGGACGTGCTCGACTCGATCGGGCTGGGGATGCCCCTGCCCCTGGTCACCATCGCCCTGCCCGTCGGGGTCAGCTTCTTCAGCTTTCAGGCCGTCACCTACGTGGTCGACGTCAAGCGCCGGCAGACCGAACCGGCCTCGCTGCTGGACGCGGCGATCTACCTGAGCTTCTTCCCGCACCTGGTGGCGGGGCCGATCGTGCGGGCCAGCGAGTTCCTGCCGCAGCTGAAGACGCCGAGGGACCCGGATCGAGTGGCGGTCGGAGCCGGGCTCACCCTGATCGCGCTGGGCCTGATCAAGAAGGTGATGATCGCCGACTACCTGGCGCGGGAGGTCGTCGACAAGGTCTTCGCCGTCCCGCAGGCCTATAGCGCGCCGGACGCGATCCTGGGCGCATACGCCTATGCGGCGCAGATCTTCTGCGACTTCTCCGGCTACACGGACATGGCGATCGGGCTCGCCCTGCTGATGGGCTTCGTCTTCCCGCAGAACTTCAACAGCCCCTACCGGGCGACCGGCTTCCGCGACTTCTGGCGCCGCTGGCACATGACCCTCTCCCGCTTCCTGCGCGACTACCTCTACATCCCGCTTGGCGGCAATCGCAAGGGGCGGGTTCGCACCTACGTCAACCTGATGCTGACCATGGCCCTGGGCGGGCTCTGGCACGGCGCCGCGTGGAACTTCGTCGCCTGGGGCGCGTACCAGGGAACGGGCCTGTCGGTCGAGCACGCCGTCAACGGCCGGCTGGGGCGGATCTTCCCCGGCTGGCTGCGCTGGTTCGTCACCTTCAACCTGATCGTCCTCGGCTGGATCCTGTTCCGCTCCACCGACCTGACGGTGTTCGGCGACTACATGTCCGCGCTGGTCCGATCGGGCCCGGCGACCCTCTACTCCGTCCCGGTCGTGGGCGCGATCGCCCTGGTGGTCGGCCTGCAGCTGCTGCCCGAGCGCCCGATGGAGGGCATCGAGCTTCGCATCGGGCGGCTGCGGCCGCTGCTGCTGGGCGCCGCGCTCGCTCTGGTGGTGCTGATCGTTGGCGCAACGGTGCCGAGCCAGGGCGTGCCCCCCTTCATCTACTTCCGATTCTGATGCCTGAGACACCGGAGAAATTCGAGACGATCGCCGAGATGGAGGCCGAGGCCCGCCCCGGCCGCGAGGGCGAGCCGCACGGCGACGACAGCCTGATGGGCCGCTTTGATCGCTGGGGGCTGCGGCGGTTCAGCGGCTGGGACGCGGTCAAGGCGGTGGCCCTCACCACCTTCCTCCTGTTGATCTTCGCCGGCGGATCGATCCGGGCCGCGGCCGACGAGCTGAAGCCCGGTCTCGGCCGGGACATCGTCAAGGCGATCGGCGAGCCGGCCGGCTGGGTCGCCGACCAGCTGCCGTTTGCCGGAACCCGCCGCGACCTCACCTCCTGGCTGTCACCCAACCAGGAGCTCTCGGGTCGGGGCTTCCGCGCCGGCCCCGGCGGGGCGGGCAGGCCCGCGCATCCGGTTCCGACCACACCACAGCCCCTCGACCGGCTGCTGGTCACCGGCGACTCGCTCTCCACGCCGCTCGACATCCAGATCGCTCGCAAACTCGCCGACCAGGGGGCCGGCGTCCAGGTCACGCGCGACCCGCACCTGGCGACCGGGATCTCCAACACCGGCCTGGTGGACTGGGGACAGCTCTCCTCCAGCCAGGCGGCGAACGACCACCCGGACGCCGTCGTCCTCTTCATCGGCGCGAACGAGGGCTATTCGATGCCCGGCCCGAACGGCGCTCAGGTGAGTTGCTGCGGCCCCGCCTGGGAGGCGATCTTCGAGTCCCGAGTCGGGCAGATGATGGACAACTACCTCAACGGCGGCGTCGAGCGGATCTACTGGCTGACGGTCCCCACCCAGCGCGACCCGGCCCGCAAGCCGATCGCCGACGACGTCAACCAGGCGATCCGCCAGGCGGCCGCGAGCCGCGGGGCGGCGGTGCGGGTGATCGACCTGATCCCGACCTTCACCCCCGGGGACACCTACCGAGACTCGATCGACATCGGCGGCAAGCAGACCATCGTCCGGGAGTCAGACGGCATCCACCTGAACGAGGACGGATCGTCAGTAGCCGCTGACCTCGTGGTCGGAGCGCTCGACAAGGACTTCGATTACTGAGCTTGCGCGAGGGGGGACCGAGGCGGACGACGGTAGCCTCGGCCGGGTGTTCGACCACATCGGGATCGCCGTCTCGGACCTCTCGGCCTCCGAGCGCTTCTACCGCACCGTCCTGGGCGTCCTCGGCGTCGAGCCCAGCCATGCGGACGCCGAGCTGGTCGAGTGGCACGACTGGGACATCGGGCCGACGGACGGTGAGCACCCGGTGACCCGCGGGCTCCACGTCGGCTTCCGCGCCCGCGACCGGGCGCAGGTCGACGCGTTCTGGCAGGCGGGCGTCGACGCGGGGTATCGCGACGACGGCGCACCGGGGCCGCGCATGCGGTACGGCCCGACGTACTACGGCGGGTTCCTGCTCGACCCCGACGGCAACAGCGTCGAGGCGGTCCACAGCGACCGCGAGGAGGCCGTGCCCGACGGCTGCGTCGACCACCTGTGGATCCGCGTCCGCGACCTGCAGGCCTCCAGGCGCTTCTACACGACGATCGCCCCGCACGCCGGGCTCCGCCTGGCGCACGACGAGCCCGGCCGGGTGCGGCTCTCCGGCCCGGACTACAGTTTCTCGCTCGTCCGGGACGAGCGGCGGATCACGGAGCACGTCCATCTCGCGTTCCCCGCTCGCGAGGACGCCGCGGTGCGCGCGTTCCACGCCGCCGCGCTCGCGGCCGGCTACGAGGACCACGGCGCGCCGGGCGAGCGCGCTGTCTACCACCCGGGCTACTACGGCGCGTTCGTGCTCGACCCGGACGGGCACAACGTCGAGGTCGTCAACCACAACCGTGGCTGAGCCGTGGCCGCGGATCGGTGGTTACTACGTGTTCTGCGTGTAGGAGCTCTTGACCCGCTTGGCGGAGTTGGCGACCTTGTGGCACTTCGCCGTCGCGTTGTACTGGACGTTCGGTACGCCGATGCGCTTGCCGTCCTTGCACTTGAAGCCGAGCAGGGTGTCGCTGCAGTTGCCGGCCGGCCCGCCGGACCGGTGGCGGCACCGGTGGTAGGCCTTGATCACCTTCTCGCCCTTCCTGCAGCTGACGCCCCGGACCTTGAGAGCGGTCACGTAAGAGGCACCGAGCTTCTGCTGCTTGCCGCTGATGTCGCAGGCGGAGAAGCTCGAGGCGTGAGCCGCCGGAGAGGCGCCGCTGCTCTGCGTGAGCAATCCCGCCATCAGGCCGGCCAGGACGAGGATGATCGCCGCAGGTCTCAAGGAGGCGAAGAATAGACTGGCGACCGCCTTGAACCGTCCCAACGCTCCACGGATCGCTCTCGCCCTGCCCCTCTGCGCCGCGCTGATCGCCGGCTGTGGCGGTGGCGGTTCGTCGTCGAGCAGCACGAGCGCCGCCGCGCTGAAGCCCTGTGACATCAACGGCAAGCAGCAGGATCTGGGCGCCTCCTACGTCACCTCCATCGAGGTGGCGAAGGTGAGCTGCGCCCAGGCGGAGAAAGTCGTCGTCGCCTACCACCAGTGCCGCCTGGCGAACGGGGGCGCCGGCGGGACCTGCAATTCGCCGGTGATGGGCTTCAACTGCACGGAGGGGGGCCGGCAATCCGTGCCTGGGGTGCAGTACAACGCGACGGCCGACTGCCGCAAGGGCGACGCCGAGATCAAGAGCACCTACACCCAGAACTTCTAGGCGGGACGGGTACTTGCGGATCAAGCTGGGACTGCTGTGCATGGCGCTGACCCTGATCGGGCTCTGGCAGGCGGGCGTCGCGGTCGCGGCCGGCGAGCCCGCCTTTGGCTGCGGACACGTGCACAGGGCCCAGGCGCTGCGCAACCCCTACGGGAGCGGCGACGGCCCTCCCCCAATCGCCATCGGGGACTCGACGATGCTGCTCCCGATTCCTGATCTGACCAGGGTTGGATTCGACGTCGACGCGAAGGGTTGTCGCGGCTTCAAGCAGGCGATCTGGGTGGCGCGCGACCTACGCAACCGCGGGGTCCTCCCAAAGCTGATCCTGATCAACTCCTACGGCAATGGCGGGGTCAACGACGACCTGATCAAGTTCGCGCTCAAGGTCATCGGGCCGAAGCGCAAGCTCGTGCTGGTCACCGCCTACGACGCGGACACCGGGCATCCGCCGGCGCCCGACACCGACGTGATCAAGCGAGCCGCGAAGGAGCACCCGGACCAGATCGAGCTGCTCGACTGGGTCAAGTACAGCCTCCCCCACCACAAGATCGAGCCCGCTCCCGGGGCATGGTTCCTTCCTGACCTCTTCCACCCGAATTTCACGGGCGCCCCCGCGTACGGGCGCTTCCTGGCGCAGGTCCTGCCCGGCGGGGTCCCGGAGGCCGAGGACGCGTCCTCGCCGGATGGTGGCCTACCCTGGTGGCCCTTCGCCGTCGGAGGCGCGGCGCTGATCGGCGCCCTGGCGCTCTTTCTCATGCGACGGCGTGTTGGAAGCCAATCGTGACGCTGAAACGAGCACTTCTCCCTGCCGCCGTCCTGATCGCGCTGATCGCGCTGCTCGCCGGCACCGGGTTCGCGAAGCGCGGAGGTGCCGGCCACAACCCACCGACAAGGAAGCTCGAGGCCGCCTTCAAGTACGCGCTGCACGAGCGTTCCGTGAGCCTGGACGGGTGCTATCCGGTGCCTCGCCGGCTGGCGAAGCTGATCGCCAGGGAGTCGAATCTGAAGCTGGGCGTGGCGAAGGGGCCGCGGTCAGTCCACCGCTCGAACGTGGTCTTCGTGCTCCGGAAGGGCAGCGCCTGCGGACACGTGAGGATGGCGCTGCGCGCGAGCTCGGGGCTCTACATCCTCAACTCGGCCTCCGGGAACATCCGGGTACAGGGCCATCGCGGGCCGAGGACCGACCCCGGCAAGAGCGGTCCGGCTCGCGGCCTGACGTTCCGGCAGAGCACCTTCACGATGAACAAACCCGAGCAGCAGGATCGGTTCGAGGTCCTCTGCCGCGGCGGGTCTTATCCGCTCGGCGGCGGCGTGATCAACCACCAGGCACCCGACCCCGACGGTGAGGGGATCTACCCCCATTCGTACGAGAGGCTCGGGGCTCAGCGCGGCTTCCACGTCAGCACGATCCTCTTCGACGGCTCTCCGGGATCTACGACCCCGCGCCAGATCACCGTCCAGCTGGTCTGCGGCCGCGGGCTGGTCCCGGCCAACCCGTCGCCTCACAAGACCGTCTTCATCAAGCAGGGCGAGACCCGCTCGGCTACCGCACGCTGCCCCAAGGGGGAGTTCCTGATCACCGGCGGCTTCCAGCGGACCGACTTCGGGGCCGACGGCGGCAACTACATCACCGAGTCCCGCGCCGACGGCCCCAGGGCCTGGCGTGTCTCGGGGAGCGCGTTCCCGCTGGGCGGGGGCGAGCTGACCGCGATCGCCTACTGCGTCAGGCACAAGGGCCCGATCCTGAGGGAGGTCTCGGCCAACGCGGACGTTCCCGCCGGCGGGATCGCGACCGCCACGACGCCGTCCTGCCCGTCGCGGCTGAGGCTGACCAGCACCGGCTTCAGCACCGACGGCTCATCGAACGCCTTCTTCATCGGCAGCTCCCTCAACGGTGACGGCTCATCCTCAACCACCGCAGTCGGCCACTTCGGCGCCGCGCCGCTCACGGCTTACGGATACTGCCTCCGCGCCAAGGGTTAGGACCAAGGCGCAGCGCCGGCGTCAGCCGATGTTCGCCATGACGTGCTTGACCTGGGTGTAGTCCTCCAGGCCGTACATCGACAGGTCCTTGCCGTAGCCGGACTGCTTGTAGCCGCCGTGCGGCATCTCAGAGACGACCGGGATGTGGTCGTTGATCCAGACACAGCCGAACTGGAGCGCCTTCGACACCCGCATCGCGCGACCGAGGTTCTGGGTCCAGACCGAGGAGGCGAGGCCGTAGCGGGTTCCGTTCGCCCACTCGATCGCCTTCTCCTCGCTGGTGAACGGCTGCACCGTGATCACCGGGCCGAAGATCTCGTTCTGGATCATCTCGTCCCTCTGCTTCAGGCCCGCCACCACCGCGGGCTTCATGAAGAAGCCGGGACGGCGCGCCTTCTTGCCGCCGGTGACGATCTCAGCGTTGTCCGGCCGGCGCTCGAGGAACCCCTCGACGCGCTCGAGCTGGCGCTCGGAGTTGACGGGGCCCAACGTCGTGTTGCCGTTCGACGTGTCGCCGATCTTCAGGCCCTGGGCCTGCTCGGCGAGGCCGCTGACGACCTTGTCGTAGACCTTCTTCGAGGCCAGGACCCGCGTCGCCGCGGTGCAGTCCTGGCCGGCGTTGTAGTAGCCGGTGCCGGCGATGGTCTCCATCGCGACGTCCATATCGACGTCGTCGAAGACGACGACCGGCGCCTTGCCGCCGAGCTCGAGGTGGACCCGCTTCAGGTTGTCCGACGCCTCGCGGGCGATCCACTTGCCGGTCTCGGGCGAGCCCGTCAGGGAGACCATCCCGATGTCGGGATGCCTGACGATCGCCGCTCCCGCGGGATCGCCGTGGCCACCGACGAAGTTCGCCACGCCGGGCGGGAAGACCTCGGCGCAGAGCTCGGCGAGGATCGTGAGGGTCGACACGGGGGTCGTCTCGGCGGGCTTCAGGACGAGGCAGTTGCCCGCGGCGAGAGCCGGGGCGATCTTCCAGATCGCCATCATCATCGGGTAGTTCCACGGGGTGATCTGGCCCACGACGCCGATCGGCTCCCGCCGGATCCAGGACGTGTAGCCGTCGAGGTACTCGCCGGTGGCGCGTCCCTCCATGTTCCGCGCTGCACCCGCGAAGTAGCGGAGGTTGTCGCACATGAAGGGGATCTCGTCCTCGTAGAAGGCCGAGCGCGGCTTGCCCGCGTCCGCGGACTCGAGGTCCGCGAGCTCGTCGGCTCGCTCCTCGATCCGATCGGCCAGCTTGAGCAGCAGGGCCGAGCGGTCGGCGGGGGTCGTGACACCCCAAGTCTCGAAGGCGGTCTTGGCGGCCTTGACTGCGGCGTCGACGTCCCGCTTTGTCGAGAGCGGGGACTTCGCGATCACCTGGCCGGTCGCCGGGTTGATGACGTCCTCTCGCTTGCCGTCGACGGGCGGGACCTGCTTGCCGTCGATCATGTTCTTGAGGGTGAGGGTCCTCGGCTTCCCGTTACGGCTCGATCGAGTCCTTCGCTTTGCAGTGGCGGTGGCCATCTTTCCTCCTTGGTCAGACTTTCAGTTTGCTGCCGAGCACGTCCTCGACCGGCGTGTGGTCCACCCCGACGGCCTCGGCGACGGCGGGATGAGTGACAGTACCGCCGGTGACGTTGATCCCCAGCCTCAGGCCGGGGTCTCGGCGGGCCGCCTCCGCGACGCCGTGGTCCGCGAGGGCCAGGACGTAGGGAAGCGTGGCGTTCGTCAGGGCGAAGGTCGAGGTGATCGGCACGGCGCCGGGCATGTTCGCGACGCAGTAGTGGGTGATCCCGTCGACCTCGAAAGTCGGCTCGCGGTGGGTGGTCGGATGAGAGGTCTCGAAGCAGCCGCCCTGATCGATCGCCACGTCGACCAGCACCGCGTTCTTCTTCATCAGCTTGAGCTGCTCGCGGCGGACGACGTAGGGCGCCCTCGCACCGTGCACCAGCACCGCCCCGATCACCAGATCCGCCCGCGGCAGCATCTCCTCCACCGCGAGGGTCGATGAGAAGACGGTCGAGGCGCGACCGCCGAACGCGACGTCCAGCTCGCGCAGCTTCGGGATGGAGACGTCGAAGACGAAGGTGTCGGCCTCCATCCCGATCGCGATGAAGGCGGCGTTCATCCCCACGGCGCCGCCGCCGATGACCATCACCGTCGCCGCCGCCACACCGGGCACGCCGCCCAGCAGGATCCCGCGGCCGCCCATGGGCTTCTCGAGGAAGAAGGCGCCCGCCTGGGTGGCGATCTTCCCGGCGACCTCGCTCATCGGGGCGAGCAGCGGCAGCTGGCCCTGCGCATCCTCCACGGTCTCGTAGGCGACACAGGTCGCGCCGCTCTCCTGCAGGGCCTCCGTGAGCTCACGAGATGGGGCGAGGTGCAGGTAGGTGAACAGGGTGTGCTCCGGGCGGAGCATCTCGACCTCGCTGGGCTGCGGCTCCTTCACGCCCAGCAGCATCTCGGCCTGCTCGAAGACCGCGGCCGCATCCGGGAGAACCGTCGCGCCCTGAGCCTCGAAGGCGTCGTCGGGGATCGCGCTTCCGGCCCCTGCTCCCGCCTCGATCAGCACATCGTGGCCGTGCTCGCGAAGCTCACGCGCTCCGGCCGGAGTCAGGGCGACGCGGTACTCGTCGTCCTTGATCTCGGTGGGAACCCCGACCTTCATAAAGACGCCACCTCCTCCGCTTCGCGTCCGGGGGCGGCTCTGCGTTGGTCGTCTCTCATCGGGCTACCTTGTGCGACAGAGCGTCCCCCTTGTCGATCGGGGTGCTGCTCACGTCGAAGCGGACGCCCCGGCTCTCGAGCTCGGCGAACATCTCGTCGGGGTCGATGCAGCTCTCCGGAGGGAGCGCACCGCGCCGGCTGATGCTGCCTCTGGCGAGAAGCCTGACGGCCGCGGCCGCCGGCGACGCCGTGGACACGATCCCGCCGCCCAGGCCCCAGGCCTCGTTGGGCGGAGTCACGCTGCGAGCCCGGATCACCGTGTCCGCGCCGGCGACCTCCACGATGTGGATGGAGAGGGTGGTTGCCGAAGGGGGCGATGCGGAGCGTGCGACTTCGGCTATCCGCTCCTCGCTCGCCCCCCCCAGCTCCTTGAGACTCTCGAGCACCGTTGGTGACAACGAGAGCGCAAAGGTCACATTGGGCACCTCGAAACTGTGACCGAAGGTGAGCACCTCGGAATGCAAGGTGAAGATGGTGTCGGCCTCGCCGATCGGCTCGCCGAAGTCGGCGCGCGGGCCGTCCTGGAGCGGCCGCATCTCCTTCGCCGTGCCGTTGATCAGCGCCATCGGCGGCATCGTGATCTCGTCGAGCAGCGTCCGCAGGGCATAGGGGAAGCTGAGCTCGCCCGGCGGATCGAGGTCACGTCCCGCGGCGAGGACCGAGATCGAGGCGGGGTCGCCGGGTAGCTCCGTCACCGCGTGCGCGGCGAGCAGGTTCGTCTTCCCCGGAGCGGACCCGATCCCGAGGAGGGCGAGCCGGCCCCGCTGCTCGAACTCGCGCGAGAGCTTGAGCTGCTCCGCGGTCACGTGGTAGAGCCCGCCGAGGTCCATGTAGTGGCAGCCGGCATCGAGGCAGGCGCGCATCGCCGCCAGGTTGATCCGGTAGGCGGCCGCGTTGACCAGGACCTCCATTCCGGCGAGCTGCTCGGCCAGGTCCGCGGTGGCATCGGCCTGGCGCGCCTGCGCCTTTCCCCCGCCGTGCTCCACGGCGACGGCCTCGGCGCGTCGCAGGTCGAGGTCGAGCAGGCGCATCGCCGTCACCTCCTCGGACTCGGCCAGGTCCCGCACGATCGCCGGCGCGATGGTCCCCCCGGCCCCCAGAACGGCGACCCTCATGCGATCAGCTCTTTCGCGCGAAGCGCCAGCCAGAGCTCGACGCGGTCGGTCGCCCGGCTCAGGTCCCGCCCGGTGAGCTCCTCGATGCGCTTGATCCGGTAGCGGAGGGTGTGCCGGTGGCAATAGCAGTCGCTGGCGGCGCGCTCCCAGTGGCCGTTGCGGTCGATGTAGGCCTCCAGCGAGCGCAGCAGCTCACCCGCGTAGCGCTCGTCCGAGTCCTCGATCGGCCCCAGGACGCTCTCGCAGTACAGACGCAGCGCCTCGCCGTCCTGCACCGAGAGCAGGAGCGTGAAGGCGCCGAGGTCGCGGTGGGAGGCGACGTCGGGCGCGGCGCCGTTGGCGAAGGCCGTCGCCTCCAGAGCGCAGCGCGCCTCGTGGAAGGAGTGGCGGACCCGCTCCGTCGGCAGCGAGCGGCTGGTCGCCGCCCGCGTCGGCCCGTGCACGCCCTCGAGCGCCACCCGGGCCTTGCTCGCCAGCTCGAGCGGATCTCCCTTGGCGCCGTCGACGACGGCGCAGAGCAGCTCCCGCCGCCCAGCGGGATGAGGGGCCACCACGGCCGGGCGACCCTCGCCCGCCAGGTATTCGGCGAGGGTCGGCTCGGCTACCGCCGCGTCGCCGAGCTGGAAGGCCAGCACGACCGCTCGCTCGCCGATTCCGAACGGCGCCAGGCGATCCCGAATGTCGTCCGGGGCGAGGCGGCCCGAGAGGGTTGCCGCGACGACCTCGCCGGAGAGGCGGCGCTCGGTCTCCCTGGCGACGCGCTCCCGCATCAGCTCGAGCGCGACGACGATCGCGGCCTGCTGCACGCAGAGGCGCTCGAAGTCCCCCAGCTCGCCGGATCGCCGGACGACCACCAGCCACGCCTCGGCCGAGCCGGCCCTCGGCGAGACCGGATGGGCGAGGGCCCTCCCGCGCAGATCCGATTGGTTGGGCACGAATGGCGCAGCGGCGCTGCCGCGCGGCTGAACCTCGGCGCGAATCGCGTCGAGCAGATACTCGGGAAGCCGCCGGCCGCCGCTCGCCAGGACCTCGCCGCGGGCGTCGAGCACGACCGAGCTGCCCCCGATCGCGGCGGCGATCTCACGCGCGACCTCGTCGAGGCCCCCTCCCTGGAGGACCAGCCGCTCGAGCCGCTCGTTGACGGCGATGCCGCGGGAGAGGACGTCGTACTGCTCGTTGACCAGCCGGCTGAACGCCGCCTCGGTGATCGCGATGAACGGCGTCTCGTAGGGGACCTCGAAGACCGGGAACTCGGCCGCCTCGGCCTCGGTCAACAGCGCCTTGGGGACCTTCGCGTGGTCGAACCCGGTCCCGAAGCCGAGGCCGGCGACCCCCGCGTCGGCGAGGAGCCGGATGAACTTGCGCTGTTTCTCGGCGTTCTCCAGCCGGATCCCGGTGGTCAGCAGCAGCTCCCCACTCGAGAGCCAGGGCGTCGGGTCGAGCAGCTCCGTGATGTGCACCCAGCGGATCTCGCGCTCGGCAGCGCCGTTCCCTCCCGCCGTTACCTTGAAGCCCAGCTCGGAGGTGAGGCTCTCGACGGTGAGCATCAGCGTCCTATGCGGCGCGCTGCCTCTTCGAGGACGGGACGAAGGACGTCCACGATCTCCTCGAACTGCTCCGTATCGGCGATCAGCGGGGGTGAGAGCTGCACGACGGGGTCTCCGCGGTCGTCCGCGCGGCAGATCAGGCCGCGCCTGTAGAGCTCGCCGGAGAGGAATCCGCGGAGGAGCTTCTCGGACTCCTCGTCCTCCATGTGCTCCTTGGTGTCCTTGTCCTTGACGAGCTCGATGGCCATGAAGTAGCCATCGCCGCGAACGTCTCCGACGATCGGGATGTCGTAGAGGGACTCGAGCGCCGCCCTGAACTCGCCCTCCTTCTCCAGCACGTGGCCGCAGAGGTCTTCGCGCTCGAAGACATCGAGGTTCGCCATCGCCGTGGCGGCGGCGACGGGGTGCCCGGCGAAGGTCGAGCCGTGGGCGAACATCGCGGTGCCCTCCTCGAAGGGCTCGAACACCCTGTCCGAGACGATCATGCCGCCCATCGGCACGTACGCCGAGGTGAGCGCCTTGGCGACGGTGACGATGTCCGGCTGATAGCCATAGCGCTGGCAGCCGAAATAGTGCCCGAGGCGGCCCCAGGCGCAGATCACCTCGTCCGAGATCAGCAGGACGTCGTAGCGGTCGCAGATCTCGCGGACCCGCTGGAAGTAGCCCTCCTGGGGCGGGATGCAGCCGCCGGCGTTCTGCAGCGGCTCGAGGATCACCGCGGAGACGGTCTCGGGGCCCTCGAAGAGGATCCGCTCCTCGATCTGGTCCGCGGCCCAGAGCGGGTCGCGGTCCTCGGGCCAGCGATAGCTGTTGGTGTTGGGCACGTGGACGCCACCGGGAGCGAGTGGCTCGAACTGGGTGCGCAGCGCGGGGATCCCGGTCGCGCTGAGAGCCCCGAGGGTGGTTCCGTGGTAGGCGATCTCGCGCGCGACCAGCTTGTGCTTCTGGCCCTGTCCCCTGGCGCGGTGATAGCTCCGCGCCAGCTTGATGGCCGACTCCACGGCCTCGGAGCCGCTGTTGGTGAAGAAGACCCGGTTCAGGTCGCCGGGCGCCAGGCCGGCGATCCGCGTCGCCAGCTCGATCGCGCGCGGATGGGCGTAGCTCCAGACCGTGATGAAGTCGAGCTCGCGGACCTGGGCCGCCATTGCGTCGCCGAGCTCGCTGCGCCCGTGGCCCGAGTTGACGCAGAAGAGAGCCGAGAGGCCGTCGAGGTAGCGGTTGCCGTGGTCGTCCCAGACGTAGCAGCCCTCGCCGCGGACGATGATCGGAACCTCGTGCTCGGGCCCGAATGAGCCCATCTGCGTGAAGTGCATCCAGAGGTGGCGTTGTGCCTGCTCCTGGAGCGCGTTAGCGTCAGCCTGGGTCCGTTGGGGTGCGCTGGTCGGTGCTGCCATCCGTCTCCTCCGTTCTCTCTAGCCTCACCGTACAAAGCTACCCCCAGGTCGTCGGCCTCACAAGCGGTATTGTGTGAAATCAGGTCTGGGACGCTTGTACTGTCTGTACAAAGGACGGCCGTCCTTTTAGGGCTTTCGCCCCTTGCGACGATTCGTCGCGCTTGTAAGGCTCGGGCATCCGCAGTGGCCAATCTGGGCCCGGAAGGAGACAACTTGGAGAGCGCCTCGATCGCAGCCGGTTCCCACGACGCCACGGACGGCGCCGAGGGAGGCAACTGCGTCGTGCTCAGCTCCGTCACCAAGCGCTTCGCGACGGTGACGGCGGTGGACGCAATCGACCTGGCGATCGAGGAGGGGGAGTTCTTCACCATGCTCGGCCCGAGCGGCTGCGGGAAGACGACGACCCTCCGGATGATCGCCGGCTTCGAGGACGTCACCGAGGGCCGGCTGACGATCGATGACGCCGACATGCTGGGGATCCCGCCCCACAAGCGCCCCACCAACACCGTCTTCCAGAGCTACGCGCTGTTCCCCCACCTGAGCGTGAAGGAGAACGTCTCCTTCGGCCTGAAGCGAAAGGGCGTCGACCGCGGCGAGATCGAGCGCCGGGTGCGCGCGGAGCTGGAGCGGGTCGGCCTGGCCGGGGAGGCAAACCGCCGCCCGGCCCAGCTCTCCGGCGGGATGCAGCAGCGCGTCGCGCTTGCCCGCGCCCTGGTCAACCTGCCGCGCGTGCTGCTGCTCGACGAGCCGCTCGGAGCCCTGGACCTGAAGCTGCGCAAGGGCCTCCAGGTAGAGCTGAAGAGGATCCAGCGGGACGTCGGGATCACTTTCGTCTACGTCACCCACGACCAGGAGGAGGCCCTGACGATGTCCGATCGGATCGCGGTCATGAACCGCGGGCGGATCGAGCAGATCGGCGGGCCCGAGGAGGTCTACGACCGTCCCACCACTACCTTCGTCGCCGGCTTCATCGGCGTCTCGAACCTGATGCCCGGGACGATCCGCAAGACCGGCAAGAACGGCGAGGTGGAGCTTGACACCGGCGTCAAAGTGAGCACGGACGTCGACGGCTTCAGCGCCGGCGAGCGCTGTCACGCCGTGGTCCGCCCGGAGAAGCTCGCCATCGGCGGCAACGGCCGCGGCGGCCCGCGGGTCGAGGGCCTGGTCGAGAGCTCCCTCTACCTGGGCACGTCCACGCAGCTGATCGTCACGCTGCCGGGGGACGTGCGGATGACCGTGCTGGTCCCGAACACGGATGAGTCGGCGAGGCAGCGCCTTCCCGGGGGCGGGGCCAAGATTGAGCTTTCCTGGACGCCGGACCACATGCACGTGGTGAGGGAGTCCGAGACGAATGGGGCAGCGCCGTCCGACCGGGCGGCGGAAACAGCTTGAACGAGTCAGGAGGAGAGACTGTGACGAGCAAGAGGAGAATCCGCGCATTGATCGCGGTGGGCGGGGCACTCGCTGCCGCCGTGGTTCTGGCGGCGTGCGGAGGCGGCGGGGTCGAGGGCAGCGGCGGGTCCAGCAAGGCCCAGACGGCCAAGTACCAGCCACCCCCCTCCGGCAACCTGACGATCTCGCAGTGGCCCCTCTACATCGACAAGCAGACGGTGCCCGACTTCGAGAAGGCGACCGGCGTCTCGGTCAAGTACATCGAGGACGTCAACGACAACCAGGAGTTCTTCGGCAAGGTGCAGCCCCTGCTGGCTCAGGGCCAGTCGGGCGGCCGCAGCATGTTCGTGGTCACCGACTGGATGGCCAAGAAGATGTATGACCTCGGCTACCTGCAGAACCTGGACAAGGCGGGCATCCCGAACGTCCAGCAGAACCTGACGCCGTCGCTGCAGCATCCGACCTTCGACCCGAATCGGAGCTTCTCGGTGCCGTGGCAGAGTGGCATGACCGGGGTGATCGTCCGCACCGACCTGGCGCCGGACGTGCACTCCATCTGCGACCTGTTCGACCCCAAGTACAAGGGCAAGGTCGACATGCTCACGGAGCTCCGGGACACGGTCCCGCTGGTGATGAAGTGCATGGGGGTCGACCTCAACAACGTCACCGAGGACGACTGGATCGCGGCGATCAACAAGATCAAGGACGCCTCCAACTCGGGCCAGATCCGGCGGTTCACGGGCAATGACTACGCCCGCGACCTGACCAGCGGCGACGCGGTGGCGGTGATCGGCTGGTCGGGCGACGCGGTCCAGCTGCAGGCCGACAACAAGAACATCCAGTGGCGGATGCCCACCGAGGGCTGCATGCTCTGGTCCGACAACATGGTGATCCCGGTCGGGGCGCCCAATCCGACGGCGGCGATGGCGTTCATGAACTACGTCTACGACCCGAAGAACGAGGCCCAGATCGAGGACTACGTCAACTACGTGTCCCCGGTGACCGGCACCAAGGAGGAGCTGCTGAAGAGCGACCCGTCGGTCGCGAACAACCAGCTGATCTTCCCCAGCGACCAGTTCACCGCAAAGTGCGATGTCGCGCCGGTGCTCCAGGGCACCGAGGAGCAGAACGTGACCCGCGCGTTCGACGCGGTGATCAACGGCTAATCGAATGAGGGGCGACCAGGCGGCGGAGCCGCGCAAGGCGATGGGCGTGCGGGCGTGACCGGCGCTCGCCGCCGCCTGGTCCCCTACTTCCTGCTCGGCCCGGGCCTGCTCTGGCTGGTCCTCTTCTTCGCCCTGCCCATGTACTTCATGGGCCGCCTCTCACTGGACACCGGCACCCTCGAGACCGGCTTCAGCTTCAACTGGCAGTGGTCCAACTACCACGACGCCCTCTCGCTCTACGACACGCAGTTCGTGCGCTCCTTCTACTACGCGGGGGTTGCGACGGCGATCGCGCTGCTGATCGCCTACCCGCTCGCCTACGCGATCGCCTTCAAGGCCGGCCGCTGGAAGAACGCGATGCTGTTCGCGATCGTCGCCCCGTTCTTCACGACCTACCTGATCCGAACACTGGCCTGGGAGACGATCCTCTCGGACCAGAGCCCGGTCGTCCACGCCCTGCGCACGGTGGGGCTGGTGGGGAGCAACAGCGGGGTTCTCGCCACCTCCACGGCCGTGATCGCCGGCATCACCTACAACTTCCTGCCCTTCATGGTGCTGCCGATCTACGCCAGCCTCGAGCGAATCGACGGGAGGCTGCTCGAGGCGGCGAAGGACCTCTACGCCTCGCCGGCCAAGGCGTTCCGGCGCGTCACCCTGCCGCTCTCGGCTCCCGGCGTGGTGGCCGGGACGCTGCTCACCTTCATCCCGGCGGTCGGCGACTACGTCAACGCGTTCTTCCTCGGCTCGACCAACAACCACATGATCGGCAACACGATCCAGGGGCTCTACCTGACTCAGCGCGACTATCCGGCGGCCGCGGCGCTCTCCTTCGTACTGATGGCGGTGATCATGGTCGTCGTGTTCATCTACCTCCGCTTCGCCGGCACGGAGGCCCTCATGGGGGAGGAGGCGAGACCGGCCTGATGGAAGCGGGAGCCGCAACGGCCCGGCTGCAGGTGCGACGCGAGTCGGCCCTGACGAGGGCCTGGCGCTGGCTGCGAGAGCACGCGATCAACATCTACGCCGGTCTCGCGATCGCCTACCTGCTGATCCCGATCGCGGTGATCATCGTCTTCTCCTTCAACGATCCGGCCGGCAGGTACAACTACACGTTCACCAGCTTCACGGTCGACCACTGGTCCAATGCCTTCGGGCTCCCCGACCTGAACAGCGCGCTGCTCACGAGCCTCAAGCTGGCGGGGCTCGCGACGGTTGTCTCGACCGCCCTGGGTACGGCGATCGCGCTGGCGCTGGTCCGCTATCAGTTCTTCGGCAGGGGCCCGGCCAACTTCCTGATCGTGATCCCCATGGCCACCCCGGAGGTCGTGATGGGCGCATCGCTGCTCTCGCTCTTCCTGATCTATGGGCTCCCGCTCGGCTTCACCACACTGCTGATCGCCCACGTCATGTTCTGCATCAGCTTCGTGGTCGTGGTCGTGCGCTCGCGGCTGATCGGCTTCGACCGCAGCCTCGAGGAGGCCGCACAGGATCTCGGGGCGGACCCGCTCACCACCTTCCGCAAGATCACCCTGCCGTTGATCATGCCCGGCGTGGTCGCTGCCGCGCTACTAGCCTTCGCGCTCTCGATCGACGACTTCGTGGTCTCGAACTTCAACTCCGGGACCACCGTGACGTTCCCCCTCTACATCTTCGGCGCGTTCCAGCGCGGGATCCCGGTCGAGGTGAACGTGATCGCCACCATGCTCTTCCTGGTGACGCTGATCGCCATGGGGTTCAGCGTCTGGCAGCAGCGGCGTGCGGAACGCCTCGCTTCGGTGCGTCCCGACCAGGAGGTTTGAGTGCCCTCCAATCGAGGTAGTTTCGCCGGTGTGCGGACTGGGGAGCTCGCTATTGAGCGAACCGATGCAGGATTGGCGGTGCTGACCATCTCCGGAGAGCACGACCTGAGCACGGCGCCGAATCTCCGGCGACGTCTCGATGGGTTGCTCGACGAGAGCACGCCCACGGTCGTCGATCTCTCCGCGGCCACGTTCGTAGACTCGTCCATTCTCGGCGTGATCCTCGACGGCCGCCGGCGGGCGGCCGAAGCGGACATTGGCTTTGCGGTTGTGCACTCAAACGGGGCGGACGCGGTCGACCGCGTCCTCGAGGTGACGGGCCTGCGCGCCGAGCTGCCCGTGCACTCCCGGCGGGAGGAAGCCCTCACCGAGGTCTCGGGCAACTCTGGGACGCCACCGGGATGAACTCCAGCGGATTCGAGCTGACGGTGCCGGCGACGGCCGAGAACGTCATGGTCGTCCGCCAGGCCGTGGCGGGATTGGGCGAGGCCCTCGGGCTGGCCGGGTCGCGGATCGCGGACCTGAAGACGGTGATCACGGAGGCCTGCAACAACGTGGTCCTGCACGCCTACGACGACGAGCCCGGGCCCCTGCGGGTGACCGCGCTCCCGGGCGGTGAGCAGCTCGAGATCCAGGTTGCGGACGACGGCCACGGCTTTCGACCGCGAGCGAGCGAGGGGGACACGTCACTCGGCCTCGGCCTCCCGCTGATCGCCGCCCTCTCCGACAGCTTCGAGATCAGCGGCGGGCGACTGGGAAGCAGGACGACGATCCGCTTCGGCTACACGCCCCCGGACTTCGCAGAGAACGGGCTCCCCACCCAGGTTCCGAAGGAGCTCGAGATGGCGCTTGCCCCGGGGGCGATAGCGAAGCCGGTCCTCGCCCGGGTTATGGGGGCGCTGGCGGCCCGGGCGGAGTTCTCGGTCGATCGCCTGGCCGACACGGTGCTGCTCGGCGACGCCGTCTCATCCTCCGGCGAGGATGACTTCTCGGACGGCCGCGTCGGGATCACCATCAAGGACAGCGCCGGCAGCCTCGGCGTGCGCGTGGGGCCGCTGGTGGAGGGAGCCGGCGAGAAGCTGATGGCCGAGATGGACGTGCCCGGAGGCTCCCTCCGCAGCCTGGCGAGCGCCATGGAGATCACCAGGGACGAGACCTCCGAGGGTGAAGCCGTCGAGTTCCTGGTGTTCGAGGTCGAGCGCTAGCGCTAGAGGTCTTCGTCCGGGATCCGCTTTCGCAGCTTCTCGATGGTGGCGCGCAGGATGCGCGAGACGTGCATCTGGGAGACGCCGACGCGCTCGGCGATCTCGCTCTGCGTCAGGTCCTCAACGAAGCGCAGGTGGAGGACGGTTCGGTCTCGCTCTGAGATCTCGCTGAGCACGGGACCGATCGCCTCGCCGTACTCGACCGTGTCGAAGGAGAGGTCCTCCTCGCCGATCCGGTCGCGAAGGGGACCGGGCTCGTCGCCGTCGCCGACCTTGGAGGTCGCATCGAGGGAGACCGCGTGGTGGCCCTGGGATGCGTGCATGGCCTCGAGAACCTCCTCGTCGCTCGCCTCGATGCGCTGGCCGATCTCCTGGATGGTCGGCGAGTGCCCCAGCTTCGCGGGCAGCTCCGCCATCGCCCGCTCGACCTTGAGGATTCGCTCCTGGACGTCCCGCGGAACGTGCACGGACCAGCCGCGGTCACGGAAGTGCCGCTTGAGCTCGCCCAGGATCGTGGGGACGGCGAACGTCGAGAAGGCGGTTCCCCGCTCCGGGTCGAAGCGGTCGATCGCCTTGACCAACCCGACACTCGCGACCTGGACGAGATCGTCGAAGGGCTCGGCGCCGCCGGCGTAGCGCGCCGCGAGGCGCCTGGCGAGCGGCATGAACCTGTCGACCAGCTCCTCTCGCACTGTCGGGGAGTGGTCCCTCGAATACCGCTCGAGCAGGGGGCGCTCGCCGGCGAGCTGCTCTCGGGGCCCCGGGGACGGCATCGCGTTCATTTGGTTGTTTGCCGAGGCAATTTCGTCCATGGATCCCGGCTCCACGCGACCCGCGCCAGACCCCCTGGCGTCCTGCCCTCGGGCAGGGCATGTCGAGTCGCCCACGTAGCCTAGCTACCCAGCAATAAGGAGACCGGAACATTGCGCGAAAACGAGGCGCAGGGCCGAGCGGAAGGACGCTAATACCCACGTTTACGCGTTCAGAGGCAGGGTAAGCCACGTTCTGAGTCGAGGCAGCGGGCGGGCGTTCGGAGACCCCCTACTCCGGCGCCCGCCCACATATTTGCGATGCCTCGCCTCCGCCGAGTTTCGCCTCGGCGCAGGCGGGCGGATAGGGCGGCCGGTTTCCTTCTCCCCCTGGCCGTCCTACCCCGCCTTGCTCTTATTGACGTGGGGCCGTCGCCGGCAGCCGCCTACTGCTCGCTGCTGGCGCAGCCTCGCACGGCGGCTGCCGGCGCCGGCCCCAGGCGCTGGTCGCTCGGCGACGGCTGGCGGCGGGCCAATACGATCGCTGTGTGGCGCAGCTCGAGACTCGTCTGCTGATCGATGGAGAGCTGGTCTCCGGCGATGGGGCGCCGCTCGACGTCGAAAACCCCTTCACCGAGGAGAGCGTCGCCTCTGTAGGGACGGCCGATCCTGAACAGGTCGATGCGGCGGTGACGGCCGCCGTGGAGGCCTCCAGGGAATGGGGCAGGACTCCGGCGGTGGATCGGGGCGAGTTGCTTCGCGAGGTCGCGACACGGTTGCGGGCGCGGACGGACGAGCTTGCCGAGGTGATGACGCTCGAGGGCGGGAAGCCTCTGGTTGAGAACTCCGATGAGGTCGGTTGGACGGCCGCCTGCTTCGACTATTACGCGGAGATCGGGCGGGATTCCGCTGGACGGGTGATTCCGCCGATCGAGTCGAGTCAGCTCTCGCTGGTGGTCAAGGAGCCCCTCGGGGTGATCGGCTGCATCGTGCCCTGGAACTATCCGCTGCTGCTTCTGGCGTGGAAGATGGCGCCCGCGCTGGCCGCGGGCAACGCTCTCGTCGCCAAGCCCTCTGAGATCACGCCGCTCTCGACGCTGATGCTCGCCTCCTGCCTCGACCACCTGCCGCCCGGCGTGGTCAACCTCGTGGCCGGCGGACCGGAGGTCGGTGCCGCGATCGCGTCCGAACCGCGAATCGACGGAATCGCCTTCACCGGCTCCGTTGCGACCGGCAAGAAGGTCGCGCTTGCCTGCGTCGATCGCATGGCGCGCGTCAACCTCGAGATGGGCGGGAAGGACCCGTTCATCGTCTGCTCCGACGTCGTGGACCGCATCGACGTGGCCGCCAAGGGCGGGGCCTGGGCGGCGTTCCTCAACTCCGGGCAGGTCTGCACGTCCGCGGAGCGGTTCTATGTGCTGGATGACGTCTACGACGACTACCTGTCGGCGTTCGTCGACTACACGAAGAGCCTCGTGATCGGCGATCCGATGCAGAGCGACACCGACATCGGCCCGATGGTCTCGGCGAATCAGCGCCAGAAAGTCGCCGCGCAGGTGGAGGCCGCCGTGGGCGCGGGCGCCGAGCTCGTCGTCGGGGGCGACTCGGGCGGTCAGGACCGCGGGCACTTCTTCGCTCCGGCGGTGGTCACCGGCGCCTCCGCCGAGACCGATCTCCTGCGCGAGGAGACGTTCGGCCCGGTCGCGCCCATGGTCCGCGTGAAGAGCCTGGACGAGGCCATCGAGCTCGCGAACTCGACCCCCTACGGGCTTGGAGCCAACATCTACACCCAGGACTTCAAGACCATCCTGCGCTGCATGCGCGAGGTGAAGGCCGGCACCGTCTGGTTCAACGACCCGCTCACGGATAACGACGCGGGGCCGTTCGGCGGCTACAAGCAGTCCGGGCTCGGCCGCGAGCTGGGCCGCGAGGGGCTCGAGGCCTTCCAGGAGACGAAGCACGTCCACATCGAGAGCGAGGTCGCCCTCAAGGAGTGGTGGTATCCGTACTCGAGCTACACCGGCGGCGAGCAACCGCACGGAGCGTAGGCGACCAATGGCCGATCAGAGCGAAGCTCCCTACCTCGACGCGGTCGTCTCCTATGTGGCGCGAAATCCGGGCCGCTTTCACATCCCGGGGCACAAGGGAGTCGGCGCCGATCCGGCGCTGATCGAGGCCCTCGGCGAGGCCGCGGTCCTACACGACCTCCCCGCGGGGATCGAGGGGATCGACGTCGGGCCCGAGCCCACGCCGTTCCAGCGGGCCCAGCGCCTCGCGGCGGATGCCTGGGGCGCGCAGCGCAGCTGGTTCCTGCTCAACGGCGCGTCCGGCGGTAATCACGCGATCTGCATGACGCTCGCCCATGCCACCGGCGAGCTGAGGACCGGTCCGCCAAACCGCGGACCGGTGGTGGTACAGCGAAACGTCCACTCCTCGATCATCGACGGGCTCGTGCTCTCGGGCCTGCGTCCGAGCTTCGTGGCGCCGGAGATCGATCCCGAGCTGGGCATCGCGCACTGCGTGACACCCGAGGCCCTGGACGCAGCGCTCGAGTCCGAGCCCGGCGCCGAGGCGGCGATGCTGGTCTCGCCGACGTACTTCGGGGCCGTGGCACGCATTGCTGAGCTCGCGGAGGTCGCCCATGCCCGGGGCGTCCCCCTGGTCGTGGACGAGGCCTGGGGCTCGCACCTCTACTTCCACCCGGACCTGCCGATCGGGGCTCTGCGCGGCGGCGCCGACATGGTGCTCTCCAGCACCCACAAGATCGTGGGCAGCTTCACCCAGTCGGCGATCCTCCATCTCGGCGACGGCGGCCGGGTGGATGAGGACGTGGTCGACCGCTCCGTCACGCTCGTGGAGTCCACCAGCCCGAACGCGCTGTTGACCGCCTCTCTCGACGCGGGGCGGCGCTTCGCGGCGACCAGGGGCCAGGAGCTGCTGGACGAGACACTCGAAACATTGGCGCGGACGCGCGAGCGCGTAAGGGAGATCCCCGGCCTCGACGTGCTCGACGAGCGCCTGGCAGGAAGGGCCAGCGTCGCGGCCTGGGATCCGCTGCGCCTCTCCGTCGACGTCCGCGGCACCGGGGCGACCGGCCACAGGATCGCCGAGCTGATGAGGGAGAGGGACGACGTCGTCCTCGAGCTCTTCTCCGAGAACGTGATCGTCGCCGTCTTCGGAATCGGCGAGACTCCCACCGCAACGGCCGACCGACTGGTGGAGGGGCTCCAGCGCGCGGTCGAGCAGATCGGCTCCGCCGACGTCGAGCAGCGCCGAGCCTTCGCCGAGCCCCCTCCGTGGGGCCCACTCGAGCTCGCCCCCCGGGACGCCTTTCTGGGGCCGCAGGAGGTGGTCCCCTTCGAGGATGCCGAGGGCCGGATCGCCGCCGAGTCCCTTGCCGCCTACCCGCCGGGCGTTCCCAACGTCCTCCCGGGCGAGCGGCTGACACAGCCGACCATCGCCTACATCGCCGACTCTCTTGCCCACGGAGGGCTGGTGCGCGGGGCGAGCGACCGATCCCTGCGAACGATCCGGGTGGTCTCCGAATGAGCGCCGCAGGGCAGGCCTGGGGCGTCGACTCCGAGTACGGGCGCCTGCTCGACGTCCTCCTCTGCCGACCGGATGCCTTCCGCTGGCGTGAGACCAGCGCGATCACGCGCGCCACCCTCGAGGCCGGACATCGCTTCGATCCCGAGCTGGCCTCATCCCAGCATCAAGCGCTCGTCAGCGCCTACGAGGACGCCGGCGTCCGCTGCCACTTCCTCGAGACCGACCCGGCCCTGCCCTACGGAGTGTTCACCCGCGACTCGAGCACGATGGGCCCGAACGGGACCGTGATCACCCAGCCCGCGCAGTGGTGGCGGCGCGGCGAGTACGCCCCCGCGATCCGCTTCCACCAGGAGCACGGCATTCCGATCCGCGGCATGATCACCGCCGGCTCCCTGGAGGGCGGCGACGTGATGATCGTCGAACCCGGCAGCGTGATGATCGGCTGCGGAGAGACCCGCACACAGGAGGTCGCGGCGGGGCAGCTGGCGGGTTGGTTCCGAGAGGACGGCTGGGAGGCGCGCGTCCAGCCGATTCCCGAGCGCTACGTCCACATCGACGTGCTGACGGCGGTCCTGGGCGAGAAGCTGGCGGCCGTGTGCACCGAGGTGCTGCCCGCGGCGGCGGTCGAGTGGCTGCGCGGCAAGGGCTTCGACCTGATCGACGTGCGCGAGGAGCACGCCTTCACGCTCGGCGCCAACGCGATCTCGCTCGGGGGCGAGCGGGTGATCTCCGCTGCCGGCGCCCAGGACCTGAACGCAGCCCTGCGGGCGCGCGGGTTGGAGGTGATCGAGCTGGACCTCTCCATGTTCACCCTCGGCGGCGGCGGCCCCCATTGCCTGAGTCAGGCGCTGCGGCGGGAGGGAGTTGGGTGACCCCTACGATCGATGCGGATCGCGTGATCGCCGACCTGTGCGAGCTTCGGGACCGGACGGGGGACGACCAGGGCGCCCAGCGGCTCTGCTGGGGCGACGGATGGCGCCGCGCGCGCGAGTTCCTGCGGGAGCTCCTCGCGGAGATCCGACTCGAGCCCGAGATCGACGAGGCGGGTAATGCCTGGGCCTACCTCCGGGGCGATTCCGAGCCGGCGCTGGCGGTCGGATCCCACCTCGACTCGGTTCCCGATGGGGGCTGGCTGGACGGCGCGCTGGGTGTGATGTGCGCGCTCGGTGTGCTGCGAGCCTGGGCGGGCGCCGAGACGGACCCGCCGAGGACGCTCGCCCTGGTGGACTGGGCGGACGAGGAGGGCGCCCGTTTCGGCCGCAGCCTGTTCGGCAGCTCGGCCGCCGCGGGCACGTTCGATCCGGCCGAGCTGGCGGACGCGCGGGACTCCGACGGGCTCCGAGCACCGGGGGTGCTCGCCGAGAACGGGGTCGAGCTCGAGCGGGTCGTGGAGTGCCGCACCCGGCTCGAGAGACTTGACTCGTATCTGGAACTGCACATCGAGCAGGGGCCGGTTCTGGAGGCGAAGGGCATTGAGGCGGCGGCGGTGAGCGGCTGCGCCGGCGTCGAGCGGCTGCGCTTCGTCATTCGCGGGCACGCCGCCCACGCCGGTACGACCCCGATGGATGCCCGCCACGACGCCGGCCTCGCCGCCGCGGCCGCCGCCCTGCGGATCGAGGAGATCGCAATCGCGGAGGGCGGGGTGGGCACCGTCGGCGTGGTCGCCTACGAGCCTGGCATCGTGACCGCGGTCGCCGAACTGGCTTCGATGCAGGTCGACCTCCGCCACCGCGAGGCGGCCGCACTGGCCCGGATGCTGACCGCCGCACGGGAGGCGGTGGACGCCTGCGCCGCCGAGCGAGGCTGCGAGGCGGCGGAGGAGCCGATCTGGCGGATCGAGCCGATCGCCTTCGATTCCGGCCTGGTCGGTCTCGCGGCAGAGGCATGCGAGCAGGTCACCGGCACCCGCTTCGAACTGCCCAGCGGGGCGCTGCACGACGCCGCCTCGATGGCCCCGCACATGCCGACCGCGATGATCTTCTCCCCGTCGATCGGCGGCATCAGCCACGCCCGCGACGAGGACACCTCCGAGGAGGACCTGCGCGCGGCGGTCGAGAGCTTCGGGGCGCTGGCGATCCGCGCCCTGACGTAACCCCTGCACAACTGCAACAAGGATCGCGTGTTGAGGGGAGAGGCGTCGTTAGCTTGCGGTGCCCTCGTCCCTTATGGCAGGAGTCGTCACACACCCGAAGGGGAGCGCGCCACGGCGCGCCCGCCGCGCGACCGCGCTGGCCGCGGCGGCGGCCCTGTTCGCGCTGCTGTTGCTCGCCGGGAAAGAGGCCGACCCGGCCTCCGCAGCGAAGGCCTCGGTGGCCTGCCCGGCCCAGCCGTACGGCCTCGCGCCGACGGGCTCCGGGCCCACCCGCTTCACGATGATGATCCGTATCAACACCCAGGGGAACGTCAACACCTGGACGCAGTGGAACGAGGCGAACGGGGGGCTTGCCGACCGGGTGCGCCCGCAGGACATCTTCGTGCTCAACACGCGCTTTGCGGGCAGCGGCGCCTTCCCGCCGATGACGGATCCCGTGGCCTCCACCCTCGCCGCCGACCTGCGCGCCACCTTCCCCTGCAACCGGATCATCGCCCTCGACGGGATGAGCTTCGACCCCACGCAGGCCGGCTACGCGTTCGCCGGGGTGGCCGATCCCAACGTCTTCGCGGTGCTCACCGACTTCGAGCAGGACGATTGGAACGCGGGCCGTCTCACGGATCCGACGCGACCCCCGTGGAACCCCAACTTCAAGAAGGCCTTCCCCCGGATCAAGATGTGGGACTGGGGCGTCGCCGCGACCGCGGCCGCCAATCCGATCGGGACCGGCAAGCGGACCGGCCTGGCCCCGCAGGACGTCGCCGGCTGGAACTACGGCCAGATCGCCCAGGACCTGAACAAGAAGAACTCCCGCCTCGGCTCCCGCAAGCTGGGCCCCCTCAGCATCCAGAGCCAGGACTCCTGTGCCGACGGCGGCGGGGCGGCCTTCGGTGCGCGAGCCAAGAACCTGCGCCTCCAGTACACGTTCAAGTTCATCACCAAGAAGGTGAAGGTCAAGGGCAAGAAGAAGAAGCGGAAGAAGACCATCCGGCTGCCGTTGAAGAAGAGGGGCCGGCCGCAGATGAGCAACCTGGCGATGGAGATCTCGTTCACGGACAGCCCGGACGCGCACTCCAGCCAGGCGATTACCAGCACCTCCGCCGCCCTGGCTGCCTCCTGCGTGCAGCCCGCCCTCAAGCAGGGCGTAGGCGCTTTCTTCTTCTTCGCCGCCGAGGACGGGATGAGGGAGCTCTTCCTGCAGCCGCAGATCGGCGCGCTGCGCCCGCCGGCGGCCTCGAGTGCCGGTCACTCGACCGGCGGCGTCGTGCCCGGCGGCACCGGCTAGCTGTCCTGACAGCTAGCGCGCCACGACCGTCTTCGCCCGCAGGTCCGAGAGCGCCTCGGCCGCGTCGTCCCAGGCCACCTTGTTGACCGTCATCGGGTCCGGATCGAACCTGCCGTCCCGGATCAGCTCCAGGACTTCGGGCATCAGCGTCCGCACGTGCGGTCGGCCGGTGACGAACGTGATCCCCTGCGTGAACATGTCGAGCAGGGGCAGGGGCGTGGGCTGCAGGTAGACCCCGATGCTGGTGCAGATTCCGTCGGCATCGGTCGACTTCAGCGCGCAGGAGATGCCGGCCGGGTTAGCGCTCGCGTCCACGGTGATCGGGTAGAAGCCGGCGCGATCGGGAAAATCCTCGTCGAGGACGTTGGCCCCCAGCTTCTCGGCCAGCTCGCGGTCCCGCGAGTTGCCACCGACGACGTCGACCCTCTCGGCGCCGAGGGCCAGCGCTATCGCGACCGAGTAGAGCGCGATAGACCCGACGCCCATCGCGATCAGGATTGGAGAGCCCGGCCTCTCGGCGAGTGGCGGAGCGACGCACCGCCACGCATCCGGGATGTTGTCCGAGAGGCTTGCGATTGCCGTCGGACTGACGCCCTCGGGGACCGGGACGAGCATCGCGTCCGCGTACGGGACCCTCACCGAGTCGCTGGCGAAGCCGCCGTAGTCATCGCCGATCGGCAACCCGTAGGTCGAAAGGCGGGAGACCGATTCGCAGTTGCCGGTCCTGCCCTCGCGGCAGGCGGCACATTCGCCGCAGGAGATCTGGAACGGGACGCTGACCAGGTCGCCCGGCTTCACGGAGGTGACCGAGTCGCCGACGTCCGTCACCTCGCCGACGCACTCATGCCCGAAGGAATAGGGCTCCGCCGGAAACATTCCCCGCACGAAGGCGACGTCGATGTCACAGGTGGCCAGGGCCACCGGCCGCACGACGGCCTCGCTGTCGCCCTCGAGCTTTGCGTCCGGGGCCTCGCGCCATTCGAGCTTCCCCTTCTCGAGGAACTGGAGCTGCCTCACGCCGGGACCTCCTTCTTGTCGCTCGCCGCGGCCGGGACCTTCTCCTTGCCCGATCCCTCCTGCTCGCGCTCGGCCTTGGCCGCCTTGCGGAGCTGCTCGAAGCGGACCACCTGGCCCGCAGCGCCCCAGTTGCCGTCCGGAACCTCGTGGATCAGCGTCCAGACGCGGACGCCCGCCTCGGGGCCCCAGCCGGTCGCGTCGAGAACCAGCTTGGTCGTGTCCTCGACCAGGCCCGCCTTGCGGCGCTCGCTGAGGGCGCCGCTCGGGATCGTGACGTCGACGACGGCGTGCGGCTCGGCGACGCCGTCGGGTGTCTGGATCTCATCCGCCGGCAGCGCGTGCACGTGGGTCCAGGTGATGGAGCGGAAGAACTCGGTGTCCGGCGCGCCCTCCCAGCGCAGGAGAGTGGCGCCCAGCTCGCGGGCGAGCTCCTGCCTGGCGTCGTCGGTGAGGGACTCCGCGGGAATGGTCAGATCGAGCTTCGGCAAGGTGTCCTCCTTGGGCGGGATCTTGGGTTCAGAAGTTGGACGCAGGCTATAGGGTTCGGATTCCGAACGTAGCCTCGCTATGCTGGCCCGGATGCGCGCCGCGGACATCGCAGAGGAGAGATGCTCGATCGCCAGGCCGGCCGCCCTGCTGGGCGACCGCTGGACCCTCGTCATCCTCCGCCAAGCGTTCTCCGGGATCAAGCGATTCGAGGACTTCCAGTCGAGCCTCGACATCTCCCGTTCCCTGCTCTCCGATCGGCTCGGCCGGCTGGTCGACGCCGGCGTCCTGTGCCGCGAGCCCTACAAGGACGCGGTGCGCACCCGCGACCGCTACCGGCTCACGGAGATGGGTATCGATCTATATCCCGTGCTGATGGCGCTGCGCGAATGGGGCGACCGCTACATGGCGGAGGAGGGCCCGCCCGTCGAGATCCGCCACAGGGGCTGCGGCGGCGAGCCGACACTGGAGCTGCGCTGCGGAAAGTGCGGCGAGGAGATCGGCGCGCGCGACGCCGAGGCCCTTCCGGGCCCTGGGCTGAAGGCCCCGGCCTAGGGGCCCCTCCTCGGTTAAGGGCTTGCTTTCCAGATCGTCGCTTTGCTCGTCTCGTCGATGCGTCAGGCCTCGGCGTCAGCAGCGCTCAGGGCGCGCAGTTCCAACCACGTAAAACGCCCGTCGGTCACCCGACCTGCGGCGCGCACCACGACGGGATGCTCGAAGATCGGGCCATCGTGCACGAACGTGTGGAACTCGCCGTGCTCCCCGCACGGATCCGCCTGCGCCGGCAGTTTGCCCAGCAGGTCCTCGTCGAAGTCTCGCCCGAGGAAGCTGTGCTCGATCTGGTCGCCGTCTACGGAGACGACGGTGGCACCGAAGCCAGCGTCGATGAACGCCCGAGCCAGTGTCCTTGTCGCACGCCCCCAGAGCGGGAAGATGGCAGTTCGACCCGCCTGCGCCATGCGCTCCTCGCGGTACCGGCGTAAGTCTGCGAGGAACAGGTCGCCGAACGCGACCGCCGTGACCGCATCCAGCGGGGGCGCGTCGAAGGCTTCCTGCAGACGCTGCTCGTAGCTGGCGTTGGATGCGGCGGGCGGCAGTGCCACGGTCACGAGCGGTAAGCCGACGGCTTCCGCCTGCGCGGCCACTAGCTCGATCTGTACCCCGTGATGAGGCACCCTCCCACTGTCCTCGTCAAATGTCGTAAGCAGCAGCGACGGTGGGGTGTGACAACGACGCAGCTCATGCAGCGCGAGCGCCGAGTCCTTGCCCCCGCTCCATGACAAAGCGACCGGTCTGCTCATCGACTCTGCACGCTACTCGCGAGCTAGAGAAGTGCGGCCTAAGGGAAGCTCCGGCAGGGCTCGCCGCGCAGCCCGGGACATGGAGGCAGCGGCGTCGGCGCCGTCACTCCCGGGACCAGCGGCAGGATCAGGCGCGAGGGATGCTTGTGCGAGAAGGCGACCGTGACGTTCGCGTTGTGGGTCGGGACGGTCTCGGCGAAGGCCCACACCGGCTGGTCGCCGACCGGGGCGCTCACGGTGACGCGGATCCGCGACCCGGCCCGATAGACGTGGCCCTCGTAGTAGAGCGGGACGATCAGCTTCGTCAGCCGGCCCTTGGGCAGCTTGGCGGCGTCCTCGCGCCGCAGACTCAATACTGGCTCGAGCAGGGAGCTGTGCTTCGCGTCCAGCTTGCGGGCGCTGGTGCGCAGGTAGCCGCTCTGCACGTAGGTCTCCTTGCCGTCCGGTCGCACCTCGGAGACGGTGACCTGGAGATCCACATTCGGGACGGAGGCCCGGATCCAGGCGTGGACTGCACCGGCTCCGATGATTCCGGCATCGCTCCCCAGCGGCGGGGTGATGAAGGACGCGGCGTTCCCGGCCGGCGGCTGGCGCCAGTCGAAGTTGGGGTGAGCGGTCCAGAGGTCGCCGCCACCGGTGTTCGTGCCCGCGAAGTCGCTGGCGGGCCGCGCGGTCCGGTCCCAGACGAAGGTGTCGCTGCCCCCCTTGCGACCCTTCTTCGGAGGCTTGCCCCTGAGCGCTCCATTGGCACCGAAGTACCAGGAGCGCGCCCGGGTCTTGGGGATCGGGAAGCGATTGAAGTAGCGCTCGAAGCTCGGGTAGGGATTTCCCGCGGCGCCGCCCGCTCCATTGTCGAAGAGGATCCTGATCGGCGGTATGGCCTGGAAGGCGCTCAGAGCGGCCTGGTAGCTCGGCTGGTCCTGTATCGGGTCATGCGGCAGCGTCACGCCCGGGATGCCCATCGCGGCGGTGTAGATCCCCGGCGCGGACGCCGCCGCCCCCGGTGGATATTGCGGTTTTCGCTGCGCCACGTACAGCTCGAGGAAGTCGAACCAGCGGTTGAAGGTCCCGGGATCGAGCGAGTCGATGTGGAAGCCGTTGGTGAACGTGAACCACTTGCGGCGGGTCTGGGTGAACCGGTCGGCGAGGTTGGGGCAGTGGGCGCCCGTCTGCTCGTCGTTGAACTGGCAGGCCATGAAGACGGGGACCCTGATCTTGTTGACGAAGGTCGCGGGAGACAGCGGGTTCGCGATCCTGGGCCGGAAGAAGCGGTTCTTCGAGATCTTGGCGATCAGGTCCGCGGCGGCGGTGTGCAGCGTCTGGTTCGCCTTGCAGATCTGATCCCCGCCCTGGATCCGCTTGTAGGCCCAGCCCTGGCCCTCGGTCGGCGAGGACGGCTGGGAGTCGTCGACCCGGTCCTGAGCCCATGGGACTGCGAAGCCGGTGTTGAGCAGGCCGCCCGGGTACAGGGTGGTGGCCGTGTTGTCGATCACCGACAGCGGGGTGATCGCCGCCAGGTGCGGCGGCCTGGTGGCCCCGACGAAGAGCTGGCTGATCCCGCCGTAGGAGACGCCCGCCATCCCGACCTTGCCATTCAGCACCCACGGCTGGCGCGCGGCCGTCTCCACGACGTCGTAGCCGTCGAGGCTCTGCAGCTTCTCGAAGTAGTCGAAGGCTCCACCCGAGCAGCCAATCCCGCGCATCGTCACGTCGACCACGGCGTAGCCGAGCAGGTTGAGGATCTGGCTGATGCCGCTCTCGGCGCCGGCGGGGTTGGCGTATCCATAGCCCGAGTACTCGACCAGCGTCGGGTACGGCCCCTTGTTGGCCGGGCCGGGCAGCCGGACGTCGAGCGAGAGGGTGGTGCCGTCCCGCGTCGTCATGTAGCCGTATCCCCCTGCGGGAAGGGTCTGGTTGTAGATCGAGGGGTGCTTCGGCGCGGACCTGTCTCTCATCACGCCGACCTTCACGGAGAGCGAGCCGTCGGCGGCGCGCACCCGGTAGCCCTTCCCGGCCGGGACGCCGCGGAAGACGACGCCGCCCAGCGTCCCCACGGGCTTGGTCCGGACCCGCTTGCGCTTGCGATCGAGCAGTCGCAGGCTCGTACCCGGCTGGGCCCCGGTGACGTAGACCTGGTTGACGCTGCCGTGGACGGCGAGGCCGTTGGCCGCCGAAGCCGCTGCGGGCGCCATCGCGGCGATCGCGAGCGCCGCTGCGGATGCCGCCATCGCAATTCCTCTCAGACGCCTCGCGCTTCCCGCGCAATTCATCCCGTCGCCCTCTCCTGGCCCTGGGTTAGGGCAGAAGCATATATCTGCGGGTCGTTCCCCGGCTGGGGCCCTAGCCGCCGTGGACGGCGTCGCCGCCCATCTCGTCCAGCGTGTTGCCGATCGGCGGGATCGGGGACTCGCGCAGGATCCGGGCCATGTGGAGCAGGTTGTGGGCGCACCAGGAGCTTGTCCGCTGCGTGTAGGGGTGATCCGGCCCGCCGGCGTCGAGGTAGGAGGGCCCCGGCCCGGCGTCGCCCACCCAGTAGGTATCGGCGTTGGGCGGGACCACGCAGCCGAGGTGGGTCATGTTGAAGAGGGTGGTCTCGGCGCTGGCGTGCGCGCCGTCCTCGTTGCCGGTCACCACGACTCCCGCGACCTTGTTGTAGAGCGGATACTGGCCGACGTCGTTGCGCTCGTTGTAGGTCCCGTCGAGGCGCTCGATCACCATCTGGCAGACCGAGGAGCGCACCCCGAACCAGATCGACATGCCCATCAGCAGGATGTCGGCGGCCTTGAACTTCTCGAGGATCTGGGGCCATTCGTCCCCGTCGCCCTCATCGGAGCTGACGCCGAACTTGATGTCGAAGTCGACGGGCCGCAGGATCTCGGTCTCGACTCCGTGCTCCTCCAGGAGTCCCAGCACCCGGTTCATCAGCGCCTCCGTGTTCGAGGTCTCGGGCGTCTTCTTCAGCGTGCAGTTGACCCCCAGTGCCTTCAGTCCGGCGCCGGCATCGGCGCCGAGTGACTCAGCCATTCCTTCTCCTCTCGTAATCGGACGATCCGCCCGTGAACGCGTGTTTCGTCCGGCGGAGCTCCGCAACGTTACGCGAGCCTCGGAAGCCGAGCTCGGCCGGTCGGTAAGGTCCTCCGCCGTGCCCAGCTACGACAAGATCAAGGACCTGCCGCTCCAGATCGACTCATACGAGCTGGAGGGACTGGAGTTCTCGCTGCCGGACTCCGACTTCGACCGCCTGACCACGATCATCCACCTGAAGGGCGGCGGGCACGAGGGGCTCGGCGAGGACGTCGTCTACGACTCACTCGACCACATCGCCCTCCAGGACGCAGGCCCGATCCTGGACCTCGCGGGCGAGCACACGATCGGGTCCTTCTCGGAGCTGCTCGACGGCCTTCCTCTCTTCCCCAGCCCACCCGAGCGCGAGGTCTCCGTCAACTACCGCCGCTGGGCTTTCGAGAGCGCGGCGCTCGACCTGGCGCTGCGACAGGCGGGCAAGTCGCTGCACGAGGTCGTCGGGCGGGAGCCGAAGCCCGTCACCTTCGTCGTCTCGATGAGGCTGACGCCGCCGGGCTCCGACGAGGTCTCGACGATCGAGCCGGTCCGCAAGCGGCTCGAGGTCTACCCGACTCTGCGCTTCAAGCTCGATCCGACCAACGACTGGACCGACGAGCTGATCGGCCAGCTGGTCGAGACCGGTGCCGTGGACTCCCTCGACCTCAAGGGCCAGTACAAGGGCACGCCGGTCGATGTCGAGACCGACCCCGAGCTCTACCGCAAGCTGATCGAGGCCTTCCCCGATGCCTGGTTGGAGGACCCGGACGTGAACGACGAGACCAAGCCGATCCTCGACCCGGTCGCGGAGCGCGTCACCTGGGACGCCGTGATCCACTCGGTCGACGACATCAAGGCGCAGCCCTGGATGCCGAAGATGGTCAACATCAAGCCATCGCGCTTCGGGCCGCTGCACGAGCTCTTCGCCGGCTATGACTTCTGCGACGAGAACGGGATCGGCGCCTACGGCGGCGGCCAGTGGGAGCTCGGCCCGGGCCGCGGGCACATCCAGTACCTGGCGTCGCTCTTCCATCCCGACACCCCGAACGACGTGGCGCCGTCGGGCTACAACACGGCCGGGACCGAGCCGGGCCTCCCCTCGAGCCCCCTTGAACCGATGCCCACGCCTACGGGATTCCGCTGGGGCGAATAGCCACGCGGGGCGCTTTATTCGCCTATATGCCGAGGAAAGCGCCCCATGCGGGGCGGCGATAGGCTGCGCGCATGGCTGAGCAAACCTTCGCCGACGCCCTCAACGAGCAGATCTCGAACGAGTTCGCCGCCCAGCAGCAGTACATCGGCGCGGCCGTCTACTACGACTCCGAGACCCTCCCGAGGCTCGCCGCATTCTTCTACCGCCAGGCGGTCGAGGAGCGGAACCACGCAATGATCATGGTCCAGTACCTGCTCGACACCGACGACGAGGTGCGGATTCCCGACATCACCTCGCAACAGACGAAGTACGACGACGTCGTCGGGCCGGTGAAGATGGCCCTGGAGCAGGAGAGGCGGGTCAGCGACGAGATCAACGACCTCTTCAAGCTCGCTCGCAAGGAGGGCGACTTTCGAGCCGAGCAGTTCCTCGCCTGGTTCGTCAAGGAGCAGGTCGAGGAGGTCTCCTCGATGACCGACCTCCTCAACGTCTGCGAGCAGGCGAAGGAGAGCCCGCTGCTGATCGAGGACTTCCTCGCCCGGGAGCAGATCGGCGACGAGGGAACGGATCCCTCCATGCCTCCCGCCGCCGGTGGCGCTCTCTAGAGGCGACCTTACGAGGTGTCGCCTACTTCTTCTTCTTCTTCTTCTTGGACTTCTTCGCCTTGCACTTCTGGACCGACCTCGAGCTCTGGGTCGAGCCGTCGACGAAGGTGGTGGTCGCGGAGTTGACCCACTTCTTCTTGCACCGGGCCATCACGAAGTAGGTCGTCTTACCCTTCTTCTTGCCGGTCTTGATCTTGTTGACCGCCGTATCGAAATGCGTGATCGACGTGCCCGTGGGCGGAATCGCGACGGTGAGCGTGTTCGTCGAGAGGTTCAGGGGGCCATTCAGCGTCGTGCTGAACGAATAGGTGCCGTGGACGAACACGTCCGTGTGCAGGTTGATCGTCGGGTTGCCGCCACTCGGGACACCGTTGTACGCGGTGACGTTTCCAGTCAGGGCGCCGTTGTTGATCAGGACGCTGCCCTGGCCGACCTTGCTCGTGCCACAGAGGCTCATCGCCGTGGAATCCGGCACGGTGCTGATCGAGCTCAGGTTGCATTGCGGGGTCTTGCCCGGCGTGAACTTGATGTCCTTGCTGAACTGAATGACGGTCTGGGTGGGAATAGGGGCAAATCCGCCGGTGTAGAAGGTCTCGACGTTGTTGCTGATCCTCGCCGGGCCGAAGGTCTTGGCCGACTGCTTCTTCGGCGAGACGGTGCCCGTGTAGCTGATGCCGGTGACGTCCGCCGAGGCAGTCGCGCTCATCAACAGAGCTCCTATGACGCCCAGCGACACCGCGAGCAGATACTTGCGCTTGCTCATGTGAATCCTCTCTTCTCCTGTTTGCCGTACCGGCAACTTCCTGTTCACAATAGGGAACACGCCGCAGCATGGGATGTAGCGGCTAGTCCAGCCGGCCGGGGCGCCGGCGCTGCGCGCGCCGGCGTGAGGCGCGGGTCGCGAGCGTCTGGCGCAGCTCGAGGATGTCGGCGCGCATGTCATTGATCGGCTGGCGGTTGTCCTCCAGCCGCCGCGAGTAGAGCTCTTCCTCCCGCGCGCTCCCGCTCTCCGCGCTCACCTCCCAGACGGCGGCGCCGTCGCGAGCGCTGATCGTCTCGGCAAGGCGCGTGTCCTCGAAGAGCGCACCCGTCTGGTCCTCGAGGCCCAACCCGGGCTCGAGCTCGCCCGCGCTGATCGCGCGCAGGAAGCGCCGGCGCCGGACCGGCTCGCTGAGGTAGTGGACGCAGGCGCTGCCCGGCAGCACACCTAGGCCGCTCGCCACCGCGGGCTCACCCTGTGAGCTGGTGATCCCGCCCTGGAACCAGACCATGGCGCCCGCGCTCTGACCGCAGATCAGGATCCCCTCCCGCCAGCACTCGCGCAGGATCTCGTCGATGCCGTGCGCCCGCCAGATCGCGAGCAGGTTGACCATGCTGCCGCCCCCCGCGTAGATGACGTCCTGGCCGAGCAGCTCCTCCCGCAGGTCGACGGGTTCCTCTCCCAGCCGGAAGAGCGAGATCGCCTGTGGGATGCAGTCCCGCTCGCCGAATGCCCTCCGGAAGCGGACGATCTGGTCCTCGGGATCGCCGCTGGCGGTCGGCAGGAGGCAGACCTTCGGCCTCTGCGATTCGGCCAGCTCGACGATCAGGTCGCAGATCGCGTCGTTACCCGCCCGGCGGTCGAAGTCGTGACCGCCGAGGGCGAGGATGCGACGCCGAGTGGCCACGTTGTAACTCTAGGCCGCTGCCTGGCGCGCAAGCGGTATGACGTTGGACGGCGTCTCCGCGCCCAGGTACCGCGTTGCCAGCCTCGTCTCGAGGACCTGGCTCCCCCGTCGCTCCAGCTTGTAGGCGCGGGCCTCCGGGCGCGACGCCACAACCTCCACCAGCTCGTCCCCGACGAATCGGAGCGCCGCCCCGTCCTCGGCCGCGAAGCCGGACGGCATCCCGTCCAGGAGATGCCGATGGAACGCGCCACGCCGGTCCCCGTCGCAGTAGTGAACGGCGTTGCTGTGGCGGAGGAAGCCCAGCCCGGGCACCCGGTTGACCTCGTCGTGGTATCCGCTGACGGCCTCCGCGAACCAGCAGAGCGACCCGGCGCTCAGCCCGCAGAGGATCACACCGGCCTCGTAGGCCTCGCGGAGCATCGAGTCGATGCCGTGCGCCCGCCAGACACCGAGCAGGCTGATCAGGCTGCCCCCGCCGACGTAGATCACGTCCTGGGCGAGCAGATGCGAGCGGATGTCCGGGACGCCGCGCTCCCGCCTGAAGAGGCTGACGTGCGAGGGCCGGGTGCGCTCCCGGAACGCGTTGTAGAAGCGGACGATGTAGTGGTCCGCGTCGCCGCTCGCGGTGGGCAGGAAGCAGATACGAGGGTTCGCCGTCCCGGTCAGCCCGAGGACGTAGTCGTCGAGAAGAGGGTTCCCGGACTCCTGGGAGAACCCGCCGCCGCCGAACGCCACAACCTGTCGCAAAGCCTGCATGCGCAACCCCCTTCCCGTGGGTGTGACGGGAATTGTCCGCCCAGGCCGCCGCGCCATGCATGGACCGATGTCGAAAGATCGCCCGGGGCCCCTCGACCGGGTGTCGAAATCCGTGCCTAGGGACGCTGGATCGCCGGCTCCGGGCCCCTCCGCTGCGCGAACAGGGCGACCAGGACAAGGGGGGCGAACCAGACCGTGTAGGGGTAGAACCAGTGGTTCGCGGTGACCTGGATCGCGATCAGGAGCGCCGCGGCCAGCGCCGCGACCTGCACCGTCGAGCGTCGCGATGGGACGAAGAAGATCAGCGCGGCGAGCCCCAGCGCGAGGACCTTGCTGACTGTCTGCAGCCAGTGCAGCGACGGCGCCTGGCCCCAGACGCTGAACGGGGAGCCGCGGGATGCCTGGTAGCCGAGCGTCCGGTCATAGAGGTCGCGGAAGCCGCCATGGGGCAGCAGCGGGAGCGTCACCACGGCGGCGACCGTCAGGAAGCCCACCGCGAACAGGGCCAGCGACCGGGGGCGGCGGTCGCCGTTGCCGGCGGCGAACAGCGGCGCCAGGATCAGCGGGCCGAACTTGGTGAGGCCCGCCAGCCCCGCCATCCCTCCGCGCGCCGGCGGCGAGGACAGGACCAGCAGGCAGCAGACCACCAGGAACGCCACGAGCCCGTCGTTGAAGCTCGACCCGAGCGCGTACATCGTGAACGGATAGGCGAGCCAGGCGTAGGCCAGCGCGACTCCAAGGGTCGTCCCTTCCGGGCCCGCCCGGACGCGGCGGCCCAGGGCGAACAGGGCCAGGGCCGTGAGCAGCTCGAAGCCGAGCGCGGCCGCGCGGGCCGCCGAGACCTCATCCCACTGCCCGCTCCACGGGAGCGCCTGCTCGAACGGCACGTAGGCGAGGTAGTTGACGGGGCCGTAGACGTCGCCGCGGATCGGCATCCCGGAGGACGACCCCTCGCCATAGACGTCGTCGCCCGTGACCAGCCGGTCGGCGCCGATCACCCCCGCCAGCCCGACATCGATCACCTTGCCCTCCGTCGCCATGTAGGCCGTGTGGAACCCGACCAGGGCGACGATCCCGGCGACGAGCCAGCTCCGCCGGGCGAACGGGAGCAGCCGGTCGCGGGTCTCGGTCGGCCTGAACCCCGCGATCAGCATCCGCAGGAAGACGTAGGCGAGCACCGGATAGACCAGCGCCACGGACGCCTCGATCTTGGCGTGGTTGAAGAGGGCGAGCGAGACGCTGAACGCGAGCAGCGCCAGCAGGTCGAGATGGATCAGCCGCAGCGGCCGTCGCGGGTCCACGAACGGCGCCAGGAAGAGGACGCAGAGAGGCAGCCAGATCCAGAGGTGATTGACCTTGCCCGAGACGGCGCCCTGGTAGCCCCGAGCGAGCTTGGTCTCGACCTGGGTGCCGGTCCACTTCTCGAGGACGCAGCCGCCCGCGTCGTCGATCACCACCTGGCCGACGTCCTTTCCCTCACGGTCGAAGTAGTCGACCTGCCACTGCCTGGGAATGCCCCGCCCCGTGCGCGAGCGCGTCTCGAAGCGACGGACGGATCCCTGAGGCGTCAGACCCCCGGTGGCGATGGCCGTCGCCTGCCCGGGAGTGAGCCGGAAGCCTGGGATCCTGGCGCCGGGCGCCAGCGGACCGGAGAGCATCGTCGTCTGACCGCCGAAGGGAGGCTGATCGGCGGGATCGAAGGAACCCGCCCCGCACGCCTGCGCCACGGCGGGCAGGGCGGCAAGGATCGTCATGGAGATCGCCGCGGCCAGCGGCAAACGGCGCGATTGCATTCGCAATGGCTACCGGATTCCGGCCGATAGCAACGGCAGCCAGCCGGCTACTTCTTATGCTTCTTGCACTTCTAGGGCGCAGACGGCAGGTTCTCCACTGGCCTCAGCTCAGCCACGTAGGGCCCGCAGGGCGTTGAGGATCACTGCCACGTCTATCCCTTCCTGGAGTAAGGCGCCGGCGACCGGCGGGATATATCCGAGAGCCGCGAATCCCATCGCGATGAAGCTCAGCGACAGGCCACCCACAATGCTCTGGCGCGCAATCGCCAACGAACGCTGGCCAATCCGGAGCGCGTCCACGACGCGATCCACGCGATCCACCGCGATCACGGCGTCTGCGGTCTCCGAGGAAACGGTTGCCCCGATGCCGCCCATCGCGATCCCAACGTCCGCGAGCGCGAGCGCCGGAGCATCATTGACTCCGTCGCCGACCATTACCACCCCGCCCCCGTCCGACAACTCGCGAGCCCGCCGCACCACCTCGATCTTCTCGTCCGGCGAGCACTCGGCAAACACGCGATCGACGCCCACCGTTCTGCCGACGGCTTCTCCGACGGCCTGCTGATCTCCGGTGACGAGCGCCACGTGTTCAATGCCGGCTCTGCGCAGGGCCGCCGTCAGTTCATCGGCGTCGTCGCGCAGGTGGTCCGCCATCAGCACCGCGCCGGCAAGTCCGCCGTCGACTCCTACCAGCACCCTCGCCAATCCGGGCTCCGTTGAACGGCCCAGCAGCCGTTCCGCGCCCTCGGCTCCCGAGTAGCCACGCCGCCGCAGCCAGTCGCCGCTGCCAACGGCGACCCGATGCCCGCCAACCAGGCCCTCGACCCCCTGTCCGGGCTCCTCGATCACGTCCTCCGGGAACTTGAGCTCGATCCCGCGTCCCTCGGTGCCATGGACCAATGCCTCGGCCAGTACATGCGCGGAGAGCTGATCCAGCGAAGCGGCGAGCCTCAGCAGCTCGTCCGCGTCGAGCCCGTCTGCGCTCTTCACCTGCTCGATCTCGGGCCTGCCGTGAGTGAGAGTCCCGGTCTTGTCGAAGAGCACCGTCCGGGCCCGCCCGAGCTTCTCGATCGTGCCGCCCCCCTTCACAATCACCCCGCGATGGGCGGCTCGCGAGACGCCGGAGATCAATGCCACCGGCGCCGCCAAGATCAGCGGACAGGGAGTCGCAACGACGAGCACCGCGAGGGCCCGCACCGGGTCGCCGCTCAGGGCCCACGCCGCCCCAGCGACCACCAGCGTCACCGGCAGGAGAATCGCCGCGTAGCGATCCGCCATCCGTACGAACGGCGCCCGCTGCTTCTCGGCCTCCTGTACCAGGCTGACGATGCCTGCGTAAGCGCTCTCCGACGCCGTCCGCGTGGCGCGCATGTCGAACGCCTCCCCGGCGTTGGCGGTTCCGCTCGACACGGTCGAGCCACGGGGGTGCGCAGACGGCAGCGGTTCCCCTGTGAGGGTCGATTCGTCGATCACGGCGGTCGCGCTCTGCACCGCGCCATCGACCGGCACGACCTCGCCGGCCCGCACCAGGATCCAGTCCCCTACGCGGATCTCGTCGACCGGAACCTCCTCGAGCTTTTCCCCGCGCCGCCTGTGTGCGATCCGCGGAGCGCGCTCCAGCAGCGCCGTGAGCTCGCGACGCGCTCGTCGCCCGGCGGCGGCCTCGAGCGCGTTGCCGCCGCTCAACATCAGGGCGATCACGGCACCCGCCAGATACTCGCCGAGCGCCAACGCACCAACCATCGCCACCAGGGCGATCGCGTCGACGCCGACATCGCCGCGCATCAGCGTCCGAAGGACCGACCAGCTGAGCGGTATGAGCGTCAAGACGATCGCCGCCGCCCAGACGAGGTCCCCGGCATCGCCCGGCTCGAAGATGTGGATCACGCCGCCCAGCGCCAGGGCGAGGACGATCACGCCAACGAGCACGTAAGGCTCGGAAATCCCAATGGAAGTCGCTGCGGAACGAAAGGTTCCGAACCTCTGTCTCGGCTCCGGTCCGCCTCCAGACAATTTCAGTTGGGGAGCCGCTGGATCGAGGGGCGCACGGCAACCCAGCCACCATGATCCGGCATGGCGGCGGCAAAGTCGTTGGGCATGGCGTCGACGATATGCGGGGCGGCCAAGGCTGCCATCCGTGCCCACCCCGGATCTGAACTCAGGGGCAGACGACTTCGAAGCCGAGGACCTCGCCGAGCGATTGGGGTCGATATAGGCTCTTCCTCCACTTCCCGAAAGGACCGACATTGAGCCCTGACCACGATGCTGACGCTCCAGTGCTGATCGCCTACGACGGCTCCGATCAGGCCAAGGAGGCGATCGACCAGGCAGGACTACAACTCCGCACTCCCCGGAAGGCGATCGTCCTCTCGGTCTACCAGCCGCTCAGCGCAATCCCGTTCTGGGGTACCCCGTACGGCAAGGTGCCGCCGGAGTTGCTGGAAGCGGCCGAGGAGCAGGCGAACAAGGCCGCCGCGGAGGGCGCGGCCGCTGCCAAGGAAGCAGGCTTCGATGCAGAGTCTGCGGTGATCGAGGCAACACCGATCTGGGAGGGCATCGTCAATGCGGCGCAGGAGCGCGGAGCGAGCATGATCGCGATGGGCTCACACGGACGGAGCGGCGCCAGCTACGTGGCGATGGGCAGCGTGGCGACCTCCGTCGCTCACCACGCCAAGGTGCCGGTCTTCATCTGCCGCCGGCGCGATTAGCCGTGCGGAACCCGGTTGCGCACCTAGAACGGGAGCGACGG